>NZ_JBXAIK010000003.1:249293-1044965 GCF_058796175.1 Brucella sp. GW823-FHT04E01 | reverse complement strand
AATCCTGCCCCCGCAACCAAATTCCCACAAAAATACACGAAATCTCTCAAGCATAACCGATGTTCGTATCTTTGCGAACTGGCTCCGGCTTCTCGCAGAAGACCGTTCGACCTAATATCGATGCACGGAAGCGAGTTCTATACGCACGCATCGCAGCGCGCTCATAACCCCAAGGGTGGGCAGCAAGATGCTAGCGTAATTCTCAATCCACCGGAGCTGCATGGTGTAACCCCGGTGGATGTGTTGGCGCGGGTTAGGCTGATGAGTGTGGCTTCAAGATATTCCGGATGCCGAGCGGTTCAAATCAAGGTTGCCTGACGTCCAGCGGAAAGCGGTATCGGGAAATTCCAGATCGAAATGCGCGCGTTTTAGAAGCGCATTTGTGATGACAGCGCTTCTCCAGGCCATCAGGCTCAATTGTGGTTCTGCGATGCCATGGCAAAGCCTGCCTGCGTTGAGTACAAAAATCCGGCGGTCAGCAGGCCCGTTCCAGTCGAGAGCAAAATCTGCGCCGACACGCAAAGATCTGCCCTCTACAGCCGATAGTCGATCCTGGATTGCAGAGAGGCATTCAGGTAGTGAAAATTTGTAGCCCGTGGCAAAGATCAGATGATCGGCGCTGAGCATCTCGATCGTGCCATCGAAACCGTTGCGCATCACGATCGACAGGCTTGCGCCATCCTGCTTGAGGTCAAGAACTTCCCGGTATGGAAGCAAGGTCGCCCGTAGCGCATCGCCGTCCAGATGACGCTGTTCGTAGAGACGTCGATATATGGCCCTGATTGTCGACGCAGAAATACCGTCACTTGCGAGCTTTTGATGCTCGACGATCGCGTGCCGTCGCGGCTCGGCAAGCTGATGAAACTCGGCCACGTATTGCGGGGTGAAATGCTCGTCGGTGAACGGTGAGTCATCAAGCGGCTGAAAGTTCGGTCGCCTGCTGATCCAGCTGATCTCGTTGTCGGAATCTCTGCGTTCCAGCAGATGCTGGAATATCTCCGCGCCGCTTTGCCCTCCGCCGATAACTACAATCCTCTTGCCTTTCAGCGTGTCCAGTTTCTGTACGGCTTCGCTTGAATGGAATGCACGATCGCCAATCACCGATCTGGCCCATTCAGGTACATAGGGTTTCAACCCCACACCGAGGGACAGATTGCGGGCCGTTCGGACCTCATTATCGAAGGCCAGCTGGAAATGATTGCCGCTAAAAGTGATCTCGCGGATATTCTGACCAAAGTTCAGGCTCGGAATATTCCCTGCAGCCCAAGACAGATACCGCGCAAACTCCTTGCGGGGGATGGCGTCGTAGTCAGCGTTGAGAAACTCATAGAACCGCTTATGGGCGACCAGATAGGCTGCAAATGTCCACGGGCTCGTCGGATTAGTGGCTGTAACCAGATCCTTCATGAAGGAGGTCTGGAGTTCGGCACCGGGCAGCATCATGCCCGGGTGCCAGTCGAATTTGGGTTTGCGATCAAAAAATTGGACATTTACGCCGTTGATTGAATCCAGCTGCGCCGCCAGACTGAGATTGAATGGACCAACGCCAATTCCGCACAGATCAAGAATGGAATGTGTCATACTGAAACTCCTTCATTGATATAAGTTTGCGCCCTCTGGGAGGAGAAAGACGCCATTTCCGCGAGGTAAAGAGGATTGTTCAACTCGGTACCAAGAGCGGGAACAGGCCGCTCATTGGTGTCGCCATAGCCGATCGCAAGACGAACGCGATTAATCGCTATGCGCGGTATTTTCGGAAGAAACAGATCAAAAATTTTATATCGCTCGGCCAGTTCCGGATGGCTTTGCTGATAAAACCTCAACCGGGCTGAGAGGCTTGTGTAGAACGATAATTCGGGATAGCTATCGTGAGCGACCAGTGCTTCGGAAAGAAACCGTAGTACGCTCGCAAAATGTCCTGTCTGGAGATGTTGCTGCAGATGGGGAGCCGGTCGACGTTTCAACGTCGCCTTTACATCTGCGGGGAGTGTTGCCAGCTCCGGAAACTCTTGGTCAATCAGATCGGTGTCACCTTGAAAATCCTTGATCGCCACACCGGCAGGAATGTCGCCGTCCAGAAGAAGCGTGATATTCTGGCCATGCGCAATGAAGCCAACTCCATAGCAGCATAAGAAATGGTAGAGCGGGACCGCGATTGCCTCGAAGAGACGTTCGAGCCATTGATCATGGGACAGGCCGGATCGTTCGATCAGGGCGCTTATAACAGGACGCCCCGCATTATCAGACTGCGCCAGTGCTCCCATCATCATGGGGCGCCAACCGTGCGGCAAGTGCTTTTCCGGACTCTCCCGCCAGATGGCCCCCAGCATCTCGCAAAACTGATAGGGCGCGCCTTTCAGTGTTGCGAAGTGCGGATGAGGGTAAAACGCACCGGCGACTTCCTGCAGAATCCGGACGTTTTTCAGCGCCGAATCCCTCTTGGCTGTTTCCGCGAGCCAGTGAGACAGCGCCGGTCCGATCCGCATATATTTTCCGGGAACGCCACGCCAGGCAGACGTATTCAGGACGGTAAGCGGCAATTTGACATGAAGCGCGCGCCCGCGAACCTGATTGGCAAGTGTTCGCAGGGACTGTTGCGCAATGTAGGTATCGCCGAAACAACCAAGCGGTACCAGTCGCCCGGCAGCAATCTCGCTGGCATATTGGCTGACAATCATCGATTGCCATTGCCAGGGATGGACGGGCAGCAGCATATGCGTGTCAAGGCTAATGCCCACGTCACTCATCGCAGCAAGCAGATTGTGTCGTTCTCCTGTGCCGAGGCATTCGGCTAGCAACGCAGGCTCTGTAAGATCATGTGCAAGTGCAAGCTGACAATGGTTGCGCGCGGCGGCGAGCCAGAAAAGCTGGATCGGTGCATCGAATTCCGGTGCGTAGGTTTCGCTATCCTGCAATCCCCAACCCAGCCGTCCCTTGTTTGCCGGCGCCTTGGGATGACCGTCGAGGAGTGTTTGCAGTTCCGTGTCGGACAGGCCAGCCAGCTCGCTTGCATCGAAAGCGGCACGGCGTGCCACGATACGGGCGTCCGCCATCAGCGTGTTGTAAAGCTCCTTTGCATACGTGCAGAAAGTGGCTGGTGAAATATCCAGAACATCACGCGCCTCGGCGAGGAAGCCGACCGCGTCATTTGCCACAGCTTCTTCTGTCGATGTCGCCCGCACGAGGCTTTTCGGATCGATATGCAGCTGTCCCCAGATGCGACGGCGTGCTTCAAAACGATAGGAAACAGCATCGCCAAGCGTCAGCGTCCACATCGTTTCAGCCTTGTTCAAGGCGACAGGCGCAAAGCCTTCCTCATACGACAGTTCCGAGATGGCTTTGGCAATAGCTGTTCGGTTCACTATTCCCCATATCTCGTCGTCAACCGCTTTGCGGCCCGGAAGCGGGCCAAGAAGAGCCCCGGAGACTGGTTGACGGTTCATAACGGCACCTCCTTGAAGAAGCGGTCCCGTTCACAACACACCAGAGCGGCGCGCTTGTGAGGAAAATCGAATTCCTTCACCTTGTCATAGGCTACGTCTGCGCAATAGCTGAGCATCTTCTGGTGGGATGCCCGTGGCTCGCCAACGATGCGTTGCGTTCGAGGCTCGTCAAGGAAAAGATAGTGGGTGACCGAGCGGAAAAGCGCGAGCGTCTTGGGGCGGCCGAGGTGCCGAGGATTGCCAATCAGGCCATGCCAGCCGCGATCGAAATCTTCGCTCTCATAATGTGGACCGAGACGGTCTTCACGTGCCCAATAGAATTCGAAATAGCCGGTCGGCTCGTTATCAAAATTCGCGATGACACCAAAGATATGCGGGTCCCGCTCCTGATCTGCGAGGTAGGTCTCAAGTGCCTCTGGACTTTGCGCCAGCTCCCAGAAAAAGGAGACGCGTCCCTGATTCATCCAGCCGTAGAACAAGTCTAGATCCGTACGACGATCGATGGGGCGGAAGGAAACTGTCTTGTTCAGATCAGGTATCCAGCGTTCGTAAAATATGCCGGATGGACGGGGAGGACGAAGCAATGGCAGCCGGTCGGCGGGACCGAGTGCCGATCGGATGCTGGGATAAGGCATATGGGCAGCCTGTTTGCGCCACAGCAACGGCAACTGGTGTAACACACAGCGATCCACTACGGCCAAACCTTCGACTTCCCGCAGAGCCAAGGCGCTGACTGGAGCAAGTTCGCTGGCTGGTGGTAGCGTCAAAGCCGCAATGTCGGGAAAACGCAGAAAGACGGCATCCAACAGGGCTGCAAGCAGCATGGTCGCATCGCTATGCAAAGGATCGAGCCTCACATCTTGCAGTGCGATTGTCTGCCGGTCGAAGGTGAGGCTTGCTTCGGCGCGAAACGCTCCGGCTTCTCCGAACAGGAATATACGTCCACTCTTGTCCAGCCTTGCCGCAAGCCGCTCGGAATTCGTCGCGCAATAATGCCAGGATAATTCACCACCTATTTCCGCGTGTGGCGAAAGGCGTTGATAGTCACTACTCTTCGTTTGAACATTCATGGCTTCACCGTGTCGAAATGGGGTTGGGAAACTGGATGTAGGAGGCGAGGGGATCGGTCACGTCGGTGTTTTCATTGACGTTTCCAGCCGAGATCATGAAATTTCCCTTGGCAACCAGCGTGGGGCTGTGAAGGAGATAATCCAGCGCGGTCTTGTCCCGCACAGGCCGCTTGTGTAGCCGTTCCAGAAAGCGTTGCAGGGCCGCAAAAAGTTCATTTTCATCAATGAAACGCGCCGAGCCCAGCGCGGCGATAAGTGCGAAAACGCCGTTGATGAACAGATAGTATCCAATCAGTTGAGCAGCTTCGTCACTGCCGAAGACATGGTCGGTAGCAGCACCTGCCTCAGGCAGATGTTCGCGCAGAAACGGCAAGAAAGAGCGGACGTAACCTGTACCCTGGCAATCACGGAAATAGAGCGCATTCGGCCAACCGTCCTGGAGGCCAAGAACGAGATTCTGCTGATGAGCGCCAAAAAGCAGGCCGTAATCGCCTTGGGCAATCATGAAAGGCGCAATGGCAACATCCAGAAAGCGTTCGAACCAGCGCTTCGCTACATCAGTCTCTGGGGCTCCCTCCGACGCGGCGATCCGGCGTATGAGGTCTGCGACATGGCTTCCATTCCCATCCGGGTGACGTTCGCAAAGCGCTGCAAGAACGGCCGCGTGCGGTTGCTGCTCACCGCGAAACGGGTTTTCCCGGAAAACTGTAATCGTTTCATTGTTGATGGAGCCGTCCGGCAAACGCAGAGATATCCAGCCGGGTTCACCCATAATGTGAAAATCCGGAAAACGTTCTTTCAGGGCCTTGCCGATTGTTCCCGTTACGAGCCGATGGACGTTAATGCCCCGCAGGCATTCGCTTGGTTCTACGATGCGGCGCGAATTGGTAAGCCGGAGGCTGAGCGAAAATTTGAGCATCCAGTCGCTCTCGCGAGAATATATCGCGCGCAACGAGCTTGTCGCGCGCCAGTCAGGGCCGCTGCTGCCGAGATCGATCAACTTGCCCTGACGTTCCAGTTGCTGGATATCCGGGCGTAGCGACAGGCGAGACGCCTGCCATGGGTGCAACGGAATGAGCGGTCGCCCGGCCGCTTTTTCAATCAGTCGAGAATCCGACGCAATGGATACTATAGCTTCGGCAACGTCGAAGCCATCAGCCGCTCCCTGTGCCAGCAGTTCTGGTTCGACAGCCCACCACCGCAAAGCAAAGGCATTGCCATATTCCGGGCCAAACCGGCGGTTGTCTTCATCGGTGAATTCATCCCGGCTGCGTGGAAACGGATGTACCGCATGACCGAACCGCAACGCTTTTTCGGCCGTGATGAAATCAGGGTCTGATTCAACAAAAGGTCGTTCATCGGCGGTTTCCCGGAGGAGGTCGGTAATTGAGCGCGTGCTGTCCAGCACTCTTTGCTGGAAGAGTAGTTTCGCATTGGGTGAAACGCTGCCGCCGATCTCATTTTCTTTGAGAAGCAGGAGCGCGAGTTCTGGCAAACTTATAGGTTCCAACCGGTCGCCATTGGATTTCCACATAGGCGCGCCGAAGCAATGATATCCGGCGAGCGACCAGAAAGTCACAGGCACCCTGACCTCGATATCTGATGCCGGAAGCTTCAGAAGTAAGTATTTTTTTGTTGTACCTCCAGCAGGTGATGGGGGTCCATCCACTATTTCCCAATTTTTCCATTCTCGTTTCAGAGAATTTATAAATATACTTTCCGATACAGCGAGGTAATTTGTATTAATTACTATATTCATTTCGCTTCTCCGAAATAGTTATGATTTTTTATTTACATACTATGCAGACATTGCTACCGATATAGAAAATTAAACATGCGGTGATTTCCATGGGTTTCGATGATACGGCGCTTAAAATGTCCTCTCGTCTTTCGATTGCCGTTTCGACTATCGGTTTTAATCAGACAGCATTCATTGCTCTTGTCCCTCTCATCGCGACTGCGACGGGTCTGCAAACAGGTGAGATCGGTCTTACAGCGGGGCTTGGTGCCGTGGCCTTCGTTGCCAGCGCTCCCTTGTGTGGAATGCTCGGCGCTCGAATTGGAGCGCGGCGCGCGCTGTATTGGCTGGGGCTCGTACTTCTGCTGGCACAACTCATCTTTCTGGCGCTGATGGTGGTGGGCCCGCTGCCCTATGTGCCGGCTCTCGGTTTGCTCGTAGTATCGCGCCTCGTCTATGGGGCAGCATCCGCTGGAATTATGCCGATTGCTCAAGCCTGGATTTCCGGATTGTTGCCGCAAAAGGAGCGCACCGTTGCCTTGGCACGGCTCAGCGCCGGGCTCAGCATTGGCCGCATTCTGGGTTCCGCTGCGGCAGTGACCGCCAGTGTCATGCCGCTTCTGCCACTTATGCTGCTCGTTGCAAGTCCGCTCAGTCTCCTGCTGGCGCCTGCTGCAAACGACACTGTCGGCAAAGCTGGTCCGCGTTCCGATAGTCGGGCATATCTTTCTCCACTCGACGGACGCCTGCTGCCATTCCTCGGACTTGGATTTCTGGTCACGATGTCCTTCGGACATGTTCAGATGATCCTCGGACCGCTGCTGCAACTGCATCTTGCCGTTGGTCCGGCCGAGGCAACCGCTGCTGCGGGGATCACGCTGATTGTTGTGGCGCTTGCGATGATCGCAACGCAGATACTGGTCATTCCCCGGTTGCGGCTCGACAATGGAACCTGCGTTATCCTCGGTACAGTTCTGCTGGCTGCTGGTGTCCTGCTCGTGGCGGTACCCCTCGCATATGTGAATCTCTGCGGACTGGTGATGGCCGGAGTAGGAATGGCGATTGCCACGCCCAACTATCTTGGATGGCTCACCGGACGGATGGAACAGGGAGAACAGGGGGCTGCGGCTGGTTGGCTTGCAAGTGCTCACGTACTTGGCCAAGGAGCGGGCGCGATCTCCGGCGGCTATCTTTTTACAGTCTCTGCGCAGGCACCGCTTTTTGTCAGCGCGATCCTTGCTGGCATGGCAGCGCTTCTCGCCTTCTCGATGAAGGCCCGAGATACATGAAGAACAAGAGGGATGCTGGATCATGACGGCCGCCTGCCAATGGCATCAACGCCTGTCCTCGGTAGTGTCTTGAGCATCCTAATTGTGGCGAGAACGGCCAGCCCCGAAAGCACTGCGGCCAGAGCGAAGAGAGGGCCGTAGCCCAGACGATCTGCAAGGATGCCTGAAACCATAGAACCAGCCAGATAGACAACAATCTGTGCGCAGGCGAGGATCGTAAAATCAGTTCCAGGCTGATCGGGCGATGTGACGCTCATGAAAAGGCTGTAGAGCGCAACGATCTCCATGTACCGGATGATCGTCTGAAATGCCGATGCCCCGTAAAGCGGCCAGATTCCACCCAGTGCGCCGAAAGCATGCAGGGTGAACAGTAGGAAGCAGATTGTTCTCAAGCTCCCCAGAAGCCCAAGCACTGCGGCGACACCATTGCGACGAAGAAGAACGGCGGCGATGGCAGAACCGGCAATGCCTGCGGTTGCGGCGGCGGCACCTGACAGATAGCCGATCACGTCGAGCGGAACGCCCGCATCCACCAGATAGGGTCCCTCCATGGCTTTCATCAGCCCTTCGCTTGCCCGATAGATCAGTGCAATCCACAGAATCTGCCGTGCTTCGGCGCGGCGTAGGAAATGCATGATCGAGGGACGTGAAAGAGCCCGCCCGTCGAGCAAAGGTGCGGGGTCGTTTTCCCGCATCGATAAGGCGGCGATCAAAGGAATGAGCGAAAGAAATGCAATCGTGCCAAGCATGATCGCCCAGCCTGCGTGGTGATAAAGAACCAGTCCCAGCGTTCCGCCGATCAGAACGCCGAAAGCGACCGCACCGCCCTGGATGGCGTTGCCGAGAGGTCTGTCTGCCTCGTCGAGATATTTTGCAGCATAGCCATCGGTCGCTATGTCCTGAGTGGCAAGCAAAAGAGAGGCAATGAAGCCGACAATGAAAATTCCGGTGACATTATCCGGACCCAGCGGGATGAGGCACACTATGGCCGCGATGATCCCGCTTTGCGTAAGCACGACCCAGCCAGCCCGGTGAGAACGTGCCCATGGTCTGAAGCGGTCGACCAAAGGTGCCCATGCAAACTTCAGGACCATGGGCAGAAGCAGAATGGAAAACATGCCGATAGCGGTGCGTGACACATCCTGTTCCCGCAAGATGGGAGGCAGGGCGGCAGCAAACAGATAGGTCGGAATGCCCTGAGCCAGATAGAGCCCTGCAAGGACACAGAACAACCGTTTCCGTGATGAGGGACGGGCGATGGAAGAGGGGGCAATCGTCATCATCGATTGCCCTTGTGAGAGTGCGGGCCTGCCAGGCAGGCCGTGGTGCTGAAAAGCATCTTCATCGCCCGGCTCTGCCTTAGAACGTCACTTTATAGGAAAGGAAAACGCTGCGCCCCAGCCCTGCTACAGGTGCGTTACGCGTGGCTGTTGCCGTGGGGTTGATATAATAGGTGTCGAAGACGTTGCGGACGGCGAGGCTTGCTTCGCTGCCGTTCTCGAAGGTTTTCGAGAACGCCATATTCACCAATGTAGCGTCGTCTATCTGCTGACCCTTGATACGGTCGCGACCCGAGAAATATTCAACTTCCCCCCGGACCTTGTACCCGCCTTCGAACGACACTGTGGTATAGGCAAGCCCCTTCCATGTGGTTGGAATACGGTTATTGGGAAGGTATTCGTCCGAACCGATGCTGCCATCCCGGTTGGCGTCATATTTGCCTTCCTGATAGGCAACCAGACCGCCGATGGTGAACATCGAATTGATGTCGTAGTCGGCTCGTGCCTCCACGCCCCAGATACGTTCCTTCTGCTGGCTTACGCGGTTTGCCGCGATATCATAGTTCACACCATCCTTGGAGGTGGAAATATAGCTGCTCACCGTGCTGCGAAGATCGCCCCAATCGCCGCGCAGACCCACTTCATAAGTGTTGACCAGCTGAGGCTTTGGCGCGATGTCGGCATAGCTGATCGTGTAGTCAGGCGTGCCGCGGCAGCCATAGATGGCAGCTATCGAGCCGTAGGCATCACAGATTTCGGCAAGTGAATTGACACCCGCGCGGCGTGTAAATGCGCCGATATCCGTAAGGCTGTAGCCTTGCGAGAAATTACCGAAGGCCTGCACCTCTTCCGTGACGTCGTACACCGCTCCAGCGTTGAAGGTCCATGCGTTGTAGTCAAACGAACCACCAAGAACGCTGATCGCCGGATAGATATTCGCCAGTGACCGCGCAGGCCAGGCAACTGCTGTAGGCCGCGTGAAATCATTCACATCGAGGTAGAACTGATCGAAACGCGCGCCGCCCTGCAAACGGAACCGTTCCGTGACTGGAACTTCGGCCTGCGCAAAAGCTGCGATGGAATTCTGCGTCATCGGGGCGATAGCATCTTCGTCGTTCAGCAGGGTCTGCGCCACCTTGTCGTAAGCGTAATCCACACCCCAGGTCAGCTTGCTGCCATTGGTGATGAAATCCATCGGTGTCGTGATGGTCATGTTCACGCCTGTCCGGTCGAAGTCATATTTCGACTGGTTGAACCATGCGGTCGGCTGTCGGGGATTTCCCGAATAATAGACCTGAGTGTTCACAGCCGAAAGTTCGGTGAACGGGGACTGTTTGAAGATCTTGTTATAGAAAGCCTTCACTTCGAGATTGCCGAGTGCAAAATCCTGATCGGTATATTTTGCAGTCAGATACTTGGAATCCTCGCGAAGTGGTTCGCCGGTGTAGGCTGAACCGAATCTCGGTGAAACCGGGTTCGTCGTGTAGTTGGTGAACCATTCCGGCTTCTGCTTGGCGTAGGTCCAGTCAAAGCTGACTTCAAACCGGCGCGGACCGCTTTCATAGCCTACGACACCGAAGAAATTGCCGTTGACCGTCCTGTCGCCGCCACCTTGTCCAAGCATGGCGTCGGATGGCATTTCATTGCCATGTCCGTCATAGGTGCGGCGGGTCCAATCGCCGGTTCCGGAGAAGTAATAGTCGAGCTTGTCTTTTCGACCCTCAATGGAGATGCTCGTTTCCGGCGCGGTCGATTTGCCAAGGTTTTCCGTGTAGCCGGAAAGGCCGGTGCGTACCGTGACGGTCGGCTTGTCGCTGGTGCCCCGCTTGGTGATGAAATTGATCGTTCCGCCTGTCCCGCCGGCACCGTAGAGGCTTGAAGCTCCGTTCACGACCTCAATGCGTTCAACAGAATTGAGATCGATCATCGACAGGATGCGTGACAGGTCGCGCAGTGGCGTGTTGCGGGGCACACCGTCCACCATGATCAGAACGCTGCGACCACGAAATGTTTCCGACGCGCCGGATATGGTCTGGTTGCTTGGTGCGAAACCGGGAACCAGGCGCGAAATCAAGTCGCTGGCATTCGGCGAGATTCGCATCGCTTCTTCGACTTGTTCCCGATCAATCACCTGAACGGATTGAGCAACAGCGGCAATTGAGCTCTCATTGCGTCCGGCGGTGATGATAATCTGGTCCAGCCGCGTAACCCCTGCGTCGTTGCCTGCAGTTTCCTGTGCAAACGCTGCCGTCGTAAATCCGCAGCCTGAGAGCAGCAGAACTATGAATTGCCTGTTCATGTTTTTCCCCAAGTGAGAATAGTCAATGGAATCCGATGGATGGCCAATCCGTGGCGTCGGTTTTCCATCAATCTGTTACAGTCGCCCCTGGACGCAAAGGACATGGTGCCTGGTCATGAGGGTGATCCATGAAGGTCTCCTTTTGTCGTCCCGCCTTCATTCGACGGAGACAGGACTGGCCGTCTCCGCGAAAGTCGTTTAAACTAGATTATTATTGTCAACTTTATAGGGTGGCCTGTGCGTTCGGCTTGGTTCCTGGCGAAAATTGATAGGACCAGGACGAACTGACCGTTGGTCATTTACCCGTGTTGCAAGGATGCATCATGATTCCGTCTAAGCAGATCGAAACGATAGTTCCGCAGCACTTTCATATTGCCGATATCGGGAATGAAACCGACTGCAAACTCTGTGCTTCGGCGCTCACTGAGATTGTGGGAGATGTCTCGCTGGTCGTGGGCGCAACTGCACAGGGTGCTGTCCGGGGTATTTACTGCTCGGTAGATCCGCTCCGGATCATGACCTGCTATTTTCCGAGTTGCGAGATATTGATCCGGGGTAAAGGCGGATGCTCGGCCGATCAATTGCTTATGGTGCGAAGCATGGAAGGAGCGCTTCGCATCCGACAATCCGGTGAGACATTGAACCTGTTGCCGGGTGACGTAGTTTTTCTGTCGCCGGACAAGGCGTATGAATGGTGGCTCCCTGAAGGCGGACGTGTCGATTGTGGACGTTTGCCTGTGAGCTATTTTCCGGTCTCAAAACAGGCCGTGAAAAACTTTTTGATGCGCCCAATACCGAAGGCCTATCCACCATTAAAGCTCCTTATTACGCATGGTGCCTATCTGCTTATGCGAGGCACGCACGCGCCCGGCGAAGCCGAGATGATCGCGGCGCACTTCCGACAGGTGTTGCCAATGGTTCTGGAGTTTCTCCGGGACGATCACCGTAAACATCGCTCAGGTCTGAACCTTTCGCAGATCAAAGCTTTCATCGAGACTGGTCTGTCGGATGCAACCTTCGATCTTGGTACGGTTACCGCAAGGTTTGGCGTTACTGCCCGTCAGGTCCAAAAGCTTTTTCAGGCTGAGAATACGACGTTCTCCCGTTACGTGCTTGAGCGTCGACTGGATATGGCCCGACTGCGTGTTTCACGACATAACAATCGCTCGATCAGTTCAATTGCTTACGAGGTTGGCTTTGGCGATCTTTCCTATTTCAATCGGGTGTTTCGCCAGCACTTCGGCATGACACCATCGGCGATGCGAGACCAATCGCATGCCATGGTGAGTCAGATTCAAGCTCTTGGTTCGTCCAGACTAAAGGTCACAGGAGCCACCCGTTGATAGCTGCTGTTTGACGGTCCGAACGCCTGCGCCGTTACACCTGTTCGAGCCTCGCCTATCAACAGAACGCTGGCCGACCGGATGGGTCTTTATCGATACATATCCATATTTTCCGGGGCCTGTGCGCCAAAATTACGGGCGTAATAATGGCCGCTATAGACCGCAGCTGCGATGATAGATGGTGCGTAACAGTCGCCAATCGCCGTGACGGATATCACGCCCGCATCTTGCCAGTCATTTTTGCGGGCTTCCAAAGCAGCTTGCAGCGTGTTGTTGGGATGGCGGCTGGTCACTGGTACCAGTGTGCTGCATGGAACCTCGGTTTCCCTGCCGGAATAGACACATGCGACCGACAGACTGTCCGATGTTTGTCTTGCGAGCTTATGCAGCGGGATTATCCTGACACCCAGTTCTATCAATCTTGTTTGAATTTTTGATTGTTCAAGCGTGTGTTCCGTCCAGGGAGCCACGATCGGCGCTGGCGTGACCAATGTCGTATCAATACCGCGGCTCACGGCCAGCTCGGCCAGAACCGATCCGAGATAGTAACGATCATCATCAAATATCACCAGAGGTCCGTGGCACGCATCGAGTGATGTTTTGTCTTTCAGGATAGCGTTGACGCTCAGCGTGCGTCCTTCCAGTGTTTCCGGAGGTTGCCGATGCGAGCGACCGACTGCATCCGCGCGCCAGTGCGCTCCGGTGGCCAGCACCACATGCGGGATTCCGTAAGTCAGAATCTCGTCGGCATCGAGTTGGCTGTCGAGATACATCTCCACATTGGTCGCGCGCTGCAATTGCATCATGCGCCAATCGCGAACACGCGCCCAGCTTGCCAGCCCGGGGAGGGCCGCTTCCTCCGTGACGCGCCCACCCCAATGGGTATGCTTTTCGGCTATGATGACTTCTGCACCGCGCTCGGCCATGGCGCGAGCGGCTTCCAGACCGGCTGGTCCTCCGCCGACCACCAAAACTTTCTCGGTGGCCTGCAACCTGCTGATTTTCTCCGGATGCCAGTCCTTGCGCGCTTCTTCGCCAATCGTCGGGTTTTGCGTGCATCGCAATGGTGCAACGGTGTTGTCGCTGGCCGTGCATATATTGCAGCCAATGCATTCGCGAATGTCGTCGATGCGACCGCTCCGGATTTTCTCGGGCAGAAATGGATCGGCGATTGACGGACGGGCTGCGCCGATGAGGTCCAGAACACCGGAGCGGATGGCCTGTACCATGGTATCCGGTGAGGTATAGCGACCAACACCCACAACTGGTTTGCTGGTGAGTGATTTCACAAATGAGATGTAAGGCTCCTGAAAGCCTTCCTGCGAAAAGCGCGACGTCTGGCTGTCGTTGGACCAGCCGGACAGGTTTACATCCCAAAGATCGGGTTCATCGGCGAGAGCGGCAATGACGTCCCGACCTTCACCATTGTGCTGGATGCCCTGGTCGCCCAGAAACTCCTCAACCGCAAAGCGGACTGCGATTGCGCATTTGTCGCCGACAGCGTCGCGCGTATCGGCCAGAACCTCGCGGAACAATCGCAAGCGGTTTTCGAACGACCCGCCATATTCATCCGTGCGGGTATTGTAGCGTTGCAGCAGAAAATGCTGCAGTAAGGTCATGTCGTGACCCGCATAGACATAGATAATATCGAAACCGGCCCGTTTGGCGCGAAGTGCGGCATCGCGATGCCATTTGCGAAACCGGGCGATGTCAGCTTTGTCCATGGCTCTTGCCTGAACTGGGTCCTCCACATCGACAATCATGTCCATGGGACCGAGCGGCGCCAGTCTGGTCAAACGGTTGGAGACGTGGATACCATTATGCACAAGCTGGATTGCAGCGAGACTACCATGCTGGTGGACGGCCTCAGTCAGCTTCTGGAGACGGTCGGCGTCTTTCTCGTCCCATATGCGGCCCTGATTGGATGGCGTGATATCTGACGTCGGATGGATTTCGGTTTCCTGTGTGGAAACGACACCCCAGCCGCCCTCCGCTTTCATTTCACGCAGCCGCAGATCGTGCTCGGGATAACGATGACCCATGCCGCTACAATGCGGAACCTGATAAAAGCGGTTCTTCGTCGTAACAGGGCCAATCTTGATCGGCTCGAACAGAATTTCGTGACGCTTGTCCATGATCGCTCTGCTTGTCATTTATCAGCATGTCCCCCTTGTCGGGGCGACCGAATGAGAAGTGGATTTCCATCGCGCTTAACGCGCGATGGAACGCTTGAAGCGAGCTTCGAGTTTGGCCTGACCATATTCCAGAACGATGGACAGGGCCCAATAGATCATCGATGCGGTGATGAGCATTTCGATGTGCCGGAACTCGGTCTGACCTTGGGTACGGGCAAGATACATGAGTTCCCAAACGCCGATGACGGAGACTAGAGACGAGTCCTTGAGCATCGCGATGAACTGGTTGCCGGTTGGCGGAATTATGATGCGCATCGCTTGAGGAAGCGTGACCAGCCACATGGTTTGCGAGGGCCCTAGACCCAACGCATATGCGCCCTCCTGCTGCCCGCGGGGAATGCTCTCAATGCCTGCGCGGAAGATTTCCGTCATATAGGCGCCGTAGCATAGGGACAGCGCCAGAATACCGGCGGGAATAGGTCCGATGACATAGCCCACCTGCGGCAGTCCAAGGTAGATAATGTAGATCTGCATCAACAATGGCAGGCCACGAAAAAGCGAAGTGTAGAACGTCGCCAGGCCGTAGATGAGGCCATTCTTAGAAAGCTTGGCCACCGCACCGATCAGAGCCAGAATGGTTGCGAAGAATATCGAGGCTGCGGAAATATAAAGCGTCGTGACGACACCCTGGCTGATCAGAAATCCGATCTTTCTTGCGATAAAATCAAATGAGAGATCGAATGAATAGAAGAAGATCATCAGCAGCAGGAACAGTTCCAGCCATATTGCCGTGATCTGCGCCCAACGCGGAAAAAGTCTCAGGAAACTCCAATTCGCGAAGATGACGATGCTAAGCAGTATCGAGGAGATTAGCGTCGCCTTGGTGAAGCCGGCTTTTGCGACTTTCGGGTCGATGCCAAGCCAGTTTGTTATGCCGGAGAACCGGATATTCATGAAACAGAAGAGTGCTGTCAGGATAACAAAGAACGCTATCTGGACAGTACGTTTAGCGGCCTCGGGCCGCGTCAGAAAAAACCTCCCGAGCATGTTCTCTCCCCTGTCAGCTTGCCTTTCGCTCCGCAAGCCAATCCTGCATCTGCAGTTTCCAATAGGTTAGCTGGGCGGCTGCGAGACCTGCGGCGCCTCCGGCCCAGACCAGCCCGAATTTTTCGAAGAGTTTGTAGCGGTCACTCTGTCCGCAAATGGCTTCGGCCACGATCTTTCCGCCGATCGCGGTTGTGTTCAGCCCGTGCCCCCCGAAGGCTGTGCAGTACCATGTAGCGCGGTCCAATTGACCGATCTGGGGCATCAAGTGTCTGGCGTAGGACATCAGGCCCGACCATGCCAACTCTGTCTTCAGTGAAGCAAGCTGAGGGTAGGTTCCAACCATTTCGTTGCGCAATTCACGGACTACGCCGGGCGTATCGGCTGCTCTCGTCGTGATGCGTCCGCCCCATAAAAGCCTGCGACCACCATCGATTACACGGTAGTAGTCACCGGCACGACGGTTATCACCAATCGCGGCCGTGGTGCGGATCGCCGACGCGATCAGTTCGGGCGCTTCTTCGCTCACCATCACATAGGTGGCAATGGGCAGATAGGCCCGTCTGATCTGGCTGACGAGCCCATCGGTGTAGCCACCTGTGGTGATCAGTATTTTGCCCGCTTTGACCTGCCCGCGGGCTGTTTTTATAAGCTTGCCATCATTGTGGTCGAGCAATTGGAGTACGCGGCTGTTCTCGAATATCCGTCCGCCGAGCCGCTCTATCTCGCAACCGAGCGCCCGCAAGTAGTTCAGCGGATGGATATGAAATGCATTAGGGTCGTAGACGGATTGAAAATAGCGTTTGGAATTCAGAATATTGCGCGTTTCAGCTGTCGGGTGAAAATCTATTCTGTAGCCATAATCGCGTTGAAGCGCTTCGGCATAATGTTTCAGGCTTTCACCGTCGTCATACCGGCGCACGCTCATAATGCCGGGAATGAGTTGGGCTTCTTCAATCTTCAGCGTGTCAATGTTCTGTCGAACAAATTCGACGCCTTCAATCGATAATTCATGAAGTGTTTTGGCAATCGTCTTGCCCGTGCGGGCAGCAATGTCATCGCCACCGGACGCGAAGCCGGGGCTGACAAATCCACCATTGCGTCCGGATGCGCCAAAGCCGATGCTTTCAGCTTCCAGGACAACGACTTTCTTGCCAGCTCGCGACATCTGCAACGCGGCCGACAAACCTGCAAGTCCGCCGCCAATCACTGCGACATCTGCTGTTGTTTCGCGTTCAAGCGTTGGACGCGCGAAATCGTCCGCCTTTGTTTGGCTGTAATAAGTGGCCGGATAAGTCATCGCAACACCAGGAAAAGCATATCGGATGAGCCATCGTCACGATGGCTCATTTCAATATTGATGTAAGGGTAATATCAGTCGGCGCTGTAGTCTTTGCCGTACCACTTTGCAGTGAGTGTCGCCAAAGTACCGTCAGACTTCATCTGCTTGATGATTTCGCCAATCTTGGCTGTCCAGTCTGGATCGTTTTTTTCGGCAATAACCACCAACGGCTCACGGAAAGCGTATTCACCTTCGATAATCTTTACGGGGTAGCCATTCTTGATGGCGTTCTGTGCCGTTTGCTCTGGAGCGATGATTGCATCGATGCGGACGCCATCACCCAGTCTCAGATCGTCGAATGGCAGCATGGAATCTGCGAAAGTGCGAATTTCGCCTGGTTCGAGCTTGTACTCAATCGGGGGAAGGCCGGGGGCATCGATTTCCAACTGCCGACGAGCGTAATCTTCTGAAGTCGTTGCGGTCTCGACACCGATGATTTTGCCTTTCAGGTCGGCGACAGATTTTGCCGCGCTGTCCTTATGAACGACATAGACATAGGGACTGTAGTAGTAGATGCCAGCAAAATCGATGACGTTAGCGCGGGCTTTGGTTGGCGTGACCGATCCGACGCCAACGTCATAACGACCCTGCCAACGACCACCTGTCAATGTTGCCCAGTCTGGTGTTTCGAAGGAAACGGTGACGCCAAGACGCTTGCCGATCTCGTTGGCCACGTCCACGTCGAAGCCTACCAACTTGTTGGAATCATCCAGAAAGCTCTGGGGCGGCCAGCCAGCATTGGTCGCGACAACCATGGCCTTTTTTTCCATGACGCGATCCAGCGTCTCTCCCGCATAGGCAGAGAATCCGGTAGCCAGAATAGCGCCTGCGATACCCATTATTGTTATGATTTTTTTCATTTTATCGAACCCCTCCTCTGGTTTGATGCATGAGCATTGCATAAACCCGGAAGCAACGGCTAGGCAGCCCAAAGAAGTAGGTTATGAAATTAGTGCATGATGATATGCAATTCTTGCAGAATGTGCGCTGAAGCCTGCTTGAGCTCGGGGTCGCTCGTGCGCGACGCCCGGATATGCTGAACGAAACCGTCTGATCGTCCGCTCCGTAACTTATTGATTGCGCACGGCCATTGCCGTGACTTCGACCCGCATTTCAGGCGTGGCGAGCCCGGCGACGCCGACCGCGCAACGAACCGGAAAAGGCTTTTTGAAAAAGCGCAGATAAACTTCGTTGAAGGCGGGGCGTTCATTGATGTCAGTCAGATAGATCGTCAGGTGAATAACATTCGCCAGACTGCTGCCAGCCTTTTCGAGCGATGCTTTGAGGCTGTTCAGCGTGCATTCGCTTTGGACTGTTATGTCGCCGGTTTCCATGGAACCGTCTGCCCGTATGGGGATATGGGTGGTCACCAGAAAATTGCCGATGCCTGCGACATCGGAAGAGATTTCGCTTTCGTCCGTATCCTCCAGAAAATAGGGCGGTGTGCTGTTTGTCATGGTCATTCTCCAAGAGGTTAGGCGTTTCTACAAAGTGTGAAGCGGTTTTCCGATAAGTTGTGCGCTAAAACAAGCAGGTAGAACATTTCCGTCGATTGAGCGAACCCGATCCAAGTGAGGTAGCAACAATGTGTACTGGTCGGGACGGGCATCCTATTGCGGTGGTGATCGGGCAGGTCTAAGAAACAGGTCGGAGGCGAGGAGGCTTCCATCAACGACGACCGGTTCTGGTCTGAAGGCAATCCATGACAGAAAAACATTCTCATCGCGGGCTTGTAGTTGCCGCGATTATGGCAAGCATGGCCATGATCGCCGTCGAGGCAACGATTGTGTCGACGGCAATGCCGCAGATCGCGGCGCAGCTGGGCCAGCTCAATCTCTACTCCTGGGTTTTCTCGTCATTTCTTTTGACACAGACAGCAACGACAGTCGTGTTTGGCAAACTGGCCGACATTTACGGGCGCAAGCCGGTGCTTGTTTTTGGTATTGCGCTGTTCTTGACCGCTTCGGTGCTGGCTGGTTTTGCGTGGTCGATGCCTTCAATGATTGTTTTCCGGCTGTTGCAGGGCGTCGGGGCGGGGGCAATCCAGCCTGCGGCCATGACCGTGGTGGCCGATCTTTTCCCTGGAGCGCAGCGCAGCAAGGTTCAGGGATACCTTGCAAGTGTCTGGGCATTGTCAGCCGTTGTCGGTCCGTTGCTTGGCAGTCTCATCATTCACAACTTGAGCTGGGCCTGGGTATTCTGGATTAATGTGCCGGTCGGTATTCTGGCGGCATCGGGCTTTCTTCTCTTTCTTCATGAGGAGAAGCGGACAAAGCCGGTATCGATCGATGTGCTTGGCGCAGCACTTTTCGCCGTCTCCATCTCCTCGCTGATGATTGCGCTCACCCTGATGGAGAGCGCGGTTTCGCTTGAAGGAATTCTGGCGTTCATTCTCTTTGCTCTTTCGCTGATTGCCTTCATCTGGCAGGAACGTCGCGCGAAGGAGCCTATGGTCGCACCGGACCTGTGGCTGAAACGTCCTATCGCTTTCTCCAATCTGGCGGTTTTTCTGGCCAGCATGTCGATCATGGGGCTGACGACATTCCTGCCGATGTATGTACAGACAGTTCTCGACCGTTCTCCTGTGGTCGCGGGCTTTGCCCTGACCATGTTGTTGCTGGGCTGGCCATGCGGTGCCACGATCGCATCACGGCAGTTCACGCGGTTCGGATTACGCCCGATCATGATCGCCGGAAGCATCTGCATTCCGATTGGCACCTCCCTGCTTGTCATGCTGACTCCATCAAGTTCAGCCACACTGGCTGGAACCGGTTCTCTGATCATGGGTTTCGGCATGGGGCTGCTCAACATTGGGGCGCTCATCCTGACACAGGATAGTGTGAGTTGGTCGGAGCGCGGCAGCGCCACGGCATCAAACGTCTTCTCGCGCAATTTGGGCAGTACGCTCGGAGCAGCCATTCTCGGTGCGGTGCTGACCTATGGTCTTGCCAACGCCAATCATGGCGAAGCGATTACGTCAGACCAACTTCGGGATCTGTTGAATGGCGCGGAGATGTTGATAGATCAGCAGGAGCTTCGGCTAGCGCTTCAACATGCCCTGCACGCAACTTTTGTAGCGATGATGCTTATCGCCGTTCTGATCGTGCCAGCCTGTCTTTGTGTGCCGGGGGTGAAAAAGACTTACGAAGAAAACGTGGTGACCTGACACGCTGCACTTTTAGCAAGTTAAGGGTTCAGTCGGCGATTGGTTCCAAGTCGGCTGAACTCGTGATCCTGCGGTAATCCGCACTGGCAAACCGTGGAACTTAGCTGACGCAAAATACGCCTTAAAAGCAAAAATCCCGGACAAAGCCGGGATTTTGTTGCTTATCTGATCGGAAAACTGGAGCGGGCGAAGGGATTCGAACCCTCGACCCCAACCTTGGCAAGGTTGTGCTCTACCCCTGAGCTACACCCGCTCGCGCCAGTCGTTTCCGTCAGGCAGGCGCTATATGAACTAACGCCCCGGAGATTGCAACAGGGAAATTACAGGAAAATGTCGTTTCAACGAAATTAGCTGCCGGTTAATTGATAAGTATCTGTAAATATTATTCTTTCCAGAATGCGTGTCGTGTTCTCTGCTGCGTTTTCTCGTCAAAGCAAGAAAAATGAGCCTCCACGGATAATGGAATCGGCTGTCAGAGGCGTGAGCGAGGCTGGTGCGTTTTGTGCGAACAATCCAATTTGCTTTGCATGGTTTCTAAGCCTCTATCCATGGTCTATAAGCGCTGTTGCAAGTCGTCGAAGCGTGAGGAGCGTGATGACATGCTCAACATATTCAATGCCGAACAGAATGGGGTGGAATCATGCCTTTGTCGCCGAGCGAACTTCACGATTATCTTCAGAAACTCGGTATCGAAGTGAAAACTGTCGAACATCCTCCCTTGTTCACGGTCGCGGATTCCCAAAGCCTGCGTGGTGAAATCCCGGGCGGCCATACGAAAAATCTCTTCCTGAAGGACAAGAAAGACAATTTCTTTCTCGTGACAGTCGAGGAGGACGCGGTGGTCGATCTGAAGTCGATCCATCAGCTGATTGGTGCGGCAAGCCGCGTTTCGTTCGGCAAGCCGGAAAAGCTGCTGGAATACCTGGGTGTGATTCCGGGTGCAGTTACGGTGTTTGGCGCGGTCAACGATACAGCACATAATGTGCAGGTCATTCTTGATGCTGATCTGATGAAATATGACGTCATCAACGGCCATCCGCTGACCAACGAAGCCACGACTTCCATCAAGCGCGAAGACCTCGTCGCTTTCCTCACTTCCACCGGACATGAACCGCGCATTCTCGCCGTTTCCGAAGGTGCGAAAGCGGACACTTCGGTATAAACTGATTTTCAAAACGGGCGGCTTTCTTGCACACGGCAATTGGCAATTGAAGTGAGAGGCGGGAGCGCTAAGTTACAGCGCAACTTGCTGAATCGACCGTCTTGAAATTGGCTTTTGAAGATACGAACTGAAAGAACGACACCGGCTTGTATGCGGACCGTCGCATCGGTCGGAAAATACGAAGGAATTTCTTATGACCAGCCAGAACAATCCTTATGCCGGTGCAGGTGGCCAGATGACGGCAAATGTTTCTTTCGGTTCGGCACCAGCCGCTGCCGGAGGAACTGATCTCGTCAAGGACACGACGACGGCAGGTTTCCAGGCGGATGTAATTACCGAATCCCGCAATCAGCCCGTGCTGGTGGATTTCTGGGCGCCATGGTGCGGACCTTGCAAGCAGCTGACACCGATCATTGAAAAGGCCGTGCGGGACGCTGGTGGTGCCGTCAAACTGGTCAAGATGAATATCGACGATCATCCGGCCATTGCCGGTCAGCTTGGTATTCAGTCCATTCCGGCGGTCATCGCTTTCGTCAATGGCCAGCCGGTCGATGGTTTCATGGGGGCCGTCCCTGAATCGAAGGTGAAGGAATTCATCGCCAAAATCGGTGGGCCGAGCGACGCGGAAGCGGCGCTTGCCGAAGCCATCACGGCCGCGAATGAGCTGATCGAAGCCGGTGATTTCGTTCAGGCGTCGGAGATTTTCTCGTCCATCCTTCATGCCGTTCCAGATAATGTCGATGCGATTGTCGGTCTTGCGACCTGCCTTCTGGAATCCGGCGATGCGGAAAAGGCGCGGGAAATTCTGGCCCAGCTTCCGGCTGACAAACAGAATGCGCCTGCCGTTCGAGCGCTGGAAGCGCGCCTTGCGCTGGCTGATCAGGTCAAGCTCATCGGTGATCCGATTGCGCTTGAGAAGCGAATTCAGGCTGATCCGAAGGATTATCAGGCCCGGTTTGATCTTGCGCAGGTGCGTAATGCACAGGGGCGGCGTGAAGATGCGGCTAGTGAGCTGCTTTTCATCATGAAGTCCGACCGCGAATGGAATGAAGACGGCGCACGCAAGCAGCTGCTCCAGTTTTTCGAGGCATGGGGCAATGCCGATCCGGCGACGCTCGGCGCGCGGCGCAAGCTGTCGTCGCTTCTGTTCTCCTGATCGCGAGCGGTCGGGAGCATGGCGGGCAAATTATGTTTTGTGCGCCATGCGGATTCCAACTGTTAGGGCGCATGTTTCGTGAGCCCTAATGCATGTCTCCCAAAAGTGGGAACCGGTTTTGGGGTAAAGACATGCATGAAAACAAAAGCTTAAAGCGTGTCGTAAGAGTACGATAAAAAGCGATATGCTTTTGAGGAGGTTGTAATGCAGGTGGGCAATGCCCGTTACAGAACGGGCGCCGATATACCCGAGACGGTGCCGGTTTTCCCGTTGAAGGGGGCGCTGCTTCTGCCCGGTGGCCAGCTTCCGCTCAATATTTTCGAACCGCGCTATCTGGCGATGATCGAAAATGCCTTGGCGGGCAAGCGCATCATCGGCATGATCCAGCCGAAAATCGATGGCGACGATGACGAAATGATCGATGAGCTTGATGAAAGCCTCCGTCCGCAATTGAGTAATGTCGGCTGTCTTGGCCGTATCACGACCTTTGCCGAAACGGGCGACGGTCGCCTGCTGATTACCCTGCAGGGTATCTGCCGATTTCGCGTGCGTGAAGAAATGCATTGCCGTCAGCCTTACCGGCAATGCCGGATCATGCCGTTTCTGGCCGATCTGGAGGAGGCGCGGGATTCGTCGGAAATCGACCGGGATGCTTTGCTGGGTGCTTTCCGCGATTATCTTGAAGCGCACAATCTGGAAGCCGACTGGGACAGTATTGCACGGGCAAACAATGAAACCCTCGTCAATGCGCTCTCCATCATGTCGCCTTTTGGCCCTGCAGAAAAACAGGCCCTTCTGGAAGCGCCCGATTTGAAGACGCGTGCAGCAACTTTGATTGCCATTACCGAAATGGTATTGGCCAGAGTAAAGGACGACGATTTCGGATCGCGGCTGCAATAAACTTCGGGAATAAGACAATGGACGACAAGACGCAAACCGGCAATATCGACGTACGTCTGCTGGAACTTCTCGTATGCCCGCTTACCAAAGGGCCGTTGGAATATGATGCGGAACATGGCGAGTTGATCTCGCGCAAGGCAAAGCTTGCCTATCCGGTCCGGGGCGGAATCCCGATCATGCTGCCATCCGAAGCGCGCAGTTTGACGGAGTGACCGCAGGCCGATTTGCAGATTGCGGGAACTCTGAAACGTCGAACTGTGTCTGCTTTATCGGCTGTTATATAATTTCTGTATAAGCCTCTATCTTTTTCATAAGTTTCAGCCATGCGCATTATTGCTTGTCGGACAACAGGGCTCTATAACCCTCGCGGAACTAGATAAAGATGGTTTCGGACGGCGTCATGCCATTCGTTACTGTCGTGAATTTGAACGCAATATTCTCGGCGAAACGGGTCCCCATTCTCCCGAATATGCGAAACAAAACAGAGGCTTGGCATTATGGCATCCAGAAAACTCCTTCTCCTGCCCGGCGACGGCATCGGCCCAGAGGCGATGGCGGAAGTCCGCAAGATCATCGCTTTCCTCAACTCGGGCCTCAATCTCGGCTTTGAAACCGAAGAAGGTCTGGTTGGCGGCTGCGCTTACGACGCGCACGGTCAGGCGATTTCGGATGCGGATATGGAGAAGGCGCTGGCTGCCGATGCCACGCTGTTCGGCGCTGTCGGCGGTCCGAAGTGGGATAGCGTGCCTTATGAAGTCCGCCCGGAAGCCGGTCTTCTGCGTCTGCGCAAGGACATGCAGCTTTATGCAAATCTGCGTCCGGCCATCTGCTACCCGGCGCTGGCTCATTCTTCGTCGCTGAAGCCGGAAGTGATCGAGGGTCTCGACATCCTTATCCTGCGTGAGCTGACCGGCGGCGTTTACTTCGGTGAACCGAAGGAAATCATCGACCTCGGCAATGGCCAGAAGCGCGGTATCGATACGCAGGTCTATGACACCTACGAAATTGAGCGCATCGCCGATGTCGCCTTCGAGCTGGCGCGCACGCGCCGCAACAAGGTTACGTCGATGGAAAAGCGCAATGTGATGAAGTCGGGCGTCCTGTGGAATCAGGTTGTTACCGCGCGTCACAAGGACAAGCACGCCGACGTTGAACTGGAGCATATGCTGGCTGACGCTGGCGGCATGCAGCTTGTGCGTTGGCCGAAGCAGTTCGACGTTATTGTGACAGACAATCTTTTCGGCGACATGCTGTCTGACGTTGCCGCAATGCTGACCGGTTCGCTTGGAATGCTGCCGTCGGCTTCGCTTGGTGCGGTTGATTCCAAAACCGGCAAGCGCAAGGCGCTTTATGAGCCGGTACACGGTTCCGCGCCGGACATCGCTGGCAAGGGCGTTGCCAATCCGATTGCAATGATTGCTTCGCTTGCCATGTGCCTGCGTTATTCGTTCAACCTCGTTGAAGAAGCGGATCGCCTGGAAGCGGCGATCGCACAGGTTCTGGATGATGGTCTGCGCACTGCCGACATCTGGTCGGAAGGCAAGACCAAGATTGGCACCGTCGAAATGGGCGATGCCATCCTCGACAAGTTTTCGAAGCTTTCCGCTCAATAAGCGTGACAAGACCGCTTGCTGAAAGCCCGCCATGCACTTCGCATGGCGGGCTTTTCTTTTTTGAATAAGTGCCCGATTTGAGGCTGTAAATTCATGCTGTGCTGCATAAGAATAGCGGCATGTTGTTCACGCTCCCAGATCAAAACAAACTCTACGATGCACTTGTCGCCCGCGATGCCGCTTATGAGGGCAGGGCCTATGTCGGTGTTGTCTCAACCGGAATTTTCTGCCGCCTGACTTGTCCGGCGCGGAAACCGAAACAGGAAAACTGCCGCTTCTTCGCATCGGTTGCCGAATGCATGGCCGACGGTTTCCGGCCTTGCAAAAGATGCCATCCGCTACAGCCCGCTGCGGAGGCGGAGCCTTCCGTCAAGAAGCTTCTCGACGCGCTTGAGGCCGATCCGGAACGAC
The DNA here is from genome assembly GCF_058796175.1 of Brucella sp. GW823-FHT04E01. Lineage (NCBI taxonomy): Bacteria > Pseudomonadati > Pseudomonadota > Alphaproteobacteria > Hyphomicrobiales > Brucellaceae > Brucella > Brucella sp. GW823-FHT04E01. Next base: position 1,019,574 of record NZ_JBXAIK010000003.1, on the reverse strand, counting down.
GCTGGAGCGAAGAGGATGTTGCCCGGATGGGGCTTGATGTCTCGACCGTCCGTCGCAGTTTCCGCCGTCATTTCGGAATGACATTTCTGGAAATGGCGCGGCAGGAACGCCTGCGACATGGGTTTCAGGCGCTTGCCGATGGTGGGCGCGTGATTGATGCCCAGATTGATGCGGGTTTTGAATCTCCCGAAGCTTTTCGTAGTGCCTTTGCACGTATTCTGGGGCTTCCACCCGGCAAATTGCGGGGTGATGGCTTGTTGCGCGCCGACTGGATCAAGACGCCACTTGGCACGATGATTGCGATCTGCGATGCACGAAGCCTGCATCTTCTCGAATTCGCTGATCGCAAGGCGCTATCTGCGGAACTGAAGAAGCTTTATGCTACCTGTCGCGGTGATCTGGGGATCGGTCGTTTCGATACGCATGATCACGTCGAGCAGCAGTTGAATGCCTTCTTTGACGGCAATTCTCCGAGGTTCGATTTACCGCTGGTGCTGCATGGCAGCGCATTTACGCAAGGTGTCTGGCGCGCGCTTCAGAATATCGGGGCAGGGGAAACGCGCAGTTACAGTGAACTGGCGCAGGCCATGGAAAAGCCGCTTGCCGTGCGTGCGGTCGCGCGGGCCAATGGGGCGAACCAGATTGCCATCATCATTCCATGTCATCGTGTGATCGGCGCGGACGGGTCACTGACCGGCTATGGCGGCGGTCTGTGGCGCAAGCAGAAGCTGATCGAGATTGAAGCGCAATATCGCCGATGAAACTCGGAGAAACATGAAAACGCCGCCCGATGGGCGGCGTTTTGCTTTGTGCAGCTGCGATGATTAGTCGAGTTTATGCAGGTCGACGCCCTTGGTTTCCTTGACGAAGATCATGCCGATTACGAAGGTGATAGAAGCGATGATGATCGGGTACCAGAGGCCGTAATAGATGTCCCCCTTGGCAGCGCTCAGTGCGAACACGCCAGCCGGAAGCAGACCGCCGAACCAGCCATTGCCGATGTGATATGGCAGCGACATGCCGGTATAGCGAATGCGGGTCGGGAACATCTCGACAAGGATCGCGGCAATCGGGCCGTACACCATCGTCACATAGATGACGAGGATAGTCAGGATGGCGATTGTCAGGAACCAGTTCACCTGTGCAGGGTCGGCAACCATCTTGAATGCACCGGCATTCGGGATGGTGTAGACGGCCTGATCGGTGCTGACGCCAAGGCCGTCAGCTTCGGTCTGGGTCAGAAGCTTCTGCTTTACCAGATCGGCAGCCGGAACCATGGCCTTGTCTCCACCACGGATTGCTTCGGCATTCAGCTGAAGTTCCGGATTGGCGGCGACGAATGCATCAAGCTTGCTGTCCGGCACTTTCGCAGCATCGCGAACGAGCGGGAAACCGGCTTTCTGCAGGGCGAGGTTCACGTCGTGAGACAGTGCCGACTGCTTGGCTGCAGCATCTGCTCCAGCCTGAACAGCGTCGTAGGACGTGATCGTGCTGTCACCGATCGTAACGGTTGCAGGGGTGCCAGCTGCTGCCGTCTGGACGATTTCATAAGGCACCGAACTCTTGGCGAGGAAGCTCGTCGCCACATCGCAAGACGTGGTGAACTTCGACGTGCCGGTGGCGTTGAACTGGAAGTTACAATCGCCAGGCGCTGCAGTAACAGTTGCCTTGATGGTCTGTTCAGCCTGAGCCAGAGCCGGATTCGCAGCACCGGTTAGTGCTTTGAACAACGGGAAGTAGGTCAGGGCAGCGAGCAGAAGGCCTGCCATGATGATCGGCTTGCGACCGATCTTGTCCGACAGCCAGCCGAAGAAGACGAAGCCGCCGGTGCCGATCAGGAGCGCGATAGCAACCATGATGTTTGCCGACTGGTTTTCGACCTTCAGAACGTTCTGGAGGAAGAACAGCGCATAGAACTGACCGCAATACCACACCACGGCCTGACCGGCGGTAAGGCCGAAGAGGGCGATGAGTGCGATCTTCGCGTTCTTCCACTGACCGAATGCTTCGGAAAGCGGAGCCTTGGAGGTCTTGCCTTCTTCCTTCATGCGCTTGAATGCGGGCGACTCGCTCATCTGCATGCGGATCCAGACGGAAATGCCGAGCAGGACGATGGAGACGAGGAATGGAATACGCCAGCCCCAGGCCGCGAATGCTTCCTTGCTCATCACGGCCTGAATGCCGAGAATGACCAGCAGCGACAGGAACAGGCCGAGTGTCGCCGTGGTCTGGATCCATGACGTGAAGAAGCCGCGACGGTTGTTCGGAGCATGTTCCGCAACATAGGTTGCAGCGCCGCCATATTCACCACCGAGTGCGAGACCCTGCAGCATGCGCAGGGCGATCAGGATGATCGGTGCGAAAATGCCGAGCGTGGCCGAGCCGGGCAGGATACCCACGAGGAACGTGGATGCGCCCATGATGACGATGGTGACAAGGAATGTGTATTTACGACCGACGAGATCGCCGATGCGTCCGAAGACGAGAGCGCCGAACGGACGGACGAGGAAGCCTGCCGCGAAAGCAAGCAGGACGAAGATGTTTCGGGTTGCTTCCGGGTATTCATTGAAGAAGGCCGCGCCGATGAAGGCTGCGAGTGTTCCGTAAAGATAGAAGTCGTACCATTCGAAGACGGTACCAAGCGACGACGCAAAGATCACCTTGCGTTCTTCGCTCGTCATTTTCTGCGTGCCGACGTCGGCACTTGACGAGACTGCCATTAATCTGTCCTCCCAAACAGAGCCCCTGACGGGCAAATGTAAGACGATCTTTCTTCACCGGGTAAATGAAGTTCGCCTGATGCGCCGGGAACAGTTCCTCTCAACTGTCCGGGCACTCTCCTCACACTTGCATGATGAACCGAAAAAGGGGATTCGTGCAGTAGTCTTTAGTATGAGACAGAATTGCCAGCTTGAAATACTGTCGTAGAGAGCGAGAGCCTTAAAAAATGCGCTTCTTGAAGAGGTAGAGAATTGACTCCATCTTTAAACCGCGTAAAAGCAGTGGCGAACGAAGGAGAACCCGCGTGGATCGCGTCAACGTAGCGTCAGTTTCGCTTGGAACTGCCGGCATTTTTGCCGGGGCAGCGCGCATGCCTTCGATTTCCAAAACACTCACGGCCATTACTAAAACGACCACGAAAACGGTCTGATTCCCTTGGCCTGCTCGCCCTCTCCCCGGGTCTGGCCCGGGGGCGGAAGTCCCGCGTGGCCTGCGGGGTTCCGAATCTGGAAGCGGAGAGGGACAGGAGACGAAAAATGGGTTTCAAGGTTGCAGTTGTCGGCGCCACCGGAAATGTCGGGCGCGAAATGCTCAATATCCTCGAAGAACGCGGCTTTCCGGCTGACGAAGTTGTAGCGCTTGCATCGCGCCGCAGCCAGGGCACGGAAGTGTCCTATGGCGACCGGACGCTGAAGGTCAAGGCGCTCGACACGTATGATTTCTCCGATACGGACATCTGCCTGATGTCTGCTGGCGGCGAGATTTCCAAGGAATGGTCGCCGAAGATCGGCAAGCAGGGCTGCGTCGTCATCGATAATTCCTCGGCCTGGCGTTATGACTCGGAAGTGCCGCTGATCGTGCCGGAAGTGAACCCGGATGCAGTCGAAGGCTTCCGCAAGAAGAACATCATTGCCAATCCGAACTGCTCGACGGCTCAGCTCGTCGTGGCTCTGAAGCCTTTGCACGATGTTGCCAAGATCAAGCGCGTCGTCGTCTCGACCTATCAGTCGGTTTCGGGTGCAGGCAAGGAAGGTATGGATGAGCTGTTCGAACAGTCGCGCGCTGTTTTCGTCGCCGACCCTGTCTCTGCGAAGAAGTTCACCAAGCGCATCGCGTTCAACGTGATCCCGCATATCGATGTCTTCATGGAAGACGGCTACACCAAGGAAGAATGGAAGATGGTGGCCGAAACCAAGAAGATGCTCGATCCGAAGATCAAGCTGACGGCGACGGCCGTTCGCGTTCCGGTCTTCATTGGTCACTCCGAAGCGGTCAATATCGAGTTCGAAAACCCGATCACGCCGGAAGAAGCACGCGAGATTCTGCGCGAAGCTCCAGGCTGCCAGGTTGTCGACAAGCATGAGAACGGTGGCTACATCACGCCTTACGAATCCGCTGGCGAAGATGCGACTTATATCAGCCGTATCCGCGAAGACATCACCGTCGAGAACGGTCTGGCTCTGTGGGTTGTTTCCGACAATCTGCGCAAGGGCGCTGCTCTCAACACGATCCAGATCGCTGAATTGCTGGTCGCGCGCGGCCTTATCAAGCCAAAGGCGCTTGCTGCCTGATCTACAGTACTCAGTACTGATATTAAAAAGCGCCGGTCACCCGGCGCTTTTTTGTTAGCGGGAAATGCTCTCCGCGAGATTGCCGCGTATATCGAGCAACCTTGTGCGCAAATCCTGCAACTCATCGATGGGTTGACCAAGCGCGCAGAACACCTGTTCAGGAATGCTCTCGGCTTCCCTGCGCAGTGCCTGTCCTTCTTCAGTCAATGTGATGCGGACCTGTCGCTCGTCCTGCGGGTCGCGTCGCCGCGTAATGCGTCCGGCGGCTTCAAGACGTTTCAGCAGCGGGGTCAGGGTTCCAGAATCCAGATTGAGCTTTGCGCCGATCTCAGAGACCGTCCGGTCGTCTTGTTCCCAGAGCACTATCATCACCAGAAACTGCGGATAGGTCAGATCAAGCTTGCTCAGAATTGGCTGGTAGGCGCGCGTCAGCGCATTCGCGGTCGAGTAGATCGCAAAGCAGACCATGTTGGAAAGACCGAGATTGGAATCCTGATCGTCGCGCTTCATAGTGATAACTCCTTGGCAAATACATACATCATGCGCAATTGGATTGCGCATCACATAATTGTGAAGTTAAGTTTTGCAAAATTAGATTGTGCACAATTTAACTATCTGCAAGTTTGGCTGCGGAGACAAACCAAAGGAGAAGCCCAAATGCCAATTCTGTACACAACCCAATCCACAGCAACCGGCGGCCGCACCGGCAGCGCCAAGACTGCCGACGGACGGCTCAGTGTCGTTCTCGATACGCCGAAGGAACTCGGCGGTTCGGGCGGCGAAGGCACCAATCCTGAGCAGCTTTTCGCTTCTGGCTATGCGGCCTGCTTCCTGGGCGCGTTGAAATTCGTTGCCGCCAAGGAGAAAGTTGCCATTTCCGCAGACAGCACCGTGACTGCGACGGTCGGCATTGGTCCGCGTGAAGATGGCACTGGCTTCGGGCTTGATGTGGCGCTGCAAGTGGCACTTCCGGGCGTGGACAAGGCGAAGGCCGAAGAACTGGTTCAGGCTGCGCATATTGTCTGCCCGTACTCGCATGCGACACGCGGCAATATCGATGTTCGTCTGAGCGTCGCTTAACAAAGAAATGCAAAAGGCGCCCGATGAGGGCGCCTTTGTTTTATGATATCTTCCGAATTTTAGTAGGAAGCCATACGATGACTATAATGCCTGATATTCGTGAGCTTCGTTCCACTTGCGAGCAAATGGAGGAGCGCTACCTTATAAATCCGACTATAGACGCCTCGTATCGTCGACTTGCTGATCGTTTTGCTGCGGACCTTACAGTCGAACGAGACATCTTGCTCAGTCGTTGTGCCGCGCTTATGGCGATCAAATTCTTGAGTGAGGATGCGGCGCTTTAAGTCAGCTCTCTATTTCCCTCAGGTGCTCAAGTGCAGCCTCAACCTGCCCGTATGCTTCGGTTCCCAACGGCAGGATCGGACGTGGTGGCTCGATTTTCGCGAGACCGAGAAGGTCGGCAATGACATACATGACGCGGAAACTGCTGTGGGTTTTGAACAGGTCCCAAAGCGGTGTGAAAGCTGCATTTATGCGTTCTGCCTCAGTATTGTTTCCGCTTTGCGCAGCGCGCGTCAACGCCAGAGCGGGGTCGGGAAGAAGTCCTGCAACCACGCTGTACCAGGCATCGGCACCAGCCAGCAGTGCATCCGCAGCCCCCCAGTCGCCGCTATAGCCGATCGCGAAGCTTGGCGGAGTTTCGGCACGCAGCTTTGACATTGCGCCTTCGTAATCGCCATTTGCGGGCAGAGGCATCTTGATCGCGCTGATATTCTTCACACTGGCAAGCCGTGCAATCAGTTCGTCGTTGAAGATGAACTTTGTCGTGCCGGGATTATTGTAGATGCAAAGGGGAAGATCGGTCGTCTCGGCAACGGTCTTGAAGTGCTGGAAAACCTCGTCTTGCGTCAGCGGCGTATAGGAAACAGGCGCCAGCAACAGCCCGTCTGCACCGGCATCTGCTGCGTCCCGGGCCAGCGTCTGCGCATCATCCGTCCGCAACACGCCGACGCCGACGATGATCGGTGTTCTGCCGCCGATAAATCTGACGGCGGTATTGATCGTATGCAACCGCTGTTCCCGCGTGACAAAGGCATAGCCGCCAGTACTTCCCAGAAGACCGATAGAATCCGCTCCCGCCTCGTGAATGCGCTCAAGAAAAACGCAGAGCGTATCCTCAATGAGTTTGCCATCGGTGTCGTTTGGTGTCAGCGGAAAGGCTGAAAGACCTTTGAAGAGTTTCATGGTGCTCTTTCTCAATCAGGTTAGCGCGACAGAAGCAGGCGGATACCGGCAAGGCCAAAGACAGCCGCGAGGACGCCTTCGATCCAGCGACGCGCACGACGATAGAGGCGCACCATTGGCATAGTGGAAAATATGATGGCATAGCCGCAGAAAATGGTGATGCTGAGCACGATGCAGCCACCCAGAAACGCCGCCAGATGTGGCCATGAAGAGTTGGTGCCGAGTCCCAGCGTAACCAATGCGATCCAGGACAGGATGGACTTCGGGTTTGACAGATGCATCAGAAGTCCACGGCGATAAAGCTCGCCATGGGACAGAATTGCTTTGCTGCTGGAAGCTCGCATAGCCAATGCTTTGTCTGATGTCATGGCCGCGCGTCCGGCCTTGAAGGCAAGATAAAGCAGATAAAGTCCGCCGAAGATTTTCAGGATGAACAGAGCTTCGGCAAATCGTGTGAGGATGGCCGAGACGCCAGTCGCAGCCATCACGCCCCAAAAAAATGGAGCCTGTAACGACACCGGCAGCAAAGACAAGCCCTGATTTGCGGCCCTGGTCCATGGCTACGCCCATGATCCGCATCGTACTCGGACCAGGGCTGCCAGCTGCAATGATGTAAGTCACATATACGAGGAGGAGCTGGTAGATGGCGGGGGAAATGCTCATATCGCTACTCTAGTGGATTGAATTTGACGTTTGATACCCGTCCAATATAGATCTCGTTTCAAACATCAAACTCGAAAAATCCACTAGATTCATAAGGTTACTAGTGGTCTTTTTGATTTCGACATTTGCTCGGCGCTCATATCCCAAGGATGCAAATGTCGGAATCAGACCATTAGTTGCATCAAGAGAATCCATAGCATTCTCTCCATGCAATATCTGTATGCGATTGTGCCAGAATCCGAGGAAGAACTGCCAGAACTGCCGATGGTTTCGTCGAAAACGACAAATTCAGACAGCCATCTCGGCTGTGCGGCTTTACTCTGCCTGCGCCTCGATATTTTCCATATCGTCATCGGACAAGCCAAAATGATGGCCGATCTCGTGGATCAGAACATGGGTGATGATATCGCCCAGCGTTTCTTCATGTTCGGACCAATAGTCAAGGATCGCACGGCGGTAGAGCGTGATGCGGTTGGGGCCTTCGCCGGTCTGCAGGCTGAAACGTTCACCGATGCCACGACCTTCGAAAAGGCCGAGCAGATCAAAAGGCGTTTCCAGCCCCATATCCTCGATGATCTGATCGTCAGGGAAATCGGCGATCTGAATAATGATGTCGCCGCACAACGCACGAAACTCCTGCGGCAGATGCGCAAGAGCTTCAATCGCGATGGATTCGATTTCGTCCAGCGAGGGCGAGAGACGTCCCGCCCAGTCACCGCTTTGATCTTCTCGGGCCATTCCAGCCAATCGTGTCCTATTCACTTGTGCAGGCCACCAAACCTGCGACCGAGCATTCTGGCCGAGTATATATAGTGCATACCGACATTATGCCCAGGGACGCAATTCGGCGCGCTTGGCCTCGAATGTGTCGATGCTGCCAGCCTTTTCCATGGTCAGGCCGATATCGTCGAGACCGTTGAGCAGGCAGTGGCGCTTGAAATCATCGACATCAAAGGAAATCGAACCGCCATCTGGACCGTGAATTTCCTTGGCTTCGAGATCGACGGTGAGCGTCGCATTGGCGCCGCGCGAGGCGTCGTCCATCAGCTTGTCCAGATCTTCCTGGCTGACCTTGATCGGCAGAATGCCGTTCTTGAAGCAGTTATTGTAGAAGATATCGGCAAACGAGGTCGAGATCACACAACGGATGCCGAAATCGAGCAGGGCCCATGGCGCATGTTCGCGCGAGGAGCCGCAGCCGAAATTGTCGCCTGCAACGAGAATCTGTGCGTTGCGATAGCCCGGCTTGTTCAGAACGAAATCCGGGTTCTCCGTGCCGTCTTCGTTGAAGCGCATTTCGGCGAAAAGACCCTTGCTCAGACCCGTGCGCTTGATCGTCTTCAGGTAATCCTTCGGAATGATCATGTCCGTATCGATATTGACGATCGGCAGGGGGGCGGCAACGCCCGTGAGCTTGGTGAACTTATCCATGTCCTGAACCTGTCGGTTGGGAATTTGCAATTTGCAAACTGGTTTACATCAGCTTGACCGAGAGTCAACGTTTGAGGCCGAAACTGCCCAATAGGTCGCAACTCCCGACCCGTTTCGCGAAATATCCGGCGCGCTTGTCCGCGCGCCGGATAGTTCGACTGTCGGGTTATGCGCATAATCCTGTCTGGAAACCGCGTCAAGTTTTCCGGATCATGCGCCGTTGATACAGTTTGCGCAATTATCAGACATTGAGGGCGACGCCACCGGTCTCGCTGCCGGTCAGGCGGCGGGATTTGCCATCTGTGCCAACGACGATCGTATAACGCCTGCGCCGCATTGAGAGGTTCGGCGAAACCGCCACATCGATGGCCGGATCGAACTGAAGCGTGATGCGCCACAGTTCAGGCTTGATCGTTTCCTCAACGGCGATGATACGGGCATCGAACGGCGTGGTGTGAAACATGCCGGTGATGCGCTGCCCGACGCGGTAAGGCGCGGTATCGCCCTCGACGGGTGCGGTCTCCACCTTGCTGTCATTGGCGGCCAGCGTATTCCAGTCGCGTGTGCCGGACTGGCGCGCCACAAGGTCGAGTGCCTTGCCGTGGCTGATGTTGATGCCTTCCTCGCTCAAAGCCTGCCGCAGACGGCGGGCCTGATGCTTGAAGTCAGCGTTGTTGGTCCCAGCGATAATAGCTGTGGTCATTGTTTTCGCTCCTGATTGTGAGCGGCGTTTTCATGAACGGGTGCCCGCATTGCCGTTTCTGCCGTCACCGGAACAAAAACGTGAAACAGGAATGCTTTACCATGGCCAAAGGCTGCGGACGGCAGGTGCATTCCAACCGAAGGCTGGAAAATAGGCGCGTCGATACAGAATTTCAAGGGCCTGCCTGCTCGCGCTCTCGGCGCTTGCGCTGCAGGATGGTTCGGTGCACAAATCGGGGTATGAAAACTATTGTTCGTCCCCGTCGTTCTGTCCTTTTCGTTCCTGCCGCCAACGCTCGCGCTCTGGAAAAGTCTCTGACCCTGTCAGCGGATTGCGTGATCTATGATCTGGAGGATTCCGTCGCGCCGGAGGCGAAGGTCGCGGCACGCGATGCGCTGGCCGCGCATTTCGCAAGCCATCCGAAGGTTGGTTTCGAGCGGATTGTACGGGTCAATATGACGGAAACGCCGTGGGGCAAGGATGATGTCGCGGCGGCTGCGAAAATGGGTGCAGATGCAATCCTTTTGCCCAAGGTCGAACGCCCGCAAGACATAATCGACGCGGCCAACCGGCTTGATCGTCAGGATGCCGATCCGGCACTTGGTGTCTGGGCGATGATCGAAACCGCGCGTGGCATTCTCAATGCCGACGAGATTGCGGTTCTCGGACATCGTTCGGCGGTGCGGCTTGCCTGTTTCGTCGTCGGGCCGAACGATATTGCGCGGGAAACCGGCGTGCGTCCGCAACCGGGGCGGCCCTATCTCGTCCCATGGCTGATGCAGATCATTCTTGCAGCGCGCGCTGGCGGGATCACCGTTCTCGACGGTGTTTACAATGATTTTCGGGATAGCGTTGGCTTCGAGGCGGAATGCGCGCAAGGTGCCGCCATGGGGTTCGATGGCAAGACGCTGATTCATCCCGGCCAGATTGAAGCGGCTAACCGCGCATTCTCACCGACCGAGTACGAGGTGGCCCATGCCCGCGCTGTCGTTGAAGTCTTTGCCCGGCCTGAAAATGCCGAGAAAGGCGTCGTCTCACTCGACGGGCAGATGGTCGAACGTCTGCATCTCGAAATGGCCGAGCGTGTACTCGCTAAAGCGGGCGTAAAGTTATAACAGAGGAAGTAACAGCATGAAGTTATATCGTTTCATTACAGGTCCGGATGATTCCGCATTCTGTCATCGCGTCACGGCGGCGCTCAACAAGGGCTGGCTGCTCCATGGTTCGCCGACCTATGCTTTCAACGCCGCAACCGGCGTCATGCACTGCGGCCAGCCGGTGGTGAAGGAAGTCGACGGCGTCGATTACACGCCGGACATCAAGCTCGGCGAATACTGATGGCCGTCCGCCGCATCGTTGCCAATATTGCAGCCGCCGATCCTGCGGCGGCAAAGCGCTTCTACGGCGACTTGCTTGGCCTTGATGTGGCGATGGATTTCGGCTGGATCGTCACCTATGCCACGGATGCGCAGGCACGGGTACAGGTGAGCATCATGAGTGAGGGCGGGGCGGGCACACCGGTGCCCGATCTTTCCATCGAGGTCGATGATGTCGATACGGTGCTGGAGCGCGCGATCGCGTTGGGATTTCCCGTTGAATATGGCCCGGCGGATGAGGAATGGGGCGTGCGCCGCTTCTACACGCGTGACCCGTACGGTCGGCTCGTGAATATTCTAGCCCACAAGAGTTGAAAAAAGGCCGGTTTCCCGGCCTTTTGTTTTGGCTTTAGTTCAAACCGCGCTTTTCAATCATCGCGTCCGGCGTCGGCATCTTGCCACGGAATGCCTTGTAAAGCTCTTCCGGGTCGCGGCTACCGCCAGCGGCATAGATATGCTGCTTCAACTTCGCCGCTAGTTCAGGATTGAAGGCGTCGCCGGTCTCCTCGAATGCGGAGAAAGCGTCCGCATCCAGCACTTCCGACCACATATAGGAGTAGTAGCCAGCGGAATAACCGTCGCCGGAGAAGACATGGGTGAAATGCGGCGTGCGATGGCGCATGATGATCGCATCCGGCATGGAAAGCTTTTCCAGCGTCTTTACCTCGAAAGCGAGCGGATCAGCGATCTTTTCCTTACCGGTATGGAACGCCATATCCACCAGCGCGGATGAGGTGAACTCGACTGTGTTGAAGCCTGCATTGAAGGTGCGGGCCGCAAGCACCTTGTCGAGGAGCGCCTTCGGCATGGCCTCGCCGGTGCGATAATGCACAGCGTATTTCTCGAGAACGGCCGGGACGGTCAACCAGTGTTCGTAAAGCTGCGACGGCAGTTCCACGAAATCGCGCGAAACGGCAGTGCCGGAAACGGCGGGCCAGGTCACATCCGACAGAAGCCCATGCAGCGCATGGCCGAACTCGTGGAACAGCGTGCGCGCATCGTCAAGTGAGAGCAGGGCAGGTTCACCTGCCTTTGGTTTTGCAAAATTCATCACATTGTAGATGATTGGCTTCTGTCCGCCATCGAGCTTGTGGCTCGATTGGAGAGAACTCATCCATGCACCTGAGCGCTTCGAGGTGCGGGCGAAATAGTCGCCGAGGAAAAGGCCGCGTTCGCTGCCATCCGCATTGAACACCTGAAACACCCGCACATCCGGATGCCACGCAGCGATGCCCTTCTTTTCCTCGAAGCGGATGCCGAACAGGCGGCCTGCCACGTCAAAAGCGGCTTCGATGATTTTTTCGAGCTGAAGATAAGGCTTCAGTTCCGCCTCATCGAAGGCGAAGCGTTCGGCACGCAGCTTTTCAGTATAGAAGCGCCAATCCCATGGCGCAACCTTGTGATTGCCGCCATCGGCTGCGATCAGGCGCTCCAGTTCGACTTCTTCTTCATGGGCCTTGGCGCGTGCCTTGTCCCAGACGGGTTCCAGCAGGTCCATGACCGCCTTCGGCGTCTTGGCCATGGTGTCGTCGAGCTTGTAGGCGGCAAAATTGGCGTAACCGAGCAGATGTGCCTTGCGCTCGCGCAGTTCCACCATTTCGCGCACGATGTCACGATTGTCGCTTTCGCCGCCATTCTCGCCGCGCTTCGCCCAGGCATTGAACGCCTGTTCGCGCAGTTCACGATTTTCGGAGAAGGAAAGGAATGGCTCGACAATCGAGCGTGATAGCGTAACCGCCCAGGCATCCGGTTTGCCGCGTTCAGCGGCGGCACTTTGCATGGCGTTCTTCAGGAAATCCGGCAGACCGGCGAGGTCGGCTTCATCGGTGATGAACAGGGCCCAGCTTGATTCATCCTTCAGCACATTCTGACCAAAGCGCGCGCCAAGTCCGGCAAGCTTTTCATTGATGCCTGCAAGCTCCGTTTTGCCCGCCTCATCGAGCTTCGCACCGGAGCGGACAAAACCTTTCCATGTCTTTTCAAGAACGCGTTTGGTCTCGGTGTCGAGGTCCAGCATATCGCGATTTTCATAGAGCGCGTCGATGCGGGCGAAAAGCGCCGGGTCCATCATGATGCGCGAATAATGACGTGACATTTTCGGCGCGATCTCGCGTTCGAGCGCCTGGATCGTGTCGTTGCTATGCGCACCAGCGCGCATCCAGAAAATCGATGAAACGCGGTCGAGCGCCTTGCCGGTCAGTTGCAGAGCTTTCAGCGTATTATCGATGGTCGCTTCATCGGTCGCCTTCGCGATGACTTCCACTTCTGCGAGGTCCGCAGCCAACGCGGCATCGAATGCAGACGCGAAATCGTCATCCTTGAAAGCGGTGAAATCCGGCAGGCCCAGCGGTCCGCTCCATTCAGTCAGGGCGCGATTGTAAGCGGTCTTGTCGGACATGATGAGACTCCGGTTCAGATGAATTCGATATGGATCAGACTTAGGAGTTAAGTAGCAGAGGGGCAAGGGCTGGAAGGCCGCTTTCACGGTTTCCACATCGCGGGCGTCTCGCTGCCGGGGCAGGAGCTTGGAAAAAGCGTTCGACATCGTCTTGCAGGGCTTGACTTTATTGGCGACCCAGCGCAAATCACGCTCGCAGCCGAATTTCTGCGGCAGCATTTTCAACCGGAGTTTTATTCTCTTATGCCCAGCGACAGTCACAGTCGATTGTTTCAGCCGTCAAGGCAGTTCGTGATCTGATCGCTTGCGGTCGGCTTGCACGGTCTGCCTTCGACGGCGGATCGACAGAAAGGCAAGCCCATGACCGACAACAACTTCTTCCCGGAAGTACTCAATGTTGCCGACCTCCCTGCTGCTGCCATCGCAAGCCGCATTGCGGACATGCGTACCGGCGACGCAGTGGAACTCGTTAACGAACTCGATGCCGATGATGCAGTCGCCGTCATCGCGCAGCTTTCGCACGAAGATGCCATCCGTCTGCTCGACCAGCCGGAACTTCACCGTGCTACCGAAATCATCGCTACCCTGCCGCCCGGCCTCGCGAGTCTCCTGCTCGATGGTATGTCGGCGGACCGTGCAACCGACGTTTTTCAGGAACTGGAAGACGACGACCGCGCACGCCTGTTTCCCATTCTCGCGCCTGAAACCAAGGTCGCGCTGAAGAAATTGATGGGCTATCCGCCGAATACGGCGGGCTCGCTCATGACCATCGAATTCATTGCCGTGCCTTCCAACTGGAATGTTGGCCAGACGCTGGAATATATCCGCAAGGTCGAACGCACGCGCGAGACGGTTTATGCAATCTACGTGGTTGATCCGGCCAGCCGTGTTCTGTTGGGTGTGGTCAGCTTGCGCCGCCTCATCATCCGCCAGCCGGACGAACCGATTCTGTCTATCGCCCGCGACGAAGAGCCGATCACCATTTCGCCTCTCGCAAGTCGTGAGGAAGTGGCGCGCCTGTTCCGCAAGCACGACCTTCTGGCCGTACCTGTGGTGGACGAAAGCCGTCACATCATCGGCATTGTGACCGTTGATGACGTGCTCGACGCCATGACGGAAGAGGCAAGCGAGGACGCTTACCGTTTCGGCGGTATGGAGGCGCTCGACAAGCCCTATATGCGCATCGGCTTCGGCGAGATGCTGAAGAAGCGTGCGGGCTGGCTCGGCATCCTTTTCCTCGGCGAGATGCTGACCGCGAGCGCGATGCAGCATTTCGAGCTGGAGCTTGAAAAGGCTCTCGTGCTGACGCTGTTCATCCCGCTCATCATGTCATCGGGCGGTAACTCCGGCTCTCAGGCGACGTCGCTGATTATCCGCGCGCTGGCCTTGCAGGAAATCAAGCTCAAGGACTGGTGGCGTGTCGCCCTGCGCGAATTGCCAACGGGCTTGGCCCTTGGCAGCTTCCTCGGCGTCATTGGCATCATTCGCATCGCCATCTGGCAGACGCTTGGCATCTACGACTATGGCGAACACTGGATTCTGGTGGCCGCGACCGTCGGTATGGCGCTGGTCTGCATCGTGACTTTCGGCTCGCTGACAGGCTCCATGCTGCCTTTCATCCTGCAAAGGCTCGGATTCGATCCGGCCAGCGCATCGGCGCCTTTCGTCGCCACACTGGTCGATGTGACCGGTCTCGTGATCTATTTCAGCGTCGCGCTGGTCATTTTGTCAGGCACGCTCTTGTAAGGCTCGGGCATGTCGCGAAAAAAGTGGAAACCGGTTTTTCGATAACGACATGCCCAAAAAGAATTCAAAAAACTGTCAGAATGACAGTGTAAAAATGCAATGAAATTCGGGTTTTTCGGGTTAATTGGGGGGCAGTTTCGCGCTGCCCCTTTCTAAAATGCAAAAAAACCTGTAAGAGCGCCGCATTGTTTTTCCGCGCGGGTTTGTTGGCGCGGCTCCCAACTCATATAGAAGTGATCTCCATATGGAATTGCGTAATATCGCTATTATCGCACACGTCGATCATGGCAAAACCACTCTGGTCGATGAACTCCTGAAGCAGTCCGGCTCGTTCCGCGACAACCAGCGCGTTGCAGAACGCATGATGGATTCCAACGACATCGAAAAGGAACGCGGGATCACCATTCTCGCGAAGGCCACTTCGGTTGTCTGGAAAAACACGCGTATCAACATCGTCGACACGCCGGGCCACGCCGACTTCGGCGGTGAAGTTGAGCGTATCCTCTCGATGGTGGACGGCGCTATCGTTCTCGTTGATGCTGCTGAAGGTCCAATGCCACAGACGAAGTTCGTTGTTGGCAAGGCGCTGAAAGTCGGCCTGCGTCCGATCGTTGCGATCAACAAGATCGACCGTCCGGATGGCCGTCATGAAGAAGTCATCAACGAAGTGTTCGACCTCTTCGCCAATCTCGACGCGACCGACGAACAGCTCGACTTCCCGATCCTGTACGGTTCAGGCCGTAACGGCTGGATGGCGCTGAACCCGGAAGGCCCGCAGGACGAAGGTCTGGCTCCGCTGTTCGACCTCGTGCTCAAGCACGTTCCGGCACCGAAGGTTGCTGAAGGTCCGTTCCGCATGATTGGTACGATCCTCGAAGCCGATCCGTTCCTGGGCCGCATCATCACCGGTCGTATCCATTCCGGCTCGATCAAGCCGAACCAGGCCGTCAAGGTTCTCGGTCAGGATGGTTCGTTGCTCGAAAACGGCCGTATCTCGAAGATCCTTGCATTCCGCGGTATCGAGCGTCAGGCCATTGACGAAGCCCATGCAGGTGACATCGTCGCTATCGCCGGTCTTTCCAAGGGCACCGTTGCCGACACCTTCTGCGATCCTTCGGTAAGCGAGCCGCTGGCTGCTCAGCCAATCGATCCGCCGACCGTGACCATGTCCTTCATCGTCAATGACAGCCCTTATGCGGGCACCGAAGGCGACAAGGTGACGAGCCGCGTTATCCGTGACCGTCTGCTCAAGGAAGCTGAAGGCAACGTTGCACTGAAGATTGAGGAATCGACCGAAAAGGATTCGTTCTTCGTGTCCGGTCGTGGCGAATTGCAGCTTGCAGTTCTGATCGAAAACATGCGCCGTGAGGGCTTCGAGCTTGGCGTTTCGCGTCCGCGCGTCGTCATGAAGGACGGCGAGAACGGCGAGAAGCTGGAGCCGGTGGAAGAAGTCGTCATCGACGTCGATGAAGAATATTCCGGCACGGTTGTGCAGAAGATGTCCGAACGCAAGGCCGAAATGGTCGAGCTGCGTCCTTCCGGCGGCAACCGCGTTCGTATGGTGTTCTACGCACCGACCCGTGGTCTGATCGGCTATCAATCGGAACTTCTGACCGATACGCGCGGCACGGCGATCATGAACCGTCTGTTCCACGACTATCAGCCGTACAAGGGTGAAATCGCTGGTCGCAACAATGGCGTTCTGATCTCCAACGATCAGGGTGAAGCTGTTGCTTACGCATTGTTCAACCTTGAAGATCGCGGCCCGATGATCATCGACGCTGGTGTCAAGGTCTATCAGGGCATGCTGATCGGCATTCACAGCCGTGACAACGATCTGGAAGTCAACGTGCTCAAGGGCAAGAAGCTCACCAACATCCGCGCCGCAGGCAAGGATGAAGCCGTGAAGCTCACCCCGCCGATCAAGATGACGCTGGAACGCGCTCTGTCGTGGATTCAGGACGACGAGCTGGTTGAAGTGACGCCGAAGTCGATCCGTCTTCGCAAGCTCTACCTCGACCCGAATGAGCGCAAGCGCTTCGAAAAGAGCGGCAAGTCCAGCGCTGCATAAGTTCGACAACATAAAAGAAAACGGCGCCTTCGGGCGCCGTTTTTGTTTGCACGTTTAACGTGAACTTCAGCTCTTTGGTCGATTATGAGATCAATTGGGGGCGCTGATGATATTCTCGCGTTATGAGCGATTTGTTCTGACTGTCGTTGGTGCGTTGGGCGCAATCGACATTCTTCTGATTGCCGCGAAGGGCATTCGCGTAGACTGGACAGGCTACGGAATGATCGGGGCGATCGGTCTTGGAACGATCATGCTCGGCCTGTTTTATCGCTTCGTAAGGAATGATGCCCGGATTGCGGAGACACTCATTCTGACTGCGGGCTTCATATTGTTCACACTGGTCGGGTCGGTCTTTAACTATATGTTGCTGCCGATCCATTTCCCGCGAATTGACGAATTCCTGGTCGGGGTCGATCGACTGATGGGATATGATTGGCCAAGTCTGGTCACATACATTGCGCAGTGGCCCGGTGTTTCAGCACTGTTGAAGATAGTTTACTTCACTTCTCTGCCGCAGTTGGTGATGGTTGTTCTGTTGCTCGGCTTTTCGGGGCAATCAGAAAAACTTGCTCATTTCCTGATGACTGGAATTGTAGGCGCTCTTCTCAGCATCGTGGTGTGGGCCTTTTTTCCAACATTCGGTACATCGGCTGTATGGAACCTGCCTGATGATGTTGTGAGAAGTGCAGGATTGGCTGTCGGTCCGTCCTATGGCTTGGAATTGATCCGCTTGTCGAAGGAAGGGGTAGATTATCTGACGCCAGCCAATGTGCTCGGCCTGATCGGATTCCCGTCGTTCCACACCGTCATGGCTGCCATGTCCGTGGTCTTTACATGGCGCATCGCATGGGTGCGTTTACCGGTACTCGCTCTGAATATATTCATGGTACCCGCGATCCTGCTGCACGGCGGACACCATCTGAGCGATGTCTTTGGTGGACTGGCTGTTTTCACCATTGCCTATTTTATCGCGCACTATGCGATCAACGTTCTCCGCGACGATAGGGCTGCATCAGCGCCTGCGGGACACGTGCCCGCCGCGCCATCACGATGAGCGCCACAATCGACATGATATAAGGGATCATCAGGAAAAGCTGATACGGAACGACCTTGCCGTAGACCGTCTGCAGACGCAGCTGGAAAGCATCGAAGAGTGCAAAGAGCAAGGCACCCAGAAGCGCACGAGCAGGCTTCCAAGAAGCGAAAACGACGAGCGCGATACAGACCCAGCCGCGTCCCTGCATCATCGTCGGGAAAAACGAATTGAAGGCGGAAAGCGTAAGGAACGCGCCGCCGACAGCCATGAGCGCGCTGCCGAACATGATTGTGAAAATGCGCACGCGGATCGGGTTGATGCCCTGCGCTTCGGCGGCATGCGGGTTTTCACCGGTCATGCGGATGGCAAGGCCGAGCGGCGTGCGGAAAAGCACATAACCAAGCAGGAGAGCCAGCGGAATGGCGATCCATGTGAGGGCCGTTTGGGTGCCAAGCACCTGTCCGACGAACGGAATATCCGCAAGCCAGGACGGATTGACCGGCTGGAATGGTGTGATCGTCGGCGGAGTTGAAGAGAGCGGCACCAGAAGACGAAACAGGAAATAGCTAAGGCTCGATACAAATAATGTGATGCCAAGACCGACCACATGCTGTGACAGGCCGAGCGGGACGGTGAGGGCTGCATGAAGCAGGCCGAACAGAGCGCCGGAAGCGGCGGCGGCGAGCACACCGACCCACAGGTCGGCACCATTATAGACAGTCAGCCAGCCGATCATCGCGCCGAAGGTCATGATTCCTTCGATACCGAGATTGAGCACGCCCGCCCGTTCGCAATAAAGCGCACCGAGCGTGCCGAAGATCAGTGGCGTTGCAATGCGCAGGACCGAGACCCAGAGGCCTGCGGAGAGCAGGATATCCATCAACTCGTTCATCGGGCGATCCTGTATTGTGTGAAGAACAGAGCAACCAGCATAGTCAGAAGCGACAGCGCCACGGTGACATCGGCGATGAAGCTCGGAATGCCAATGGCACGGCTCATGCCGTCGGCACCGACAAACATTGCGGCAGCAAAAAGTGCGGAGAAGATCGCGCCGATAGGATTCAAATTGGCCAACATGGCGACAATGATGCCGGAATAGCCGAAGCCCGGCGACAGATCGGTCGTGACGTAACCCTTAACGCCCATGACCTGTATTGCGCCTGCAAGTCCTGCAAGACCACCGGAAATGCAGGCGACTTTCACCAGTGTCTTGCCAAGCGGAACGCCTGCAAAACGCGCGGCTTGCGGGTTGAGACCGGCAGCCTTGGTTTCCAGCCCGAACACGGTGCGCTTTTGCACATAGGCGATGATGAGCGCAAGAGCGATAGCGATGACTATGCCAATGTGAAGCCGCATGCCCGCCATGATTTTCGGCAGCACCGCCGCATCCGGCACAGGCTCGGATTGCGGCCAGCCAAAGGCGAGGGGGTCTTTCATCGGCCCTTCGATCATCATCGAGACGATGAGCACGGCAACGAAGTTCAAGAGTAGTGTCGTCACCACTTCATCGACACCGAAGCGCAGGCGAAGCCCGAGCGGGATGAGCAGGAAAATCATGCCTGCAATCGCGCCGACCACGAGCAGCAGCGGAATGAGAATAGCGGCTGGAAGCTGCAATTGCGTCCCACAGGCGACCACCGCCAGCGCACCCATATAGAACTGGCCTTCGGCGCCGATATTCCAGAGTTTGGAGCGGAAGGCGACGGCAGCGGCAAGGCCGGTCAGCATCAGGGGTGTTGCGCGGGTGAGTGTTTCGGTGATCGAAAGCTTGTTGCCGAAAGCGCCGATGGCTATCTGGCGGAAGGATTCCAAAACCGGCGCACCGGCAGCGGCAATGAGCAGTCCGGCAAGCACAAAGGCGGTCAAAACGGCGATAATTGGTGCGGTTGCTACCAGTGCCATGGGCCGTGTTTCGCGTCTTTCAATACGCATCAGTTCAGCCCCTTCGTGAGATTAGTCTGCCATTCCCCAGCCATCATCAGGCCCAGCCGTTGCGCATTGGCTTCTCCGGCGTCAATCGGCGGCGAGAGGCGGCCCTTGACGATGGCCTGTACGCGGTCGGCAAGGCCGATAATTTCATCCAGATCTTCCGAGATTAGCAGAACCGCTGCTCCCTTTGCCCGCGCTTCCAGAATACGGGCATGAATGGCTGCGACGGCACCTTCATCAAGGCCACGCGTCGGTTGCGCCGCGATCAGAATGCGCGGAGCCGTTTCCAGATTGCGACCCAGAATAAGCTTCTGCATGTTGCCGCCGGAAAGCAGGCGAATGCGGCTATCAGGCGTGCCGCCGCGCACATCGAAATCCTTGATGATGCGGTCGGTAAATTCACGCGCAGCCGCGCGATTGACCAGAAGACCATTGGAGAACTGCGGATCACGCACGCGTTCAAGCACAGCATTTTCCCAAAGCGTCAGGTCACCGATTGCGCCTTCAGCGTTGCGATCTTCCGGGATGCGGCCAACACCTTCCGCCACAAACTGGCGCGGGTCGAATTTGGTGACCGTTTGGCCGAACATGACAAGTGAGCCACTCGCAGGCTGGCTGAGACCCGAAACGAGACGCCCAAGCGCTGCCTGGCCGTTGCCGGAAACGCCGATGATGCCGAGCGTTTCGCCAGCGCGAAGGTGAAAGCCGAGATCAGTCAAGCGTGTCGCGCCATCTTCCACCACTGTTACATTCTTTGCTTCCAGCAAGGTTTCGCCGGGCGTGGCCGCTGCACGCGAAGGGCGCGAAACACGACGGCCAACCATCAGTTCAGCGAGTTCCTCCTTCGAGGTTTCGGAGGCCTTGCGCTCAGCGACAAGCTTTCCGCCGCGCAGGACGACAACGCGGTCGGCTGCCGACATGACTTCATGCAGCTTGTGCGAGATGAAGATCAGCGACAGGCCCTGACGTGCCATTTCTTTCAGTGTCGCGAAGAGGTTTTCGGCTTCCTGCGTGGTCAGAACGGCGGTCGGTTCGTCGAGGATCAGAATGTCGGCGTCGTTATAAAGCGCTTTGAGAATTTCCACGCGCTGTTGTTCGCCGACCGAAAGATCGCCAAGCCGCATATCCGGATCGACCTTGAGGCCGAAACGCTCGGCAATCTGCGCGATCTTGGCGCGCGCAGCACCATGCGCAGATTTGAGCTTCCAGAGGCTTTCAGTGCCGGTGATGATGTTTTCCAGAACCGTGAGATTGGGCGCGAGCGTGAAATGCTGGTGCACCATGCCAACGCCCGCATCGATGGCGGCGCGGGGCTTGCCCTGCGGGATTTCTGCACCCTTGACGAAGACACGGCCCTCATCCGGCACATAATGGCCGAACAGGATATTCATCAGCGTGGTTTTGCCTGCGCCATTCTCGCCCAGGAAAGCGAGGATTTCGCCGCGCTCAAGCTTCAGCGAAATATCGTCATTGGCGGTAAGCTGGCCAAACCGCTTGGTGATGTTCTGCAGTTCAAGAACGGTCGTGGTCATATGTTCAACCCCGCAACGGGAAATCTGTGCTGCCAGCGCTGGTCCGCCTCCAGACGCTGGCCAAGGCTCAAAAGCAGCCGGTCCGCGCCCATCGGCGCTACAAGCTGCAAGGCGACCGGCATGTTGTTGGTATCCGTCGCAAAGGGAAGCGAGAGCGCCGGAAAACCGGAAATATTGGCGAGCGCTGCATAAGGTGCGAAAGCATTCATCTTCTGCCAATGTGCATCGACATCACCGTGATCCATGGGAAAGGAGCCGAGCGGCATTGGCCCGCGCGCGAGCATGGGTGTAATCAGCACGTCGATGTCGCGGAAAATCTGCCAGAGCATATGTGCGGCGCTGACAGCTCCGTTCATGGCGCGGTAAAGCGCGGTGGCTTCCATGCGCCGCCCGCGCTCCGCAACGGCGCGGGTGAGCGGTTCAAGCTTGTCTTCATCAAGGGCCAGAAAATCGATTGCAGCCGCAAGATTGACGGAAATGATACGGTCGAATGCGCGCGTGCTGGAAGCGATCAGCGGGCTGAATTCCGAAGCCGGGATTTCGCGGATTGTGTGCCCCTGTACCTCAAGGAAATGCGCCGCCTCTGCCACAACCTGCAAGCGCTCTGATGTGATTGGATAGTTTGCGAGATCGCCGGTCACTATGCCGATACGAAGGCGGTCCGGCAAATCGCCTGCCTGCATCGCCGGGTCGGGCAGAAAGCCTTCTGTTTTGCCTTCGACAAGCGGCAGTAACGCTTTCGCATCACGGACCGAGCGGCAAAGCGCAAATTCGCTCGCAATGCCTGCGAGATAATTGCCGAAATGCGGACCAGCGGGCATAGCACCGCGACTTGGTTTCAGGCCGACAAGCCCGCAGGTTGCGGCGGGTACGCGGATGGAACCACCAGCGTCGGTAGCGTGCGCAATTGCGACTATCCCGGTTGCAACCGCTGCTGCTGCTCCGCCGGATGATCCACCGGGTGAAAGCGTTTCATCGAAGGGGTGGCGTGCGGGAGGAGCTCCCGCTGGCTCGCTCGCAAGCGCCAGACCGAATTCGGGAACGGTGGTAGTACCGAAGAAATTCAATCCGGCTGCGCGTAGCCGGTGGCCGAGTTCGGAATCCATCTGAGGTGAGGCATTGAGGAATGCCTGCGAGCCGAGTCGGATCGGCAGACCGGCACAGGGCCCGCCCAGATCCTTGAACAAGGAGGGAACGCCCGCGAAGGCAGCTCTGGATGGCGCTGCATCGAATGCGATGGCACCGGCGCGGCCAAGATCGCGATCGAGATATGCAATGGCGCCCAAGGGGCGCCATTTTTCTGCTGCGTCGAGAGCGGCATCCATGGCCTGTTCGGCACTGAGGATTCCTTCCACAATCGCCTGCGCGAGCGCGGTCGCATCCTGCTGGTTCATGTCGATTGCCACGATATGCTTGCCCGTCCTAAATGATTACTTCGGTTCGGCCGGGTTCGGCTTGTACTCGAACTTGCCTTCCTTCAGTTCCACACGGCGGGCTTCCATCTTGGCTTCCGCTTCGGCAGGGGCAATGCCCTTGACGTAGATGATGTCGTTGCCGCCTTCCTTCATCAGGCTGAACGGCGTGTAATCCTTGCCGGTTGCCTGGCTGGCCTTCACGTCGGCGATAGCCGCATTCAGGATCGGGCGGAAATTCCAGATCGCATTGGCGAAGACCGTGTCGGGATAGCGCGGCGTATAGTCGATCAGCGAGCCGATGGCCTTGATACCGCGTTCCTTGGCGGCATCGGCTGTGCCGATGCGCTCACCGAACAGGATGTCGGCACCGGAGTCGATCTGGGCAAGACCGGCTTCGCGTGCTTTCGGTGGGTCAAAGAAGGTGCCAATGAACGATGCGATGAACTTCGCATCGGGACGGGTTTCCTTCACGCCATCCTGAAAGGCATTGATGAGCATGTTGACTTCCGGGATCGGCACGGCACCGACGGAGCCGAAGGTGCCGGACTTGCTCATCGCGCCTGCCAGCATGCCTGCGAGATAGGCAGATTCAAAGTTCCAGGTGCCGAAAACACCAAAATTATCGCCCTGCGGCTTGCCGGAGGAGCCCATGACGAAAGCCGTCTTCGGATAATCGCCTGCCACCTGGCGCGCTTCGCGTTCGACGGCATAGGATTCGCCGACAATCAGCTTGATGCCTTGTTCGGCATATTCGCGCATGGCGCGGGGGTAGTCGCTCGCCGAAACGCCTTCGGAAAAGACATATTCGATGACGCCTTCGTCATTTGCCTGCTTCAGTGCCTCGTGAAGGCGGGAATTCCAGGCATTTTCGACCGGCGAGGCGTGGATGCCTGCGACTTTCAGCTTTTCATCGGCCGCAAAGACGCGAGTGGTCATTGCCGTTGCGCCGAGTGCTGCAGACATTGCGAGAATGTCGCGACGGGTAAAGTTAGGTGCTTTGATGATTTTGGTCATAGGACCCCTCTTTTGTGTTTTCGGCGTGCCGGGAATGCACTGCCGGTTGCTTCGTTTTGTGTGAGCAGAATGTATGAGCAACGGTTCTATCTTTGCTCAATCTGCCTCGAATACAAGCGAATTAGGCTGCGGCCTGAAAATTAGGCATGGGGTTTCAAGCCGCGACTGTTCCGGTTCGTTCATCCGGCAATGTGCCGGGTAGGCCGAAACTGTTGAAATTGTTAGCCGATTGGCGCGTAATCAGCCCCGTCAACCGAAGACGGACGGCCTTCGAGATTGATGCGGCTTATGCGCTGCGGGGTTTCGGCGATGACCTTGCCGCGCTTCACGACCTTGAGGCGGTTTGCCTTGAGCCGCAGCGCTTCAATCGGATCGCGCGCCTGCAGCACTACGAAATCGGCATTGCAGCCCTTGGCAAGGCCATAGCCGTCGAGGCCCAGTGCCTTGGCGGAATTGACGGTGAGTGCATCGAAAACCTGTTTCTTGCCTTCGATGGAGGTCATCTGTGCGACATGGATCGCCATGTGACCGACTTCCAGCATGTCGCCGGAACCCATCGAGTACCAGGGGTCCATCACGCAATCGTGGCCGAAAGCGACATTGATACCGGCAGCCATCAGCTCCGGCACGCGTGTCATTCCGCGGCGCTTGGGATAGGTGTCCGCGCGGCCCTGAAGCGTGATGTTGATGAGCGGGTTCGGGATGGCGTTCATCTTTGCTTCCGCAATCAGCGGGATGAGCTTCGAGACGTAATAATTATCCATGGAATGCATGGAGGTGAGGTGCGAACCGGAAACGCGGCCCTGCAGGCCAAAACGCATGGTCTGCGCCGCCAGCGTCTCGACATGGCGCGACATCGGATCGTCGCTTTCGTCGCAATGGATATCGACCGGCAGCCCGCGTTCAGCGGCAATGCGGCAGAGTTCCTCCAGCGAGGCTGCGCCATCAGCCATGGTGCGCTCAAAATGCGGAATGCCGCCGACGACGTCGAGGCCCATATCGAGCGAGCGGTTGACGAGATCGACTGCGCCCGGCGAACGGTAGTAACCATCCTGCGGGAAGGCCACGAGCTGCAGGTCGATGTAAGGCTTCACCTTCTCGCGCACTTCAATCATCGCTTCAGCAGTGAGAAGGCGCGGATCGCTGACATCGACATGGCTGCGAATGGCCAGCAGGCCCTGCGAAACGGCCAGATCGCAATAACGCAGCGCGCGCTCGACCATGGCTTCAACGGTCAGCATCGGCTTCAGTTCGCCCCAGAGCGCGATGCCTTCAAGAAGCGTACCGGAACGGTTGAGGCGCGGCAGGCCGAGCGACAGGGTCGCGTCCATATGGAAATGCGGATCGATGAAAGGCGGGGTCACGAGCCGGTCGGTTGCATCGATTTCCTGAGCCGCCTGATGCTCCCCCTTGGAGGGCCCGATATCGGCAATCTTGCCGTCCTTGACCAAAATGTCCTGCTTCTCGCGACCGTCGGGGAGATTGGCGTTTCTCACGATCAAATCGAACATCGGCGGGACCTTTCATCTGGATATGCAAGAACAGAGCTCAAAAATTTGGGCTCATTTTTCAATTGCCTTATACCCTATATCCGGTGGGCGCAATGCCAGGGGAAGCTGGAAGGGGTCGTCATCCTCAATGGAAAATGCTAGGCCCCGCAATCATCTTTGTAGGATTGCCATGTTCACGATCAGTCGCGTCGAAACCTTTAGTCAGGAGATCAAGAAAAGTCGATTTCTGGCCATTGCTGCGCCTGTCGCAAACGAGCAGGCGGCGAAGGATTTTTTGAGCGAGCATTCCGATCTGTCGGCGAGCCATAATTGCTGGGCCTGGCGCATGGGGCAGAACTACCGTTTCAGTGACGACGGTGAGCCAAGCGGCACGGCAGGAAAGCCGATCCTGCAGGCAATCGACGGCCAGCAGCTGGACAATATTGCAGTCGTGGTTACGCGCTGGTTCGGCGGCATTCTTCTGGGAAGTGGTGGCCTGATGCGCGCCTATGGCGGCACTGCCGCTACCTGTCTGCGACAGGCTGAGAAAACAGAAGTTATTCCGCTGGTCGGATTTCAGTTCGCCTGCGATTTTTCAGATCATGCGCTGCTGAAAGCACGCCTGACAGCGGTGGAAAACCTTGCCATCGCGCAAGAGAATTTCACCGGCACCGGCGTGAAAATGGCGGGCACAATGCCCATCGCCGCGCGGGATGAACTATCCCGCCTCGTCACCGATCTGACGCGCGGCAAGACGATTATCGCATTTGATGACTAGAGCATGTCTCCCAAAAGTGGGGACCGGTTTTGGGATAAAGACATGCTTAAAAACAAAGAGATAGAGTGTTTCCAATGATTCAATCAAAACAGGAAATGCTCTAGATTGTACCGCTCGTATACTGCTGGCGCTTGTTCTCATACATCAGCAGGTCGGCGCGCTTGGCAACGGTTTCCAGCTTCTCGCCCGGCATGCTGGTCGCAGAGCCGATGGAAAGATTGAGCTTGAGTTGGGAATAATACTGGTTGTTGATATCGACCAGCCGCTGAATGTCCTCGACCATCGCCTCGGCGCCGCGCTCATCGACATAAGGCAGCACAACCGCGAATTCGTCACCGCCAATGCGTGCGGCATGGCCCGGCTGCTTCACGGCTTCATTCAGCACTTCTCCGATGCGTCGCAGCAATCCGTCGCCTGTCGCATGGCCCCATTGATCATTCGCGGCCTTGAGGCCGTTGAGATCGATGATGATGACTGAAACGGGCGTATGGCCCTTGCGCTCAAGCCGGTTAAGCTCATCGACATAATAGGCGCGATTGTGCAGCTTGGTCAGCACATCGTGCTTGCCCAGATATTCCAGATAGGCCTCGGCCTTCTTGCGCGCCGTGATGTCGGTAAGTGCGACCTGCACCAGCGACCAATCCGTCTCATGTCCCGGCAGAACAGAGAACTGCAGCAGAACATGCCGTTCGGACCCATCGAGCGCATAGTTCACCACTTCGCGACGCTGGAACAGGATCCCGTTCCACAGGTCGATCAGCTGTTCGCGGAAAGAGGCTTCCATCTCGTCCTTGAAGATATGCGGCAGGTTCTGCAGCAGCGTTTTCTTGTCGGACGCGAGAAATAGGGCCGTCGTCTCGGTGTTGATTTCGAGCACGCGGATTTCGCTCATGCACTGGCGCACGAATTCTGGATGCACGTCGGTAAACACCCGAAAATCAACGATGCCGCGCTGGCGCACATCGTCCATCAGTTGCTTGATGCGGCTGAAATCCTCGACCCAGAGCGAAACCGGTGAATGTTCGAAAAGGCCCACTGCGTGCTGCTTGTGCCGATCCTGCTCGCGGCGGGCATTCTCGCGAGCGGTCACATCCTCGATGGAAAGCAGAACCCGCTCCCAAGTGTGTTCATAGCCGGGAAGCACGACGCCCTTGAGCTGGATGTCGAGCCGCTTGCCGCCGAGCGAATAGTTGATGGTGTCGCTTGAGAAAGTACCGCCGCCGTTCCAGAGCTGGACCATCTCATCGATATGCGGGTCCAGCATGTCGTCGCGAAACACGCGTTCGAGGTTGGCGACCAGATGACTGACGCTGTCCGCCTCGAAAAGCGAAAGCGTCTTGCGGTTGACCTTCAGAACCCGGATATGGCTGGTACAGATGCGCAGCCGGGTTGTGTCTTCGTGCAGGAAAGCCCCGAGATCGGTAATGCCAAGCGCGCGCCATTCTTCGAACTGCTTGCGCAGACCGCTATAATCCTCAAGCCACAGGGAGATTGGCGCAAGGTCAAAAATATTGGCGCTGTCGCTCAAGGCAGACTCGATATTCATGGATTTCCCGCTCTACCATTGGCTTCCCGCATTTCCGAAACTGAGACGTTCAGGATATGCGTCCAAACCGGATTCTCTTTTCCCATCGGGAAAAGCCGCGATGGATTATTGGGAGCGCGTTATATTACGTGAGGCTCAGATAAACTAGAGGTTTTAGTGTAAAAACACTTCGCTTTTTACGAAAAATACAAAGGGCGGCCCTTTGGGGCGCCGCCCTGAATAGATATATAGGCGGCTATCAGTTCTCGGTCGGCAGCCGATGGCGCACGAGCGTTGTCCAGTACGAGCAACCCCAGGCAATGACATCGTCGTTGAAGTCATATTTCGGATGATGGAGATTGGCGCTCGGGCCGTTGCCGATATTGATCATCGCGCCCGGCACCTCGTTCAGCATGAAGGCAAAGTCTTCACCGCCAAGCGTTGCCGGCATATCCCGAGCCACGCGGTCAGCGCCCGCAACTGCATCGGCAGCGATTGCGGCCAGTTCCGTCTCGCGCTCGTGATTAACGGTCACCGGATAGCTGCGCTGATAGTCGAGCGTGGCCTTGGCGCCGAAAGCATCGGCAATGCCCTGCACGGCGCGAGCCAGCTTTTCCTCGATATGGTCGCGCACTTCCTCACGAAGCGTGCGGACCGTACCGGTCAACCGGATTTTCTGCGGAATCACGTTGAAAGCATCACCACCCTGAATGGTGGTGATCGAGATCACTGCGGAATCCAGCGGGTCGACGGTGCGTGCGGTCAGCGTCTGGATTGCCTGAATGAGTGCTGCCGTCACCGGGATGGGGTCGATGGTCTGGTGTGGGGAGGCCGCATGTCCGCCAACGCCCTCGATGGTGATGTCGAGAATGTCAACCGATCCCATGATCGGGCCGGAATTGATGATGAAGTGTCCGACGGGAAGATTCGGGCGGTTATGCATGCCGTAGACTTCATTGACCGGCCAGCGCTTGAACAGGCCGTCGTCGATCATCGCCTTTGCGCCTGCGCCGCCTTCTTCGGCAGGCTGGAAGATAACGATGACGGTGCCGTCGAAGGCGCGGCTTTGCGCCAGTTCGCGGGCAGCGCCCAGAAGCATGGTCGTATGGCCGTCATGGCCGCAGGCATGCATTTTCCCCGGCACTTTCGATGACCATTCCGCGCCGGTTTCTTCGAGGATCGGCAGCGCATCCATGTCGGCACGCAGGCCGATGGCGCGACCGGAACGGTTCGACTGGCCGCGAATGACGCCGACGACGCCGGTGCGTCCGATGCCGGCCACCACCTCATCGACGCCTGCGGCGCGCAGCGCTTCGGCAACTTTTTCTGCAGTCCGGTTTACATCGTAAAGCAGCTCCGGGTTTTCGTGCAGGTCACGACGGAACGCGACGAGTTCGTCCAGCTGGTTCGATGTCCAGTTTTCAACCGGCATGTCAGGCTCCTTTTGTGTTGTCTTCAGTCTTGTCGAGACGGTAGCGGAAATCGCAGTGGCTTGCGCCCTTCATGATGGTCTGCGAGCGTTCCAGCTTCATTTCTGGGTTGTAGCCGATGCAGAAATCGCCATCGCGATTGCAGGAGAGCAGGTGGCCGATATGGCCAAGACCCATCTCGCGGTACATTTCCGAATAACGGCATCGCGTAACGTTGAAATCGAAATGATCTTCGCCCTGCGAAATCACGTCGATCTCCAGTGCGTTTTCCTTCGTCCACAGCGGCTGGATATCGGCAAAGTCCTGTATCGTTGGCGTGCGGCCCAGCTCGTCGGCAAAGCTCTTGCCCTGTTCGATGGCCGAACGGCTGACGGCTTCGCCGATTGCAGCCTGCGCTTCTTCCTCACCGGAGCGTTCGCGAATAACTTCGTAAACATTCTTGAGAACCAGCGCTTCGATGCGGCGACGTTCGAGAATTGACATTTGATTCATGGACCTGACCTTTCACATGAACGTTAAATGAGCGGGACTAGAGATTTGGCTCGGAGAGATCCTTGCGCCGAAGCCATGCGAGGTAGAACGGGGCAATCTTTCGCGCGACTTTATGAAAAGGCAGCGGTGCCGGTTCCGAGACGGGCAGGGCAAGTTCCTGCACAGGCTCGCCGTCGAGCGCACGTGCAAATTCCCGCCCGAGCGATGTGCCAAGCGCAACGCCGCGCCCGTTGCAGCCGATCCAGGCCCAGCCATTGGGGCCGAGCTGATGAACGCGTGGAAAGCGATCCCATGTCATGCCGATATAGCCGCTCCACACATGGGTGATTTCCGGCTCGCCAAGCGCTGGAAAGGCTTCCGCCATGTTGCGCGCCGTCTTGCGCTTGACGCGTTCTGCGATGTTGAAATCGCCCATCACCACGCCGCCGGTAATCAGCCGGTTGCGGGCATCGTAGCGGAAGAAACGCAGGTCGCCGCGGGTGTCGGAAACGGCCTGCCGACCGGGCAAAATCGTTGCGCGCAGATTATCGCTGACGGGCGCGGTCGCCATCTGCCACGAGAGCACCGGCACGATGGTGCGGGCAAGGCGCGGAGCAAGCCCTTCACGCAACTCGCCGGTATAGGCGTTGGTGGCGAGCAAAAAGCCCTTGGCGCGCACTGTGGCGCTGGCGGTCTTGACCTCCCAGTGATCACCCACCTGGGCATAGGAGATGACCGGGCTTTGTTCGTGAATGATCGCGCCGTGGCGTTCGGCAGCAGTGGCAAGACCGCGCGCGAAGGCCAGCGGATTGATATGACCGCCGGTCGGGTTGAACATGCCACCATACCAGAAATCGCTGCCCAACAGCCGCGATGTTGCGGCGCGGTCGAAAAATTCCGCCGGGAAGCCGAAGCGTTTCCATGCGTCCACGCGGGTTTGCGAAAGCTTCACCCGGCCCGGCGAATGGGCAGGCTGGAACCAGCCGTTCTGCTCGGCCTCGGCCTCGATGTTTTCATCACGCACGATGGAAAACAGAATGTCGGCGCTATTGCCGATCAGTCGAGCAAAACGTTCGCCCGATGCGCCGTAGCGTTTGGCGATTGCATCGGGTTCCGCCGAAGTCATGGTCGGAATGACCTGTCCATTGTTGCGCCCCGATGCGCCCCAGCCGACCGCATTGCCTTCCAGCAGGATGACACGCTTGCCGCGTTTCGCCAGATGGAGCGCTGCTGAAAGTCCCGTAAAGCCACCGCCGACGATGGCGACATCGGCTTCCGCGTCATTGGTCAGCGGCTTTGCTTGTGTGCGGGCAGGGGCAGTGGCAGCCCAGATGGAGGGTGGAAAGACTATGTTCTGCATGGTGTCACGCATTTTCCAAACGAGGAGGCGTCCAGCCCTTGCCGGGAATGGAGGCAAGGAGGCGCTGTGTATATTCATGTTGCGGATTAGCGAAGACCTCAGCCGTCGGACCTGCTTCGGCGATCTCACCCTTGGACATGACGATGATGCGGTCGCAAAGCTGGGCCGCGACGCGCAGATCATGCGTGACGAAAAGAAGCGACAGATTGAGCCGTTCGCGGAGGTCGGCCAGAAGCCGCAACACCTGAGCCTGTACGGAGACATCGAGCGCGGAGACCGGTTCGTCGGCGACGATGATGCGCGGCTCCAGCGCCAGCGCGCGGGCGATGCCGATGCGCTGCCGCTGCCCGCCGGAAAATTCATGCGGAAAACGGTCGGCTGCGGCAGGCGAAAGCTCGACCAGCTCCAGCAACTCGCGGGCCTTTGCGTGCGCCTCTGCCTTCGGTACGCCATGGACGATTGGCCCCTGTGCGATCAGGTCCACGACGCGGCGGCGCGGGTTGAGCGAGGCCATCGGGTCCTGAAAGACCATCTGGATGTCCTTGCGCATGGCCCGCACTTCACGCGGGCTGGCGCTCAGAAAATCTTTGCCATTCACATCGACCTTGCCGCTATCGGCTTCAAGCAGACGGGTGACGATGCGCGAAACGGTTGTCTTGCCCGACCCGCTTTCGCCCACGACGCCAAGCGTTTCACCCTGACGTAGTTCAAACGAAAGGTCCTTCACGGCAGGAACGGCACTTCTTTTGCCGGTGAGCAAGCCGCCGCGCGCCTTGAAGGTTTTGTGTAAAGCGCTCGCCTTGAGAATGACTGGCTGTGCGTCTACCGATGGCTTCGGTTCGGGCGGAGTGAGAGCTGGAACCGATGCAATCAGCGCCTTGGTATATGGGTGCTGCGGATGGTTCAGCACGTCGTTTGCCGGGCCTTCCTCGACCAGTTCGCCAAGCCGCAGAACGGCGACGCGGTCGGCAATTTCCGCCACCACGCCGAAGTCATGCGTGATGAACAGGATGCCGGTATCGTGTTCGCGTTGCAGGTCGCGGATCAGTTTCAGGATTTGTGCCTGCGTGGTCACGTCGAGCGCGGTGGTTGGTTCATCGGCAATGATGAGGCGCGGTTTCAGGATCAGCGCCATGGCGATCATGACACGCTGGCGCTGTCCGCCCGAAATCTGGTGCGGATAGGCGTTGTAAGCGGATTCCGGGTCCGGAATTTTCACTTCTGCCAGCATGTTCAGCACGGCGGCGCGACGTTCCTTGCGACCGAGCTTCGTGTGCAGGCGCAACACTTCATCGATCTGCCAGCCGACCGTCTTCTGCGGGTTGAGTGCGGTCATCGGCTCCTGAAAGATCATGCCGATGCGGTCGCCGCGCAGCTTCTTCATGTCGGTTTCGCTGAGCGAATAGAGATCGGTGCCTTCCAGTCTGATTATGCCATTGGTCACGCGCACATGCGGTTCCGGCAGAAGGCGCATGATTGCGCCTGCCGAAAGCGATTTGCCGGAGCCGCTTTCGCCGACGAGGCAGACGATTTCACCGGGGTTGATGGTCAGTGTCAGGTCCTGCA
Organism: Brucella sp. GW823-FHT04E01; assembly: GCF_058796175.1. NCBI lineage: Bacteria > Pseudomonadati > Pseudomonadota > Alphaproteobacteria > Hyphomicrobiales > Brucellaceae > Brucella > Brucella sp. GW823-FHT04E01. The sequence continues at coordinate 987,083 of NZ_JBXAIK010000003.1, read as the reverse complement.
GGGCGTAAGGACGGTCGGCGCCCTTTGGCAGCGCGATCTGCAGGTTTTTGATTTCGAGAACAGGTGCGACGGTCATTATTTTTTCTGCCTCGGATTGAGCGCGTCGTTCAGGCCTTCGCCAAGCAGGCTGAAGGAGAGAACGGTGAGCAGAATGGCGATGCCGGGAATGACCGAGCAGAACCAGTCGGTGCGCAGCACGGCACGACCCTGACCGATCATGTTGCCCCAGCTCGCATAGTTCGGGTCACCGAGACCGAGGAAAGCGAGCGCGCTTTCCATCAGGATGGAGGTGGCCATCACCACGGATGCGAAGACAATCACCGGCGGCAGGGCATTCGGCAGGATTTCACGGAAGATTATTGAGGCATTGCCAACACCGAGATTGCGCGCTGCATCGATGAATTCGCGCTTGCGCAGCGCCAGAAATTCGGCGCGTACCATGCGGGCAGGCGCGGTCCATGACACGATTCCGATGCAGATGATGATATTTTCGATCGATGAACCGAAGATTGCCACCAGTGTCAGAAGCAGTACGAAGCTTGGAACGGTCTGGAAGGCTTCGGTGATGCGCATCAGAACGTCATCCACCCAGCCGCCATAATAGCCGGCAAGAGCGCCGATGATGATGCCGATCACGATAGAAATCAGGGTGGCGACCACGCCGATCAGAAGCGAAATGCGCGCGCCATGGACAATGCCTGCCATGATATCGCGCCCAAGCTGGTCGGTACCAAGCGGCGTTGCAGCATTGACGAATGGCCAGACGAGTGGATCGCTTGCGCGCCGCAGCGGGTCGCCGGGCGCAATGACATCAGCCAGCAACGCGATCAGGACCACGGCGATGAAGAGGATAAGGCCCAGTACGGCGGCGCGGTTGCGGCTGAAGCGCTGCCACAGAATTTTTGCGCGCGAGACCTGCGGGCGGGTGAGGGAGAGGTCCTGTGGAGTCATGACAGTTCGATCCTGGAATCAAGCCGCGCATAGATGAGGTCGGTGATGAAATTCACGATCACCACCAGCACCGAGCACAGAAAGATGATGCCCATCAGCGTGTTGAGGTCGCGCTTGATCACGGAAGTGTAGGCAAGCTGACCGAGGCCGGGCAGCGAAAAGATTGTCTCGATCACGACCGAGCCGCCAAGCACAGTCGAGAATTGCAGTCCGAGCAGCGTGACGACGGGCAGGAATGCGTTACGCATGATGTGATGGAACATCAGCCTTGCACCGCTTGCACCCTTGGCGCGTGCGGTGCGAACATAATCAAGATCGGCCACTTCCAGCACACTGGTGCGCATCAGGCGCATGTAGAAGGCGAGATAGATGAGCGAAAGCGCCGTCGTCGGCATGACGAGGTGCACGGCAATATCCCAGACATTCTTCCAGCCGGTATAGAAACCGGCAATCGTCTTGTAGCCACCGACCGGCAGCCAGCCCAGCTTGACCGAAAAGATGAACATCAAAATGAGGCTTAGGAAGAAGCTCGGCATGGCGTAGAAGACAAGGCCGAGCGTGGAAATCGCATTGTCGGTCAGCGAATAAGCCTTGCGCGCGGCGAAAGCTCCGAGCGCAATGCCGAAAATGAAGGCCACCGAAAGCGAGGAAACCATGAGCAGGAGCGTCGGCACGAGGCGGGCCATCAACACGTCCAGCACCGGCTGCTCGTAGACATAGGACCAGCCGAAATCGAACTGTGCCAGCTTGGTCATGTAGATCCACAGCTGCGTCCAGACCGGCTGGTCGAGGCCGTATTCGGCGCGCAGATTGGCGACGAATTGCGGGTCTGCGCCGCCCATGTCGCCAACAAGCGCGTCCACCGTATCGCCAGGGGCAAGCTTGATCAGCAGGAATGACCCGATCATGATGAGAAGAATGACGGGGATCGCCTGCAAGATGCGCCGCAGCGCAAAAGTCAGGATCGGGGGCAGGGGCATTGCGGGTTATCCTGCAAGATATTCATTTCAGCATTCATAAAACTGGGGAGCCGCTGCCGGATGACCGGCAGCGGCTGGTATTGTTTATTGATCAATCCACAGATCGTACCAGCTGGAAGAATCCCAGCGCGGCGTGTTGTGGTGGTTCTTCAAGACCTTATTGGTCACGCCGACGAACGGATGTTCGATGGCGAAGATGACCGGCAGGTCTTTCATCTCAAGCTGCTGGATCTGGTGATAAAGATCGGCGCGCTTGGTCGGGTCGAGCTCGCTCGCGGCCTTGTCGATCAGGCTGTCCATTTCGTCCGATTTGTAGTCGAACTGGTTGGACCATGCGGTGCCGACCGGAGCGCCGGAACGCAGCCAGACGGTGGTGGAAACAGCCGGATCGGAGCGGAACTGGTGCCAGCCGCTTGCCGTGTCGAAGTCATGGTCACGATAGACACCGTTCAGAAAGCCCGGCGCATCGTTGGTCAGGATCTGGACGTCGATACCGACTTCCTTCATCGCCTGAGCATAATATTCGGCCCAGAGCTGCGTATATTCACCCCATGGTGCCGGGCGATGACGCAGCTTGAAGCGGATGCCGTCGGAGCCAGCCGGATAACCGGCTTCGTCGAGCAGTTTCTTCGCTTTTTCAACATCATACGGGTAGGTTTGGACCTGATCCGTGTAATTGGCGCCGCCGGCGCTTGGGATCGGGCCACGGCCCGGCTTGGCATAGCCGCGCATGATCGTCTTGATCGCAAAGTCGATATCGAGCGCGTGATAGATCGCCTGGCGAACCTTCAGATTGGCAAGGATCGGATTGCGCAGATTGAACTCGATGGTCGAGTGGGCAACGTTGTTTTCGAAACCCTTGGTGCCGGTGTCGAAGCGGCCATCCTTCTGGAGGCGCTCGGTATCCGACATGGAAATACCGTTGAAGGCGGTTTCCATCATTTCACCGGCTTCAAGCGCTGCGGCAGCAGCGGCCTTGTCCGGCATGAAACGCCAGACGATGCGGTCGAGATAAGGATATTCCTTGCCACGCCAGTAATCGTCGTTGCGCTCGGCAATGATGTGCTGGCCGCGCTCGTATTCGACGAACTTGAACGGTCCCGTGCCGACCGGTGCGGCGTTGTACTTGTTCTTGAGAATATCCGTGCCTTCATAAAGATGCTTCGGCACCGGATGACCGAGATCAGGCATGGCGGCGACGAGCAGCTCCAGCGGCATCGGCTTGGAATAGCGGAACACTGCCGTGTGCGGATCGGTGCAATCGACGGCTTCGAGATTGGCCTGAAGCGTGGTCGAATAGTTGAGCAGCTTCTTCCAGAGATTCATCGCGCTGTACGAAACGTCATCGCAGGTGAAGGGCTGGCCGTCGTGCCAGCGCACATTCTCGCGCAGCTTGAAGGTGATGGCCTTGCCGTCTTCCGAGGAAGACCAGCTGGTCGCCAGAACCGGCACGTAGCCCTCATAAGTGCGGTCGATCAGCGGTTCCATGATGCGGCCGGTGATCTGATAGACGCCGGTGGAGGCGCGCAGCGCAGGGTTAAGCACACCCTGCTCGGTGTTCATATGGACGATGACAGTGCCGCCGCGCTTCACTTCTTCGGCGTGCGAAGACGCCGTCGCAAGCGAAAACGCCGCTAGAAACAGGCCAAGGCCAGCTTTTCTGATATGCATTCTCTGTTCCCCTGAAGGACGTTGAGGGAGGGCTTTCTAGCCTCTTTTCCCGCACGTCCCAATATTGTTCAAGCCCCTGAAATCGCAACGAAATGCCACCTCAGAGGGTCTTTATTGTATGCAAGCATTGATATGCTAGAATCCGTGGCGATAATGTCAAGATAAACTAATATCGCGGGCAAAATTGGTAAAATTTCTCGACCAGCCTGCGTTAATAAATGTCGATTTTCTACGACGGAGTTTGTTGATGAGCCAAAATTCCCCCGAGCAGAATGCAAACTCGGGCAAAAACGAGCGCGGCGCGGTCTGGATCACCGGCGCCGGGTCCGGCATCGGCGCTGCCATGGCACGACGGTTCGCGCGTGAAGGCTGGCGCGTCGCGCTGACGGGCCGCAAGGCGGATGCACTTGCAGCGATTGCCGAGGAGATCGTCTCCAATGGTGGCGAGGCGCAGATATTTCCGGCGGATGTTCTCGACCGGGAGGCAGTTGCCGCTACTGCCGGAGCTATCGTCGAATGGGCAGGTCGTCTTGATGTGCTCTGCAACAATGCCGGTCTCAATATTCCGCGCCGTAGCTGGGCGGATATTGATTTCGATTCATGGGACGATGTCATCGACATCAACATCAAGGGTGCGATCAATGTGATTGCCGCTGCCCTGACGCCCATGCGCGCACAGGGTGGTGGGTTGATGATCCACACATCGTCCTGGGCAGGGCGGTTCTCGTCGCCCGGCGGCGGCGTCCCCTATGGTGCGTCCAAACATGCGCTCAACGATCTGAGCGCCAGCCTGAATGCGCAGGAAGGACCAAACGGCATCCGGTCGACGGTGCTATGCCCCGGTGAGGTGGCGACGCCGCTTCTGGCGCGTCGTCCGGGCTTCGATCTCTCTCGCATGGATGATGTCATCCAGCCCGAGGATATGGCTGAAACCGCGCTCTATGTTGCCAATATGAATCCCAAGGTTACGATCCACGAGATCGTTCTGGCTCCGACCAAGAAATAGAAAAGGAAGTTTTGTATGTCTCATCCGGTCAAAGGCGTCGATCATATTTTCCTGCTGGTCGGCGATCTGGAGAAAAGTGCCGAACAATATCGCCGTTTCGGATTTACGCTGAGCCCACGTGGCCTCCACAGCAAGGAAAAGGGCACCGGCAACTACACCATCATGTTTCCGGAAGATTATTTCGAGCTGCTCGGCATCGTCGCCGAGACGTCGGGCAATCTGCATCAGCGCGAGAAGCTGGCAGCGCAGGGCGAAGGACTCCATGCCATTGCCTGCCGCATCGACAATGCGCGCGATGCCAAGGCGGAACTGGACGCACTTGGCATCAAGACCGGCGAGGTTGGCGCGTTTCAGCGTCCCGTAGAACTGCCGGGCGGCGGCGAGGGTGTTGCGGCTTTTGAAACGGTGTCTTTCGCGGAAAGTGAAGTGCCGCAAGGTATGGTCTTCATGTGCCAGCACAAGACCCGCGAAACAGTCTGGCTGCCGGAACTGATCGAACATGCAAATGGTGCAAATGGCCTTTCCGCCATTGTTGCCATCTCATCCGATCCGGAAGCTGCTGCCAATGGTTTTGCCCGCCTGTACGCCAATGGCAAGGCAGAGGTACAGGATGGTGGCTGGAAGGTTTCGACAGGCTCACGTTCGGCAGACATATGGGTTGTGAGTGAGGAGAAAGCCGCTGCAATCTATCCCGGTGTGGATTTTGCCCGGACACCGGGCAAGGCTTTCGCCGTTCTGCGCATCCGGGTCGCTTCGCTGGACGAGGCGCGCGGCGTTCTCGATACCAACGGAATTTCCCACGTGAAGACATCTGCGGGCATCGCCGTGGCGCCGGAAAATGCCAGCGGCACGGTTCTGGAGTTCTCGGAACAGTAAGGGTTTGAGCAAGCGGGGCTGTGAGGCCCCGCTTTGCTAATCAGCGCGGAAAGCGCTGGTTTTCTTCCAGCACGTTCAGGTCCATGTGGTTGCGCATATAGCGCTCGGACGCCTTTTGCAGCGGCTGGTAGTCCCATGGATAGTAGGCGCCGTTGCGCAACGCCGGATAGACGACGTGGCGACGCGCCTGACTGGCCCGGACGTCGGCATCGTAGCGTTCCAGATTCCAGCGTTTTTCAGCTTTGGCCAGAAGGTCGTCCAGAGCGGTTTTGAATTCCGGCAGTTCCGCCAGATTGCGCAGCTCGTCGGGATCGTCGGCAAGGTTGAACAATTGTGGCGGGTCGGCGCGGCACAGGTTGAGCTTCCAGTCGCCATCCCGCAGCGAGATCATTGGCGCAATGGTGCCTTCGGCTGCATATTCCATAGGCACCGCCCCGCGCTCCGCGCCAGAGGCAACATCTGTCAGTGAAACGCCGTCGGTCCACGGCATGATGCCCTTGAGGTCGATCCCGGCAAGGTCGGCCAGTGTCGGCAGAACGTCGAGCGTCGAGACGGGCGCATCCACGCGGCCAGCCCGCAATTGCGGGGCCGCAATCATCAACGGGACGCGAGCGGAGCCATCGAAGAAGCTCATCTTGAACCACAAGCCGCGTTCGCCAAGCATATCGCCGTGATCGGAAGTGAAGACGACAATCGTGTCTTCCGCCATGCCGCAGCGTTCGACGACATCGAGCAGGGCGCCGATCTTGTCATCCACATAGGAGATATTGGCGAAATAGGCCTGACGTGCCGTGCGAACCTGCTCGCGGGTCAGATCGTAGTCCTCGGCCTTGCAGGCCCGTAACAGGCGTTCGGTGTGCGGGTCGATCTCGCTTTCAGCCAGCGGTCCGATTTTCGGATCAAGTTCGGGAATGTCCGCATAGAGATCGAAGAAGCGCTTGCGCGCTACGTAAGGGTCATGTGGGTGGGTAAAGCTGACAGTCAGACACCATGGCCGCTCGTCGTGGCCGCGCGCCAGATCATAGAGCTTCGCTTCGGCCTGATAGGCAACTTCATCGTCATATTCGAGCTGGTTGGTGATTTCGGCGGAACCCGCTCCGGTGATCGAACCGAGATTGTGATACCACCAGTCGATACGTTCACCGGGCTTGCGATAATCCGGCGTCCAGCCGAAATCTGCCGGGTAGATGTCGGTGGTGAGCCGCTGCTCGAAACCGTGCAGCTGATCCGGACCGACGAAATGCATCTTGCCGGAAAGCGCCGTCTGGTAGCCAGCGTTGCGAAGGTGATGCGCATAGGTTGGGATTTCAGACGAAAACTCCGCCGCATTGTCATAGACGCCAGTTCGAAACGGCAACTGGCCCGACATGAACGACGCACGCGCCGGGGCGCAAAGAGGGCTTGCCGTGTAGCAGTTGGCAAAACGTGCGGAACGTTCGGCAAGCTTTCTCAGATTGGGAACATGCAGGAATTCGGCCGGGCCGTCCGGAAAGAACGTGCCGTTCAGCTGATCGACCATGAGGATGAGGATATTCGGCTTTTTCATTGTGCGGGACCGTTGGCAAGTGTGGGAACGCGAAACGGCGGGCGCTGAAACGCCCGCCTGCAAAGTGCGTGTTGTTCTCGGTTAAAGACCGAGGTTTGCCTTGACGGCTTCCGCGCCCGGTTCGCCCTTGAAGGTGGTGACGCCCGCAAGCCATTTGTCGATCTGGTCCGGATGCGCCTTCAGCCATTCCTTGGCGGCTGCAGGCCCTTCCGCACCTTCATCGAGAATCTTGCCCATCAGCTCATTCTCGATATCGACAGTGAAAGTGAGGTTCTTGAAGAACGTTGCGGCATTGGGGCATTGTGCGGCCCAGCCGGTGCGGCCAAGCGTGTAGACTTCCGCGCCGCCGAAATTCGGGCCGAAATAGTCATCGCCACCCGCCAGATATTCTATCTTGAGCTTGTTGTTCATCGGGTGCGGCGCCCAGGCCAGAAACACGACCCATGCCTTATCCTTGTTCTTGCGATCCACCTGCGCGAGCATGGCCTGCTCGCTCGATTCCACCAGCTTCCAGCCGTCGAGCTTGAACTTGTGGTCCTCGATGATTTTCTGGATGTTCTGGTTGGCAGGTGCACCCGGCTCGATGCCGTAGATTTCCTTGCCAAATTTGTCCGCATGGGCGGCGAGGTCGGCAAAGTCCTTCACGCCTTCGCTTGCCACATAATCCGGCACGGCCAGCGTGAACTTTGCCCCTTCGAGGTTTTTCACGATGACTTCGGCGGCTTTCGCCTTGTCGAGATCGTCACGGAACTTCTGTTGTGCGGGCATCCAGTTGCCGAGGAAAACGTCAAGATTGCCAGTCTTGAGCGCCTCATAGCCGATGGGCACGGACATGGTTTTTACATCGGGCTTATAGCCGAGACCTTCCAGCAGCACGCTTGCGACGGAGTTGGTGGAGGTGATGTCGGTCCAGCCCGGATCGGACAGCCGGATGGTTTCGCAAGCGGCGGGATCGGCAGCAGAAGCCGCTCCTGAAAGCCCCGCCAGTGCCGTGAACGCCAGTGCCGCAATCTTCAAGTAGCGCATTTTGTGACCCCTCCTATAGATTAAGACCAGTTATGTCTTATGTTTCTACTTTAAGGAGAACATCATTTAGGCTAAGGAAAAACCCATTCATTTTTTATCGAAGCTATAGAAAGTATTTATGGTTTCTCCATCCTGGGACCTTGGCAGCCTTGGCGTTTTCGAAGCGGTGGGACGATTGGAAAATCTGACCCTTGCAGCGCGTGAACTCGGCATGACGCAACCGGCGGTCAGCTATCAAATAAAACGTATCGAGGAGCGTCTGGGCGTTGCGCTGTTCGCCCGGCGGGCGCGCGGCGTTGAGATATTACCCGAAGGCCGCATTCTTTATGAGGCAGTGCGCTCCGGTCTCGATGGAATCGATGAGGCGGTGCAGCAGATCAAACGCCGTCAGCGCGCGCCGGGACTGCGGATCGCGACCGACTATGGCTTCGCGACATTCTGGCTGATGCCGCGTGTCGCGCAGTTTCGCCCGAAACATCCGGAGGTGGATGTGCGCATCACGGCATCATCCATGCTTCAGCCACTCGACCGGCGTGACGCGGATATTTCGGTCCTTTTCGGCGGTCGCGAGGATTTCCCGAAGGACGCTATCGCCTTCATCGGTGAAAAAGTCGTGCCGGTCTGTTCGCCAACCTATCTTGCCGAGCATGGCCCGTTTCCGGATGGGAAACGGCTTGGCGCCGCTTCACTGCTGCATCTGGATACGCTGCAGGGTGATCGCTGGTTCACATGGCAGTCATGGCTCGATGCTATCGGTGAGGACATCGAGGACGGCAATTACGGGCTGGTCTTCAACACCTATAATCTGGTGATCGAGGCAGCCATTGCCGATCAGGGGGTGGCGCTTGGCTGGGCGGGGCTGATCGACGGGGCCGTGCAGCGCGGGCAGCTTGTCCATGCTTGCGAGGTGTCGCAGACGAGCGACAAGGGTTATTGGCTGGTCTTCAATCCGGATATTTCTGCGGGCGCGCGCAAGCTCGCACTGGAATTGCTGCAAGCAGCAGACGAAAGCTGATATTGTAAGAAAGCAGTCGCGATCCTACTTTTGCACATCATTCAATATCTGACGCGCTTGCCAAAAGCGCGCGGTTTTTTAAGAGGTGTCGATATGATTACCTGGAACCGGATCGATGAAACGAATTGAACTTCTGATCGAAAATATCATTCTGGCGTCACGCTGGCTGCTGGTTGTCTTCTATCTCGGCCTCGCCGTTGCGCTGGCGATCTATGCTGTATCCTTCGTGGGCAAGCTGTTCGATTTTGCAACGAAAGTTACCGCGCTGAATGATACCGACACGATCCTGAAAGTCCTCGGGCTCATCGACGCGGCGTTGATTGCGAGCCTCGTGGTGATGGTCATCATTTCGGGCTATGAGAATTTCGTCAGCCGCTTCGATCAGGCTGGCGACGAGGTGCACTGGCTTGGCACCATCGATGCGGGCTCGCTCAAGATCAAGGTTGCCTCGACCATCGTGGCGATCTCGTCGATTCATCTGCTGCAGATATTCCTCAACGCCACCACCTACACGTCAAACCAGTTGCTGTGGTTCACCATCATCCATCTGGCATTCGTGTTTTCGGCGCTGTTCCTCGCCTATATCGACAAGCTCACGGCCAAGGATAAAGGCGGGGCTAAAGGCAAGGGCAAGATCGAGCCGAATATCTGATGCTCTCGGATATAATTCATTGAAAAGACCCGGCTTTTGCCGGGCCTTTTGTTTTGAAAGACGAATGCAGTAAAGTTGGTTTCAATCAATGTGAAGAAGCTGCCGACATGCATTGCTGGCAGCGGTGTGGCTCCATTTCAACCTTGTGCTAGACTGACCTTCTTTGAGAGGAAGGGCTGACCATGACACGTCTGACGGCGAAGGATTTCCCGCAAGAACTTCTCGAACTCTACGATTTCTATGCCCATGGCCGGATAACCAAACGAGAGTTTCTGGACAAGGCTGCAAAGTTTGCGGTCGGCACCATGACGGCCACAACCATACTGGCCTCGCTCAGTCCCGATTATGCGATGGCGCAACAGGTCGAATTCACCGATCCCGACATCCATCCCGAATACATCACCTATCCGTCACCGGAAGGAAACGGTGAGGTTCGAGCCTATCTGGTGCGACCGGCCAAGCTGCAGGGCAAGCTGCCCGCCGTCGTGGTCGTGCACGAAAATCGCGGACTGAACCCGTATATCGAAGACGTCGCCCGCCGGGTCGCAAAGGCCGGTTTCATCGCACTCGCGCCCGACGGTCTCACTTCGGTTGGTGGCTATCCCGGCAATGACGATAAGGGCCGCGAATTACAGCAGCAGGTCGACCCGACCAAGCTGATGAACGACTTCTTTGCGGCGGTCGATTTCATGATGAAAAGCGATCTGACGACCGGAAAGGTCGGCATTACCGGCTTCTGCTATGGCGGTGGTGTTGCCAATGCGGCGGCGGTCGCCTTTCCGGAACTCGCAGCCGCTGTGCCTTTCTATGGCAGGCAGGCTCCGGCGGATGAAGTGCCGCGCATCAAGGCGCCTATCCTGTTGCACTATGCCGAACTGGATACCCGCATCAATGAGGGCTGGCCCGCTTATGAGGAAGCGTTGAAAAAGAACGGCAAGACCTACGAGGCTTACATCTATCCGGGCGTCAATCATGGCTTCCACAACGATTCCACACCGCGCTACGACGAAGCGGCGGCGAAGCTCGCATGGGATCGGACAATCGAATGGTTCAAGCGCTATCTGGCCTGAAGTTAGAGCATGTCTCCCGAAAGTGAGAACCGGTTTCGGGATGAAGACATGCGTGAAAACAAACAGATAGGGCGCCGATCTGATGCAATCAGATCGAAACGCGCTCTAGGCCTTCGCTTTCAGGGCCTTGAAGACGTTGACGGCTATCACGACGACAATACCGATTAGAACCGCAAGTACAGCCTGTAGGAAGGAGGTGGCGATCCATTCGAAGGCGGCTGCAAACCGGGTGCCCTCGGTCGGCAGGTGCGAGACGATGGAATGGATGAAGGCTTCAACGCTATGGATGCCGATGGAATCCAGCCCATGTACGATGATGCTGCCGCCGACCCAAAGCATGGCGATGGTGCCGACAGTGCTCAGAACCTTCAATATGATGGGCATGCCCGCGACCAGCCCCTTGCCGAGTTGCCTGCCGAAAGCCGTGTGACTGTTGCGCACGAGCGAGACGCCCATATCGTCGAGCTTCACGATGATGCCGACCACGCCATAAACGGCGAAGGTGATCAATATGCCGACTGCGGCGAGGATGGCCGCCTGCGTATAAATGCTCGACGGAGCCAGGCCCGCCAGCGTCAGCGCCATGATTTCCGCCGACAGGATGAAGTCCGTGCGGATCGCACCGCTGACGGTTGTTTCCTCGATCTCCTTGGCAGTCGTGCCCTTGGTTTCCTCATGTTCCTCTTCCTTGTGCGGGATGAAGAACTCCACCAGCTTTTCCGTTCCTTCAAAGGCCAGATAGACACCGCCGATCATCAGAAGCGGCATGATGAAGGATGGTGCGAAATAGCCGAGGATGAGCGCCAGCGGCAGCAGGACGATGAGCTTGTTGCGCAGCGATCCCTTGGTGATTTTCCAGATGACCGGCAATTCACGTTCCGGCTTCAGCCCCACAACATATTTCGGCGTGACGGCCGTATCATCAATTACGATGCCTGCTGCCTTGGCGCTGGCCTTTGCCGTCTGTCCTGCAACATCGTCGAGCGAAGCTGCCGCCATTTTCGCAATGGCTGCGACATCATCGAGAAGCGCGAACAAACCGGACGCCATGGGGAACCTTTCTATATTGCTGTTGCAGGTAGCTAAACTTTGAATGGGCAGTACGTCTAGATGGAAATCATCATTGCCTGCAACTGTATCTGAAATCGATACAATCTGTGCATGATTGTCAATGTTTCAATGATCATACTGATGGCTATATTGGCGGTAACACAACAGGAGAGATAGCCATGCTTAATCAGATCAAGGGCCTCCACCACGTGACCTCGCTTGCCGCCGATGCGCGCTCCAATAACCGCTTTTTCACCGATATTCTGGGACTGCGCCGCGTCAAGAAGACCGTCAATTTCGACGATCCGAGTGTCTATCATCTCTATTATGGTGATGAACTAGGCACGCCCGGCACTGTCATGACCTATTTTCCATTTCCCGGCATGCCGCGCGGTCGCGATGGTACGGGCGAGGTGGGGACGACGGTATTTGCCGTGCCGCAGGGTTCTCTTGGCTTCTGGAAGGATCGTTTCGAGCAATCCGCCGTCAAGATTGAATCCGGAGACGAGGCGTTCGGCGAAAAGCGTATCCATTTCCGTGGACCGGATGGCGACAGTTTTGCACTGGTTGAAGTGAAGGACGATCCGCGTGCGCCGTGGGCACATGAGGGGATTGATGCCGAGCACGCCATCCGTGGCTTTCATTCGGTCTCAATGCGGCTTCGCGACGAAGGCGCGACCTCGGAATTGCTGAAATATATGGGATACCAGAAGCTCGATGCGAAGGATGGTGTCACCCGGCTCATCATGCCGGAAGGCAATGGTGCGAGCGTCATCGATCTGGAAACCTTGCCAGCAGTTGGTCGCAACCAGCAGGGTGCCGGTTCCGTGCATCATGTGGCATTCGCTGTCGAAAACCGCGAGAAGCAGCTGGAGGTGCGCAAGGCGCTGATGGATACGGGCTATCACGTCACACCGGTCATCGACCGCGATTACTTCTGGGCGATCTATTTCCGCACGCCGGGCGGCGTGCTGTTCGAGGTGGCGACCAACGAACCCGGTTTCGACCGCGACGAGGATACGGCCCATCTCGGTGAAGCGCTGAAGCTGCCGGAGCAGCACCAGCATCTGCGTGGCTATCTCGAAGAGCATCTGGACAAGATCTGAAGACGTCGGGACAGGAGATCGAACATGACAACCCAAACCTATGAGCACCGGCTGAAGGCCGGTGCGAACGGAGCGCCGCTGTTCATCGTGTTTCACGGTACGGGCGGCGATGAAAACCAGTTTTTCGGTCTGGCGGAACAGCTTTTGCCGGAAGCGACCATCGTGTCGCCACGCGGTGATGTGTCGGAATATGGCGCTGCGCGCTTCTTCCGCCGCACAGGCGAGGGCGTCTACGATATGGAAGACCTCGCTCGCGCCACCGACAAGATGGCCGATTTCATCGCTGGCCTTGTGGCTCAGCACAAGCCATCCGAAGTGATCGGGCTCGGCTATTCCAATGGCGCCAATATCATGGCGAACCTGCTGATCGAGAAAGGTAGGGTGTTCGACAAGGCGGCACTTCTGCATCCGCTGGTGCCATTCAGGCCGAAGGACAATCCGGCGCTCGAAGGCGCGAAAATTCTGATGACTGCCGGGCGGATGGACCCGATCTGTCCGCCGGATCTGACAGAAGCGCTTGCACATTATTTCGAGCGCCAGAAAGCTGATGTCGAGCTGGTCTGGCATCCGGGCGGGCACGAGTTGCGCCAGACGGAACTGGCCGCCGTTCAGTCACTGCTCCAGAATTGAGCTCAAAGCCGCCGTTCAATTTTGGACGGCGGCATTATTGTTCTGGCTCTCTTGTAAAAAACAATATACATTATATTTAATTGTATATTGAAAGTGGGGTGCTATGATGGATGCGATTTCGGGCCGAGTGCCAGCCCATGAAAACAAGATGACGCGCACGGAAATGGAGGGGCGGGCAACCGAGGTTGCCGAACTCCTCAAGACGCTGTCGCATCCGGCGCGGCTTATGCTGGCCTGCACGCTTGCAGAACGGGAATATTCGGTTGGAGAGCTGGAGGAAGCGCTTGGCATTCACCAGCCGACGTTGTCGCAACAGCTGGGCGTGCTGCGCGAAGCGGGCATTGTCGAAACCCGTCGCGAAGCGAAGCAGATTTTCTACCGGCTGACGGAAGCCAAGGCCGCACAACTCATCGAGGCGCTTTACGGCATTTTTTGCGCACCGGAGGAACGGGCATGATCACAACCTATCTGCAATCATTGGCAGGCGGCATGTTGCTCGGTCTTTCCGCAGTCCTGCTGCTCGTCTTCAATGGGCGCATCGCCGGGATCAGTGGCATCGTCGGGCGGCTTCTGGGTGGCAAACAGATTCCAGCCAATGCGGTCTTTGTCGTCGGCCTCGTTCTGGGGCCGATTATCTATGCGGCGATTTATGGTTCATTTCCCCCGGTCACGATGGCTATGTCCTGGCCCGTCATCGTCGTGGCAGGACTTCTGGTCGGCATCGGAACGCGGATGGGATCGGGCTGCACATCCGGTCATGGCATCCTCGGCATGGCGCGGTTTTCCAGGCGTTCGATAGCCGCAACGCTCACCTTTCTTGTAACCGGCATTGTGGTGGCCAGCATTTCGGGAGCATTGCTATGAAACAGTCGGCATATGCGCGTCTGGCCATGACGCTGCTTGCGGGCGCGATCTTTGGTTTTGGCCTGTCGCTGTCGGGCATGATCGATCCATCGCGGGTGACGGGCTTCCTGAATGTTACCAGCGGCCATTGGGACTCGAGCCTTGCCTTCGTGCTGGGCGGTGCCCTCCTGGTGGCTATCCCCGGCGTGATGTTGCAGCGGCGTATGGCGCGGCCGGTGCTGGACCAGTCTTTCCATTTGCCGGAGAATACTGAGATCGACCGTCGGTTGATTACCGGTTCTGCCATCTTCGGCGCGGGTTGGGGGCTGGCAGGCTTTTGTCCCGGCCCTGTCGTGTCCGCACTGTCCATGGGGTTGCCGCAGGTATGGCTCTTCGTTGCGATGATGGTTTTGGGAATGATTTTCCACGATCGTATTATGACGAAGTATTCATAGGAAAATCATTCCGGGCGGCGAAATTCCGGACAAAAGGCAGTAGAAGCATTCAAATCTTGAACTCTTTGGTCAAATTACCCTTTTAATAGGGAGATGAATGAGTTAGGCACCCTCTGAACGATCTTGAGGGAACCGTGCCATGGCTGGATTGCTGAAACGTTTTGCCGGATATTATCGTCCGCATCGTGGGCTGTTCGCGCTGGATTTCACCAGCGCCGTGGCGTCCGGCCTGCTTGAGCTTGCCTTTCCGGTTGCCGTTACGCTTTTCATCGACAAGCTGTTGCCGACCGGCCAGCTTGGTGTGATCGCTATTGCTGCGGTCGGCTTGCTGGCCATTTACGTCGTCAATGCCTTCCTGCAGGTCATCGTGACCTATTGGGGGCATATGCTTGGTATCAAGATCGAGACAGAGATGCGCCGCAAGGCCTTCGATCATCTGCAGAAACTCTCCTTCGGCTTCTTCGATAATCAGAAGACCGGCCATCTTGTGGCGCGGCTGACCAAGGATCTGGAAGAGATCGGCGAAGTGGCGCATCACGGGCCGGAAGATGTCTTCATCGCGATCATGACCGTGATCGGCGCCTTCATCCTGATGCTGTGGGTGCATCCGCAGCTTGCGCTGATTACCGCCGTCATCGTACCGCTGTCGGCCTATGTCACCGCCCGCTATGGCGGACGCATGACGCACACATGGCACGCGCTTTACCGGCGCGTCGGTGATTTCAACGCGCGTATCGAGGAGAATGTCGGCGGCATCCGTGTCGTTCAGGCCTTCACGAACGAAGATCATGAACGCCAGCTTTTCGCGGAGAGCAACGACAAGTATCTCACCACCAAGCTCGCCGCCTACAAGATCATGGCCGCGTCGATGTCTCTGTCCTATCTGTCGATGCGCTTTGTGCAGGTCGTGGTGATGCTGGCGGGCGCATGGTTCGTGGTGCGCGGCGAACTGACGGCTGGTGGATTTGTCGGCTTCCTGCTGCTGGTGAACGTGTTCTTCCGCCCGATTGAAAAGATCAATTCGGTCATCGAAACATATCCGAAGGGCATTGCCGGTTTTCAGCGTTATACGGAATTTCTCGATACGCGCCCGGATATTGCAGACCGCCCCGGTGCGCAGTCCGTTGCACGTCTGACCGGCGATATCGAATATCGCGATGTCAGTTTCGGCTATAGTACCGAGCGCCCCATTGTCGATGGTCTCGATATTTCCATTCGTGCTGGTGAAACGATTGCCTTTGTTGGTCCTTCAGGTGCGGGCAAGACGACGATCTGCTCGCTGCTGCCGCGCTTCTATGATGTGACGAAGGGCGCGATTCTTGCCGACGGCAGCGACATTCGCGATATGACCCTGAAGTCTCTGCGGTCGAATATCGGTATTGTCAGTCAGGATGTGTTCCTGTTCGCCGGAACGATCCGGGAAAACATCGCTTATGGCCGTCTCGATGCGACCGACGCGGAAATCGTCGATGCTGCGCGCCGCGCGCGACTTGATGGCGTGATTGCCAATCTGCCGGAAGGCTACGACACCGTCATTGGCGAGCGCGGCGTAAAACTTTCCGGCGGGCAGAAGCAGCGCATGGCCATTGCGCGCATATTCCTGAAAAACCCGCCGATCCTGATCCTCGATGAGGCGACCTCCGCACTCGATACGGAAACCGAACGTGCCATCCAGCAATCGCTCGCCGAGCTTTCGCGGGGGCGCACGACGCTGGTGATCGCACATCGCCTTGCAACCATCGTCAATGCCGACCGCATTCTGGTGGTGGAAGGCGGGCGGATTGCCGAACAGGGAAGTCATGCCGAGCTTCTGGCCATGAAGGACGGACGCTACAAGCGCCTGCATATTGCGCAGGCCGGGCTGGATCAGGGGCATTATTCAGCGGCGGAATAGGCTGATCTGCATATCAGGATACGCTTAATAAAGGCGGCCTTTGGCCGTCTTTTTTATTGTCTGACAACGAGCGGAAGAGTTTCCTTTGATATCTGATGTATCAGATATTGACATATCAGATTCGCTGTTTCAGGATCGGAGCGTGAATTCAGTGACAAACAGGTGTTGCCTTGGGTGATAACGTTTCCCCCCTTTCTCCGATCAAGGTGAAGAGCCTCAGAGACCATGTGCATGACAATCTGCGGGAGGCGATTATTTCCGGGCGGATCAAGTCCGGCGAAAAGCTGAATGAGAGGCAGCTGGCATCCGATCTGGGCATCAGCACGAGCCCTTTGAAAGAAGCGCTGCGCCAGCTGGAAGGAGAAGGGCTGGTGCGCACGGAGGCCCGTCGTGGAACGTTCGTGTCGTTCAATGCGCGGCAGGCCGAAGAGATGACGCTCGCTCGTGCCGCGCTTGAAAGCATCATTGCGCGGCAGGCGGCCAAGCATGGCGGCGAGGAGGCGTTCGGCTTTCTTCGCGCGGTGATTGAAGAAATGCGGGCGGCGGTCGAGGCAGGCAATGTCGATCAGCTGATCGAGCTGAACGAGAAGTTCCACGACGGCATCCATGAGGCATCGGGATGTGAATATCTGCGCCGGTTGCAAAATGCACAGCGCATGTACGACCACGCCGCAAGGGTGACTGTTCTGTCGCGCGAGGATGTGCGTCGGCAGTCCTTCAACGAGCACGAAGCAATCATGAAGGCAATTACGGCACGTAACGGCGATCTGGCTGAGCGTCTGATGCGCGAACACATCGTGAAAGCGGGAGACACGCATATCGAACTGGTCTTCTGACCAGTACATTGGGAGGAAATAATGGATCTAGCGGAATACCGCCGGGTGCTTCGGGGCATTTCGGGTGTGCACGCGACTGCCTATGATACAGATGGTGAAATCGATGACGCGCTGACGGCGAAAATTGTCGAGCGGATCGCCGGCGCCGGTGTGCATAATATCGTTACCGGCGGCAATACGGGCGAGTTCTACAGCATGACTGTGGATGAGGTCATCCGCTTGCAGGCTATCGCGGTGAAAGCGGCAAATGGCAAGGCTGCTGTGACAGCCGCAGCCGGCCGTTCCGTGCGTGATGCGATCAGGATTTCACAAGCAGCACAAGCCGAAGGTGCCGATGGCGTGATGATCCATCATCCGCTTGATCCCTTTGCGGCGCCGCATGCGCAGGTGGATTATTTCATCGCGATTGCCGAAGCCATAGACTTGCCAATCGTTGCCTATATCCGTTCGGATCTGATTCCGCTCGATGAAATGGTGCGCCTTGCGACCCATGCCAAGGTCGCAGGCGTCAAGTTTGCATCGCAAAACACGATGCTTTTCTTCGAATGCTGTCGGGCGACAAAAGGCATGGATGCGACCTGGATCTGCGGCTTGGCGGAAAGCTGGGCCTTGCCTTTCTATGCCCTTGGTGGCCGCGGCTTTACCTCTGGCCTCGTGAATGTTGCACCGAAGCGTTCGCTGGCGGTCTGGAATGCGCTGGAAGCGGGAGATTTCGCAAAAGCGCGGGCGGTAGTCGAAAGCATTGCCGATTTCGAGACCATGCGCACCAAGTACCGTAATGGCGCGAACGTGACTGTTGTGAAGGAAGCGTTGCAAATTCAGGGGTTTGAGGTCGGAAAAGTGCGACTACCCGGATTGCCACAGCTTGAAGCGAATGATCGCGAGGTGCTCCAGACAATCGTCTCGGGCTGGGAGACTGATGGCATTGTCTGACAAATGAAACCCGGCCGTCCTGACAGGGAGAAGAGGGGCGCACCGGAAAACCAAAAAGTGGAGGAGAACATGAATAAGGGAATTTCACGTCGTACATTCATGGCGGGGGCCGGGATTGCGACCGGCATGGGTATCATGCTGCCGAAAGGCGTATGGGCACAGTCGGCGAAACTGCCGTCGTCGCCAGTAGCGCTCAACGTCATTGATGCCGCTGGCAATCTGGCCCTGACCCAACCGATCTTCGACAATTTCGCAGCCGAGCAGAAAGCGCTGGTTTCGCGCTTCACCTTCAACAAGGCACCGGCGCCGGAACTGCCGGGGAAAATCAAGGCGCAGCAGCGCGCCAACCGAATTGACATAGACATGGTGATCGTCGGGCCGGATGCGCTTTCCGCCGGACTTGCCGATGACATATGGACCGACATCATCGCGTTGCCGGATATCGGCTTGCCGAAGCTTCAGGATATCTATCTTGAACCAGCATGGCGTATGCAGGAAATGTCGAAGGGCAAGGGCGTTGTGGTTTCCTATTATCCATCTGGCCCCCTTCTTGAATATCACCCCGACAAGGTGAAGACACCGCCCAAGACCGCTGAAGAACTGCTGGCCTGGACGAAGGAAAACCCGAACAAGTTCATCTATGCTCGCCCGGCCAATTCCGGTCCGGGGCGCACCTTCCTGATGGGGCTTCCCTATCTTCTGGGTGATAGTGATCCGAAGGACCCGGTCAAGGGCTGGGACAAAACCTGGGCCTATCTGAAGGAACTGCACAAGAATATTGAATACTACCCGGCAGGTACGGGCGCGCTCATGAAGGAACTGGGCGAAGGCACGCGCGATATGACGGTGACCACCACTGGCTGGGACATCAATCCGCGTGCGCTCGGTGTGGTGCCGAAGGAAATGGGCGTCAGCAAGCTGGAAGGCTTCCACTGGGTTTGCGATGCGCATTACTTCGCCATTCCCAAGGGCGTGTCCGAGGAAAAAATCGCAGTGCTGATGGAGTTCATCAAGTTCTCGCTCAAGCCCGACCAGCAGGCCTATTCCTACGATGCCGGTTATTTCTATCCGGGTCCTGCTGTGAAGGACGTCACCATCGAAATGGCGCCGAAGGAAAGCCAGAACATCATCGCGGAGTTTGGCCGTCCGGAATATGCCGACTGGATTGCCAATAATCCGATCGAGCTGCCGCTCGAACCGGAGGCGCTGGTCGCTGCATTCCGCCGCTGGGACGAAGACGTCGCCGCTGGTTGATTGACCGAAGGCTGGGTGGTGAGCCGTGAAGGGCTCGCCACTGGCCGCTGATAGTCGCCAATTCTAAATCATGGTGCTTGTGTCAATGTCCTTTCAAGAACTCCGGCTCGACCGGATGAGCCGATCATTCGGAACTTTCAATGCGCTGAGGGAAATCAACCTCACAATCCGGAAAGGCGAGTTCATCGCACTTCTGGGACCTTCCGGCTGCGGGAAATCGACGGCTCTCAATTGCATCGCCGGACTTCTCGGCACGACGAGCGGCGGCATCTATATCGATGAACGGCGCGTGGACCAGTTGAAACCGGAGGATCGCGGTTTCGGCATGGTGTTCCAGAACTATGCGCTGTTTCCGCATATGAATGTCCTGCAAAATGTCGGGTTCGGTCTCAAGATGCGCGGTCTGGCAAAAAGCGAGATCAACGAACGTGCGCGCGCCGCATTGGCTTTGGTGCGCTTGCAAGGACAGGAAGAAAAACTGCCGGGACAGCTTTCCGGTGGCCAGCAACAGCGCGTGGCAATTGCCCGCGCCATCGTCATCGAGCCGCCGGTGGTTCTCATGGATGAGCCGCTTTCCAATCTCGATGCGAAGCTGCGGCTTGAGATGCGCGCTGAAATCCGCCGCATCCATAACCAGCTCGGCTCAACGACGATCTATGTGACCCACGATCAAGACGAAGCCCTGTCGCTGGCCGACCGCATCGTGGTCTTGCGCGACGGTGAAATCCGTCAGGTCGGCAAACCGCACGAGCTTTACGAAGAGCCCCGCTATCGTGATGTCGCCGCCTTCATGGGTTTCCGCAACGCCTTGCCAGGCAAGGTCGTGCGCGTCGAGAACGGGCAGGCGATCATTTCCGTAGCGGGGAACGAACTCGTTGGCCGTGCGATGGATGGGCTTGAGCCGGGTGACGATGCCGTGCTGATGGCACGCGGCGATGATGTCGTGTCCGGTTCGGGTCATCGCAATGACCTGCAGGCGACCGTCGAGACCATCGAATATCGAGGGCGCGAATATGTCGGTACAGCCCGCACCGAAACCGGGATGGAGCTGATCTTTCATGGGCCGCAGGGCGTGGAGCCCGGCAGTCGTATCGTGTTGGGCGTCGATGCTGGCCATGCGCTGGTTTTCCCGGCGGAGGGCTGAGCGATGGTGGCTGAGACCTACGCGGATGCACCGCTTAAGCCCGGTTTGCGACAACGGCTTGCAAATCGCGGCTTCGACGGCGTCACCCTTCTGATCCTGCCCGCGCTGCTCTTTGTGGTGGGTGTATTCATCTATCCGTTTCTGTACGGGCTAGTTCTGTCCTTCAATCCAATTGATGGCGGCGGTGCACTGGCCAATTACACCAAGTTCTTCTCCGATCCCTATCTTTACAAGACCATCGGCGCGACGCTTTGGCTTGCGATTCCTGTCACCGTCATCAGTGTTCTTTTCGCGGTTCCCATCGCCATGCGCGTGCGTCTGATGCCGCGCCAGCGCCTGCTGACCACGATCCTCGTTCTGCCGGTGACGCTCGGCACGGTTCTGATTGCTGAAGGTCTTTTGAATTATCTGGGGCCGCAAGGCTGGTTCAGCCGCACGCTGATCTATATTGGCCTGATCGATAATCCGCTGAAGCTCACTAATAATTACTGGGGGGTCTTTGCATCGCTGGTCATTACGGTTTTTCCGTTCACCTTCCTGCTGACGCTTTCCTACATAACCGGCATTGATCCCGCACTGGAACGGGCCGCCGCCACGCATGGCGCCAATAGCTGGCAGCGCTTTCGCCATGTCATGCTGCCATTGCTGGTGCCGGGGCTGGTGGTCGCGGCCTGCCTCACCTTCGTGCAGGCATTTGCTGTGTTTCCATCCGCTGTCCTCTTGGGCGCGCCGTCGGGACCGACCCGCGTGATATCCATCGCTGCAGCACAGGCGGCCTTCGAGCAATATGACGACTCCATGGCTTCATCCATCGCCATGATCATGGCGGCAGTGCAATTGCTCGTCGTCGGGGCACTGCTCGGTGTGCGCTCGCTCTTCTATCGCGGCTCGACCGCTGGCGGAAAGGGATAGATCATGATCCGCGATACTTCCACCCTTTCCAAGCTCTGGATCACTCTCGTCTGGCTCGTAACCGGCTTCTTCGTGCTCAATGTTCTTGCTGTCATCGTGGCCGTGGTGGTTTCAAGTTTCGGCACGCGCTGGCTGGGTACATGGCTGCCAGACGCGTTTACCACGCGCTGGTATGCAGCCGCCTGGGCCGAATTCCAGCTTGATCAAGTGCTTCTGGTCACCTTTCAGGTCGTCTTTGCAGTGGTGATCCTGTCGGGTGTTCTGGGCGTCACGGCAGCTTACGCCATGGCGCGCCGCGATTTTCCCGGCAAAAAGCTTGTGCTGCTGATCTTCCTGCTGCCGCTTCTGGTGCCGCCGATAACCTTCGGCATTCCGCTGGCAACCGTGCTTTACAAGTTCGGGGTGGGCGGTACCTTCTGGGGCGTCGTTCTAGCCAATCTCGTGCCGACGGTACCCTTCGTCATTCTGGTGATGATCCCCTTCATCGAGCAGATCGACCCGAAGGTCGAGGCGGCGGCGCGTGTGTTTGGCGCAGGCACATTCAAGCTCTTCATCCATGTGCTTCTGCCCATGCTGTTGCCCGGTGTGCTTGCGGCCATGCTGCTGGTTCTGGTGCGCACGGTCGCGATGTTCGAGCTGACCTTCCTGACCGCAGGACCGACATCGCAAACGCTCGTCGTCGCGCTCTATTATTCGGTGTTCGCTGCCGGGGTCCGCTCCGTCCAGTCCATCGACGCCATGGCGGTCATTTACATGGTCACCTCGCTGGTTTGGCTGCTTCTGGCCCTGCGTTTCGTCAATCCGACGCAGATCGTTGCGCGCAACCGTCAACCGTCCGCGCATTGAGGCACAACAGGATGAAAATCATCGCTATCGAAACGGTGCAGCTTCCGCACCTCAACAACATAGTGTGGGTGCAGGTCCACACCAATGAGGGCATTGTCGGACTTGGTGAGACTTTCCGTGGTGCAAATGCGGTTGCCGCCTATATCCACAGCGATATCGCACCGCTGCTCGTCGGCCAGAACCCGCTGGAGATCGACCGTATCTCCAAACTGCTGCTGGAGCCTTATGTCGGCTTTCGCTCGTCAGGCGTGGAAATCCGTGCCGCCTCGGCGATAGACATCGCGCTTTGGGATATTTTTGGCAAGGTGACCGGCCAGCCAATCCATCAGTTGCTCGGTGGTCTGTCTCGACAATCGATCCGCACCTACAATACCTGCGCGGGCTACACCTATAACAAAAGCGGCGCGCGCCGATATATCGGTGATGCCGATGAGGCAACGGAAGGGCCCTACGAGGACCAGCTGGCTTTTCATAGGGACGCAGGTGCACTTGCCGAAAGCCTTCTGTCGGAAGGCATCACGGCCATGAAAATCTGGCCCTTCGACCCGTTCGCTGTCGCATCCGGCGGAAACTTCATCCATGCCGGCGATCTCGACAAGGCGCTGGCACCGTTTCGCCAGATACGCGATGCGGTCGGCGAGCGGATGGAAATCATGGTCGAGTTCCACTCCATGTGGGACTTGACGTCGGCTCTGGCCATTGCGCGCGAACTGAAAGTCTTCCGACCGTTCTGGTCGGAAGACCCGATCAAGATGATGAACCCGCAGGCGCTGGCCGTTTACGCACGCCAGTCCGGCATTCCGGTCTGTGCCAGCGAAACCATGGCGACGCGTGCGCAATTTCTCGATGTCCTACGCGCCGATGCCTCCGATTATGTCATGCTCGACATTTCATGGTGTGGCGGGCTTTCGGAAGCGAAGAAGATCGCCACCATGGCCGAAGCATTTCAGCGCCCCATTGCGCCGCATGACTGCACTGGTCCGGTGGTGTTCGCGGCCTCCGTCCATCTGTCGCTCAATGCGCCCAACGCGATCTTTCAGGAATCTGTGCGGGCCTATTACACCTCATGGTATCGCGATCTGGTGACGGTGATGCCGCGCATAGAGAAGGGCATGATCTATCCGTTCGAAGGAGCGGGTCTGGGATTGGAGTTGTCTGATTTCGTACTCAGTCATCCCGATGTCATTCGGAAAAAGACGGGAGCTGAATGATGGGACCGTTTCGCTGCATAGCCGATCTGCGTGGGCAACTGATGGAAAGTCCGGTCTGGGATGACCGCAGGGGAACACTTTTCGCCTGCGATATCTATGGGCGCCGCATATATGAAATCGACATTTACGCCGATAGGGGTGTGCTTCGTGAATGGTCCTTTACAAGCGAGGTAGCAAGCTTCGGATTGACAGAAAGCGGACGTCTCGTGGTGGCGCTTTCACGTGAGGTTGTCCTGTTTGATCCTGAAACCGGCATTCGTGAACCGCTATGGGCGGGGTACGATGAGCCGGGAACATCCCGCCTCAATGACGGCAAGGTCGGTCCTGACGGTGCGTTCTGGATCGGCAGCATGGATGGCCGTCATGAGCGGGAAGCCATCGCGAGGCTCTACCGAGTAACATGGGACGGCGAGGCTTCTGTTAAGGCCGAGGGTTTTGAGATTTCTAATGGTCTCGCTTGGACGGCGGACGGCAGAACCATGTTCCATACGGATTCCCGCGGGCCGTGGATCGACCGTTATGACTTCGACCCGGAGACCGGTGAGATTAGTGGGCGCAAGCGCATTTGCGACCTCGATGAGCAAAGCGGCAGGCCGGATGGCGGCGCCTGCGATGCTGAGGGTGCTTATTGGAGCGCGGGTGTATCCGCTGGCATTCTGAATCGCTTCGACCGCGAGGGTAATCTGCTTGAAAAGGTTCCGGTACCGGTTCCGGCTCCAACAATGCCCTGTTTTTGCGGACCAGACCTGACACTTCTGGCCATCACCTCGCATCGCCAGCTGCTGGAAGCGACCCTGGAGGCCGCACCTCGGTCGGGTGGCGTATTTCTGGCGCAGGCTTCGGTTGCAGGAGCCCCTGTGGCCCGGATGAACGGAGTGTAACGTGATCGCGCAGGCACTCCTGAATATTTGTTTTGAATTGAATATCATCTCGAAGCCGTTTTACGCCCTTCGGGATATTTTCTGATCGGGAAGGTAGGGAAATGACCAGAAAGACCTATGGAGATCTGCGTTCGGCGCGCTGGATGCTGCCCGATGATCAACGCTCGTTCGGCCATCGTTCGCGCACCATGCAGATGGGATATGATCCGGTCGACTGGGAAGGTCGTCCGATCATCGCCATCATAAACACCTGGTCCGAGGCCCAGCCTTGCCACATGCATTTCAAGGATCGGGTGGAATGGGTCAAGCGCGGCATCCTGCAGTCAGGCGGATTCCCGATGGAGTTGCCAGCATTGTCGCTGTCGGAAAACTTCGTGAAGCCGACAACCATGCTCTATCGCAATCTGCTGGCGATGGAGACCGAGGAACTTCTGCGCTCGCATCCTGTCGATGGTGCGGTGCTTATGGGCGGTTGTGACAAGACAACGCCGGGTCTCGTCATGGGGGCCGTCAGTATGGGACTGCCGTTCATTTTCTTGCCCGCCGGACCAATGCTGCGCGGCAATTATGCCGGTAAATATCTGGGGTCCGGCACTGATGGCTTCAAATACTGGGACGAGCGCCGCGCAGGCACCATTTCCAAGGAGGAATGGCAGGGGATTGAAGGTGGCATCGCACGGTCCTACGGCCATTGCATGACCATGGGAACCGCATCGACCATGACCGCGATTGCCGAAGCCATGGGGCTGACGCTTCCCGGTGCATCATCGATCCCGGCTGCGGATGCCAATCATCAGCGCATGTCCACGCAGTGCGGTCGCCGCATTGTGGAAATGGTCTGGGAAGACCTGACGCCGGAAAAGATTATGACGCCCGCTGCAATAACCAATGCGGTCACTGTTGCGATGGCAACGGGATGTTCGACAAATGCCATCATTCATCTGATTGCGATGGCGCGCCGGGCAGACGTGCCACTGGAACTGGACGATCTGGATCGCATCGGACGCACGACGCCTGTGATCGCGAATATCAGGCCTTCCGGCACGATCTATCTGATGGAAGATTTCTACTATGCGGGAGGGTTACGAGCGCTCATGAAGCAGCTTGGCGACAAACTCGATCCTTCGGCCGTGACCGTGACCGGCAAGCCGCTGACCGACGGTCTGGATGAGGCTCATATCTGGAACGATGACGTGATCCGCCCGCTTTCCAATCCGGTCTATCATGAAGGCTCGCTTGCGGTGCTGAAAGGCAATCTCTGCCCCGATGGCGCGGTGATAAAACCTGCTGCCTGCGACCCCCGCTTTCACCGCCATAGTGGCCCGGCGCTTGTCGCGGACAGTTACCCCGACTTGAAAAAGATCATCGACGACCCCGATTATCCCATGACGCCGGATACGGTTCTGGTGCTGCGTAATGCCGGTCCGCAGGGCGGGCCGGGAATGCCGGAATGGGGCATGATCCCCATGCCGAAAGCGCTGTTGAAACTTGGGCTGCGCGATATGGTGCGGATTTCGGATGCGCGCATGTCGGGAACCAGTTTCGGTGCCTGTGTTCTGCATGTCGCGCCGGAATCCTTCATCGGGGGACCACTCGCCCTGCTGAAGACGGGCGACATCGTCGAACTCGACATTCCAGCCCGCAGCCTCAACATGCTGGTTTCGAACGAGGAACTGGCGGCACGGCGCGCAGCCTGGCAGACGCCACCACCCAAATATGAACGCGGCTATGGCTTTGTCTTTTCCAAGCATGTCGAACAGGCTGACAAGGGCTGCGATTTCGACTTCCTGAAAACCGATTTCGGCCGTCCTGTCGACGAACCGGTCATCTATTGAGAGGCAGTTTCGATGTCAGATTATGTGCTTTCCGAGGAAACGCGGGCCAAGCTGAAGACGGTTTCGACGGCTTCCGTTGCGACGGCGCTTTACAAGCGTGGCCTGCGCAACCAGTTCATTCAGGGTGTGTTGCCGGTGGCGCGCAAGCGCGAGAACATGGTCGGTCAGGCCTTCACGCTGCGCTACATCCCGGCGCGTGAGGACCGGAATCCCATCACGGTTTTTCGTAATCCGGACCACAAGCAGCGCGTTGCGATAGAGACTTGCCCACCCGGTTTCGTGCTGGTGATGGATGCGCGCAAGGATGCGCGTGCGGCGACTGCGGGGTCTATCCTCGTGACAAGGCTTGCCTTGCGCGGCGCGGCGGGCATTGTTTCTGACGGCGGATTTCGCGATGTCAGCGGGATCGGCGAGCTTGATATGCCTGCTTATTGCTCAAAGCCATCTGCGCCGACCAATCTCACGTTGCATGAGGCGGTGGATATCAATGTGCCGATAGCCTGCGGCGATGCGGCAGTGTTTCCGGGCGATGTGCTGGTTGGCGATGCTGACGGTGTCATGGTCATTCCGGCTGGTCTTGCGGATGAAATCGCAACCGAATGTATCAGCATGGAAACTTATGAGGATTTCGTGCTGGAAGAAGTGCTGAACGGCGCTACCATTGTCGGCCTCTATCCGTGCACGAAAGAAGAGACCGAGCGCAAGTTTGAGAACTGGCGCGAACAAAATGGCCGTTAGCGCATCCCGAAAAGTGTGAAACGGTTTCCGGATAAGAATCGCGACAAAACAAAAAAAAGGAAGGCGTTACGCCTCCCTTTTTCATGCAGCTTTGTTGCCGTGTTTTAGTAGAGCACGTTCTTGGCTTCCGGCTGGTCGATATTGTCCTTGGTGACGACGACGGCGCCCGTATCGACAACCTTCTCGACCTTTTCCTTGTTCAGCACCTTCAACAGGGTTTCGATGCCCTTTTCGCCCATCTGGTAGGAACCCTGAACCACGATGGCATTGAGCGTGCCGTCCTTGACGAATTCCTGCAGGTCCTGATTGCCGTCGAAGCCGATGGCGGTCAGCTTGCCGGACTTGCCTGCCTGCTTGATCGCGCGGCCCATGCCGATGGCGGTCGGTTCATTGGCACCGAAGATGCCGACGAGGTCGCCATTGGCCGCCAGAACGTCGGTGGTCTGGTTGAGCGCCGTCGCCATCTGCGATTGCGAGTAGTAAGGACCGACGACTTCCAGCTTGGAATTGGCCTTGATGTAATCCACGAAGCCGCCGACGCGACCGATTTCCGAGCCAGCGCCCGCAACATAGGACATGACGGCGATCTTGCCGGTCGTGCCTGCCTTGTCGATCAGGGCCTTGGCTGCGGCTTCACCGGCCTTGCGGTTATCGGTGGCGAGGAACGACTGGTAGTATTTGTCGGCGCCATCGGCGAGCTGCGAGTCGATGATGACGACCGGAATGCGGGCTTCCCACGCCTTCTTCACAGCAGGCGTCAGCGCATCCGGATCGGACGGGGCAAGAAGGATTGCATCCACTTTGCGGTTCACGGCATTTTCCACCATGTTCACCTGATCGGCGATGGCCGATTCAGCCGCCGGACCCTGGAAGGTCATGGTGTGATCGTTGGAATCCTTGATCGCAGCTTCGGCACCCTTCTGGACGTTCTGCCAGAAAGTCGAATTCACGGTCTTCACGATAACGGCGATTTCGCCCGCCGAAGCGCTTGCCGCTCCAGTAAGCACAAAGGCCGAAGCCATCAATGCAGAAACCAGTCTACGCATGTTTTCCTCCTGTTATCGAGCTCTTGGCTCTACCCTTTTCCGGAATGCCTGACACATTCCGTCTCCCCTCTCATCGACGGTTGCGCATCTGGTCGATCCATACTGTGACCAGAATAACGAGGCCGATGATGATCTGCTGTGTGAAAGCGGAAATGCCGTTCATGTTGAGGCCGTTCCGCAGGATTCCGATGACGAACGAGCCGATGAACGTGCCCGAAATCGTGCCAACGCCACCGATGAGCGAAGTGCCGCCGATGACCGCGCTCGCAATGGCGTCGAGCTCATAGGCGACGCCTTCATTGGGCTGTGCGGTCACGAGGCGGGACATGAGAACGCAGCCCGTCAGACCCGCCAGTGTTCCCGATACGACATAGGTGAAGGCCGTTACACGGGCGACGTTGACGCCCGAAAGCCGTGCAGCCTCGGCATTCGATCCGATGGCATAGATGTGGCGGCCAAGCACGGTGCGGTTCAACACGAGTGCGGCCACGATCGCGATCACGATCATCAGCACAACCGGGTAGGGGATGCCGGGGAAGGTGACGACCGGAAAGCCCTGTTCGTCGATGCTCTCGATGCGAAACAGCGAGCCGTTGCCCAGCACACCGAAGGATTCGCCAAGGCCGGAGACGGCGCGTGCGCCAGTGATCTGAAGGGCTACACCGCGCGCGATCAGCATCATGCCAAGTGTGGCGATGAAGGGCGGCAGTTTGAGTTTTGTGATGACGACGCCGTTGATGAGGCCGCAGAGCGATCCCGTCAATATACCGAGCAGCATGGCGAGCGGGATCGGCAGCGAAAGGTCCTTGACCGCAAGTGCGGCCACAACACCGGCGAGTGCCAGAACCGAGCCGACCGAAAGATCGATGCCGCCGGTTATGATGACATAGGTTGCGCCGATGCCGAGAAACGCGATTGAGGTCACCTGTAAGGCGATGGTCATCGCATTGTTGACGGTCATGAAGGCGCTGCTGGTGACGGAAAAGATCGCCGCCAGAATGATAAGGCTGCCGACAGCCGCAAATTTCTGGATGATATCCTTCTGACGGTCGCTGAGCCCCTTGGATTTTACCGTCTGCTGGGGCTTGTCCGTAGTGATTTCGGCCATTACTGCGTCCTCATTTGTCCTGCCGGCCCCGACCGGAGGCATAGGTCATGATTTCTTCCTGCGATGTCGCGGCCGTGTTCAGGACGGCGGTGATGCGCCCCTCGTGAAAGACCGCCACACGGTCCGAAAGCCCAAGAATTTCCGGTAGCTCCGAGCTGATCAGCACAATGCCGATGCCCCTTGCGGCCAGTTCGTCCATGATCTGGTAGATCGCGAATTTTGCACCGACATCAATGCCCCGCGTCGGTTCATCGAAGAACATGATACGCGGTTCGCGGAACAGCCATTTGCCGATGATGATCTTCTGCTGATTGCCGCCCGAAAGCAGTCGAACGGGCTGGGCCAGCCCCGGCGTCTTGATACTGAGAAGATCGACATAACGCTGGCTCGCCTGCCGCTGTCGCTCGAAATCGATCACGCCATAGGCACTGCTGACCGCTTCCATATTGGCGAGTGTGAGATTGGCATCGACCGGCATCTTGACCGCCAGTCCTTGCGCCTTGCGGTCTTCCGACAGATAGGCAATGCCTGCCTCGATGGCGTCGCGCGGGCTGGAGATGGAAAGCGTCTCGCCTTCAAGCACAATCGTTCCGGCATCGTGCGGATCGGCGCCGAAAATCGCCCGCGCTACTTCCGTGCGCCCTGCGCCCATCAGTCCGGCAAAGCCGAGGATTTCTCCGCGCCGGAGTTCAAAGCCGATATTCTCGAAGAGGCCGCTTCGTGTCAGTCCGCCGACGGAGAAAATCACTTCCTCCGTCGGCTTTCGGGTCGGTTCCGGAAACTTTTCATCAAGCGAGCGCCCGACCATCCCGGCCACGATTTCATCGACGGTGACAGCGTCAAAGTCCTTGGTCCAGACATAGCGTCCGTCGCGCAGGATGGTGACGCGGTCGACGATCTCCGCCATTTCATCGAGACGGTGCGAAATATAGACGATGCCGGTGCCTTGCGCTTTCAGTTCGCGGATGACCTTGAACAGAAGCTGCGCTTCCTGCTCGGTCAGCGAGGAGGTCGGCTCGTCCATGATGAGGACGGAGGCATTGAGCGAGAGGGCCTTGGCGATTTCAACCATCTGGCATTGGGCGACGGACAGGTTCAGAACCTGTGCAGACGGGTCGATCTTGACGCCAAGCCGGTCGAGGCAGTGCTGTGCGTCCTGCTTCAGCTTGCGGCGATCGACGAAGAAGCCGCGTTTCGGCTCGCGAGCGAGATAGATGTTTTCGGCAACGCTCAGGTGCGGAACGAGGTTCAGTTCCTGATGGATGATGGCGATGCCCGCCGCTTCCGATTCAAGCGTGGAAGCAAAGCGGACAGTCTGGTCGCGATAATGGATCATCCCGCCATCCGGCTGATAGACGCCACTGACGATCTTCATCAGCGTCGATTTGCCCGCACCATTCTCGCCGCAGACAGCATGAATCTCGCCCGCCCGCAATTCGAAGCTGACATTCGACAGGGCTTTGACGCCTGGAAATTCTTTGGAAACGGAATCCAGCTTGAGCAAGATAGGCGCGGTATCGGCGCGCGCAGTCGCTGACGGCAATCCTCCCATCGCGCTTCCTCCCTCGCGCAAAGTTTCGTCACCTATGAATGGAAGAAGTAGAAGCCTGCTGGTTTCTGGTCAAGCCAATTTTGCGCGAGCAGCAAAAAACCCGCTACATGGCGGACTGGCCCTCCAGAATTTCGGTTATTAAACCTAATTGGCCTGACCAGACGATGGTTTTGCGGTTTTACCTGCATCGTGAATCATTTACTGGAAAGAAGAGAAAAGGCAGCTTCTGCTGGCGAGAAGAGAGCACATAAGTACTGCAATTCCGACAGTATCGCAGTATTTTGTGTCGCGGCCTCTGGAAAGAGGGGCGGTTCCTTTCTATCATTATATTCCGATTATCTGATCCCGAGGGGCAGTTTTGTACTTTGAAATAATTACGGTCGTGCTGTTGACGATCCTCAATGGTGTTCTCGCCATGTCGGAACTCGCAGTGGTTTCCTCCCGCCCGGCACGACTGAGGGTAATGGCCGACAAGGGCAGCCGCGGCGCCCGCATGGCCATCGAGCTTGCCGATAATCCCGGCCGTTTCCTGTCCACCGTCCAGATCGGCATCACGCTGGTCGGCATTCTGTCGGGTGCATTTTCTGGCGCGACGCTGGGTGCCCGTTTGTCGGGCTGGCTTCTTGGGCAAGGCTTGTCGCCAGCCCTTGCCGATGCTGTTGGCGTCGGTTCGGTGGTCGTGGTCATCACCTATCTGTCGCTGATTGTCGGCGAACTCGTGCCAAAGCAGATCGCACTGCGTGAGCCGGAAGCGGTTGCAAGCCGTGTAGCGCCGACCATGACATTGCTGTCCAAGATGGCAGCACCTCTGGTCTGGCTTCTCGATACATCGGGCCGTCTGGTCTTGAGGCTGCTTGGCCAGTCGGGCAAGTCGAGCGACGGCGTGACCGACGAAGAGATCAAGTCCGTTCTGGCCGAAGCGCATAGCGCGGGCGTGATCGAGACGGAGGAATCCCGCATGATTGCAGGCGTTATGCGCCTTGCGGACCGAACGGCACGCGGGCTGATGACGCCGCGCATGGATGTCGAAATGGTCGATGTGGACGATAGTTTCGATGAAATTCGCCTGCAACTGCACAATACAAGCCGCTCGCGGCTTCCTGTGCGCGGCGAAGATTCCGATGAAGTGATCGGCGTCTTACAGGTGCGCGACTTCTTCAATCAGCTGTCCTCCAGGGGCAGTGTCAATCTGCGCGAGATCGTCCGTGATGTTCCGGTCGTGTCGGACTTTTCCGATGCGCTCGACGTGGTGGAAGCCATTCGCGGCACGCCAACGCATATGGTGCTTGTCTATGACGAGTACGGTCATTTTGAAGGTGTGATTACTGCGGGCGACGTGATGGAAGCGATCATCGGCGCCATGCAGGAGGACCATATCGAGGAAAAGGCTATCGTGCG
Source organism: Brucella sp. GW823-FHT04E01 (assembly GCF_058796175.1). Classification (NCBI taxonomy): domain Bacteria; kingdom Pseudomonadati; phylum Pseudomonadota; class Alphaproteobacteria; order Hyphomicrobiales; family Brucellaceae; genus Brucella; species Brucella sp. GW823-FHT04E01. Next base: position 954,618 of record NZ_JBXAIK010000003.1, on the reverse strand, counting down.
CCGGGCGGATGGTTCTTACCTCGTCTCGGGCTGGATGCCGATTGACGAGTTCTCGGAGTTTTTGCGTTTCCCGATTGACGACGATGCGGAATACAACACCGTTGCCGGGCTGGCGCTTGAGGAACTGAAGCATCTGCCGGATGTGGGGGAAACCTTCGTCAAGAACGGATGGGTGTTCGAAATCGTTGACCTTGACGGACGCCGCATCGACAAGCTGCTGCTGACGGCGGAAGAACAGTCGACCGAGTAATTCCGGGATAGAACATTCCCCGGTTTGTCCGAACTGTGGGGCAATGCGCTATCAGCCTGTTTTACAGTATCTGCTATCTCACCATCGTGTCCCGCCTGTGGCGCATGGCATGGGTTCCTGCGCGTCCCTAACTATTGTTGAGCGCGCGCCTCAAGCGGCATGTCGATGGTATGCCTTGTCCGCCGAAGTGATCGTCTTGATTGAACTGCCGTACCATTGGCATTTTAGATTGTATGCATGTTATAGTTGTCAGTCGGGGGCAGGTTTGCTGTCATTCCTTTTTAATCAGGACACGAGGGGCGTCCCGATTGGAAAAAAGCTGAACGTGCTCTGGCCAGTGGTGGCGTTTAAATGGGGTCGAGAACTGAATATTGGCTTCAACTGGTCAGGTCGGCCTATGGCAGGCAGGACAGCCCGATAGCCGACAAGATACTTGCGGACCAGCTCAGGGAGATTTGCGACGGCGCGCGCTTCTCGATGCCCATCAGCACGATTCTGTCCGTGCTCATTTTGCTGGTCCAGATTGCTGCGGGGCATTTCTGGATGCCCATCATCTGGTTCGCGCTGGTCAATATCATCAATGCGCTGCGCTTTATCGATGCGATAGCCTATTATAGAAGCCCGGCTGCGCCAGTTGAGAATATCGCGGTTCTGCAGCGCCAGCTCGCCCGCTTTCAACTGCTTGGTGCTATGGCCGGTTTCGTCTGGGCCGGTATCGCCATTCTTTCCCATGGGTTCTCTGATCCGCAATCGTCGGTCTATCTGGTCATTCTGGCCGGTATCTGCGCGGGCGCCGTCACCTATGGCTCGTCCTATGCCGCGGTTGCAATCAATTTCATAACGCCGCCGCTTGTCGTGACGGTGGTGTGTCTGGTCCTGCAAGCCGACCTGCAATATGGCGTGATTGCCGTTGCTGTTGTTCTGTTCTGGCTCGGGCTTACGCGTGGCGCACTTTTGGGGCAGAACCGCTTCATCCAGACCAGCAGGTTGAAACACGAAGCCAAGCAGCTGGCTGACGAAATGGCACTCAAGTCGCAGGAGGACCCGTTGACGGGGCTCTTCAACCGGCGCGGCCTTGAAACCTCCATTCGCCTCTATCCTGTGAAAGACGGCCCGTTCATCGTCATGCTGATCGATCTCGACGGGTTCAAGTCCGTCAACGACACCTATGGTCACAAGGTGGGTGACGACCTCCTTGTCGCCATTGCGCAGCGTATCCGTCAGGTCTCGCCGGAGCGTTCCGTTCTGGCGCGTATTGGCGGCGATGAATTCGTGCTCGCTTATCCCGAGCCTTCAGCCAAGATCGAGGCCGGATTGGTGGCCGCACGCATCATCGGCAGCCTGACCGCCCATTATGAGGGGATTCTGTCGGTGGAGATCGGCGCCTGTGTCGGCATTTGCCGGCTGGAGCGTCTCGATCCGGTCGAAATGTTGTTGCGCGCCGACTTCGCGCTTTATGCGGCCAAGAAACGCGGACGCAACGAATATTATTTTTTCGAGAAGCGTCTGCAGCACGAGTGGGAGCGCAAGCAAAGCATCGAGCGAGACCTGCGCATAGCAATCGAAACCGGGCAGGTGCAAACCTACTTTCAGCCGGTGGTGCAACTCTCCAGTGGGCGCATGGTTGGTTTTGAGGCATTGCTGCGCTGGGATCATCCACAGCACGGCACAATTCCCCCGCCGGAAATCATCGATGTTGCGTGCGAAGTGGGTGTGGTGCGTCAGCTGACGAATAATGTGCTCTTCAATTGCTGCGAGATGATCGACAAGCTCACCGAAGGTGGGCGCAGCGATCTGACAGTTGCCATGAATCTTTCCCCTCGCGAACTGGCGGGGGGACGCATTCCGCACGAAATCCTGTCCCAGATGGAAAAACGCGAACTTCCGATGTCCATGCTTGAAATCGAGATAACGGAGGAAGCTCCCTTCGATCAGCGGGGGATGAGTGACAGTCTCGGAGTGCTGTCGAGCGCTGGTGTCTCTATCGCACTTGACGATTTTGGCACCGGCTTTGCTACTTTCGCCTCCTTGAAGAAGGGCCTCATCACCAAGATCAAGATCGACAAGGTTTTCGTGCGCGGCATTGCCGAATCCGAAGGCGATCAGCACATCGTGCGCGCCATGGTCGAGCTGGGCGATGCTCTTGGCATCAAGGTCACTGCCGAAGGGATCGAGACCGAGGAAGATCGCGACATGCTTTGTAAGCTCGGTTGCAATGCCGGGCAGGGCTTCCTGTTTTCACCAGCTTTGCCGGCGAGCATGGCTCTTGATGCCCTTGCCAAAGCGAGTGCCAGCTCACGGTTCGATCAGGCTGTCCGGTAGTTTAGGTGGATAATCCATCTCGATTTCGTCCTGACCGTAAATAGGGCTCTTCAGGTTGGGGCCGGTCAGGATGGGGCGGATCTTGTATTTTCCTGTAGTCAGCCCTTCGGGAAAGAACGGCGAATGGGCGTCATCGTCGCCGACCGGGTGATAGATCACAAATTGCCCGCCGCGCTTCTGTACGGGATTATCATCGAGTGTTTCGCTCTTTCCCGGCTCAAGGGTCTTGTTGAAGAGATCATAGAGCTTATGCGTGGTCTGCTGGCCGTCGGCAGATGTGAAAATCAGGTGCAATTCACCATAGCCGAGTTCTACGGCTTCGCGGCTTTCATTGGCCAGCGTCAGCGTGAACAGGTGCTTGTAATAATCCTGATCCTTGTCGACATCGCTGTAATCCGCGAGACCGAGCTGCAAGGATTGTAGTTTTTGCCCGTTTTCCGCCTGCCAGGCCGCAAGATCGTAGGCTTCTTTCAGGGATATCCAGCCCTCCAGCGACCCGGTTTTGCCCTGATAGGCAATTTTCATCCAGTCATCGCCGGCAAAGACAAGCTTGCGCGCCTTGTCGCCCTTGTCCAGATAGGATTTTGTGGTGCTTTGCCGGTCAGGATCGCTGTACAGGGCCAGCTTTTCTACAGGAACCTCCCAGCCTTGTTCCGTTTCATCCGGTGCCAAAGGCACTTCAAGAACGCTGTTTCCCTGTGCGTCATAGGTGACCATGCGCATGGGTTTCATCAGGTAGGGCCAGCCAGACATCTGCTCTTCCGGGCGCGATTGTTCCACAAGCCGCACCGTCTGGTCGCGATCAATCGACAGGATGTCGACGCGGTTATAATGCCCATCCAGACTACAGCTGCTTTTGATCAGCTTTCGTTCCGGGATGCGTTCGACATTCCACAGCTCGCCGCAATTCAGTTTTCCGCCAAGTTCGTCCTCGATAATCAGTGGGGAAAAGGCTTTGGCTTTTGGATTATAGAGATAAAGCGCGACGCCAACGTCGAGGCTTCCCGCTTCGCGGGCGCCCAAAGAAAAATCGGTGTAGCCATCGAAGTCATAGTCGCCGGTTTCGAAGCTGACAGGCCCGTCCAGTCCGTTGAGCCAATCGGAATCCAGCAAAACGAGTTTCGATCCATCGGGCTGGGTCAGAACATAACCCTCTTTGCGTCTTTCGATATGCGCGCTCACGCCCGGTTCTGGCAGAAGGCGAGGAAGATTTTCTTCCGCGAAAGCAAGGTTCGTCAGGCCTGGCGATAGAAATGCCAGACAAATTCCGAGTGCCGCGAGGTGGAAAAATCGTCTCATTGCCATCTGCTTGTTTGATGTGGTCAGCTTTGCTTACACGAGACATGGCTGAAACGGGAGTTGTTCTTTCCTGTCATCCAAAGCTTGGTCGCAAACCGGATGAGATGTATGGTCCCAGCAACGAAGAACCGGCGGGAGACGCGATCAGTGGAGGAAACGTAATGACCGATAAAAAACCTGACGGTCCGGTACTTTTGTCGGGCGGCAATCCCCAGATTGCAAAAGGAGAAGGGGATGCGCCGGTTCAGACCTATATCGCTGCCATGCCGGGATGGAAAAGCGAAGCAGGTCGCCGCCTGGATGCTCTCATCGTGCGTACCGTTGCTGATGTGCATAAAGCGGTCAAATGGAATTCCCCCTTCTACGGAATGAAGGGAGAGGGGTGGTTCCTCAGCTATCATTGTTTCGACAAATATATAAAGGTGGCATTCTTTCGCGGCGCAAAGCTGAAGCCGGTGCCGCCGGTTGAATCCAAGAGCCAGGATACGCGCTATTTCCACATTCATGAGCACGACGATGTGGATGAAGCCCAGCTGACGGACTGGATCAGGCAGGCAAGCCAGCTACCGGGCGAGAAAATGTAGGTTGGAGCACAGATCGAAAGACGCTCTGGGAGGGGTTTCATGACAGATGATAATGACGCTTCAAAGCTTATTGACGGGCGGATTGTCGAGCTCGATGACTGGCGCGGCGAGACGCTCGCCCGAATGCGGGCGCTCATAAAGAAGGCCGATCCCGACGTGATCGAGGAATGGAAATGGCGTGGCGTGCCGGTATGGTCGCATGACGGCATCATCTGCACCGGCGAGACTTACAAGAAGGTCGTGAAGCTGACTTTTGCCAATGGCGCAGCGCTGAACGATCCCACCCGCATCTTTAATTCCAGTCTTGAAGGCAATACGCGCCGCGCGCTGGACATAAGCGAAGGTGAAGAGGTCAACGAAGATGCCTTCATCGCACTCGTTCAAGCTGCCATAGCGCATAATACAGCCAAGCGGGCGCAGCGAAAAACCAAACGCAGCTGATTGCCCCCCCCCCCCCTAATTTGCGAGAATTTTTGTGAAATCCGTCGGTTTGCGGCGGATTTTTTAATGCGCATTTCGATGCTCGGGTGCGTGTCTGTCGTGCAAAAGGCAGTCTCAAAGTTACGAGCACACGAAATCGCGAAGACAAAACATGTATCTATGTCTATCTTTATTTCTTATAATTGGTCATCTTGTAGAGTGTTTATTTTAGTAAATACTAATGAAAGTAACAATAATATCTATTTAATAAATTGTAATATTGTATAAGTATCGTTTCGATACAAAAATAATTGCCACTTGATCTAGGGCTTTTTTGTTATGGCGGTAAAGAGGATATTCAGATGTGTATAGCCTGTAATCCGGGTATGGTGGCGTTTCTGCGGTCCACGGCCTCAAGGCGCGATTTTCTCAAATATCTCGGCGCTGCCGCCGCGACTTCGGCCTTTGCCTGTTCTTCGCCGGGCATGGCATTCGCGCAGCAGGCTGCAGCACCCGCGGGCGATATCATCTTCAAGGGCGGGACAATCCTGACCATGAATGACAAGGCGCCGCGTGCCGAAGCGATTGCCATTCGCGGCAACAAGATATTGGCCGTCGGCAAGCTGGATGACGTGCAATCCGCCATCGGTTCCGGAGCGCAGGTGGTGGATCTTCAGGGCCGCATCCTGATGCCGGGCCTGATCGATCCGCATATGCATTTCGTGTTCACGGCATTCGAGGACTGGATCGATGTCAGCCCGATCACGACACCGGATTACGCGACCGTCTGGTCGAAGTTGCAGAAAGGCGTGGCTGATGCCAAGCCGGGGGAATGGGTGCGCGCGCAGCAGTTTGATGCCAGCATCACCCGCGATGCCAAAATTCCGACGATTGCCGAACTGGATGCACTTGCGCCCAACAATCCATTCTTCATGCAGGAAAGCAACGGCCATATCGCCTATGCCAACAGTGCCGCCTTCAAGGCCGCCGGTATCACCCGCGAGACGCCTGATCCGTCCGGCGCGCGCTTTGTAAAGGATGCTGATGGCAGCCTGACCGGGCGCCTGGAAGAGATGGCGGCGCAACAGGAATTCCTTGGCGTCATGCCGTCTCCTTCGGCGGCGGATATGATCGGTCGCGTCCAGCGTTTTCTAGATCATGCAAGTTCTGTCGGTTGCACCATGCTGCACGATTGCGGCATCGGCATCATGGCCGGTGCGCAGGATCTCAAAATCCTCGATGCGGTTCTGGGCGAAGGCAAGGCCCCGGTACGCTATCGCGGTATGCTCGTGTCAACGATCATGGACGAATGGGAAAAGGAGGGGATCAAACCCGGTCGCGGCAATGATCTTTTCCGCGTCGATGGCATCAAGGCGTGGGCCGACGGTTCCAATCAGGCGCAGACCGGTTATCAGCGCGAGAACTATCTGGGCACCGATGCGCGCGGCGCCCTGAACTACAGCCTTGAGCAGGTAACGGAAGTGATCCGCCGGGCGCATGAAGGCGGCTGGCAGGTTGGCGTTCACGCCAATGGCGATGCGGCAATCGACATGGTACTGGATGCTTACGAGGCCGTTCTCGGAAAGTCCTCGAACAGCGATCTTCGCCATCGCATCGAACATTGCAGCGTTTTCCACCCGGAGCAGATGGTACGTATGAAGGATATGGGGCTTTCGCCGTCCTTCCTGATCGGCCATGTGCGCTGGTGGGGCAAGGCGTTCCGCGACCGTCTTCTGGGGCCTGAGCGCGCCCGCTTCTATGATCCGTGTGCTTCCGCGCTGGCTGCGGGTCTCAAGATTTCGCTTCATTCCGACTGGAACGTGACACCGATTGAGCCGCTGCGCTATGTCGAGGATGCCGTCACCCGCGTGATGAACGAAGGTGGCGACGTGTTCTTCCCCGAAGAACGTATTCCGGTGGATGCAGCGCTGCGCGCTGTTACCATCGATGCGGCCTGGCAGTGTCATATGGAAGACCAGATCGGTTCGCTGGAAACCGGAAAGTTCGCAGACTTTGCCATTCTGGAAGAAGACCCGACTGCGCCGGATGTGAAGATCGGCAAGATCAAGGTCAGCGAAACCTGGATGGATGGCACCAGACGTTACACGGCCTGACGGAAAAATCCGGCGACAGAACGAAAACTGTCGCCGGATTGGTTCGGCTTCACAGAATATCGGCGGCGCGGTGATGTTTATCGACGCCGTCGATCAGAAACACCTCTCCTTCCGATCCTTGCCGGCGCCATTCGATAATCGCCTGATAGGCAGGCGAGGCATACCAGTTGCGTGCTGTTGCTAGATCGGGAAAAGCGATGACGATCAGATCGTCCGGTGACAGACCTTCCAGTTCATCCTTCGGTCCACCGTGAATGATGAAGTGTCCGTCGAAGGGCGCCAGAGTTCCATCGATGGCTTTCAGATAATCGACAATTCCCTGATTGACCCTGACATTGCGAAGCTGGGCGATTGCATAAGCGGTCATTTGAGGTCTCCGTTCGATCAGAATGCGGTTTGAGGGATGCGGGCGGCGCGAACTTCAAGCCAGGTAAGCACAGTCACAGCCGCGGCCTGTCCAACGAGAAAAACCCAGCCGAACAGATTGGGAAAAATCATCCCCGCAACAGGCAGGAAAAGGCTGGCTGCTACCCATGCGCCATTGCCAAGAATGACGAGGTTTACCGCCCATGCGGGAGGATTTGCGCTCCGCGACACCCAGGCCATAAAGGCTGCGACTGGCAGCAGCAGTACGCCTGCCCAGTAAAGCAACGACGCTGGAATTCCAGTCAGTTCGCCCACCGGTGCTGAGGCAGTGACAAGCGCGGCACCCATCGCTGCGCAGGTAACAGCATCAACGGCGACGAGCGGTTTGAGGGCAAATATTGGGTGTGCGGTTTTCATCCTATCGACCTTTCAATTTGGCGTCCCGTTCTTCGGGCTGGCTGCATATTTGCCCTGTTGCGTTCTGGGGTCGATTACGTGAGAGGTAATTGTTGCTATGAATTTTGCGGCGCATTCCAGAATGCACCTGCCAGCCATGATGGGCAGTCAAATCGTTGAAGGGATCGGACAAGCCTATGACCGAAACACAACAGACAGTCGGCTCGCTTCTCCGGGAATGGCGGCAGCGCCGCCGCTTCAGCCAGCTATCCTTGGCGGTCGACGCCGAGATTTCGCAGCGTCATCTGAGTTTTCTTGAATCGGGGCGCTCGGTGCCGAGCCGCGACATGGTTCTGCGTCTGGTCGAACATCTGGACGTGCCGCTGCGGGCGCGCAACCGGATACTGGTTGCCGCCGGATATGCGCCCGTTCACAGCGAGCGAGGGTTGGAAGCGCCGGAATTTGCCGTCGCGCGAAGCGTGATTGAAGCCCTGCTGCACGGACACAACCCGCATCCGGCCCTTGCAATCGACAGGCATTGGACCCTGCTTCTGGCGAACAAGGCGGTAGGTGTTCTCACGGAGGGTGTGGCGGAACATCTTCTGCAGGGGGAGGTGAATGCGCTTCGCCTCAGCCTGCACCCGGAAGGACTGGCCCCGCGCATCCAGAATTTTCGGCAGTGGCGCAGCCATATTCTTGCGCGCCTTGCTCGCGATGCGGACAATTCAGCCGATCCGCGACTGGCAGCACTTCTCGATGAACTGAAATCCTATCCGGTCCCCGCGCGCGCGGTGTCTTCGGGTGGGGGAACTGTCACTGATAATCCGGTGGCCATTCCGCTCAGGATCGACAGCCGTGAAGGCCCGCTGGAGTTTTTGAGCGCGACGACGGTATTCGGCACCGCCGTCGATATCACGCTGTCGGAAGTGGTCATCGAGACCTTCTTCCCCGCCAATGAGGAAACGGCAGCCGCCATGCGGCGGCTCACCGTCGAGTCGTAGTTTAAACAGCCCGCGTCAACCCGCCATCCACACGCAGGTTCTGGCCGGTGATGTAGGCGGCGCCATCCGATGCGAGGAAGGCGATCGTCGCCGCGATTTCCTCGCTCTTGCCATAGCGCTGCAATGGAACGCTTGCCCGGCGCTCTTCCGTCTTCGGCAGGCTGTCGATCCAGCCCGGAAGAACATTGTTCATGCGAATATTGTCGGCAGCATAGGTGTCGGCGAAAATCTTGGTGAAAGAGGCGAGCCCTGCGCGGAACACCGCCGAGGTTGGGAACATGGCGCTCGGCTCGAATGCCCATGCGGTCGAGATATTGATGATGACACCAGACTTCTGCTTCTGCATCGTCGGCACGACGAGACGCGACGGGCGAACTGCATTCAGGAAATAAGTGTCCATTCCCTTGTGCCAGTCTTCATCGGTAATTTCGAGGATCGGCGCACGCGGGCCATGACCTGCGCTGTTTACCAGCACGTCGACACGGCCCCATTTTTCCAGAACAAGGTCTACGAGGCGCTTCAGATCATCATTCGACTGGTTCGAGCCGGTGACGCCGAGGCCACCCAACTCCTGTGCCAGCGCTTCGCCCTTGCCGGAGGATGAGAGGATTGCAACCTTGAAACCGTCTTGCGCAAGCCTGCGTGCGGCGGCCGCACCCATGCCGCTTCCGCCAGCCGTTACAATCGCTACTTTTTCTACTGTCATGATGCGTTCCTTTTTCCGAAATGTTGCACCAGGTCGCAACTGTCGACAACCATTATTTGACGTTATAGCGGAGAGCCATTATCGTGACGAACGAAAACGCGTAACGTTAATCAATAGAAATTCTATCGAGTTTAACTCATGAAAAGGCTTCCCTCGCTCAATGGTCTGCGTGTGTTTGAAGTCGTCACGCGACATCTGAATTTCCGGCTGGCAGCGGAAGAACTTGGCGTGACACAGGCAGCAGTGGCCCAGCAGATACGCGGGCTTGAGGCAGAGCTTGGACTGAAACTCTTTGAACGCCAACCCCGCACGCTGGTCATGACCGAACCGGCTCGTGCATATATTGCCAATGTGCGACGGGCTTTCGACCTGCTTTCGGAGGCGACCGAAATGCTGCGACCCGAGCCGCAGCACCTGACCATCAGCGTGACGCCGACCTTCGCGTCGAAGTGGCTGATCCCGCGATTGGCGGAATTTACGCACACACATCCCGATATAGAATTGCGCATTGTCGCCAGCGACAAGGTCGCCAATTTCCAGACCGATGCCGTCGATCTGGCGGTACGCTACGGCGAGCCGCCTTTCGGTCCGGGACTGAACGCGGAGCTGCTTTTCGAGCACGTGATTGTCGCCGTGGCAAGCCCGGTGCTGGTCGAAAGGCTTGGTGATCCGGGGCTGCCGGAAAACCTGGAACGCTATCCGCTGCTGCACGACGCACATAATTTCTGGCCGCAATATCTGGAAAAGGCTTTTCCGGACGGCGTGTCGACATCGCCGAAGAATATCCGCTTTAACCAGACGTCACTTGCCATCGATGCGGCGATTGCCGGGCAGGGGCTGGCGCTGGCAAGCCGCTTCTTCGTGGAAAAGGAAGTTGCAGCGGGCAGCCTCGTCCAGCCAATGGCCACCGAGCTGCGGGTGGGCGCGGATTTCTATGCGGTTTCCCTGCGAAAGCCGCGTCATCCGGAATCGGTCGATGCAGTCAAAGCCTGGTTAAAAAGCGCATCCCGAAAAGTGTGAAACGGTTTTCGGACTAAGATGCGCGTTGAAACAAACTGCATCCCGAAAAGTGTGAAATGGTTTTCGGACAGACAGTGCGTGTCAGGTTGATGGCTCGGGCACTTCCAGCGGGGCTTTCTGGCTGCGGGTCGGTATGGTGATGCAGACAAGGCAGATGACAACCAGAAGAACACCAAACCAGCCGAGGGCGGAAAGGCGTTCGCCGACAATCACCACTGCGAAGAATGCGGCGACAACCGGTTCAAAAAGTGTGATCGTCGTCGCCACACTGGTTTCAACGCGGCTCAACCCGTAACCGAAGCAGACATAGCCGAGGAACATCGGCACGAAGGCCATGTATAGGCCGACAGCTGCATTGTTCCACGAGGCGAGGAACGGTCCGCCGGTTGCGAGCAGAACCGGCATCAACAAAAGACCGCCTATACCGAAAGTCGCGCCCATGGCGGTTGTCGATGATATGCCGCCCTGCATCAGCTGGCGCGCGCATGAGGAATAAAGCGCATAGGTGAAGCCCGCCACCAATCCGACCAAGGCCCCCATGAGCGCGGAGCCCTCTGCTGATGCGGTATGGCCGCCGCCGTCCTCCGACATGCTGAGCAGGACCATGCCGACAATGCCGATGATCGCACCTGCCAGCCAGCGCAGCGAAGGGCGAAAGCCGCTTTGCCGATACTCAATCCCTGCCGAAAGAAGCGGGGCGGAACCGAGCGAAATGACCGTTCCGATGGTCACGCCAGCCATCCGCATGGAGCCATAGAAGGCGAGGGGATAGATCGCGACGCAGACGGCTCCCACTAACAGGACGCGCCATTGATCGGCCAGCGCCTTTCGTGAAGCGATCAGCCCGCGCCAGGCGATTGCTGCCTGCGCCAGTCCGCCAAGTCCCATGGCCGCGGCGCCGATCGCCGCCGCGCCAACCTCGGGCGCAAAGGTTGCTGCGGTGCCTGTCGTGCCCCAGATGGTGGAAGCGACGATGATGGCGGTCACTCCCAGAAGATAGTTTTTTGATGATTGCATTTTACACTGGTTTCAAAATTGTCGTGACCATGGCCTTGGCCTCGCCAAGACGCGCACTATTGCCTTCAAGGCCAGCCCGCATGATTGCTCCTTCGAGAATGAAGGAGAGCTGCACGGCGAGCTGGCGGACCCGGGGCGGATCGTCCGGGATCAAGCCGGTGAGATGTGTCACAAGCAGGCCTTCGACTTCTTCCTTGTGTTTTCTCACCGCCTTGCGGCCCGGATCGCCAGCGGGCAGTTCTGCTGCCGCATTCAGCAGCCCGCAGCCGCGAAACCCGTGTTCGTAGGCAAATTCCGCATGGTCGCGATAAGCGTCGAATATGGCCAGTATTCCATCCATCGGGCTTGCTGCCTTTTCCAGGCGCTTGTCATAGAGGCCCAACCATTCGGCATGGCGATGCTCCAGATAGGTGGCCACCAGCTCCGCCTTGGATGCGAAGTTGTTGTAGAGGCTCTGCTTTGCCACGCCCGCACGCTGGATGATTGCGTCGATCCCGGTCGCCGAAATGCCTGCATCGTAAAACAATTCCGCTGCCGCTTGCAGAAGCCGCTCGCGTGCCGGTTTTGAACTGGGTGTCGCGGGATCGCTCATCATATTTCATCCGAATAATTAGGTAGACCAGTCTACCTAATTGAAAGGTGGAGTCAATCGGGGGAGAAAAACCGTTTGGAAGTCTCACTGGAGGAGAAGTTCTGCGCCGGTTTTGGTTTTAACCCCTTGTCCCTTGGGAGAGATTCACGTATCCGCTCTATTAGGCAGATGGAACGGGAGGTCGTCCGGTGCCGCAGAGAATTTCCCCCCTGGCGCCTTTCCAATACAAAACATTTCGGGCGCTCTGGTCAGCTACATTGGTTTCCAACCTCGGCGGTCTGGTGCAGACGGTCGGTGCTGGCTGGATGATGGCAACCATCGCCCATTCGGACGATATGGTTGCACTGGTGCAGGCTTCGACAACTCTGCCCGTGATGATCTTTTCAGTTGCTGCAGGCGCCTTGGCCGATAATTTCGACCGCCGCCGCATCATGCTCACCGCGCAGGTTTTACTACTGATTGTTTCGGTTGCACTGGCGGTTTTTGCCTATCTTGGCATTCTCACACCATGGATGCTGCTCAGCTTCACATTCCTGATCGGCTGCGGCGGGGCCTTGCACAACCCGTCATGGCAGGCGTCGATGGGGGACATCGTGCCCCGCACCAATCTGCCCGCAGCTGTAGCGCTCAACAGCATGAGCTTCAATCTCATGCGCAGCATTGGTCCTGCCATCGGCGGCATCATCGTTGCGGCAGCGGGTGCTGCTTTTGCCTTCATTTTCAATGCGTTCAGCTATTGTGCGCTTATTCTGGCGCTATGGCAGTGGAAGCCGGAAACGGTCAAATCCACCCTGCCGCGCGAAACGCTGGGACCGGCCATGGTGGCAGGGCTGCGTTATGTCGCCATGTCGCCGAACCTGCTCAAGGTGATGTTCCGGGGGTTTCTGTTCGGCCTGTCCGCGATTGTCATTCTGGCGCTTTTGCCGCTCGTCGCGCGCGATCTCGTCCACGGAACAGCGCTCACCTACGGTATCATGCTGGGCTTTTTCGGGCTTGGCGCCATTGGCGGCGCCTTGCTCAGTGCCCGGCTTCGCGAACTTCTCGGCAATGAATGGTTGGTGCGCGGTGCTTTCGTGGCCTTTGCGATCAGTTGTGCCTTGCTGTCGATCAGCCGGAATATGTGGCTGAGCTGCATTTTCCTGCTGCCTGCCGGTGTTTCGTGGGTTCTGGCACTGTCGCTGTTCAACGTCACCGTGCAGCTTTCCACGCCGCGCTGGGTGGTGGGGCGTGCTCTGGCGCTCTATCAGACGGCGACTTTCGGCGGGATGGCGGCAGGTAGCTGGCTCTGGGGCTCTGTCGCAGATGAATATGGCGTGCCAGGCGCGCTTCTGGCTGCTGCCGTGGTGCTGATGTTCGGCGCGCTGATCGGTCTGCTCCTGCCGCAGCCTGAATTTGAAGACCTCAATCTCGATCCGCTCAACCGTTTCAGCGAGCCGCAGCTTCGGCTGGATTTGCGTTCGCGCAGCGGTCCGATCATGATCATGGTCGACTATAAGATCGCACAGGAAGATGTTCCAGCCTTCCTTTCCGCCATGGCTTTGCGCCGCCGTATGCGCATCCGCGACGGTGCCCGGCAATGGGTGCTGCTGCGTGATCTGGAGAACCCGGAAACCTGGACGGAAAGTTATCACGTGCCAACCTGGGTCGAGTATGTCCGCCATAACCAGCGTCGCACCCAGGCCGATGCCGAAGTGTCGGAACGGCTCCTTTCTTTGCACAAGGGGGACAAGCCGCCGCTCGTCCATCGCATGATCGAAAGGCAGACTGTTCCGGTTCATGACGACATGCCGCTCAAGGCACATCTGGACCTGTCTTAGAGCACCGATCTGATTCAATCAGATCGGTGCTCTAAACCTTTCTTCCCAAAGCATAATCTTACCGATCCTCTTTTCACTTCGATCGGATTATGCACCAAGCGCCGATTTCAAATTAAGGCAAGTTCGGGATTTGTGTCCGTTCGGCGCTGAAGCGGCATTTCTTGGAGCAAAACCTGCTTATTTTGCATCAAATTTTGTGGCGACGGGCGGACGAAAACAAGGCGAAACAAAGGCTAGAAGCCCAGACGCTCCCGCAACGCTTTTCGATAGGATCGCGAGACTGGCCACGACTGATCGATGCCGCGCATCCTGACCAGCCATTTGTCGATGGTACTTCTGTCCAAGTCCGATACATGCAGCACGTTTATGAACGTCGTGCGGTGAATGCGAAAGAAGACGCTAGCGGGAAGAATGCCTGCCCATATGCCAAGCGGTCTGGAATCAAGAACGGAGGAACCATCGCCAAGCCATATCTCGCTGTAATTGCCAGCCGAGCGCACCCCGATGATTTCCTCCGGGGACACTCCGCGCATTACTCCGCGTTTGCTGACATAGATTACTGATGTCGGGTCGGGCTCTTCGTCTGACACCGCTTCCTCATCGGAGGTCGAATATTTCGCCTGTGCGATCAGGCACGCACATTGGAACATGGCTTTGATTTCTGCGCGCGACCAGTGTCTGGCTTCCACGGTCGTATCGAAACCGACGATCCCTCGCAGCCGACGCTGATGAAAAACCGGTATGCTGAGTATGCTTTGATTGCCCTGACGCAGGAATTCAGCCTGGATGGCGCGCGCGGTGCGCGGCAGCCCCCTGACATCGTGGACGGCGACGGCCTGTCCTTCGGTCAGATAGCGGTGCAGCCAGCCAATCAGCGTGGTTGGGGTTTCCTGAAGTTCGGAAATATAGGCGGTTGTATCGCCTTTGCACCATTCATGCGTGTTACAAAACCGCAGCAGATCAGGCGAATACTCAATCATCCAGGCGCGATCAGCCCGCGATGCATTGCCCACGAAGGCGAGAAACTCCGAAATCGCGTTCTCGAAGGGCTCTCGGAGCAGGTGCAGTGCGCAAACATAGGGCCAGTCGAGTGCAGGTGCGTCCGAGCACTCCTTTTCAGAATAAATCCGGTAGGCCCCAACTGCGCTGTCCAAGCTGCCTCCCAAAATGTTGCGTTATCGAAATCGGTCGTCCTTTAATAGTAAGACAGTATATTGAATATAGTTTTTCGCTATTTGCAATGGAAATCATGCTGTGGCTGCAACCATTGTGTCGGTTGATTTACCTAACAGAGTGAAGAATTATCTGGAATGGGGCGGCGTAATGGACATGAAACGGCCAAAAGCCCCGGAAAGCCTCGGTATGTGTGGTGATAGCATAATCATACCGAGGCTGCGCATTTGCCTGATTCCGCCGAAGCGGTGCGCTGGATCAGATTAGTGATCATTGCGACAGAAAGAAGTCTTACTTCATGGCCCGATGTAATGCCTGTGGATCAATTAATTTGTATGCAAATTATTTTCATATCGCAGGCATTTTATTTCAAATACTTCGCGCGGCCATGCCCTCGATTTCGACCTTCAACTCAGGCCGTGCCAGTCCGGCGACATAAACGAGCGTGGTCGGTGGAAGGCTGTCACCCAGCAACTCAGCGCGGATTTTTTTGGCGCGTTCCGGGTCGAGCCGGTCCACGAGGAAGATGTTCAGCTTCACCAGACTGGCCGGTGTGAGGCCCTGACTGTCGAGGATGCCGACAATGTTGCGCAGAGCCAGCTCATATTGCTTTTCCGGCTCTTCGGGAACTGTACGGCTCAAGTCCATGCCGACCTGGCCTGCAATAACCAGAAGTTCCGTGCCGGACGGAATGACTGCCAGATGTGAATAGGCCGCTATAGGCGGTGCGACATTGTCAGGGTTTAAAATCCGAACGGAATTCTTTGTTTCGTCTGGCAAGGTCGCCTCTATCTTTGGAGAGCATTCAGGCCCGAAACGGGTCCGGGCCTGACATAGAAATCAACCGATATCTTCGACCTGATCGAGATACTGACCATATCCCTCCGCTTCCATCCGGTCTTTTGGAACGAAACGGAGTGAGGCCGAATTGATGCAATAGCGAAGGCCGCCGCGATCAACCGGCCCATCCGGGAAGACATGGCCCAGATGACTGTCGCCATGTGCCGAGCGCACTTCGGTCCGTACCATGCCATGCGAGATATCGTTCAGTTCGGCAACATTGGCGGGTTCGATCGGCTTGGTGAAGCTGGGCCATCCGCAATGGGACTCATATTTGTCGGCCGAGGCGAAGAGCGGCTCGCCCGAAACGATATCGACGTAAATTCCCGGCTCTTTGTTGTAGAGATATTCACCGGTCCCGGGGCGCTCGGTGCCGCTTTCCTGCGTGACGCGATATTGCTCCGGCGTGAGCTTCGCAATCGCTTCGGGGTTCTTGCTGTAGGTCATGATATGCGCTCCCTTGATATGTGCCCTGAATCTAGGACGAAGGGAGCAACTATTCCAGCCCGTCGCAAGTGACGAACTGTTGAAGAAGGGAGGTTGCGTGCGAAGAAAATTTTCTTCACACGCAACAAACGCTTCAATTGCAGAGTTCAGTCAACTGCGATCATCACGTCGGATGCCTTCACCACGGCATAAGCGGCGGCGCCGGCCTTCAGGCCAAGCTCGTCGACAGCCTCATTGGTGATGGACGAGGTAACGATCACACCATTGCCGATATCGATCCGGACATGGGATGTGGTTGCCCCTTTGGTGACTTCGACGATTGTTCCCTTTAGTCGATTGCGGGCGCTTATCCTCATTGTGCAGTCCTTTCGAAGGTTGATTTCGATCGCTGAATATAGAGTGACTTCACATATTTGGAACAGAAAAACCCCCGCCGGAGCGAGGGTTCTGTTTCAATAATTTCGCGAAGATGAACCTTATTTGGCAGTGACCACTCGCTCTGCAGGAGCGGCCTTGCGGGCACCTGCGAGAAGCAGAACAGCGATGCCGCAAAGGGCCGCAAGCGTGTAGAAACCAGCATCATGATTGCCCACTGCGACATCGGCCCAATTCTTGATTTGCGGCGCGAAGAATGCACCGAGATTACCGATGGAAACAATGAAGGCGATGCCGCTGGCCGCACCGATCCCACCCAGATAACGGGTAGGCAGGCTCCAGAATACAGGTTGCGAAGCTGTGAGGCCCGGCACGGCAATGCAGGCCGCAAGAAGCATCAGCCATGGGTTGCCGGTAAGCCCGATGACGGCGAGCGCCACTGTTCCAGCGATGACCATGCCCATGCAGACAAGCCGATGCTGATTGGTCTGGTCGGCCAGAACCGTGAAATAACGGGTTGCGATGACCGAGCACAGCCAGGGAAGGGCGAGAAGCGAGCCGACAAGAAGATTCATCTGCCCATTCGATGCTGCCTGTGCGAAGCGCGATGGGAAATAGAAGGTCAAAGGCGCGGTGCCGATCTGCAGAAAGAAGTAGATGCCAATGAAAGCCCAGACGCGGCGGTCTTTCAGTACCGACATGGCTGAATGCTGGGCCTGTGTTTCTTTTGCGGCTTCTTCCGCGGCGATAACCCGTGTGAGGGCATCGCGCTCCTCGACCGAGAGCCAGCGCGCTTTTTCGGGGCGATCCGTCAGGTAGAAAAGGGCAATGATCCCGACCAGTGATGCGCCAAGCCCTTCGACCACGAACATCCATTGCCAGTTGGTGAGGCCAAAAATACCGTGATGGGTCAGCAACCAGCCGGAAAGCGGGCTTCCCAGGACGAGCGCCAGCGGAACGCCAAGATAGAAGATACCGGTCGCGCGTGCGCGCTGCTTCGCGGGGAACCAATAGGTCAGATAAAGCAGGACGCCCGGATAGAAACCGGCCTCGCAAACGCCGAGCAGAAAACGCAGCGTGTAGAAGACGCCTTCCGTATGAGCGAACATCATGGCGGCGGAGACGATACCCCACGAAATCATGATCCGGCTCAGCCAGAGGCGTGCGCCGACCTTGTGCATGATGATGTTGCTGGGAACTTCAAAAAGCGCATATCCGATAAAGAATATGCCGGCTCCGAATGCATAGGCAGCATCACTTAAGCCCGTGTCAGCCTGAAACTCGGACTTGGCGAAACCGATATTGGCGCGGTCCAGAAAGGCCAGGATCAGCATGATTGCCAGAAATGGCAGAAGTCGCTTAGTCGCCTTGCCAACGGCGGAATCGACGAGATTGTCTTGCATCGTTGAGCCTCCTCCTCAATGCTGCCCCTCCGGGCACGATGGTGAAGCGGAAACTAGTCACAATTCTCTGATAAATATATAGCGCATATATGAATATGTGGCGACGTATTTGAGGCTTTAGCGATATATCCGGTGCGATGACAGCTGCTTTAATCTTTGGTTCTGTGTGTAAGTTGAGGTATAATTTATATATGAATAATATTTTTAGTATGCGAGTTTTGATGACTTATCAACGATAGTTTCCTGCTGGAATAATCCGTGATTTTGCGTGTCGCTCACCGGCTGATCCTTACGCGCGGGAAAATTTCCATGGTCAGATAGTGCTCATCGAAGCTTGAAATATGGACGAGAGCTGACCGGTTCAGAAATTCGACCTCATTGTTGCGGAAGACGAGAAGATCGTCCTCACGAAGTTCACGCAGCATCCGGTTGATATGGATCGGCGTAAGCCCCAGCGCATCGGCCAGCTCGCTTTGTGTCAGCGGACAGAAAAAGCTGTTTTCATCGCCCGTTCCGTTGATCCGCGCCCTGTGCCCCAGTTCGAGCAGGAGATGCGCGATACGCACAAGTGCACTTCGGCGGCCTATGCTGATGAGATGCTCAATCAGAATGGCACGCTGACGCGCCATCAGTTCCATGAATGTCATGGCAAGACGAGGGGAGTTGAGAAGGCTTTCGGTGAGATGATCCAGGGAGATTTCGAGGACAGAAAGCTCGGTAACCGAAATCAGGGTATAATAGTTGAAGCCGAGCCCGGTTCGGAAACCCAGAAAATCTCCTTTCATGGGAAAGTCCAGAATCTGGCGATCACCATCGGGAAGATCGCGATAGATGCAGCCCCAACCACTCTTTATTATGTGAACCGAATTGGCCCAGTCTCCCTGGCTGCTCACCACGGTGTGCGGGGCATAGTTTTTTGAGGATATGGGCAGGGCGCTAAGAACGCTCAGGTCGCTTTCATTGAAAACCGCACTGATAGGCGCGCTTTCCAGAAAATGGCGCAGCGTTTTTGCTTCGTCGGCATTTACCACCATAGAGCCTACCTGCCGTTTCGCCCAGCATGAGTGCATATAAGTTTTAAGTCGAGCGCCCCCCACGGTTCGTTTCCCCCGGCTCTTCCAAGGAGGCCAGGTATCTAAAGAGTTTCAGCGAGGCCATTTGTTTTGGCAAGGTAGTAATTTCTACCACTAATTGGGTATATATCCGCGCTTTGTCTAAACCATATTTTGCCGAAACCCTTAATCTAGGTTAATGACACTCAAAGAATTTTCAGGCAGTCTTTTCATCAAAATAAGAACAAAAACAAGAATTGCTTCCGGGGTTTTGTCTAGAT
This sequence comes from Brucella sp. GW823-FHT04E01, assembly GCF_058796175.1. Taxonomy (NCBI): domain Bacteria; kingdom Pseudomonadati; phylum Pseudomonadota; class Alphaproteobacteria; order Hyphomicrobiales; family Brucellaceae; genus Brucella; species Brucella sp. GW823-FHT04E01. The sequence continues at coordinate 935,143 of NZ_JBXAIK010000003.1, read as the reverse complement.
CTCAAGAAGAAAAATAAAACAGGTAACCGATGCGCTTCCGTGATTGTGATGTGCAAACAATGGGGTCGTGCGCATAAGTCGGATTAGAGGGCGAACAGATGAACATTTCTCCACAATTCAGTAGCAGGACGAGTGAATTAAAGAATAGTGGCTTAGGGGCGTCAAAAGATAGTTCTTTTAAACCTGAACAGCCTAACGACAGCATGTTGCCGCTACTGGTCATCATAGACAACCGTGCGTTGGATCGCGAATGCCTCGCACATGGACTGACAAACCACAGCATCGAAATGTCGATCGCCACATTCAGCTCGTTCGAGCAGTGGCAACATCAGCGCAAGGGCCGCACCGCAGGTGCCGTGCTCTTCAACATCGGTGGCCAGAAGGTTTCGGACCCGGCTGTCGGAAATTATCTCAATCGCATTGTTACTGACTGCGCTCCGGCACCGGTCATTCTTCTGGCCGACAAGGAAGAAATCTCGCAGGTTCTCAAAGCGCTCGACCATGGCGTGAAGGGGTATATTCCAACATCGGTGAATGTGAATGTCTGCGTTGAAGCATTGCGGCTTGCCATGGCGGGCGGAACCTTTGTTCCAGCCAGCAGTGTGCTCGCTCTGCGTCACGCCACCGATCCGAACTCACAGCGGCTGCAACCTCTCGGCGGAATGTTCACCCAGCGTCAGGCCGAAGTGGTCAATGCGCTGCGCCGGGGCAAGGCGAACAAGATCATCGCCTATGAGCTGAAGCTGCGGGAAAGCACGGTCAAGGTTCATATCCGCAACATCATGAAGAAGCTGAAGGCGTCCAACCGTACCGAAGTGGCTTGCATCATCAACGAGCTGTTCCCGTCGGAAACATCATTTTCCGACTTGCAGTAGGGCGCAACTGGCGGCAGCGAAGCCGCCCGGCCGACGGATAGAATTGTTCCGTGAAGGAGACTTTTGGTGATTATCTCCGACGTTTCAGCAGGAAACGGGCGGCAGCCGGTGGCTGACCTGCTCGACACTATAAAACGTAGAAGGATGATGCTGATTGTACCGGTGCTTGCAGGCATCGGTGTCGGCTTCGCAGGATATCTTACAGCACCAGTCAGTTATGTGTCGGAGTCTGTGCTGGTGCTGGATATGCGGCGATTGCAGGCGCTTCCCAATGAAAGCGCGATCACGCCACTGCCGCAGGACAGCCCGGTTCTGCGTTCCGAACTCGATATCATCAATTCGCGTATGATGGCGCGCAAGGTCATCGACATTCTGCAAGCGGAGAACATTGTCGTGCCGACGGAATTCCGTTCGCGCACGGTGTTGTCGTCTGCTTCGAATACAGGATCGCAGGCGAAGAGCGCACGCGATGTCGATCCGGCCATGCGGGAACGCCAGCAGATCGACCTTCTTCTTTCGCGGTTACGGGTCACCAATGATGGCCGTTCCTATACGATCTTCATTTCTTATCGCGCTTCCGATCGGGTTTATGCAGCCCAGGTCGCCAATGCCTTTGCCACGGCCTATCTCAATCATCAGATCGACGTGCAACAATCGGCCACGCGGCGTATCAGCGAATGGCTGGGCGAAAAGCTTGGTACCTTGCGCAGCGATCTTGAAAGTGCCGAAAGTGCTGCGGAAGAGTTCCGCCAGAAGTCGCGGCTTGCGGGCGATCAGGGACAGATCAGCTTTCAGGCCCAACGCGTCGCGGCGCTGAACAATGAAATTGTCGCCGCAACGGGAGCAGTTTCGCTCGCCGAAGCGCGATTGCGCACGGCATCAGAGCTGAAGAACAACAATGAAGCGCCTGCACTGGCCGAGGTTCTGGCTTCGCCTGCGATCCAGACCTTGCGCAATGAGGCAGCACGCGTCGAACGCCAGCTTGGCGAATTGCAGTCGAATGGCGCGTTGAAGAGCGCTGAAATTCCTGTGCTGAAGGCGGAACAGGAAGCGTTGAAGCAGCAGATTTCGAGCCAGGTCGGCGAAATCATCAAGAGCCTTGGCAATGAAATCCAGATTGCGCGTCAGCGGCGCAGCGGACTGGAAGGCGCATTGAAAGATGCGGAAGCCGATCTTGCCGAAGCCAATCAGGCACAAGTCAGGGCCGGGCAGCTGGACCGCGAGGCCAATGCCAGCCGCACGGTCTATGAAAGCTATCTCACGCGTTACAAGCAGCTGATCGAACAGGACGGCATTGCCGCGCCCGAAGCGCAGATGATCTCGCCTGCGGAGCCGGCGATGGCCAAGGCCAGCCCGAACCTCGCCAACTGGCTGCTGCTGGGGCTGGGGTTGGGTGGACTGGTTTCACTTGCAGGCACCATGCTGAAGGAAACATTCGACAAGATCAGGCCCGCACAGACGGCATCTCTGATGCTGCCCGGCATTCCGGCTGCGACGTTGCTGCCGGTTTCGCCGCAGCTGACTGTGCCGCTTCTCGTCAATCGCGGTCTCGATCCGGCAAGCCCGTTCGGTCGTGCAATCAAATCCGTGCACGATCGTCTGCGGGCACTGACACGGGGCCGGGATTCCTTGGCGCTGTCCGTCGTATCCCTGTCCGATGGCGAGGGAAAGACCCTGTTGATCACCGCGCTCGCGCAACAGATCGCCGCGACCGGCTTAACGGTTGCAGTCATCGATGCGACAAACAAGCGGTCGGGCCTGTCGGAGGCCTTCGGGCTTCCGCATGGCGATTACGGCGCTGTTTCTACAGGGCGTCCGCTTTCCGGTGCAACGCTCGTGCATGATCACGGTTCGGGGATCGATATCATCAAGCCGAACAGGCAGATGCGTGACGGAGACTGGCTGGCCGAGCTGATTGCCCAGTTGCGCGCGGATCACAAGATCATCCTCGTCGATCTGCCGGCGGTCATGGAAGACAAGCGCTCGGTTCTCCTGTCGCGGGCGACGGATACGGCGCTTCTTGTGGTTCCGTCCGACCGACAGGACCAGCTTGCGACCAATGCATTGATACAGACGATGGCGTCGTTCGGGCGCAAGCCCGCGCTGGCGGTCGTGAACCATAATTCTTCGTCTTATCGCAGCTGGATAGTGCTCCCCGTGGTGCTTTGCGGACTGGGCTTGCAGAAAGCACGGCGGAGCATAAGCGCGATATTCGCGCGGCGCCGGAAACCAGATGCGGATGGCGCACAGGAACAGGCGTGAGGGCAAACCATGTCATACAGGATCATCAAGAATCGCATTGGTACCCATCTTCGGTCCACTATGCTTTCGGGCCTCATTCTGGTCGGCGGGACTTTTGGAGCGCTTGCGGACGGACAAGCCTATCGGGTTGGCGCAAATGACGTGCTGCAGGTAACCGTTTATGGGCAACCGTCACTCACCGGGCTTTACCCGGTCGATGTGGACGGCAATATCGGTTATCCGGTCGTGGGCAATATTTCCGTCACCGGGCTGACTACCAATGAGATCAGCGAGAAGATCGCGGGATCTCTATCCCAGCATATTCCGGGACTGACGGTCACAGCAACGATCAATCAGTATGCGCCGGTATTTGTCGTTGGCGATGTGAAGGCGCCGGGAAAATATCAGTTCCGGCCCGGAATGGTGGTGCTTGAACTCATGGCGCTGGGTGGCGGAGCCGGAAAAGCGGAGTCTCCAGCCCTGACTGCCGGGATGCAGCTTATTTCCGCGCAGCAGGAATATGTCGACCTGCAGATGCAGATCACTGCCATGGCAATCCGGCGGGCCCGTTTCGAGGCGGAACTGAACGGCACGGATTTTACTTATACTCTGCCGGATCAGGCGGCTGCGAACAAGGAAACCGTGGCCCTGACGCAGAAGATGCTGGACGGTGAAAAGACAGTGTTCAACGTCCGCCGCAACAATCTTGCAGCCGAGCGTCGGGCGCTTGAAGCGCAAGCAGCGAGCTATGGCGATGAAATCCAGACCCTGCAGCAGAGTATCAAGCTGCACGACACCGAAATCGGGCTGTTGCAGGAGAATGTGGATTCCAGCAAGTCGCTGGTGGATCGCGGCCTGGCCGCAAAATCCAACCTGCGCGATATGGAGCGTGATCTGTCGGCCACACGGCGAGCCGCGCTGGAGCTTGCTTCGTTTCTTGCACGGGCGAGACAGAACCAGCTTGCCATGGAGCAGCGCATCGCCAATCTGGAAGAAATTCGCAAAAGCGAAGCGGCTACCAATTTGCAGGATATTGACCTCAACATTGCCCGCATGGAGCGCCGCAGCAATACACAACTCCAGGCTATGGCCGAGATCGCCAAGTCTTCCGGTAATATTTCCGCAGCCACGCTGCGCCAGAAACTGGTGTTCTCGATCAGTCGTATCGTGAATGGCAGCTTTCAGGATATCGTCGCCAACGAAAGCACGGAAATCAAACCGGGTGACATCCTGCGCGTCGAGCTGGATATGAGCAGGGTCGGCGGCTCGCCGTCATAGGTTGAGAGTTTCACTTCAATGGAAACTTAGGAAGGCGGGGCGTCTCTTCGTGCTTCGGGACGACGCTGCGCGTCTCCCCGGCATGAGGGATGCCGAGGAGACTTGTCCAGGATCGACAATGTCGAAGAAAACGTCGCGCTTGATCGGAAAAGCGGGTCCCGCTTTCCGGGGGCTTCAAGCGGCGACAGGATCGGCGGCTTCCTCCAACCAATCGCGATAGACTTCACGCAGGCCGTCCTCCAGACGAATTTGCGGCTTCCAGCCCAGCGCCCGCATCCGCGACGTGTCGAGGAGTTTGCGCGGTGTACCGTCCGGTTTGCTGAGGTCGTGTTCAAAGCGACCTTCGTAACCGACGACGCGGGCAACGGTCAGTGCCAGATCCTTGATCGAAATCTCTTCACCCGTCCCGATGTTCATCGGCTCGACGCCTTCATAGAAACGCAGCATGTGCAGGCAGGCATCGGCAAGATCATCCACATGCAGGAACTCCCGCAAGGGCTTGCCGGTGCCCCAGAGCGTCACATGGTCGGTCCCTCGCACCTTGGCCTCGTGAATCCGGCGGATCAATGCCGGCAGGACATGCGAGGTGTTGGGATCAAAATTGTCGTTTGGACCGTAAAGATTGGTCGGCATCGCCGTCATGAAGTGATTGCCATATTGCCGTGCGCAAGCCCGAGCATATTCAAGCCCTGCGATCTTGGCGACGGCATAAGCTTCGTTGGTCGCTTCCAGCGGGCCTGTCATCAGGGCATCCTCGGTGAGAGGCTGCGCTGCGTCGCGGGGATAGATGCAGCTTGATCCGAGCCACAACAGGCGTTCGACACCGTTCTGATGGGCGGCGCGGATGAGGTTCATGCCGATGGCGAGATTGTCATAGAGAAAATCTGCCGGATATTGCGAATTGGCAAGGATGCCCCCAACGCGGGCGGCAGCGATGATGATGACATCCGGCTTGCGACCGCTGATGAAATTCTCCGTCGGTCCCTGCCGGGTCAGATCGAGTGCGCTGTGCGCTGCAGTGATGATGTCGCAATCCGTGCCTTGCAGGCGGCGCAGAATGGCCGAACCGACCATGCCTTTGTGCCCGGCAACGAACACCTTCTTGCCTTCGAGTGAATAAAACGGAGCGGGGGTGATGTCAGCCGTAGAAGTCATTGCGTCCAACCTCCCGCATGATGTTGCGCAAATCCCAGTCGACCATTTCGGTGACAAGATTGTCGAAGCCCGTTGTATGCTGCCAGCCGAGGCGATTTTTCGCCTTGGATGCATCGCCGAGCAGGAAGTCGACCTCGTTCGGACGGAAATAGCGGGGATCAATCTCTATCAGGCAATTGCCGGATTTTCGGTCGCGGCCGATTTCTTCCACGCCGTTACCGTGCCACTCGATCTCCTTGTCGACGGCCTTGAAGGCGTGTTCGACAAACTCGCGCACCGTGTGCGTTTCGCCGGTCGCCAGCACGTAGTCGTCGGCGGTGTCTTCCTGCAGGATACGCCACATGCCCTCGACATAATCACGCGCATGCCCCCAGTCGCGACGGGCATCGAGATTGCCGAGCCGAAGCCTGTCTTGCAGGCCGCGTTCAATGGCCGCGACAGCACGGGTGATCTTGCGGGTAACGAAGGTTTCGCCGCGAAGCGGGCTTTCGTGATTGAACAAAATGCCGTTGGAGGCATGGAAGCCATAGGCGTCGCGGTAGTTTACCGTCGTCCAGTAGGCATAGAGCTTTGCTGTCGCATAAGGACTGCGCGGGGCAAAAGGCGTCTGTTCGTTCTGTGCCTGGGGCGAGCTGTTACCGAAGAGTTCCGACGTGGAAGCCTGATAGAAACGGCATGTCTTGCCGAGACCCAGAATACGCATGGATTCGAGCAGACGCAGCGTGCCGAGCGCATCGGCATTGGCCGTATATTCAGGCGTTTCAAAGCTTACCTGAACATGGCTTTGCGCGCCGAGATTATAAATCTCGTCGGGCCGCACTTCCTGAATGACACGGCACAGATTGGTTGCATCGGTCAGGTCACCGAAATGCAGGCGGAAGCGAATGTCCTCCTCATGCGGGTCCTGATAGAGATGATCGATACGCGCAGTGTTGAACGAGGAAGACCGCCGTTTCAGACCATGTACGCGATAGCCTTTTTTGAGCAGAAGCTCGCTTAGATAAGCGCCGTCCTGTCCGGTCACACCGACGATGAGAGCTGTTTTCTCTTGCAAGGGCTTCCCTCCGACCAAAGCTTTCCAAAGCTGCAATGAAACCATGTTAGCGATTTCCTGCGTGGGCAGAACGGCTCCAAAACGGCAATTGCGGGCCGGAACATCCCTCTTCGGATGAGGCTTGAGGCGCGCCCGGTATGTCCGGTTTCACCCAAAGAGGTAGGCAGTTCGCCCGGTGTCGGTGCATGCCATGCCTTTGTGTTTCTTGCGGTATCTGCTGCGCAGTTGCGATGCTCGTTTCAACGGGATCGAACAACAGGACGTGAAATCATGCGTGTGGTGCTTGCCAATCGTTACTTCTACCCGGACCAGTCGGCGACGAGCCGGATGGTGACGAGCCTTGCCCATACGCTTGTGCGTGAAGGCATCGAGACGACAGTGCTGGCAAGCCGCAGCTATCACGACAAGCGGAAGGACGTGTTGCCCGCGCGTGATACGATCGACGGCATAGATGTGCATCGCATATGGACCTCGGGCTTTGGTCGGGGCAAGCTTGTCGGGCGCGCGGTCGATTATGCAACCTTTCATCTGTCCGCGGCCGCCTGGTTTGCATCCAATGCCCGCAAGGACGATGTCTGCGTCGTCTGTACCGATCCGCCGCTTCTTTCCGTTTCGGCAGCGCTGCCTGTTCGCCTGCGACGGGCAAAGCTGGTCAACTGGGTGATGGATCTTTTTCCAGAAACGGCGATGGAACTCGGCCTCATCAAGTCCGATACCGTTTCCGGTAAGCTCGCCCTGATCCTGCGCAACTGGTCGATGCGCCAGTCTGCACTGACAATCTGTCCGATAGAACGCATGGCGCATTATCTTTCGACGCGGGATATTCCGGCGGAAAGCCTGAGCGTGGTTCACCACTGGGCCGACCGCAACGAAATCGTTCCGGTGGAGCCGTCGCAGAACCCCTTGCGCCGTGGCTGGGGGCTTGGTCGAAAATTCGTCATCGGTTACTCGGGCAACTTCGGGCGCGCACACGAGTTCAAGACGGTGCTTGATGCTGCGGAGCGGCTCCGGCATATGAAAAGCATCGTCTTTTTGATGATCGGCGAGGGGCAGCAGCGTGGTTTCGTCGAAAGTGAAGTCAAGCGACGCGGCTTGACCAATGTGATGATGAAACCATTCCAGCCCGTGGAAAAGCTCTCCGAGAGCCTTGGCGCGGCCAATGTGCATCTGGTTTCGCTGAAGCCGGAGCTGGAACATTGTATCGTGCCCAGCAAGTTCTATGGCGTCCTTGCGGCGGCCCGTCCGACAATCTTCATCGGTGATACGGAAGGCGAGATCGGCACGATTGTCCGCGATTTTCAGTGCGGTATGGCGCTGAGACCGGGCGATGTCGATGCGTTGATCAACGCGATCCTTCATTTGCGCCATTCGCCGGTGGGACGCATGTCGATGGGCAACAATGCCCGCTATCTGATGGAAACGGCCTATTCGCGTGAATATGGCGCAGCCGTCTGGCAATCGGCCATTTCGCGGCTTGAGGAAAAGGTGGTGCCACAGGCCATGCCGGTTCTCGACCGGCAGTTCCAGCCGAGGGAATTATGATGGATGGGTCGGTCGTTGTCAGCCAGTTGGGCGCCCGCCGGCACTATGCAGTCCCGCGGATTTTTGCGAATAATCAGAAGCTGGCACATTTTTATACGGACATATGCGCTTTTCAGGGATGGCCACGTTTCCTCAACAGCTTGCCTTCCAATGCACTCCCATCCTCTGTTCGGAGATTGATTGGACGCAAGCCCCAGGGAATTCCCCAACAACAGATGACAACCTTTCCGGGCTTCGGACTGCATTCCGCAGTACGCAGACTGGCGAACCAGACCGGGCCGAAATCCACTGCCAATGCAATATGGGCTGGTGAAACCTTCGGAAGGCTGGTCGCCGAAAGCGGATTTCACGGCGCAAGTGGTGTCTATGCCTTCAGCGGTGAAGCTGTTGAACTGTTGTCGGCTGCACGAAAAATGGGTCTCTGGACAGCGGTCGATCAGGTGATCGCGCCGCGCGCCATCGTCGACCAGCTTGGTTATGAAGAGGAATTGTTGAACCCGGGTTGGCAATTGCCGCTCGAAAGCGATGGATATTCCGAGGCTTTCGCGGAGCGTGAACGAGCTGAATGGCAGCTGGCCGATGTGGTTGTGTGTCCATCACCTTTTGTTGCCCGTCATGTGGTTGAAGAAGGTTGTGCTCCCGAAAAAATCGTGGTGGTTCCGACAGGTGTCGATACGCGTTTCCAGGTTGAACGGAAACCACGGGCACCAGGCAAATTGCGCGTGCTGACAGTGGGCGCGGTTGGCTTGCGCAAAGGTTCACCTTATGTCGGCGGGGTTTCCCGATTACTGGCGGGAGAGGTGGAATTCCGGATGGTCGGCCCGCTGGAACTGTTGCCGGAAGCACAGAAGAAGCTCGCCGCCTCGGTCGAATTGACAGGCCCCATTCCGCGCAGCGAGATGCGCAAGCAATTTGAGTGGGCCGATGTTTTTCTGTTGCCTTCGTTATGCGAAGGGTCGGCGATTTCCGTTTATGAAGCGCTGGCCGCTGGGCTACCTGTAATTTGTACGGAGAATACGGGCAGTGTCGTTCGCAACGGTATCGACGGCTATATCGTGCCTATCCGGGATGTCATGGAGACAACGGAAATCCTGCGGGAACTTGCAGGCAATCCGGCAGCGCTGGAACGGATGGGCGAAAGCGCCCGCGAACGCGCGGCTGATTTTACTTTATCGCGTTATGGCGAACGGTTGACCTCAGCAATCTTTCGGGAGAAGGCGGCATGAACATTGTCCACGTCATCGGTTCCTACGACCCTGCCAAGGGCGGCCCGCAAGCCGTCGTGGTGCGGCTTGCAGCAGCGCAGGCAACGCTCGGTCATGAAGTGACAATCGTAAGCTATAGCGATGATGAAGTGAGCGGTCGCGCCGTCAGCGCCACGGCCACAATCCCCGGTTTCGACAAGGTGCGCACCCTGCTTCTGCCAATGCCTGACCTGCGGGAAACCTTGTTCGGCGGGGCTGCAGCAAAAGCAATGGAGATGCTGCTGCGCTCGGCAGATTTTGTGCATCTTCATGGCATATGGGAAACCAATCTGTTGCGGGCATCAATGCTTTGCCGCCGCTATCGTGTGCCATATTGCGTATGTTGTTGCGGTATGCTCGACGTGTGGAGCATGCAACAGAGCGCATGGAAGAAGAAGATCGCGATGATGCTCGGCTTTCGTCGTATGCTCGACGGTGCGGCCTTCATCCACGCACTGAATGCGGATGAAATCGAGCTGATGCGGCCGCTTGGCCTGAAATCACCCTCGATGATTATCCCGAACGGAATTTTCCTCAATGAAGTCGAGGGCGACAAGGATATTGCCGTGCGCGGATTGCCGGAACGGCCCTACATACTTTTTCTGTCGCGGCTGCACTACAAGAAAGGTCTTGATATACTTGCCGATGCCTTTCGTCGTGTTGCCACCTTGTTCCCTGATGTGGATCTGGTTGTCGCGGGTCCCGATGGTGGTGCGGAAGAAGATTTTCGGCAGCGTATTCGTCAATACGGGCTTGAGACGCGGGTACACATGACAGGCGGGCTCTATGGTCCGGCGAAGATCGCCGCCCTGAAACAATCGGCCTGTTTTTGCCTGCCAAGCCGTCAGGAAGGATTCAGTGTCGCCATAACCGAGGCGCTGGCCTGCGGCGTACCGGTTGCGATTACCGATGCGTGCCATTTTCCGGAAGTCGCTGAAGCCGGTGCCGGTGTGGTCTGTTCACTCGACCCGATGGCTGTGGCTTCAGCGCTTGAGCAAATTCTGGAAGACCCGGATCGCGCGAAACGCATGGGTGTGGCTGGTGCCAGACTTGTGCGGGCCAACTACACCTGGCCACGCATCGCTCTCCAGACAATTGCGGCCTATCAGAGCTTTCAACCGCAAAAAAGCGGCGCCGTTGCGGGCCGCAAGGCGCTCCGGTCCGTTCCTGCTTCCTGATTGTCAGGGCTTCCGTCGGGGTCTCACGGGCTTGGCCGGATTGCCGACATAGACCATCCATGGTTCCATATCACGGAAGCCGACCCCGCGTGCGCCAAGAACTGCGCCTTCACCGATGGTCACGCCCGGCCCGACAAAGGCTTCAGCTGCAACCCAGCCATAAGGCCCGATGTGAATGGGTGCTGCTATGAGGGGAAAATCCGCCTGATCGATATTGTGCCCCGCCGTGCACAGATGCGCGCGTTGTGAAACGATGGCGAATGGGGCAAGCGTTACGTGCGCTACGTTATAGCAGAGCGCACCCGGTCCCAGCGATGAATGAGCACCCATGGTCAGATTGCCCGGCCACCAGATACGCGCACTGCCGCGCACGATGGCGGTCTTGTGAACCTTCGCGCCGAAGGCACGCAACACCGCGCCACGCCAGCGCCACAGGAAAGATGGCGTCCATGCCGCCAGTAACAGCCAGCTTGCCTGCCAGCACAGACGCTGAACACGGTGTCCGAGTGTGAAGGTCGCGCCGCCTTCCATGGGGCGCGACGCGTTCATTCTGCCTGAAATGCCATCCAGTTGGCGCGATTTACCGGTTTCTCCGGCGAACGTCCCTTTGTGGTCTGACGTCACGGTCATGATGACCATCCTTCCTGAAACCTGGCCCCCGCAATGCTGATCGCGCCACTTTGTGATGGCGGAAGCGGGAGCTGGATTGATCGATTGCGGATTACGCAGAACGACAGAACGGGAATGAGGAACAATGCCATGTGAATCCAGACAGGCACGACCCAATCCGTGTGATGAGAAATTGAGTGCATGGCCGGAACAATGGAAAGCATATACACCAATTGTCCGAGCATCTCGCCTGCCATTGCCGTTTCCCAAAGTCTGCGCATGGCCCAGGCAAGCAACAGGAATTTCAGGGCTCCGAAATACCAGAATGACAAGAACGCATCGACCAATCCCGTTTCGGTCGAGCCTGTCAGAGGGTTGTAATCGCGGCTGGGTTCCGGGACATCGAGATAGAGCGCTTCCTTGATGCGACTACCCACAAGTTGCGCCGGAACGAATGTAAAGACGATACGGTTCCAGTGATATTTGCCGTAATCAAACTCGAGCCGCCGATCAATTTCATCAATACGTTGCACGGCATTGCGCATTTCCGGACCACCACGGTCAAGGGTAGCGCGAAAATTGGCGGCATAGTCGATCTCCAGAATCTCATCGAGAACAAAGCTCGCATCCGCACGGGTTACCTGTCGATAATCGCCCATACTGGTCATCAGAAATGTGCCAGCCAGAATGCTGATTGCCATGATTGTTCGAGGTACGACAATCCGTCGGTAGAACCAGAAGGCGAGAAGGAACATGAGGACCAGCTGGATGGTCTCTGCGCGTTTTCCTGTGACCAGAATACGGTCCAGATAGAAAACCAGATCGAACAGGATGATCGCGATGGCAAACCATGACGGCCGCCGTGCGAAACACAGGACGGCGATGGCCAGGCCATAGGGCATGAGCTGTGCAAAGAAGAGGTACACCACCGGCATACCAGTCATTTGTACGCCGATGGAGACGTCTCCTGGAAGGCGGCTAAGGAGGAAATAGAAGACAGCGCCGAAAGCCGACAATCCGGCTGCAGCCCAGAGCAGTCTGCGTTCGCTGAAACTCATGCTGAGAAACTGAATCGGCTTTCTCGTCAGACGCCATCCAAGCATCAGCATTGCGAACGACAGAATGCCCATGATCATCGTCTTGGCGTAAGCGCCGGAAGGCAGAAACTGATCATATACGAGGGCGGGAAGCTGCGGCAGCAGGAAGCCGAAGGTCATCACCCCTGCAAGAAACGGAAACTGATACATGCGTTCCGGTCTGGAGAAGAGACCGCCAGCCAGAAGGCAGAGGACGCAACCGACGAAAATCCAGGTGAGTGAGAGGTTCATTGCGTAACCCCCGCATCAGCGCATACATCCGAAAGATCGGGTGCCGGTTCGTCCGTGGAAAGGTCGTGTGGGAAGATGCGGCCTGAAATCAGATACCAGCCAAGTTTCACATATTCCTTGACGACGAGTTCCATGTCCGTGGGTGTTGTCGGAAAACCGGGCCGACCGTCATCGCCGCCGATGGGAGACGAGATGAAACGCATCTGGGGGCAGGCGGCGCGAAAGCTCGCTATGGCGCGGCGCGAGTGATACCAGTTGGTCACGATCAGCGCACTTCTGGCCTGTATTTCGCGCATGAGGGGCGCGGAAAATCGGGCATTCTGCCAGGTGCTGCCCGATTGGCATTCCACAAAAATCGCCGATGGTGTCACGCCTTTGCGCACCATGATCCGTTTGTTGGAGAGACAATCCCCGTCGCCGGTAACAAGGATCACCGGTGAGCGGCCTTCCTTCCAGAGACGTGCGGCCTCCGCCGCGCGGGGTGGTCCGTCTCCGCCGGGTACGACGATCACATCAGCTCTGCCGCCATCATCCTGCAAGGTCAGAACAGGTTCCGAGAAGAACATGGCGACCAGTCCGAACAAAACGGCACAGGGCAGAATAATGGGCAGCATCATACCATACGCCGTTCTGGTGCTTCGGTTTCCAAAGGGCGTCTGACTGATGAAGATTCAGCCAGAAGCGCCGATTGGCGCTGGCGTTGCTCTTCCATCTTGATCACGATCATGAACTCGTAAGCCGAAAGCAAGCGGCAATAGAGATAGCCGGGCTTGCCGTCGAGGAAACCACCGCGCAGCACATACATGTAGAAGAAGCGCAAGGTCGGCCGACACGGCAAATTGTAGGACAGGGATTTCATGGCGCGCCGACGCCGTTCCGGATTGCCCGACAGGAGGCCACCCCAATCGACGCGCCGCTCAAGAAGCCGCGCTGCCGACAAATCCGCTTCAACGGTGGAATAGAGATTGTGTTTGTCGTACCAGGCGGCGAGCCCCTTGTTGAAGCTGTAATGGATGAAATGCGCCTGTAACTGGCCGCTCGGACCTCCGGTTGCGCGTGCATGGATCGAACGCTCGAAGCGTACGCGATCCGGCCTGACCAGCCGGGTGATCCATGTCGGATAGAGGCTTGCATGGCGTATCCAGCGCCCCATGAACATGTTCTTGTAGCGAAGCCGGAAAAACACTTCCGGTCGGTCGGGATCAGCGGTGACCGACAGTATTTCATCTCGCAGGTCCGGCGGTGTGATTTCGTCCGCGTCGGGTGTATAGACCCAAAGATGTTTGAACTCGATTTCCGTCAGCCCGTACATGCGCTGGCGGTCCTCGGTGTCATAGACGCGCTGATAGACGCGCGCGCCCGCTGCTTTGGCGATTTCCACGGTACGATCAGTGCTGAATGAATCGAGCACCACGATATCGTCGCACCAGTCGAGTGAGGCGAGGCATGCAGGTAGATTGACTTCCTCGTTAAGCGTTCTGATGAGGACGGACACAGTCATGAAGTTGCCCCTGGATAAGTGATGTTCGGTTTGGTGGTCGGGTTGGCCTCGGCCATCGAAGCGGTAACGATCGGACGTGCGCCTCTGGTCATGCGCAGCACGAAGAGCGTGTGTGCTGCGGCAGGGATCGCCAGCGCCAGAAGCATCGGCCAGACGGGTATGTCGAACCGGATGGCGATGTAGGCGATGGCTCCCGCCAGAAGATTGAGCGCCATGACCGCTACGGCTGTTTGCCCGCAGGAAAGGCCCGCATCCATCAGCAGATGATGCAGATGCTGCCGGTCCGGCGAGAACGGGCTTCTGCGTACAGACATGCGGCGCACGATCAGGCTCAGCGTATCAATGACTGGCACGATCACGATCCAGATCAGGACGGGAAAGGCGACGGCGGCGGTTCCGCTTGCAAGGATGAGGATAAATCCGGCAAGGGCTGCACCGAGAAATGTGCTGCCGCCATCGCCAAGGAAAAGGCTTGCTCGTGCGCGCCAGCGATGCCGCATGTTGAAGACCAGAAAGCCGAGGCAGGCAGCAGCAAGGGCGAGCGCCTGAAGCCCGAGGCGATGTTCGCCGATCCCGAAGCCGATGACGGCCAGCCAGAAGAATGCGGCAGCACTCGCCGACCCTGCCAGTCCGTCCACGCCGTCACTCATATTGACCGCATTGACAAGGCCGACAATGAAAGCAAGCGCGATAATCAGGAAAAGCGGTCCGGTCAGCACCTGTATAAGCATTTCCGGAGTGGACGTGGCGGCAGTTTCGATGCCGTCGGAAGCAAGCCCGAGATAGGTCTGCGTCACCCCGGTGATAGCAATTATCAGGAAGGCTGCGAGCAACTGGATTGCAAGGCGCGGCGCGACAGGCAGGTTGAAACGGTCATCGAGAACACCGGCGACGAGGATGAGCACAAGCCCTGGCAGCAAGGCCATGGCATTGGCATGTCCTGAAACGCCAAACGCCAGAAACGTGGCTGCGGAAAACGAGAGGAAAATGGCAATGCCCCCGCAAAGCGGGACATTCCCGTCATGCCTCTTGCGGGCATCAGGTATGTCGATGAGATGCCATTCGCGTGCCAGCCCCCGAAAGCCGAGGCAGAAAGCGACGGAAAGAGCGAAGGCCAGAAGCGTGATCCAGGAAAGACTCGTCATGTCTCCTCCGAGGCGCGTGCAAAAGATCAAACTCCGGAAATTTTTACGCACTGACACTGCTATCCACGACTTGGCTTTAGAGCGTGCCGCATACTCCTTTCAGGTCAGGTGCTAACACCAAGGGCGACATTTCGTGCCTGTGGCAAAGGATTATTCTGAGCGAGGATTGGAAAATTGCGCCTGCGGACGCTTTTGCCCGCGCTGTCATGAATGGGGGATGAAACGATGATGCAGAAAACGCTGGCGGTGCCAGAGAATACCTGTTGGAGCGGATCATGAATGGCAGTCGCAGGGGTTTCCTCATGGCGGCGCTCGAACAATATGCAGGGCTGCTCTTCAACTTTGTGACGGTGGCTGCGGTGTCACGTGTTCTGGGGCCAGCCGAAACCGGAATGGGTGTGATAGGCTTGAGCCTTACGGCAGTCGTGTTTTCGCTGCGCGAATTCGCCAGTCCCGAATTTTTGATAAAGATCGACAAGGTACGCGATCAGGACATCCGGACTTCGCTTACTTTTCTGATGGGTGTAACGGTTCTGCTGTCGCTGATCCTGTATTTTGCACTCGGATACTTCGCCGAATCCTATAACGATCCGAAGTTGAAGCTTTTTCTCAGCATCACGATTGTGGCCGCGCTGGTCGAAAGCCTGTCCTTACCGATTGTCGCATTGCTGAAGCGCGACATGGCCTTCGGAACATTGGCGCGCATCCGCACCGCCGGGGCCGGTCTGGGCGCATTGGTAACCATTGCCATGGCCTTCAGCGGTTTCGGGCATATGTGTTTTGCCTTCGGACTGCTGGCAAGCGCGTTGATAACAACGGGGCTGGCTGTCTCGATCCACCCTTTGAAGAATCTGTTCCGCCCGTCATTGGCCAGTTTCGACACGGCCTGGCGGTTCGGGATTTATCTTGGAGGCAATGCTGGTCTGAACAAGATCTGCATGACGCTTCCGCAACTATTGCTCGGGCGTTTCATGCCCATATCGGCAGTTGGCATTTACAACCGTGCCGACACTTTGAGCGGTCTGCCGGATCGCATCATCCTTTCAGCCGTCTTCACCGTGGCGTTCCCGATGCTTTCGGCGCAAGTTCGTGCCGGAGCGGATATCAGCCAGTCATACATCCGCGCCTTGTCCTATATTACCGTCGCCTACTGGCCGGCACAGGCATTGCTGGCGCTGCTCGCCTATCCGGCAGTGCACATCGTTCTCGGCCCCGACTGGACTGAATGCGTGCCCATAGTGGCGATCCTCAGCCTTGCCTGCCTCTTCTGGTTTCCTGCGATTCTGACCTATCCCTTGCTGATGGCATTGGGTGAAAACCGCGAAGCTTTCCTGTCCAATCTCATTTCGCGGCTGCTCGCACTCACCGTTATAGGCACAGCTGCATTTTATGGGCTGCTTGCCGTCGCGCTGGGTCAGTTCATCAGCTTGCCCATACAGATGGTCATAGCCATCGTTTTCGTGCGCAGGCACGTGGCCTTTTCCTATGCCGTGCTTGGTCGCGAATTGCTGAAAAGCGGTCTTGTGACTCTGATTGCGCTGGCCATACCGCTTGCAATGGTTGCCGCTGATGGTTTTTCGCTGGAAATCCCCTGGACCAGAGGCGTCGTGATGGGCCTCATCGCGGTGGTGAGTTGGCTGGGCGCGCTATTTGTGGTGCGCCATCCCTTCGCTGCCGAGGTCGAGCCATCGCTGAGCTGGCTTTTCGGAAAGCTTCGGGCGCGGCTTATGCCCCGATCGGCGTCGACCCCTGCAGAATAGGACGGCCTGTCATGGACAAATGCAAATTGGAACAGCCGACAATCGACGTTGTTATTCCCAACTTCAACTATGGTCGCTATCTTTCCGCCTGCGCCAACAGCGCCTTGCAGCAATCAGGCGTCAATGTCCGTCTGCTCATCATCGACAATGCCTCGACAGATAATAGCGTCGAGGTTGCAAAGAGCCTTGCGGCCGACGACAGCCGTGTCCAGCTGCTGCTCCGTCAGAAAAATCTGGGGCCGCATGCTTCGTTCAACGAGGGCATAGACTGGGCCGCATCGGAATATTTCCTGATCCTGTGTTCGGATGATCTGCTGGCGAAAGGAGCTCTGGAGAGGGCGACAAGAATGCTGTCGCAACGCGACGACGTTCATCTCGCGCATGGCGCGACGGGCCGGATAAAAGCCGACGATGGCGAAGCTCGCGTGACTGGTGCCACGTCCCCCGCTTCGGACGAGTGGCGGATATGGTCCGGGGAAGAATTCATTGAGTTTGCCTGCAGGCATGCGTTTAACCCGGTTACAGGCCCGACAGCGGTTGTGAGGACTGCGATCCAGAAACAGATGGGATATTACCGCACGTCGCTTTCCCATACTGACGATCTCGAAATGTGGCTTCGCATCGCCACACGCGGTTCCGTCGCCTCTACCGGCCAGATACAGGCTTTTGCGCGGTCGCATCCCCAGAACCGGTCGGCGACGGTGAATGGTATTCTGTCCTGGAACCGCGAGTTCGAGGCTGGATTCCGGTCCTTCTTCGATCATGAAGGTGCCAGCTTGCCGCATCAACACCGTCTGTTTGCAATGGTTCAGGATTGCCTTACCAAACGGGCTTATTGGTCAGCGATCTCCAATCTGGCGCGGAGGCCGAAAGTGGCGGGTTCGCTGATGGCATTCGCGCTGAAGCGGGAGCCCTTGCTCGCTGTCATACCCCCCTTCGACTATCTGTTGAAGCGTTCCGCGTGGCGAAGCGGACGTGGCGCCTAGAACGCATCCCGAGAAATCCGAAACGATGTTCGGATCAAGGTGCGTGTAAAAAAGATAGGGCATTTCCAAACACGTACTAGTTCGGTCGTAGTGACTGAACGGCTGGATCAGCCGTACTCCTGACATTGTCGAGAAATGTGGTGTGAAGAAGCTCTTCCTGTCGTGCCAGCCGGCTGCGATAGCGCTCCACACCGGCTTTCACCTGCGTGGTCAAAATCGTTCGATGCTCGAAAGCAAAGTCGACCTGGGAGAGGATTGTTTCAGGATCAAAACTGTCAATCCGGTGGCAGAATGCCGCCAGTCCGGTATCGTGCAACAAAGCGTCATTTTTGCTCGCATAAGCCGTGGAGATTGTGGGGCGTCCCATGGCCAGCGCGCAGACGATGTTATGGTAGCGGCTTGCGATAACGACGTCGATTCTGGCGATCTGTTGCATGAGTTCGTGCAGGGAAGCGGATGGTTCAAATGCGACTTTGTTCGCTTCCGCCGGAGCGAGCTGCTCCAGTATATCGCGGGCCGCCTCTATGTCGCCCTTGTCTCCGATCAGCAGACGCACCTGACGCCCACTGGCCAGAAGCCTGTTCACCAGTGTCGTCACTTTGGAGACATAGTCCCTGTAGATGGCATCGCCATCCTTCTCCATCTTTTTCCACCCGCGATAAGTCATCACGCCGATGCCCACACATTGTTCCGGGCTATCCCGGTTCTGATCTGGAACCGTTGGCAATGCAAAGGCGATATCAGCACTGACGAAATCCTGAGCGGGTTTTACGCCCAGCTGTTTCATGAAGTCATGAGAGATCTGATCTCTATAGGAACGAAAAGACGCCAGCATTGCAGCCTGACGGATGAAGAACCTGCTCCATCGATGATCGACCGGTCCGGCGCCGATCGACACGAAGATCATGCGCGTGCCGGTCAGTCTGGCCGCCAGCGACCAACGCAGTACTGCAAAAGGCCAGCCAAAGGGGTTCTCGTTGAAGTCATCCAGTATGCCCGTACCCGGCACAATGATGAGATCGAGCTGAGAAGCAAGCAGAAGCGCGCAACTGAAACCAACTGTTCGTCGGGGAAAATGCAGCATCGCTTTGTTGGCTGCCCGGAGCAGCCAGTTGGATGGATCGGGCTGGGAGACCGGATGAGCCGAAAGATCGAATGTCTGCGCAACGATATCGGGTTTGGAGCAGATGCAGACAAGCTGGGCGTCGGGACAGTTACGCTTCAAGAGTTGCAACATGGCTTCCAGCGAACCGTCATTGCCGGTATTGCCGGAACCAAACTGCCCGAAAAGTCCTATTCTCATGCGCGTGTCTCCCGCTGCACCGACAAGCTTAGGCCAGACCGACCTGCAGGAAAACTGGCAGAAGGGTGAACACCATACTCTATTGTAGGATGGGGTGTACCCCTCATAGCCGAAATGCGTGGCAGAGCAATTTCGATACACTGGCCAGCGGTATATCCATTGCCCCCCGATATACCGGAGTAAGGCTTCGAGGGAGTTGTTCCCTCGAAGTCTTGTCTCCCCTGAGGTGTTTCTGTGGCAACAAGGTTCTGGCCATGAAATGTGCTTACTTTGTCCGTCCTCACATAGGCGGGACCTATTCGGTTTTCACGCGTCTGCGCGCCTCGCTTGCCCAGTCGGGCATAGAGCTTCGCTGGCTTGCTGCAGGCGCTGCTGGCGATACGGTCAATGTGCCGACAGGGCAGGGCCTTGATGATGCGCTTCGCAAGGGCGATGCCATCGACCGCATGGGTGTGCTGGATGAAGAAACCCGCGCAAGGCATATGATCAGCTTCCTGCGCGAAAACCATTTCGACGCCGTTTTCGTCAATGTTCTTGCGAACCGTTTCGAAACCAATCTGGCGCGCTATCTGCCCGCCGATATTCTGCGCATCATGATCGTGCACAATATCACACCCGGCACCTACGCGGCGGCGCGGGCAATCCGCGATCATGTTCACGCAACTGTCGGCGTTTCAAAACGCTGCCGTGACGATCTCGTGCGCCAGCATGGTTTCGATGCGTCGCGCACGCTTGTCATCCCGCATGGACTGAACCGGGACATTCACTTGTCGCGCAATGTTCAAAAGCCGGATGAGTCCGGCCCGCTTCGCCTGCTTTATCTGGGGCGGATGGAAGACAACTCGAAGGGCATTTTCTGGCTGCCGAATATTCTGCGCGAGCTCGATTGCTCCTATCACCTGACGGTCGCCGGTAATGGTCCCGATCTGGAACAGCTGCGGCATCGTCTTGCGCCTTTCGGCGACAAGGTGAGTTTTAGTGGCTGGGTTGCGCCTGCCGATGTTCCCTGGCTGGTGAACCAGCATGACGTCATGATCATGCCGTCACGCTTTGAAGGTTTCGGCCTGACGCTCATTGAAGCGATGAGCCAGGGATGCCCGGCGGTCGTCTCGAAGATCGCTGGTGTGACTGATACGATTGTCACCGATGGCGAGGACGGGCTCTTGTTTCCCGTCGGCGATTTCCGTCAGGCTGCGCGTCATATAAACCGGCTTGCACGCGACCGAGAGCTACTTGCCGGCATGGCAGCCGCCGCCCAGCAGAAAGTGGAAACGGTCTTCGACAACGATATTGCTGGTCGAGCCTATGCCGGTCTTCTCGAACATCTCGCGGAGGATCGCCCAGCCATTGCGCCACCACTGGCGCTTTCGCAATGGTCGATGCCGAACGCACTTCATTCCAGTTTGCGCAGTCGCTTGCCAAAACCGGTAAAGAACTGGCTGCGTCAGGTGCGCGAGCGCCTGCATACGAGATGGTCGGCAGCATGATCTGTGAATAAGAAAGGAGAAGGGGCATGAACCTTTTCACATCGCAGTTCCGCAATTCTCAGTTGCTCGCCAGCAAGGCGCACGCGCTCATTCCGGGCGGCTGTCACACCTATGCCAAGGGTGACGACCAGTATCCGGTACTCGCGCCCGGGTTCATCCAGCGCGGGTCCGGTTCGCATGTCTTCGACGTCGATGGCCACGAATATATCGAATATGGCATGGGCAATCGTGCGGTCGGGCTTGGCCATGCCTACCCGCCCGTCGTGCGCGCCGTGCGCGACGCCTTGCAGGACGGATGTAATTTTACGCGCCCAAGTGCCATCGAAGTCGAATGCGCGGAAAGTTTTCTGGAGCTGATCGATGGCGCCGAGATGGTGAAATTCTGCAAGGACGGTTCGGATGCGACCTCCGGCGCGGTGCGATTGGCGCGTGCCTATACCGGACGTGACATGATTGCCTGTTGTGCCGATCATCCATTTTTCTCGACCGATGACTGGTTCATTGGAACGACGAAGATGAATGCAGGCATTCCAGCTTCGGTTTCGGCTTTGACGGCAACTTTCCGTTACAACGATATTGCAAGCGTTGAAGCACTGTTTGAGGATTATCCGGGGCGTATCGCGGCCATTATCCTCGAACCTGCAAAGGCTGACGAGCCGCAAAACAACTTCCTGCAGGAAGCAAAGCGCATCGCCCATGAAAACGGAGCCTTGTTCATTCTGGACGAGATGATTACCGGCTTCCGCTGGCATATGCGCGGCGCGCAGAAGCTTTATGATGTCGAGCCGGACCTGTCCTGTTTCGGCAAGGCGCTGGGCAACGGTTTTGCAATATCGGCGCTGGCAGGTAAGGCGGAATATATGCAGCTTGGTGGTCTGACCCAGACCGACCATCCACGTGTGTTCCTGCTTTCGACCACCCATGGCGCTGAAACCCATGCCATGGCTGCGGCGATTGCCACGATGACGATCTATCGCGACGAACCGGTGATCGAAAGGCTCTATGAGCAAGGTTCCAAACTGGCAGAGGGTGTGAATGTAACGATTGCCAGTCACGGCCTGCAGAACCATGTTCGCCTGTTCGGGCGTCCGTGCTGCCTTGCCTATGGAACGCTCGACGAGCAAGGGCAGCCGTCGCAGGAATTTCGCACTTTGTTCCTTCAGGAGACAATCCGGCGCGGCGTTCTGATGCCATCGCTGGTGGTGAGCTATACGCACAGTGACACCGACATTGCGCGCACGGTGGATGCCATCGACGGTGCGCTCGACGTTTACGTCCGGGCGTTGAACGACGGTGTAAGCTCTTATCTGACCGGACGTCCTTCACAGGTGGTCTATCGCCGCTTCAATGAAGCGCCGACCTATCCGCCGACGATGCGATGAAGCGTTTTGTAGTCGCCATTATCGCCACGATCCTGCTGTTAATGGCAGCAGGATCGTCCGATGCAGCTGCTTCGTTCCCGATCAAGATCAGCCAGGATCGGCGCATTTTCGAGGATGCGACGGGTAAGCCGTTTTTGCTGCAGGGCGATACTGCCTGGTCGCTGATCGCCGAACTGAAGCGCGAGGATGTCGAGATCTATCTGCAGGATCGCCGGAAGCGCGGTTTCAACGCCATTCTGGTCAATCTTGTCGAACACTATTTCTCCCGTGATCCACCCGCCAATGCCTATGGTGAAAAACCGTTCAAGGGCGATGCCTTTGGCGATCTCAACCCGAAATATTTTGACCACGCCGCTTGGGTGATCGGGCGGGCGGAGCAATTGGGGATAGTTGTTTTTCTGGCTCCCGCCTATCTGGGCGTGAACGGTAACAGTCAGGGTTGGTTCTCGAAGGCTGAGGTTGCCGGTCCCCAGAAAATGCGCGTCTATGGCGAGACGATCGCCCAACGATTTAAGGAATTTCATAATATAGTCTGGGTCTTGGGCGGTGATTTTAATGCGCCGGATCAGCGGCTTGTCTCTGAAATGGCCGAGGGTATAGCGCGCGTTGATCCAGACGCCCTCCAGACGGTGCACTCTGGCCGCAAGACGAATACGGCGGAACTCTGGGCCGATCAGTCCTGGCTGAGTTTCGATACGGTTTATACCTATGACGATGTGCATGCCACGGTTTCTGAGCGGCGCAAACCGAACAAAATGCCCGTCATTTTGCTAGAGGGGGGCTATGAGTTCGAGCGGGAGACGACCGCGCAAATGATCCGGCGCAACGCCTATGGTGCTTTGCTTGCCGGTGCTGCCGGACAGTTCTTTGGCAATAATCCCATCTGGCATTTTACCGGGCCGGGTGTTTTCACTGCTGATCGCAGCTGGCAGGAAGCGCTCGACAGCCCCGGCGCGCAGTCGATGACGGCGTTGAAGAGGCTCTTCGACAAACTGCCCTGGCCGCAACTTAAACCAGATGGCGAAGGAGCTGTTCTGGTCAGCGCGAAAAGCTATGCCGTATCACTACCTGATGGCACTTTGTCGGTGGTCTACGGGGACGCCAACGATTTCAAGGTACAGAAAAATGTCGTGAAAGATGGCCGGAAGGCCGTCTGGTATGACCCTGTTTCCGGCAAGTTTGCCGATGCAGGCCAGCCGAGGGTGGAGGGGCCGATTGCCACCTACACGCCAAAGCAGGTGCAAAATTCCGGCGGCGGAACCGATTGGCTTCTGCTGATCGGCAGCAACGAGCGTCTGCGACCCATCCAAAAGAGGTAGGCGATACGTCCTTTCACGCTTTTCATAAACGCTTGTCCTAATCGGGCATGCCTTCGGTCAAGTCGTCGCTCCTGTCCTCTCTGGCTAACATGCATTTATCAAAGCTTGAGGAGTCGGACATGAAAGTACTGGTTACGGGCAATCAGGGCTATATCGGATCGGTCATGGTACCGGTCCTCATGAATGCGGGGCATGAAGTGTCCGGCTATGACATCGGCCTTTACGAACATTGCCTCTTTGAAGAAGGCGGTGCCGTTATGAACGTGCCGACCATCCGAAAGGACGTGCGCGATGTGTCGCCGCGCGATCTGGAGGGGTTTGACGCGGTCATTCATCTAGCCGCACTCTCCAATGATCCGCTGGGTAATCTCAATGAGGAATTGACCTACGACATCAATCACCGGGCAAGTGTCGCCGTGGCGAAAGCGGCCAAACGGGCAGGTGTCGGGCGTTTTCTGTTTGCATCATCCTGTAGCAATTACGGCATCAGCGATGCTGATTTGATCGACGAAACTGGAGAGTTGAAACCGGTAACGGCCTATGGCCGGTCCAAGGTGCGGGCGGAACAGGAGATCCGGGAACTGGCGGATGCAAGCTTCTGCCCGGTCTATCTGCGTCCAGCAACGGCTTACGGTGTTTCGCCTTTCCTGCGCTTCGACATAGTGCTCAACAATCTCGTGGCATGGGCGGTGACGAAGGGGCTGATCTATCTCAAATCGGATGGCACGCCATGGCGACCCATCGTGCATATCCGCGATATTTCCCGCGCCTTCATGGCGGCTATGGAAGCACCGCGCGAAAAAGTCTGGAACGAAGCTTTCAATGTCGGTTCGACGGAGCATAACTACCGCATCCGCGACATTGCGGGCATTGTCGCCGACAATGTTCCCGATTGCCGTATTGAATATGCGGATGATGCCGGACCGGATACGCGTTCCTATCGCGTCAGTTTTGAAAAGCTGGCGCGGGTGCTGCCAGAGGCAAAACCGGAATGGGATGCCGTTGCTGGTACACGCGAACTGCTTGCCGCCTATAGCCGCTCGACGCTGACACTTGAGGAGTTTGAGGGCCCGCGCTTCCAGCGCATCGCGCATATTCGCAAGCTGATTGCGGAAGGGGTCTTGGATGCCGATCTGCGGCGCGCCGACGATGAACCGCAACCGCTTCGGGCAACGGCGTGATGGATACGGGGGCAGGGCACAGGGGCATTGAAATTGCCATTCCGCCGTTGTCGAACGGGATGGCCATCTACGATCTTGCTGCCCGCCTCTATCCAGTCTGCCGCAGTCTCGCCGGTGATGGCGTGCGTGAAACGCTTGCCATCATCGGGGACCATCTGCCGCTGACGGTTCATCAGGTTCCAACCGGCACTCCGCTTTATGATTGGAAAGCGCCGCAGGAATGGATCATCCGTGAGGCCTATATCGCGGATATGAACGGCAGGCGTATTGTCGACTTTGCCCGGCATAATCTGCATGTGGTGAATTTCAGCGTGCCTGTACGGGCGCGAATACCGCTCAGCGCGTTGAAGGAGCATATTCATACACTGCCCGACCAGCCGGACCTCATTCCCTATCGCACCTGTTACCATGCGGAGGGCTGGGGCTTCTGCATGACGCATAACGGGTTTCTGTCGATGCAGGACGGCGACTATGATGTCGTGATCGATGCGGAGCGCCGCGACGGTTTTCTGACCTTCGGCGAGTTCATTCACCGGGGGGAAACCGACGAGACGTTCATCCTGTCGGCTCATCTTTGCCACCCGTCGCTGGCCAACGACAATTGTTCCGGGCTGGCGCTGCTGGCGCGTCTTGGCGAAGTGCTGCAATCACAGCGCACGCGCCTGACCTATCGGCTGCTTTTCGGCCCGGCGACTTTCGGCGCTCTTGCATGGCTAAAGCAGAATGAAGAGCAACTGGGGCTGGTCCGGCACGGGCTGGTCCTGTCTTGCGTCGGCGATGCTGGCGGGCCGAATTACAAGCGCAGCCGTCGCAGTGATGCGGAGATTGATCGCATCATGGGCCATGTTCTTGCCGAGTGTACCAATGCGACGCTTCATGATTTCTGGCCCTATGGCTATGATGAGCGCCAGTTCTGTTCTCCGGGATTCAACCTGCCAGTCGGTATGTTCCAGCGCAGTCTTTATGCCACCTTTCCGGAATATCACACATCAGCCGACAATCTCGATTTCATCAAACCGGACTATCTTGAGCAATCGTTCAACATGGTCTTGCAGGCTGTTGAAATTGCTGAGCGAAACTGGCTTCCGCTGAACACGTCGCCAAAGGGGGAGCCGCAGCTCGGGCGGCGTGGCCTTTATGGAAACATGGGCGGAGACAGTCGCGCCGCGCAAAACGCCATGGCGCTGCTGTGGGTGCTCAATCTGGCGGATGGCGAGCACTCCATTCTCGATATGGCAGAACGTGCGAAACTGCCATTCGCAACCCTTGCCGATGCCGCAGACCGGCTCCGCGATGCAGGCTTGTTGGTGGAGAGCTAAAGCAGCGGCCAGGCCAGATCCTTATCGGAAATGACGCTGGGCCTGTTCGGCCATGGTATGCCGAGCGACGGGTCGTCATAGCGTAAGCCTGTCGCATAATCAGGTGCATAGGGCTTCGAGATCATGTAGCGCACGAGGACGTCAGATGTCAGGGTCTGGAAGCCATGTGCGCAGCCTTCGGGGATGTAGAGCTGGACGCCGTTTTCGGCGGATAGTTCCACGCCGGCCCAGCGCCTGTAGGTGGGTGAATGCGGGCGCAGATCGACCAGAACATCCCAGATGACGCCCTGCAGGCAGGTGACGAGTTTGGTCTCCGAATGTGGCTCGTTCTGGTAGTGAAGGCCGCGCAATGTTCCTTCTTCGCGTGAGAAAGACAGGCTGTGCTGCGGAAAATGTGTTTCCATCTGTCGCTCCGCGAAGGCGGCTTCGCAATAGACCCGCGCGAACCAGCCGCGCTCGTCCTCAAGCCTTTCCGGCTCGATAGACCAGGCGCCATCGATGTTGAGCGAAGTGAAACGCATGTTTTGCTCCGATTTCCATACATGCGCATTCTGACAGCGGGATTATCGGGCGATAGAAGTTTCTTCGATGCATCCAAATAGCCTTCCGGGCGAGGCCAACCTGTCCGAATGAGGTAGGTGCCTACGCCCACGTCGCCATAGGGTGAAGATCGGGTACCTACTCCTCGTAGTCCGTCCGGTGAATGTTGCGCCCGATCGTATGTACGGCTCGCCCCTGATGACAGTCTCGGCAATTTTTAGGCCGCTTAGTAGTTTTGATTATCCGACGTGGATCGGAGTTCAACCCCATCAACCCGTAACGGACCAGTCCGAAGGTTCGTTGAGGCGAGGAACGACGTATGACCATCCAGACGCCGGATATTTCGCGGAGCACGAGCATGGCGCAAGAGCAGACCGGCTGTCGCCTGTGCGGTAAACTACTCAAACACACCTTTGTTGATCTTGGGATGTCGCCGCCTTGCGAAAGCTTCATTACGGCGGATCGCCTCGACCGCATGGAGCCTTACTACCCGCTCTACGCGCTTGTCTGCGATCATTGTTATCTGGTGCAGTTGAAGGAGTATTTCTCGCCTGCCGAGATTTTCACTGAATATGCCTATTTCTCGTCTTTCGCCACCAGCTGGGTCAGCCATGCGAAGACCTATTGCGACGAGATAACCGAGCGGTTGGGACTGAACGAAAACAGCTTCGTGGTCGAGATTGCCAGCAATGACGGTTATCTCCTGCAGCATTTCCTGCCGAAGGGCATCCCGATCCTCGGCATCGAACCGGCGGCCAATGTGGCAGAAACGGCCATTGCCAAGGGCGTGCCGACGCGCGTGGATTTCTTTGGTTCGACGCTCGCTGCCGAACTGGTCGGCACAGGACGCAAGGCCGACCTCCTGATCGGTAACAACGTTCTGGCGCAAGTCCCTGATCTCAATGACTTTGTGCGCGGTCTGCAGCTGTTGCTGAAGCCGGAAGGCGTGATTACGCTGGAGTTTCCGCATCTCGCCAATCTTATCGAACAAAACCAGTTCGACACGATCTATCACGAGCATTTCTCGTATTTCTCGTTGCTGACGATCCGGTACATGGCGCACCGCCATCACCTGAAGGTCATCGACGTGGAGGAACTGTCAACCCATGGCGGGTCGCTCCGGGTGTATCTTGCGCATAACAGCAGCAAGCGGAAGGCAGGACCGCGTGTGGCCGCCCTTCTGAAGCGCGAAGAGAGTTTCGGCCTCAACGAGATTTCGACCTATGAGCAGTTTGCCGAAAAGACCCGGCGCACCAAGCGCGATCTCCTGTCCTTCCTGATTGCAGCCAAGAATGCCGGCAAGCGCATCTGCGGTTATGGCGCGCCGGGCAAGGGCAATACGCTTCTGAACTATTGCGGCATTGGCACGGATTTCCTGGATTTCACAGTCGATCGCAATCCGTACAAGCACGGGCGTTTCACGCCAGGCATGCACATTCCGATCTACGATGTGTCGGCGATCGACAAATACCGGCCCGATTACATCCTCATCCTGCCGTGGAACTTCAAGGACGAGATCATCCGGCAGATGCAGCACGTGGTCGAATGGGGTGCAAAGTTCATCATTCCGATCCCACACGTCACGTTGATTGACCCGGCACTACTCACAGAGGAGCGGTAAGTCATGAAAGTCGTTCTGTTCTGCGGCGGTCTTGGAACCAGAATCCGCGAATATTCGGAGAACATCCCGAAGCCGATGATTCCGCTCGGCCATCAGCCGATCCTGCATCACGTTATGGAATATTACAGCGACTACGGGCACAACGAGTTCGTTCTGTGCCTGGGCTACAAGGCCAATGTCGTGAAGGATTTCTTCCTGACGATCCGCCCGCAGACCTTCGCGGACTGTGTGGTTTCCGATGGCGGGCGCAATGTGCAATTGCTTGAGGAAGTGGATCGTGACTGGAGCGTGACGCTGCTCGATACGGGGATCTGGCGCAATATCGGCGAGAGGCTCTGGAGTGCGCGGTCGCATGTGGCGAATGAGGATATGTTCCTTGCCAATTACAGTGACGGGCTCAGTGATGTCGATCTCGACGACATGACGGAACGTTTCCGTGCCAGCGGCAAGATTGCCTGTTTCCTCGCCGTCCGCCCGCCGCTGACCTATCATCTTGCTGATATTGCCGAAGGCGGCGACGTGCGGGCTTTCCGGACGTCGAACACCTCCGATATCTGGATCAATGGCGGTTACTTCCTCTTCCGCAAGGAAATCTTCGACTATATGCGCGAAGGCGAGGAACTGGTGCTTGAGCCATTCGGCCGTCTGATCGCCGAAAACCAGCTGATGGCCTATAAATATGAGGGCTTCTGGCGCTCGATGGATACGCTGCGCGACTGGCAGACGCTTGAGGACATGGTCGAAAAGGGCGACATGCCCTGGAAGAGGCACAAGGCGGAAGAGGCCGAACGACGCGCTACCAATGTCGCGATAGCGCTATGATCGATCTGCGCTCGCTCGCAAATCAGAGCCGTCCGCTGCAGTTGCTTTGTCTGGGCGCGCATTCCGACGATATCGAAATTGGTTGCGGCGGCACGCTTCTGAGCCTGATCGAGAGCGGCACGCCATTGCATGTGGAGTGGTGTGTTTTGTCGGGAAACGAGGAAAGGCGCGCGGAGGCAGAGGCTTCCGCGCGCGATTTTCTGCGCGGGATAGACCGTTTCAACATTCATCTTGCCTCGTTCGAGGATAGCTATTTCCCGGCGCAAAGCCGTGAGATCAAGCAATGGCTGATCGAACAGCGCGGGCGAGGGCAGCCGGATATGGTCTTTACTCATCGCCATGGCGATGCGCATCAGGACCACCGCACGGTCAACGAGCTGACATGGAACCTGTTTCGGGATCAGGTGATCCTTGAATATGAAATCCCGAAATGGGATGGCGATCTGGGCCAGCCCAACGCCTATTCGGCGCTACCGGCTGCGATCATGGATCGCAAGATCGACCTGTTGATGAAACACTTCGGCACGCAGCGCTCGAAGGACTGGTTTGACGCGGAAACCTTTCGCGGGCTTGCCCGGCTACGCGGCATGGAATGCCGTGCACCTGAGACCTACGCCGAGGCTTTTCATGCCCGTAAGCTGCGGTTGTTTTAGTTTGTAACTGGCTCTGCATTGGTGTCGACACGGACGACCACCGACATGCCGGGCGCCAGATGTGCCGCATCCGGCTGATCTTCATCGATTGCGATGCGAACGGAAAGGCGCTGCGTGATCTTGGTGAAGTTGCCGGTCGCGTTGTCGGATTTGATGACGCTGAATTCGGAACCGGCAGCAGGCGCGAAGGCTTCGATGTGCCCCTTCAGCTCTGCGTGACGCAGCGCATCGACGGTGAATGTGACCGGCTGGCCAATCTTCATGCCGTAGAGCTGAGTTTCCTTGAAATTCGCCATTACCCATTTGATCTTCGGTACGACGGAGACGAGCTGCGTTCCCGCTGTCACATATTGACCGAGACGCACGCCCACTTCGCCGAGTGTGCCGTCACGCGGTGCAATGATATGGGTGTTCTGCAGGTCGATCCGCGCCAGTTCAACGGTTGCTTCCGCATTGGCGATATCGGCATTGAGGCTGTCGCGATTGACGATGATGGACTGCAGGTCCTGTTGTGCGACGGCCAGCGCTGCCTGAGCTTCCTCGACGGAGGCCTGCGCCTGAAGCAGGGTGCCGTGAGCCGTATCGGCAGAACTTTGCGTGGTCACACCGCGCGGCAGCAAAGCCTCGACGCGCTTTGCATTGGCTTCGGCCACCTCAAGTGCTGCCTTGGCGCCGGAAATCTGTGCCTGCCGCGACTGGATCGTCGCTTCAGCCGAACGCTGGCTCTGTTCTGAATTGGCCAGGGCTGCCTTCTTGCTGTTGAGTGCGGCCAGCGCCTGATCCAGCTTCTGCTGATAGCTGCGGCTGTCGATCTCAAACAGTAGGTCGCCCTGTTTTACTGTTTGATAGTCGTTGACATTGACCTTGGTGACATAACCGGCGACCTGCGGACTGATAACCGTCACCTGTCCACGGACATAGGCGTTATCGGTTGTCTCGACGGTGTGTTTGAAAGGCGGCAACTGCCACGCCCACAGCACCATCAGAACGCCTGCAAGGCCGATGATGAGGGCGAGGCCGCCGCGAATATACTGTTTTCCAACTGACATTTTCAAATACTCGTCGATTTAACCAGCCACCGTAGCGTTATGGTGGGTGTGCATGTTTTCATAGAAGCGATAGGCGATCAGGCAAACGAGTGAGAGGCCCGCAATGACGGAGATTGCGAGAAAAGCATCGTTATAGGACAGCACCGTCGCTTCCTTGGTGACCTGTTGTCCGAGAAGCGCCAGCCCTTCGGCCTTCGTCAGTCCCTGATCAGCCAGAACCTTTGCATAGGTGCCGGAGAGCGCCTGAACGCGCTGGGCGACAACGGGGTTGGACATGACCAGTTGCTCTACCAGATAGGCGGAATGATACTTTTCGCGGATCGCGATGAATGTGCTGAACACGGCAGAGCCGATAAGACCGCCGATGTTCTGCGTGAACAGGAAGATGACGATGAAACTCGTCATGTAGGTCGGTCCTTGTTTCAGCGCCTTGGTGATGCCGGCAAGCATGGCCGGGGGCAGGAACAGAGCGCCGCCGAAGGCTATCAGGCCCTGACTGAGATAGGCGTTGTGCGGGCGGGTCAGGTTTGTGGCATGGCTGTCCAGAAAGGCACCGACCGCGATGAAGACCAGCGCCAGCCCGAAGATGAACGATACGCGTTCAAGCTTCATCCACATGCCGCAGGTAATGCCCCCCGCCAAGGATGCAGCGAGAATGACGAGATAAAGGCCACGGCTCTGGCCGTCCTGCAGGCCGAATGCCTGAAAGAGGCCGACCGCACCGGTTGTCTGCTCGGCAAGCACGATGCGGAATATGAAGAGGATCAGCGTGAAGCGCAGGATTTCCGGTTGGAACAGCCAATGCAGGTTCATCAGCGGCTGCTCGCGGTTGAGTTCGATTGCGGCAGCGCAGGCAAGAACAGCGATTGAGATCGCCAGACATATGCCGATCCAGGGGGCTTCGAACCACCAATAGTTCTTGCCCTGAACCAGTACGACCGCGAGAAGCCCAAAGCCGATGGCAATCAGTCCGTAAGCGACGAAATCCAGCCAGTGCAACACTTTTGCACGCGGCGCTTGTGTCATCGGCAAAATATAGACCACGGCGAAGGCTGCGAGCGACAGGCCGATTTCGACCATATAGAGCTGCTGCCATTGGCCGATATCGAAAAGTAGCGGTGAGATTACACGCGCCAGTGGGCCTGCTGCAGCCGAACAGGTGAGCGCAAGGCTGAGGCCCCAAGTCATTTTCTTGGCGGGCGGAAAGGCTTCGAGCATGTAAAGAAAGCCGATGGTCGAGATCGGCGCCGCAGCAGCGCCCGCAATGAAGCGGATCGGGATCGCCGACCAGATATCATAGACAAGCAGATGCAGCAGGGAAGAAATCAGGAAAACGGCAATCGCGATTTCCGCAAAGCGGCGCAGACCGAACTGGGTGCGTATCTTGATGAGAAGGATCGTCAGGCTGGCATAGGGAGCCATATAGGCTGCGATAAGCCACGAGGTTTCCGTCAGCGTTGCGCCGAGTGATCCCTGTATCTGCTGCGTGTTGGCCGAGATGAAATACATGCTGAGACCGCGCGTCGACCACATGAGGACAGACGCGGCGATGTAGATAGCGGACATGTAAACCGGCATATGCGGAACGGCAGGCGTTGCAGCCGGTTGGCTTGCCGGGGAAGCCTGTTGTCCTTGCTGATCGTTGTCTTCTTCCGACATGGTTCTAGCGGTCTTTCCCCGCGAGTGTCGTTTCCACCGTTTGGCTGATTTCCTGAAGAACAGTAAGGGCAGTTTCAAGTGACTTCTGATCGAACTTTTGCAAGAGCTCCGACCGAATGTTGCGGGTGATTTCCTGCAGCTCGCGCACCTGCGCCTGCGCTTCACCCGTCAGCTCGATACGTTTCGCGCGGCGATCGCTTTCAACCGCGGCGCGATAGATCAACCCCTGCTTTTCAAGCCCATCCAGAAGGCGCACCACGGAAGGGTGCTCGATTTCCAGAGCATCTGCCAGCTCGCGCTGATTCCAGTCGCGCTGCTGGGCGAGAAGCAGGAGTATGCGGGCACGTGCCAGCGTCAGCCCGCGTTCCCGGACGCGGGAATCGAACAGGTTACGCATTTTGCGCGCGGCCGTGGAAAGCTCCATCGTGAAAGCCGCTTCGAGATCATGTTTTGACTGAGACATTGTATAGCTATCTATTATATGTGTAGCTATATATAATGTTTAGAACCTGCTAATCAATGGGTTTGATGGCACTCAGATGCAGGAACGGAAAAATATTTGCGGCTTCGGGAATAAATCGCGGTCGTCGATTGTCTTATCTCCATATCGCATGTCGCGATTGGAACCCCGTGAGGCAGATCATGAAAACGTTTGGTTTTATGTCCGTACTGGCAATCGCTACCGTGGCGGCGTCAGCCGCGCTGGCCGCGCCATCCGTCAAGACGATGGAAAGCTCGAAGGGGCAGGTGCTGGCAGGCGCCAAGGATATGACGCTCTACACTTTCGACAAGGATAGCAAGGGTGAATCCAGCTGCTATGATACTTGCGCGAAGAACTGGCCGCCCTTCATGGCGATGAAGGGAGCAAAGGCTTCCGGCGCATATACGCTGGTCAAGCGCAAGGATGGCAGCGAGCAATGGGCGAAAGACGGAATGCCGCTCTATTACTGGGTGAAGGACAAGAAGCCCGGCGATGTCACCGGAGACGGCGTTAATGGAGTCTGGCACGCAGCAAAGCCATGAGGCCGATGTGAGCCATCCCGCTCCCGAAAGTTTCGAGGGCCAGCTTCTGGCCCTCCTGCCGGTCATGCGGCGTTATTCGCGTAGCCTTGCCAAGTCCGATGCCGAAGGCGAGGACCTTTTGCAGGATTGCGTGGCGAAGGCGTTGTCGCGGCGCGGCCAGTGGCGTGGCCTCAATCTGCGTGGGTGGATACTCACGATGATGACCAACCTCTATCGCAATGGCTACAAAAGCCGCGCCCGGACCCGACATGAAACGCTGGATGCCGCTGAAAATGTCAGTGTCGCTGCGACGGAGACGGATCCGTTCCAGCTGCAGCAGCTTGAAGAGGCGATCAACACCCTGCCGGACGATAACCGCGCGGTGCTGATGCTCATCGTCGTCGAAGGCTACAGCTATGGCGAGGCGGCGGAAATGCTGGGCATACCTGTCGGAACGGTCATGTCGCGGCTTTCACGGGCAAGACATCGCGTTGCCGAACATATGAGCGGCTCGAATATTGTAACGCTTCGGAGAAACCGATGACAGAACGCAATTCTCCCATAACCGAAGCGGAACTGCTCGGCTTTGTCGACGGGCAATTGTCCGAAGCAGAACATGCGCGCATTGCCGGGCTTCTTGAAAGCAACCCCGAGCAGGCGGCGCTGGCTGCCGAATGGCGCAGACAGAACGAAGGTATCAGGCAACTCTTTTCCGGTTATGCCGAGGCAAAGAACGACGATCCCGGAATGATCCGCTCAGCGGGGATACGCCAGTCGCGCACCTATCGCAGCGCTGTTGCCGCAGCGGTTCTGGCGGCCTTGTTGATCGGCGCCGCAGGCGGCTTTGCAGGTGCGCGCCTGTTTGCGGAAGCCGAGCCGCAATTGGCGAGCGTGCAGACTCTGCCACAGCAGTCGCAGGCGGCATATCTCATCTATGCCAGCGAAGTACGGCATCCGGTTGAGGTCTTTTCCAACGAAGAGGCGCATCTTGCGACATGGCTTGGCAAACGGCTCGACATACCCGACCTTCGTGTTCCCGATCTCCGCTCGTTGGGCTTTCAGCTTGTCGGTGGGCGCCTGTTGCCGGTTGACGGCAATGCGGGCGCCTTCTTCATGTATGAGGACGAGGCAGGAAAACGGCTTTCGGTGATCGTCGGTCGCAATCCGGATAACCGCGATACGAGTTTCCGTTTTGCTTCAAGCGATGGTGTCGAAACATTCTACTGGATCGACAACGATCTTGGTTATGCAGTAAGCGGCGAGATTTCGCGCGAACGGCTGCGGCAGGTGGCGGAAGAATGCTACCGCCAGTTTCCGGGTTGACCTGCTTATCGGTCGTCGCTGAAAGCGTGAACCATCGCATCCTTTGAGCTGCCACTCGCGATCAATGCGGCAAGCAGGATGCGCGCCTGACCCGGGCGAAGCGTATGTGCGTGAATGGCTCCAGCTTCGCCAAGATCATATCCGCCGCCGCCGCCGCCATAGCCGGGTGTCAATAGGCCTTCCGGTACGCGGCTTGAAACTGCAACGGGAATATTGCGGCGCGAGCATTCGCGGACAGCTTCGACAACGCAGGGTGTGGTATTGCCCGAACCGAGCGCTGCAAGAACGATGCCGCTGGCACCGGCTGCAATGCTCGCTTCTATGTGGAGGGCATCGCAGCCGGGATAAATGGCAATCGTGTCGATCCGGCGGTCACCGACAGGAGCGGGAAGCGTCGGGCTCTGGATAGGGATCATACGTGCAGAGCGGAAGGCGTCGGCGCTGTCGCTGCTGAACTTGTATGCCCCCCAAGCCGGTACGATCCGTCCACCGAAGGCAATAAGGACGCCTTTGTCGGCATTGGCCGGATCGCAGGCAAGCCGAATGGCGGTGGCGAGATTTTCCGGCCCATCCGCCTGCGGGTGGTCGGCGGTAAACTGTGCTCCGGTGAAAATCACGGGTTTGCTGATGCGGCGCTGCAGATGCACCAGCAGCGCCGTTTCTTCCATGGCATCCGTTCCGTGCAGGACGACGATGCCGTCGACGTCGCCATCCTTGAGGCAGGAACCGACGGCATCGCTGATGCGCTGCATGTCGGAAAGGGTGAGGCTTGCAGAATCCTTCGCCATCAGGTCGACCGGGCGAAGCTCCGCTTCAAGGCCCGGTACGAATTCCAGCAGATCCTCACCGGACAGGACCGGTGTGCTTGCTCCGTCTTTCCCACGCTTGCTGGCGATGGTGCCGCCAGTGGCGATCACCGCTATGGAAGGCTTTGCAAGCGTCATATTTCCGAATCCTCTCACTTACCGGGAATGCTGGCGTCTACAGCACGTTCGGTAGCAAGTCGATGGATGCGTTCACGCATCATATACCAGCCGAGGATGAGGGCAGGGCCGATGATTGCCAGTGAAGCAATCGTCCATGTGCCGACTGGATAGTCGAGCGCCATCAGGACAAGCACGCCAAGCAGGAATGCGAGTGTGAGGATGCCGGTGTAAGGTGCACCGAACATGCGGAAATCCGGGCGCACGATTTCGCCGCGACGCGCAAGGTGCCAAAGTTTCAGCTGACAAAGGACGATAACACCCCATGCCGTGATGATGCCGAGTGCGGAGAGATTAAGCGCGATTTCAAAAGCTGCCGCAGGCACGACAGCATTGAGAACAACACCGATGACAGTGACGACAGCGGTAACCGCGATGCCCATATAGGGAACGCCATTCTTGTTCATTTTGGCCAGCGAGGCTGGTGCCGAGCCGGAAATGGCCATGGAGTGCAGGATGCGCCCTGTGGAATAAAGCCCGGCATTCAGCGACGACAGAACCGCGGTCAGGACGACGAGGTTCATGATGATATCCGCACCCTCTACGCCAATCTTGCCGAAAAAGGTCACAAACGGGCTCTCGCCAGCAGAATAGGCTGTGTAGGGAAGAAGCAGCGAGAGCAGCAGAACAGAACCTACATAAAAGACGAGAAGGCGGAAGACCACGGTGCGGATTGCGCGGGGCATGACCTTGCGCGGGTCTTCGGTTTCTCCCGCTGTGGTACCCAGCAACTCGATGGATGCATAAGCGAAAACCACACCCTGGATGATGATGAATGCAGGCAATATGCCGTTCGGGAAAAGGCCTCCGCTATCCGTGATGATGCTGAAGCCAGCCGAATGACCGTCAATCGGCGTGCCGGAGACAACGAAGTAAATGCCGACAACCAGAAAGGTCACGAGCGCAATGACCTTGACGAGACTGAACCAGAATTCCAGCTCGCCAAACACTTTCACCGACAGAAGGTTCATCGACAACACGATGACAAGGGCCGTCAGTGCGAACACCCATTGGTCAATGCCTTGCAGCCACGGCACATAGTGCTTGAAGAAATTCATATAGAGCGCGACAGCCGTTACGTCCGCGACCGACGTCATGGCCCAGTTGAGCCAGTACATCCAGCCTGCCACGAACGCCAGTTTTTCACCGTAGAATTCGCGGGCATAGGAGACGAAGGAACCGGAGCTGGGGCGATGCATGATGAGCTCGCCCAGTGCACGCAGCACCAGAAAGGCAAAGAAGCCGCAGAGGGCATAGACGAAGACCAGGGCCGGACCTGCCATTGCGAGGCGTCCGCCTGCACCGAGAAAGAGCCCTGTTCCGATCGCGCCGCCGATGGCGATCATCTGGATCTGACGCGGTTTCAGGGCTTTGTGATAACCACGGTCCTCTTCAATGAACACTTCGCGTTCGGCCGGGGTGGCCTTCATGGTTTCGATCGGCATTGCTCCTCCCTGAGAGCGCGGTTTCGACAGGCGACCGTTCGGCGTGAAAGGCCAATTAGGGCGCGCCGCCGGTCATTCAATGAGGGTATGGAATTCATCCCTATTTGATGGGCATTCTGTAAAGCTGCATGACAGATTTTGAAGCCGGTTTTAACGCATATCGCAGAACGCGCGTCAAGTATTCGGCTTCAAATGAGAAGCATCGCATGCATTTCCGAAATAGGCTGGCAGGGAAAAAATCAGCAGGAATAAAGTGTTACCGGCATGTGCTTATCTGGTATGAAAATGCCGCGCCAAGCCAGATTGGCATGAATAATCTGCGCGAATCCTGTGTAAAGCAGTGGTCCTGCAATTGTGGTGTCAGACCTCATCCTTGCCGATGATCGTCGTTACAGCAGTCTTGACTTTGCTCAGATGCGCTTCCATCGCAGCGCGGGCATCAGTTTCCGATCCCGCCTCAATAGCTTCGACAATCAGGCGATGTTCGACATTCGAAGCTTCGCGGCGGCCAGACATCAGGTTGACGAGTTCAGATTGCTGGATCAGCGCCTCGCGGGCATCAGCGACAATCTTGGAGAAGACCGTGTTTCCGGAAGCCTCGGCAATCGCGCAGTGAAATTCGGAATCGAGCAATTCCCATTTCTGTGGGTCCGTCTGGCGGTCCATCTTGTCGCAAAGTTTAAGCAGGTTGGCGAGTTGTTCGGCGCTGCGTCGTAAAGCTGCCCAGCCTGCCGCCGGCACTTCGATGAATGGGCGTGCCTCGATCAGATCACGCGCGGAATAGCCGCCATAATTCAGTTCGCTCGCGGGGGAAGCATTCAGGACATAGGTGCCACTACCTGTCCGGGTCTGGGTGAGGCCCAGTGTCTGTAGTGACCGCAGCGCCTCGCGCACGATTGGGCGGCTGACACCGAACCGGCCAGCGAGTTGAGTTTCAGAGGGCAGGCGGGTGCCCACGGCAAGGCGACCGGATGTGATGGCCGAGCGAATATCGTCGAATACAACTTCAGCCGCATTCTTTCGTGTGACCGGATGTGTGTCCGATAGCCAGTCGGCCAATTCGCTCATGTCCGAACCTCCGTCAATTGCTTCGCTCCTGTCAAGCAGCTAGGCAATTTTCAGAAGGATATCAATCCCAAAGCGGTTCAAAAAGGCAGATCAAGAGACACAAAAAGCCCTGCGCTCCAGCTGGAGCGCAGGGCTTTCCTATTGGAACTTATCAGGCCGCTGTGGCGGCCGTGTTCAACTTGTTGGCCGACAGGATGCTGATGAACGCTGCACCATAAGCTGTGAGCGGCGCCATCTTGGCAAGCGCGCTCGCAATGGCGTCGTGGTGGCTCAACTCTTCCTCGGAATCGTGGCGGAAGGATACGCAAACAGTTTCGCCATCTTCACCGATGAATTCTACCTGATAGGAATTTTCCTTGCCGCATCTTTTGACCAGAGCATCGACAATTTGCATGCAATCATTCTCCTTCCGAGCCGCATGAACGCGCTGGAATGAAGATGGTTCCATAAAATTTTATCTTTTTGTCCAATCTCAGTTCCGGCTTGACAGGCGGGCTGCACCCAGTGCCGCTGCGAACGCAATGGCAAGCATGACAAAGGTGAATTCGGCAACCGCAGACCATCCATCCGCAACCCAGAAATAGCCGCCTGCTGCACCGGCAACACTGGAGCCGAGATAGTAGGCGAGCAGATAGAGCGATGACGCATGTCCCTTTGTGTGGAGTGCCAGCCGACCGACCAGAGCGCTGGCGACCGAATGGCTGACGAAGAAGCCGACTGTCACGAGGATGATACCCACAATGATGACAGGCAGCGGTGCAAAGAGGGTCAGAAGACAGCCCGCAGCCTGTATGGCAAGCCCGATGGGAAGCACGGTGAAATAGCCGAGCCTGTCGCCCATTCTGCCAGCAAGCCATGAAGCTGCAATGCCGAACAGATAGACCGTGAAAATGGCGCCGAGCGCTGTCTGGCTGAGGCTATAAGGCGCCGTCACGAGGCGGAAACCGATATAGTTATAGATGGTGACGAACGAACCCATCACGAGAAAGCCAATGGCAAAGAGCAGTGGCAAGGCCGGGTTGCGGATGTGACCGATCCACGCGCCGAGGTGAAACCGTGCATTGAAGCCGGGACGCGGGACGAAGTTCTGCGAGGCGGGCAGCAGGAGGAGGAAACCAATGGATGCGGCTAGTCCCAGCAGGCCCATACCTGCCAGGC
The DNA here is from genome assembly GCF_058796175.1 of Brucella sp. GW823-FHT04E01. Lineage (NCBI taxonomy): Bacteria > Pseudomonadati > Pseudomonadota > Alphaproteobacteria > Hyphomicrobiales > Brucellaceae > Brucella > Brucella sp. GW823-FHT04E01. The sequence continues at coordinate 895,933 of NZ_JBXAIK010000003.1, read as the reverse complement.
CGACGCGCCAGGAGAAATACTCTGCGAGCGTTCCGGCGATGACACGGCCCGCCATGCCGCCGAATGCATTGCCAGCAATATAAAGTCCCATTGACGCGCCAAGGCCACGCGGGTCGATTTCTTCTGCCAGATAGGTCATGGCGACCGCAGGCACGCCGCCAAGCAGCAGGCCCTGCAGGGCGCGAATGACGAGCAGCATATGCCAGTCCGGCACCAATGCACTGGCTATTGTGCAGAGTGCGGAGCCGAGAAGCGAGGCGAACATCAGTGTCCTGCGTCCGAAGCGTTCGGATACAGCTGCGGCACAGAAAATTGCAAAGGCTAGAAAGCCTGTCGAAACAGAAAGCGACAAGGAGCTGGCTGCAGGCGTGATGTTAAAATCATGCGCGAAAAGCGGCATCAGCGGCTGGACGCAGTAAAGCAGGGAGAAGGTCGCAAAGCCGGACAGGAACAGCGCGATGCTCGCATTGCGGAATGCCGGCGTGCCCTTGACGAGATAATTTTTCTGTTCGGTTGCCGTGGGAGCTGAAACGAGCTTGAGCTGGCTTTCCGGTGTTCTGACGCTGTCGAGGCTGCGTTCTGCGAGGCGTGACATGACTTTGCCTTTTCAAATCCTCCCGCTTTTTGATCTAGTCAAAGATGTTTCATTTGTCCAATATATGGAAGTGACGATTGTAATAGCTTTTGGATATGGCGATGGAACTGCGTCATCTGCGTTATTTTCTGGCCGTGGCCGAAGAGGGCAATTTTACACGCGCGGCTGCGAAGCTCGGTATCGGCCAGCCACCGCTCAGCCAGCAGATACGCGACCTCGAAAACGAGATCGGTGTTGCGCTATTTCATCGCGTGCCGCATGGAGCCGAACTGACCGCAGCAGGAACGGCTTTCCTCGATGAAGCGAAGGCTTCTCTTGCTGCCGCCGAGAAGGCGAAGCTCGCAGCGCAAGGCGCGGCACGGGGAGAAACCGGCAGGCTGGCATTGGGCTTTACCGCTTCGTCTGCCTTCAATCCGGTCGTCAGCGGCACGATCCGTAAATTTCGCGCCAGATGGCCCGATGTCCGGCTGACCCTGACGGAGATGAATAGCCATCTTCTGATGGAAAAGCTGGTCAGGGGGGAAGTGGACGCCGCCTTCATCCGACCCGGTTTGGAAAACCCCAAGGATGTGCGCATGAAACGGCTGGCTGATGAGCCGATGCTGATCGCCCTGCCGAGCCATCATCCGCTTGCCGTCCATCCCAAGCTGCCGATTTCAGCTCTGGCAAATGAGGCATTCGTGCTTTTCCCGCGCATTGTGGGGCTTAGCCTTTACGACGATGTGGTTGAGGCTTGCCGAAATGCAGGCTTTGAAATGATCGTCGCGCAGGAAGCACCGCAGATGCCGTCGGTCGTAAACCTGGTCGCCGCCGATCTTGGCGTTTCGATTGTTCCCGCTGCCATTGCCCAGATCAAGCTGGCCGGAGTGACTTACCGTCCAATCGAAGGCGAGCCGCTTCTGGCTCGGCTGGGGCTGGTTTCGATGAAGAACAACCGGTCGCCGCTCATCGATAATCTGACTAGCCTGTTGCCGGATCAGTAATCATGTCCGTTCCGTCGCCGGAAGCGATAGTTTGCTGGCTGTGTCGGCGTTGACCGTCACTTTTGGACATGTATGATGGTTGTCGCGGCGACGTACCTGGGAGGGGACGCTGCTTTTCCATCCTTAAGATAACCGTTCACGAGGGCTCTGACGCCCACAAGCCGAACGGTCGAATTTTGCCCTATCCCGTCCGATTGGAGATTTTCGTGAAAAGACTTCTGATTACCGGTGCTGCGGGCGGACTCGGGCGCGTAATGCGAGATAAACTGGCCGGCAAAGCCGAGCTGCTGCGCCTGTCCGACGTTGCCGATCTCGGCAAAGCCAAACTCAATGAAGAGTTGGTTCAATGCGACCTCGGCGATTTAGATGCAGTCATGCGTCTTGTCGAAGGTTGCGACGGTATTCTGCATCTCGGTGGTATTTCGACCGAGGCGTCTTTCAGCAAAATACTCAACGCAAATATCGTCGGGATGTACAATCTGTATGAAGCTGCGCGGGCGCATGGCCATCCGCGTATCATTTTTGCCAGCTCAAACCATACGATCGGTTTCTATAGACAGGACGAATATATCGACGCAAAGGCGCCCACACGTCCAGACGGTCTTTACGGCATTTCAAAATGCTTCGGTGAGTCCATTGCCAGCATGTATCATGACAAGTTCGGTCAGGAGACGGCAATCGTTCGCATCGGCTCCTGTTTTGAGGAGCCGCGCAATCATCGCATGCTTTCGACCTGGATGTCGTATGACGATTTCGCCGGTCTGATTGAGTGTGTTTTCCGGGCGCCGATGCTGGGATGTCCCGTTATCTGGGGTGTTTCGAACAACGATTCGGCGTGGTGGAACAACAGCCATGCCCGTTTTCTCGGCTGGCACCCCAAGGACAATGCGGAACGTTTCCGGGTCGAGCTGGAGAAGACAACGCCGCGACCAGCGCCGGATTCAGCACTCGCGGTCTATCAGGGCGGTACATTTGTCGATGAACCGATCCATCAGGATGATTGATCAGAACCTTTCTGTTTAACGGCAGAAGCCTTGTAAGGTCAGGGCTCCTCCGGTTTGATAACACCTTGGAGTGCATATTTTGCTTTACGTACCTCAAAACGAAAGCTAAGCTTTTTATCGTGACGCTTTGGGAGGAGTTCACGTGCAGCCAGAACTATCGGCAAAGAGCATATTAAAGACGCAAAAAATGCGGCAGTTCGCTGTGGGCGGTTGCGCATGAGTGCGCCAGATAAAGATGACCGGCCAGCACTGTTGGAAGCTGTGTCGCTTTCCAAATCATTCGGTCCTGTTCAGGTTCTGAAAAATATCGATTTGCGCATTTTCGGCGGCGAAGTCCATGCGATCATCGGCGAGAATGGAGCCGGGAAATCGACGCTGATGAAGTTGCTTGCAGGCAATGAGCGTCCTACGAGCGGAGAAATCCGCATCGACGGCAAGCCGGTTACTTTCTCGGGGCCGGTGGAGGCCGAAGCGCAGGGCATTGTGCTGGTGCATCAGGAAATTCTCCTCGCACCCGATCTGACCGTCGCGCAGAACATCTATCTTGGTCGCGAGCTTAACCGTGGACTGGTTGTCGATGATAAATCGATGCGCGAAGGTGCGCGCAAGGCCATTCATGATCTGGGCGCCGATATCGATCCGGATGCGGTTGTCGGCTCCCTGTCGATTGCGCAGCGCCAGCTGGTCCAGATCGCCCGCGTGCTGCTGGTGCCGCATCGTGTGGTGATTTTTGACGAACCGACCGCTTCGCTGACACCGTTTGAGACGGAGGCGCTGCTGAAAGTCATTCGCGACATTCGCGCAAAGGGCGTCGCTGTTCTTTATATCTCGCATCGTCTGCCGGAAGTGAAGGAAATATCCGATCGCGTGACTGTGCTTCGCGACGGCAAGCTTGTTTCAGCACATCTGTCTTCGGAATTACAGCCGTCCGACATGGCCCGCCTGATGGTCGGTCGTGACGTTTCAAAGCTTTATCCTGACCGCGCAAGCCAGCATGACAACGCTGCCATTCTCGAAGTCGATAACTTCAGCGTACCCGGCTACGTGCAAAATGCGAGCTTCCATCTCAACCGGGGCGAGATACTCGGCTTTGCCGGTCTGGTCGGCGCCGGACGCACGGAGCTGATGGAAGGGATCGTCGGTCTGCGACCCGGTAAGGGGGATGCACGCCACAATGGCAAGCCGGTCCATTTCCGCAATGCGCATGAAAGCCAGAAGGCGGGGATTGTTTATCTCAGTGAGGATCGGAAGGGCAAAGGGCTGCTTCTGTCCAAGGACTTGGGCGTCAATCTCACGCTAGCTTCATTGAAGAAATTCGTGAGCGGTTTGCAGATTGATCGCAATCGGGAACGCTCCGCGCTCGATGATGCGATCCGCGAGTTCGATATTCGCACAGGCCGCAAGGACATTCTGGCAGGTCAGCTTTCGGGCGGAAACCAGCAGAAGCTTTTGCTTGCCAAGATGATGATGCTCGATCCGTCCATCGTCATCATTGATGAACCGACACGTGGCATCGATGTCGGCACGAAGGAACAGATTTATCAGTTCATCGCCAATCTGGCCGATGACGGGAAATCAATCATCGTCGTTTCGTCGGAAATGCCGGAACTGATCGGTATCTGCGACCGCATCGTCGTGATGCGGGAGGGGCGGGTTGCCGGTGAGGTGACAGGCGACCGTATGACGGAACATGACATCGTCGTGCTTGCAACCGGCGTTGAAGCCGAAAATGCCGCATAAAAACAATAAAGTGGGAAGTAGATGACACAGGTTGCGACCGATAAAAGCTCAGTGGCGAGGACGTCCAAGGATTGGGATCTGCGGGCAATTGCCCCGTTCATCGCGCTCGCCCTGCTGCTTGTTCTGGGCACGATTGCCAACCCGAACTTCATCAGCATCGACAATCTTCTCAATGTCGCAACGCGTAGCGCTTTCATAGCCATTATCGCGCTTGGTGCCACCTATGTGATTTCATCCGGCGGGCTCGACCTATCCGTGGGTGCAATGGTGGCATTTGTCGCCAGTATCATGATCCTGTTCATGAATAGTGGAGTGATTGCCGATCCGGTGATGATGTTGATTGCGGCCGTGATGCTGGCGCTGATTGTCGGTGCAGCCTGCGGCCTGTTGAATGGTCTGATAACGACGGTTGGCGGCATCGAGCCTTTTATCGCCACGCTCGGCACTATGGGCATCTATCGTGGTCTCACCACATGGTTGTCGCAAGGTGGCGCGATCACCTTGCGCAATCCGGACATTCAGGCGCTTTATCGCCCGGCCTATTTTGGTTCTATTCTTGGCGTGCCGGTGCCGGTTATCGTGATCTTCGTGACGGCGGCACTTGCGGCATTCGTCCTTTATCGGACCCGTTATGGCCGCCATGTCATTGCAGTCGGATCGAACGAGGATGTAGCGCGCTATTCCGGCATTTCCGTCAAGAAAGTGCGCACTATAGCCTTCATCATTCAGGGCCTTTGCGTCGCTGTGGCCGTGCTTCTTTATGTGCCGCGTCTGGGTTCTACCTCGGCCACGACCGGCCTGATGTGGGAACTGCAGGCGATTACCGCCGTCGTTGTTGGCGGAACAGCTCTACGCGGCGGGGTGGGCCGTATCTGGGGCACGATCTGCGGCGCGTTCATTCTGGAGATCATCGGCAACATCATGATCCTGTCGAACTTCGTCAGCGAATATCTGCTCGGGGCTATTCAGGGCGCGATCATCATTATCGCCATGCTGGTGCAGCGTTCGCTGTCGCGAAGATAGGTCTAATGTGTGTCTCCCAAAAGCGGGAAGCGGTTTTGGGATAAAGACATGCATGAAAACAAAAGCTTAAAGCGTGTCTTACGAGTACGATGAAATGCGGCACGCTTTAAGGATTGGCGGAATTGTTGGGGCGATTCCAGCCTGAGAGGAATGAGAGCCCCGTGTTTACTGGGAGGAAGACTATGCGAGGGAATTTGATGAAGCTTGCTTTCGCCGCATTGACGGCGGGTACACTGGCCTTTGGCGGTGCAGCAAGCGCACAGGACAAGAAAGTGACGATCGGCGTGTCGATCCCGGCTGCCGATCATGGCTGGACGGCAGGTGTCGTCTATCATGCCGAACGTGTGGCGAAGCTTCTGATGGCTGAGCATCCGGGCCTCAACGTCATCGTCAAGACGTCGCCCGATGCGGCATCGCAGGCCAATGCGTTGCAGGATCTGGCCGTACAGGGCCTCGACGGGCTGGTTGTTCTGCCGACCGATCCCGATCCGCTCGTCAACGCCATCAAGGAAATCAAGGACAAGGGAACCTTTGTCGCTCTGGTCGACCGCGCACCGAGCAGCAACGACAATTCCATCCGCGATCTCTATGTGGCCGGTAACAATCCGGCGCTCGGACAGGTCGCCGGCGAATATATCAAGAAGACCACGCCCGATGCCCAGGTCGTCGTCATTCGCGGCCTGCCGATCCCGATCGATCAGCAGCGTCAGGACGGTTTCGACAAGGGCATTGAAGGCTCCAACGTGAAGGTTCTGGATCGCCAGTATGGCAACTGGAACCGCGATGATGCTTTCCGTGTCATGCAGGACTTCCTGACCAAATATCCGAAGATCGATGTGGTCTGGGCACAGGATGACGACATGCTTGTCGGCGTTCTCGAAGCCATCAAGCAGGCCAACCGCAGCGACATCCAGTATGTTGTGGGCGGTGCAGGCTCCAAGGACATGATCAAGAAGGTGATGGATGGCGACAAGCTTGTGCCGGTTGATGTTCTCTATCCGCCAGCAATGGTTTCAACTGCCATGGAACTCGCCGCCGGTCATTTCTATGACCAGATTCCTGTGAGCGGCAGCTACATCCTCGATGCAACACTCGTCACCAAGGACAATGCGAAGGATTTCTATTTCCCGGATTCGCCGTTCTAAGGTGCTTGAAGACCGTGCGCCTGTCTAAGCGGGCGCACGGCTTTTCTTTTCATTCCCGATATGCAGCGCGAATCGCGCTCTCAAATTGCTCGATGCCGGTTGATGGCGGGGTCCGAGCATATTCAGGAGAAATTTGATGAAGACGATCAAGGGCCCCGGGATTTTTCTTGGGCAGTTTGCAGGCGATGAAGCGCCGTTCAACACATGGGATGGCATCACCAAATGGGCTGCCGAAAAAGGCTATGCCGGGGTTCAGGTTCCCACATGGGCCAGCCAACTGATCGATCTGAAAAAGGCTTCTGAATCGAAGGATTATTGCGACGAATTCGCCGGGGTCGCTCGCCAGAACGGCGTCGAAGTCACGGAGCTTTCGACCCACTTGCAGGGCCAGCTCGTTGCGGTGCACCCGGCCTATGATGAAGCTTTCGACGGTTTCGCAGTGCCGGAAGTGCGCGGCAATCCCAAGGCGCGTCAGGCCTGGGCGGTTGAGCAGGTAAAGATGGCGATCCGCGCCTCGCGCAATCTCGGCATCGGCGCGCATGCAACCTTTTCCGGCGCGCTGGCCTGGCCGTTTGTCTATCCATGGCCGCAGCGTCCTGCCGGTCTGGTCGAAACCGCATTTGAGGAACTCGCCCGACGCTGGAAGCCGATCCTCGATCATGCCGACGAGCACGGGGTCGATATCTGCTATGAAATCCATCCGGGCGAAGACCTGCACGATGGTGTGACCTTCGAGATGTTTCTGGAGCAGGTCAAAAATCACCCGCGGGCCAATATGCTTTACGACCCGTCGCATTATGTCCTGCAGTGCCTCGATTATCTGGACAATATCGACATCTACAAGGACCGCATCAAGATGTTTCACGTCAAGGATGCGGAGTTTAATCCGACCGGGCGGCAAGGTGTCTATGGCGGCTATCAGGGCTGGGTCAATCGTGCAGGCCGCTTCCGCTCGCTCGGTGACGGGCAGGTGGATTTCGGCGCTGTATTCTCCAAGATGGCCGCGAACGATTTTGACGGCTGGGCCGTTGTCGAATGGGAATGCGCGCTGAAGCATCCTGAAGATGGAGCGCGTGAAGGCGCGGAGTTCGTCAAGGCGCATATCATCCGCGTCACCGACAAGGCATTTGACGATTTCGCATCCGGCGGCACCGATGACGCTGCCAATCGCCGTATGCTTGGATTATGAGGACGCAATGACCATCGAAGCAAAGACCACGGAAACTGCTGCTCCCCGTATCCGCCTCGGCATGGTGGGCGGTGGGGCTGGCGCGTTTATCGGCGGCGTTCACCGTATGGCGGCGCGGCTCGACAACCGGTTCGAACTGGTGGCAGGCGCTTTGTCGTCATCAGCGGAAAAGGCGCAGGCCTCGGGGCGTGAACTGGGGCTGGCCGAAGACCGCATCTACTCCAGCTACAAGGACATGGCCATTCGTGAGGCGCGGCTGAAAAACGGCATTGAAGCCGTTTCCATCGTAACGCCGAACCACGTTCACTATGAAGCTGCCAAGGAGTTTCTGCGGCGCGGCATTCACGTCATCTGCGACAAGCCGCTGACCTCGACGCTTGCCGATGCGAAGAAGCTGAAAAAGGTTGCCGATGAAAGCGACGCCTTGTTTGTTCTGACGCATAATTACACCGGCTATCCGATGGTGCGGCAGGCACGCGAGATGATCGCCAATGGCGATCTTGGTGATCTTCGTGTCGTACAGGTGGAATATGCGCAGGACTGGCTGACCGAAGCGGTTGAGGCAACCGGTGCCAAGGGCGCTGTCTGGCGCACCGATCCGGCGCAATCGGGACTAGGCGGCGCGACCGGCGATATTGGCACGCACGCGTTCAATCTCGCCTCCTTCGTGACCGGCTTGACGCTTGATAGCCTTGCCGCCGATCTCGACAGTTTTGTCGAGGGACGTCGCCTGGACGACAATGCGCATGTGATGCTGCGTTTTGCGGGCGGCGCCAAGGGCATGCTCTGGTGCAGTCAGGTTGCGCCCGGCAATGAAAATGCGCTGCGCCTGCGCGTCTATGGCACAAAGGGCGGCATCGAATGGGCGCAGGAAGACCCGAACTATCTCTGGTTCACGCCTTTTGGCGAGCAAAAGCGGCTCATCACGCGGGGTGGTGCCGGTACTGGCTCTGCGAGCGCCCGCGTGACCCGCGTGCCGGCTGGGCATCCTGAAGGTTATCTGGAAGCTTTTGCTACGATCTATTCGGAAGCGGCCAATGCCATCGAAGCTCATCGCAACGGCAAAAAGCCGGACAGTGCCGTGATCTATCCGACCGTCGATGACGGATTGAAGGGCGTTGCTTTCATCGATGCCTGCGTGCGCTCGTCACAGAAAAACGGCGGCTGGGTCAAGCTTTAGAAATTGACATGTAATAGAAGAAAGGGCGCTGGTGGCGCCCTTTTTTGTATCCGTCGATTATTGGCTTCAAACGTAGCGATTGACGACGTTTTCGAGATACTCCTGGCGGCCGGATTTCGGCTGCGGATTGATGTCCTTCGTTTCGACTTCAGCTGTGATCTGGTCCAGCGAGAGGCCAGTCAAAAGCTTCTTGCCGAAATCGCCGTTCCAGCCTGCATAACGTTCATCGAGCGGCTTGGACAATGCGCCGTCTTCAAGCATTGCGGCGGCTGCTTTCAGCCCGCGTGCACAGCAATCCATGCCACCGATATGGCCGATCAGCAGATCCTGCGGATCGAGCGACTGACGGCGCAGCTTGGCGTCGAAATTCGTGCCGCCGGTGGTGAAGCCGCCCGCAAGCAGGACCTGATAATAGGCGAGCGCCATTTCCGGCACATTGTTCGGGAACTGGTCGGTATCCCAGCCCGACTGATAGTCATTGCGGTTCATGTCGATGGAACCAAAAATGCCAAGTGCACGAGCAAGCGCCAGTTCATGCTCGAACGAGTGACCGGCGAGAATGGCGTGGCCCTGCTCGATATTGACCTTCACTTCGTTTTCGAGGCCGTAACGCTTCAGGAAGCCATAAACCGTCGCGACGTCGTAATCATATTGATGCTTGGTCGGCTCCTGCGGCTTCGGTTCGATCAGGATCGTGCCCTTGAAGCCAATCTTGTGCTTGTATTCGACCACCAGATTGAGGAACCGTCCCATCTGGTCGAGTTCGCGTCCAAGATCGGTGTTGAGCAGCGTTTCATAGCCTTCGCGACCACCCCAGAGCACGTAGTTCTCACCACCGAGCCGTTTCGTCGCGTCGATGCAGCTTTTTACGGTCGCTGCGGCAAAGGCGAACACATCGGGATCTGGATTGGTTGCGGCCCCGCCCATATAGCGGCGGTTGGAAAAGAGATTGGCTGTGCCCCAGAGCAGCTTTACGCCGGTTTCGGCCTGCTTATTCTCGAAGATATCGACAATTTCATTGAGATATCGCGTGTTTTCCGCAAAGTTGCGCCCTTCGGGCCGCACATCGGCATCGTGGAAGCAATAATAGGGCGCGCCAAGCAGGGAGAAAAACTCGAAGGCCACGTCAGCCTTGAGCTTTGCCGCATCCAGCTCGTTGGAATACCAGGGACGGTCGAAGGTACGTCCGCCGAACGGGTCGCCACCCTCCCAGGCAAAGCTGTGCCAGTAGGCGACCGCAAAGCGCAGATGGTCTTCCATGCGCTTGCCCAGCACGATTTCATCCGGATTATAGTGGCGAAATGCCAGCGGGCTATCACTGTCCGGCCCCTCATATTTAACCTTTTGAATGTCGCCGAAAAATCCGGTGCTCATTGTGTCCTCCCGTTCGAATGTCGTCATGTCTGATTGTTTGCGGCAGCGTCACTAACCGGCGAGGGCGTGAAGTGCCGGATAAAGGGCGTGATAGCGCTGATAGGCTTCCTCATAGGCAGGGAGCAGGGCGGCTTCCGGCTCTATCGTGCGCTCCGTACGCGGTGGCGTGCAGACGGCAAATGGATCGACGCCGGTTGCCGCAATGAGGCCCAGTCGTGCGGCACCAAAAGCGCCACCGAAGTCGCCTTCTTCCGGCAAGGTAATCGGTACATTCAACGCGGTCGCGATTGCCTTCAGCCAATAGGTGGAGCGCGAGCCACCACCGACGGCGGTCAGCGACTTGATATCGGTGCCAGCCGATTGCAGCGCGGCGAGATTGTCACGGATAGCGAAGGCGACGCCTTCCAGAACGGCTTGCGTTAATGCGCGCTGATCGGATTCATGCTCAAGGCCTGAAAATACGCCGCGTATCTTCGCATCGTTATACGGGGTGCGTTCACCCGAGAGATAGGGCAGGAATGTCGCGCTGCCCGGCGCATTCAGCGTGTCGCCGAGTTCCTTATCGAGTTCATGTGCCGTTTTGCCGACAAGCCGTGCATACCAGTCGAGCGCGCTTGCCGCGGACAGGATGACACCCATCTGGTGCCATGTGTCGGGCAAGGCATGACAGAAGGCATGAACCGCACTTTCAGGCTTCGGCTGATAGGCACCATTTGCGGCAAAGAGTACGCCTGATGTGCCGAGCGAAACGAAGGCATGGCCGGGCTTGACCGTACCCATGCCGCAGGCCGAGGCCGCATTGTCGCCAGCGCCGCCCGCCACGACCGGTTGACCGGCGATACCCCATTCGGCGGCAAGTTCGGCCCGCAGCCGTCCGGTTGCGTCCGTGCCTTCGGCAAGGCGCGGCATCTGGCTCTCATCGAGGTTGGTCTTGTCCAGAAGCTCGCGCGACCAATGGCGTGCCCCGGTATCGAGCCAGCTCGTGCCTGCCGAATCCGACATGTCGGAGACATATTCCCCGGTCAGCCAGAGGCGAAGGTAGTCCTTCGGCAGCAGCACCTTGCGGATGCGCGCAAAAATATCCGGTTCGTTATTGGCAACCCAAACCAGCTTCGGTGCGGTAAAACCGGGAAAGACAATATTGCCGGTGATGGCGCGAAACGCCGGATCGGCATCGAGTTTGGCCGCTTCGCGATAGCTGCGCGTATCGTTCCAGAGGATGCAGGGACGCAATACCTGATCCTGTTCGTCCAGCAGGGTGGCACCATGCATCTGGCCGGAAAGGCCGATACCGGCAATCGCCGAAAACTCTTTCGGATGGGCCGCGCGCAGGCCATCAATTGCAGTGCGGCAGGCCTTGATCCACTGTACCGGGTCCTGTTCGCTCCAGCCCGGATGGGGGCGGGACACGTCCAGTTCGCCATGGGCCGAACCGATCACCGTCTGCGCGTGGTCGATCAATAGCGCCTTGACACCGGATGTTCCTAGATCGAGCCCGAGATACATATTTACTCCTGTTGGAAAGGCGTTGTGGCCCGCGCGTCAGTCGAAATGCGGCAGGTTGTCTTTAAGGAAAATTTCGATGCGGATGTGTTCCTGTCCCGGAACGATCGCCAGACGATCCGCAGATGCTTTGAGAACCCGGATGGCGCTACGGATTTCATGGCCCGCATCCTGCGCCAGCACCGCATGGATAATGCCATCTGTCAGCGCTTTTGAGGTCACGCTGTCGCGTTCGTGCGCGATGACGAGCGGTCGATTGGATGTATGTTCAGCCAACGCCTTCACAAGACCGCTGTTGCCAGCGCCGAGGCTATAGATCCCGGCAATGTCGCTGCGCTCGTCAAGCAGCTTGCCGACAAGCTGTTCCACCCGCGATCCTTCATCGAATCCTTCCAGAACGGGCAATATCTCACGGCCCGGAAAGTCTGCTTTCATGGCTGCCGTAAAACCGTCGAAACGTTCCTGATGATCGCGGACTTTCAACGAGCCGGCGACCACCGCAAGAGCCCCCTCCGTTCCGTTGGCAAAGAGCCCCAGAAGCCGCGCTGCCGTGCGTCCGGCTGCGCCGTTATCGACGCCGACATAATGCGTTCGTGTGGAATGCCCAAGGTCGGATACGAGCGTGACGGCGTGAATACCTTGCTCACCCAATCGGGCGCAGGCTTCGCGCACGGGATCGGTGTCGACTGCCACGAATGCAACGCCGTCGGGCTTGCGTGAGGCACATTCGTCCAGTGCTGCGACAAGTGCTGCTTCATCGAAGGCCGGAACGAGTACGACATTGACCAGCACACGCTCAGCCAAAGCCCGTTCTGTCGCGGATTGCAGTTCCGCGCGCAGGCTCAGCATGAAGGTATTTTCATTGTCCGGCAAAATAAAATCGAACTGATAAAGCCGTCCGCGTGCGAGATTGGCAGCGCCCACATCGCGCACATAGCCGAGCGTGTTCATCGCTTCCATAACCCGGTCGCGCGTCTTCGCTCTCACACCCGGACGTTCGTTCAGCACCCGGTCGACCGTGGCAAGGCTGACGCCCGCTGTTCTGGCTATATCATGGACTGTAGGTTTCATCCTCGCTCCTCGATGCGGACCATAAGATCAAAAATGAGGTACGTAAATCAAAAAATGCTTGCTATTCATTTTTCTTCACGTATCAATGGTTCCCGAGGATGGGGCAGTGTGTCTTTTGCATGCTGTCCCGATGGAGTGATCTTGGCGTAACGCGCCTTTGGGAGGATCGGCCATTCAAGGAATAAGCAGCTCTGAAGAGGGCTGTTTTATCGTGCCGAACTCCGGGGGCGGAATACGTTCGGGGGCGCGGTTTGGTATCAGCCGGTAGCAAGCCGGTGTTGTTTGGAGGAGATTTGCATGAAACGTCGTAATTTTCTGACCGGCGCGCTGGTTGCCGCGGCTTTGGGCATTGGCGCCATGGCGTCCACGCCGGTCTATGCTTCGCCGGAAAACCCGGTCATTGGCTTTTCCATCGACGATCTTCGCGTCGAGCGCTGGGCACGTGACCGCGACTATTTCATTGAAGCAGCAGAAAAGCTGGGCGCCAAGGTCAATGTACAGTCGGCTGACGGCAACGAGGAAAAGCAGGTCAAGCAGGTTGAAAACCTGATTGCGCAGGGTGTTGACGCCATCGTCATCGTGCCCATGAACTCCAAGGTTTTCGATGCGGTCGTGGCTGACGCCAAGGCATCCGGCATCAAGGTTCTGTCCTATGACCGTCTGATCCTCAATGCGGATATCGATGCCTATATCTCGTTCGACAATGAGCGCGTCGGCTTCATGCAGGCCGAAGCCGTCCTGAAGGCCAAGCCGGAAGGCAATTATTATCTCCTTGGCGGCTCGCCGACGGATAACAACGCCAAGCTTCTCCGTGCCGGACAGGAAAAGGCTCTGAAAGAAGCTATCGATTCCGGCAAGGTGAAGGTCATTGGCTCGCAGTGGGTGAAGGAGTGGAGCCCGACGGAAGCGCTCTCCATCATGGAAAATGCTCTGACGGCTGCACAGAACAAGATTGATGCGGTTGTCGCTTCAAATGACGGCACCGCCGGCGGCGCCATTCAGGCTCTTGCCGCGCAGGGACTGGCTGGAAAGACTGCTGTTTCCGGTCAGGATAGCGACCTTGCCGCCGTCAAGCGTCTGATTGACGGTACGCAGACCGTTACGGTCTACAAGCCGCTGAAACTCATTGCTTCGGAAGCTGCCAAGCTGACCGTCCAGATGGTCAAGGGTGAAACGCCTGAGTTCAATTCCAAGCTCGACAATGGCGGCAAGCAGGTCGACACGCTTCTGCTGACGCCGACTGCCGTGACCAAGGACAATATCGACATCTACGTTCAGGACGGCTTCTACACCAAGGAGCAGATTGAAGGGAAGTAAGCTTTTCCGGCGACTTATCCTTGAGAGAATAGTGGGGCCGGAAGTCTGGAAATCATGATCCAGCTTCTGGCCTCACCGACTTGTCGATGCTGTCTGTGACAGCGTTGTCCGGAACATTTCCGCCTGAAGATGGTGTGGTTTGAAACCGGACGGCTCATTCTGCTGCGTTACTGCAAGGTCATATGCGATGTCCGAATATCTTCTAGAGATGCGCAATATCGGTAAGGACTTCAACGGCGTGAAAGCGCTTGACGGTATTTACCTGAAAGTGCGCGCGGGGGAGTGTGTCGGCCTTTGCGGTGAGAACGGCGCGGGCAAATCCACGCTGATGAAAGTGCTTTCCGGCGTTTATCCCCATGGCACCTGGAGCGGGGAAATTTTCTGGGAAGGCCAGGAACTGAAGGCGACGGGCATCCGCGATACGGAAGCCGCGGGTATCGTCATCATCCATCAGGAACTCATGATGGTGCCGCATCTGTCGGTTGCGGAAAACATCTTTCTGGGATCGGAGCCGACAAGCGGAGGCTTCATCGATTATGACCAGATGAATGCGCGTGCGACGGAACTTCTGGCGCGCCTCAAGATCCATGACATCAATGTCGCGCTTCCGGTCTATCATTATCCGGGTGGCAAGCAGCAGTTGATCGAGATCGCAAAGGCGATCAACAAGAATGCGAAACTGCTCATTCTGGATGAGCCGACATCGGCGCTGACGGCATCCGAAACACGCGTCCTTCTCGATCTCATCAAGGACTTCAAGGCGCAAGGCATGGCCTGTGTCTACATCTCCCACAAGCTGGATGAAGTGGCCGAAATTTCCGACACGGTGACGGTCATTCGCGACGGAACGCATATCGCGACGAAGCCGATGGCGGAACTCACCACGCCAGCCATCATCACCATGATGGTGGGGCGCGAGATGAAAAACCTGTTTCCGCGCGAGCCGCACGATATTGGCGAGGTTGTTTTCGAGGCGCGCAATATCAACTGCTGGGATGTGACCAATCCGGATCGCAAGGTGGTCGACAATGTTTCATTCGCGCTGCGACGCGGTGAAATTCTCGGTATTGCCGGGCTGGTGGGCGCGGGGCGCACGGAACTGGTGTCCAGCCTGTTCGGTGTCTGGCCCGGAGCGCATGACGGGCAAGTCTTTCTGGAAGGCAAGGAGCTGAAGATCCGCACACCGCGTGATGCGGTTCGACAGGGCATCTGCATGGTGCCGGAGGACCGAAAGAAGGATGGCATCCTGCCGATCATGCCTGTGGGCTATAATATGACGGTCTCCGTGCTGGATCGCTTTTCCTTGCGCGGATTGCTCGACAAGGAAGCGGAACTGGCCACGATCCAGCGCGAAATTCTGCGCCTCAAGGTGAAGACTGCCGATCCGATGCTGGAAATTGCATCCCTGTCCGGTGGCAACCAGCAGAAGGCGGTGCTGTCGAAGATGATGCTGCCAGACCCCAAGGTGCTCATTCTCGATGAGCCGACGCGGGGCGTCGATGTTGGTGCGAAATATGAAATCTACAAACTGATCTTCGCACTCGCGAAACAGGGTGTCGCGGTGCTCATGGTCTCTTCCGAAATGCCGGAAGTTCTTGGCATCAGCGACCGTGTTCTCGTGATCGGTGAGGGCACGCTGCGTGGCGATTTCCCCAATGAAAATCTTACCCAGGAGAAGGTGCTTGCCGCTGCAATCGGCAAACCGATGACCAATGCGGCCTGATCCTCGAATAACTCTTTGTTTTCACGCATTTTCCTTATGCAAAACCGTTTCACATCTTTGCTGGAAATGCTCAAATTTGACCGGTGCATGATATGACATTGACGGGCAAAAGCCTTCGGAAGTTTCTGGCGGATTATAAGATTGTCGCGCTGCTGATTGTGGTTGCGCTCATCTGGGCATTGTTTGCGATCCTTACCTACGATCCTGAAATGGGACGTTCGCAGTTCCTGACGGCACGCAACTTCTCCAATCTTCTACGCCAGATGGCCATTACCGGAATGCTCGCATCGGCGATGGTTTTCGTCATCGTTGCCGGTGAAATCGATCTTTCGGTTGGCGCACTTTTGGGGCTTTTGGGCGGCATCGCCGCCGTTCTCGACGTGATCTACGGATGGCCCTTATGGGCGACGATCAGCACGGTTCTGGTTCTCGGCGTGGCGCTTGGCGCCTTTAACGGCTGGCTGACTGCCTATCTCGGCATACCGTCCTTCATCGTCACGCTTGGCGGCCAGCTTGTGTTTCGCGGCATCGTGCTCGGCATTATGGGTGGCGTCACCATTGCGCCGATCTCTCCGGAGTTCAAATATATCGGGCAGGGCTATCTGCCGGGCTGGCTTGGCAATCTCTGCGCTATTGCCCTGTTCGGCGTGCTGATCCTGATGACACTGCGCACGCGGGCCAGCAAGCGCAAGCATAATCTCCAGACACTTTCATCCGGAATGGAAGTCGCAAGGCTTCTCGGTATTGGTATCCTGATCCTCGGTTTTATCCTGATCCTTAACAGCTATCAGGGTGTGCCGGTTCCGGTGCTGATCCTGCTGGTGATCCTTGGCGTCTTCACTGTCATTGCAAAACAGACCGTGTTCGGTCGCCACATCTATGCGGTCGGCTCCAACACAGAAGCGACGCGCTTTTCCGGCGTGAACGTCAATTTCGTCAAAATGGCCGTCTTCGCACTGATGGGGTTGATGGCGGCGGTGGCTGGCCTGACAACGACCTCACGCCTCGCGGCAGGCACGCCATCGGCAGGCATGGGCGGCGAACTTGACGCCATTGCCTCCTGTTTCATCGGCGGCACCTCCATGCGCGGCGGCGTTGGTTCCGTGCTGGGTGCACTGGTCGGCGCGCTCATCATGTCGAGCCTCGACAACGGCATGTCCATGCTCGGCGTCGATACGTTCTGGCAGCAGATCATCAAGGGCAGCATTCTTGTTCTGGCTGTCTATCTCGACATCGTATCTTCCGGCACGCGGCGTGGATAAGTGCGGGTCTATATATTAGACAAATAAAATATATTGAGCCCTACCAATCAGCTGGCTAAACTGCGGCCATGACGATGCTCAAGGATATCGGCGGTCTGCTCGCTCTGACAGCCCGTCTTCTGGCACGGTTCTGGCCCCAGCTGCTGCTTATCGGTACGCTGGGCTATATTGCACGCGACTTGCTGCTCGATGCTGCGGTACGCGCGGGCGGATACTTTCCGCTCGCCGGAATGGTCGTGCTTTCGCTGGTCGTACTTGTGAAGCTGCTCGTCGTGGTGACGATGTTCGCCACGCTGCGCCCCGGATTGCCAGCGCTTGCTTCGTTGCGCCAAACCGCTACGGCAGGAACCGCACCGTCGCCCGACAATCGCAAGGCCGACCGTATGCTGATGGTGACGGCAGCCGTCATTCTGCCGTTCTTCGCCTATTACGCCGCATGGGGCTTTCTTGGCGACACAGTGCGCGAATATTCGCGGCTTGCTTTTGAGCGCACAGCCTTTGGCGAGAAGATGCACATATTCGACCTTGTGCGTTCCGGTAGCCTGATCGCGGCAATTTTCGTCTGCTGGCTGATCCGCTGGATTGCCAAACGGGCGAATGAGAAAGTCCATTCACCTTGGTTGCGGCTGTTGATTGTCGGCGCCGACGCAAGCTGGATATTCATAGGTCTGTTTGCGCTCGACAAGTGGAAGGATGATCTCATCCGCTGGATTGGGGCCGGGTCCCTGCTCGACAGTTTCGATGTCAGTGCTGCATGGTTTTCGATGAGCGCTTACGCTGCCGAAAATTTTGTGCCCGTGGAGTTCCAGCAACCGAGCTTCTGGGTACAGGCGCAGAATCTGTTCTTCTATGCGCTCCTGCCGATGGTCTGGCTGGTGATGGCCGCAATCATCTACGGCTATGATCTGTCCGCCAGGAAAGCACCGGTTCCGCCAGCCCCATCTCGCGGAACGACCTTCCGGAAGTGGTTGAGCGACTTCACTGCACATTATCTGGGCGGTTATCGCAGCCGCTACCGGCCTGTATGGACCTGCCTGAAACTGGTCGTCGGGGCAGGGCTTGGAACCCTGCTGTCGTTTATCGTTCTCTACCGTGCCATAAGCTGGACCGGCGCATGGATCTGGTACGGTACGACCCATTATCTTGGACCATACGATATCGAAATTTGGCAACGCATCGCCAATGTTCTGGCTATTCTGATCGGTAGCCCGACGGAGCTTGATGGCGGCATCCTGCTTGACGCAATACGTATCGCACTTCTGGCGGCAGTCCTCGAATATGCGTTGGTGAGCCAGAAGAACAGGGCTATTTTAGAACCAGATGCTCAGGCTGTTTCCCCAGCATAGAGAGCGATAGCGAAAGCTCTCCGACGTTTTCGGGAACAAGAAAGCTCTCGACGATACGAACCGGGGCGCTGCCATTTTCATTGGCAAGATCGTAGCATTTCGGCTTGTCGGCGGCTTCCGGTTTCAGTTTTTGGATTACTTGATTGGATACATACAACGTCGACCAGCTGCGGCCTTCAGTGTCCGTCGCAGTTACGAAACAGGGGATCAACTGTTTCAACTGTTCACCGTCCTGAATAGTCACTTCGATTTCTGCAAGCACGATATTCGTCTTTGGCAATGTGCCTGGAAACTTGTCCAATGCGACCAGTTTCCAGTTGGCACCAGCATAAGTCTGCACATCGCCACGCGGCACGACAATCGGCTCTTGCAGGTTCTGCTCGATCCATCGCAACAAACCGCCGTCGGAACGCACGAAAACAGCAAGGGGCAGGGCGATAATCAGGAGAGCAAGGCATATCCAGAACGATTTTCGCTCGCCTGAAGAGGCTGCTTCACTCATTGGCTGACCTCCAATTGCCAGGGCATGATGGTCCCCATGCGTTTGATCGCGATTGACTGGCTGACATTGTCCTGCGCCGTGGAGTTCATGCTGATCTGCACCTGTTCTGAAAGAGGGGTCAGTGAAGATTCGGCAATGAGCAGCTTTCCACCTGCGATCTGGTCACGCGGCAATTCAAACACCATCAGTATAGGACGTGGAATCCCCGGCTCCAGTCGTTCTGAGCCGACTATACCGGGCGCATAAGTCGGACGTTTGCTCATGGCGTAGCGGATACCGTTCGGCCCAAGCCATTCGACAGCCGCGAGGCCAAGGCTCTCGATCTTTGCTTTGGCTGCGGCCTCGATGACCAGCCATTCGCCATCCGTATTATAGGCGCGGGTGCTTCCGATGCCGGGTGTCGTCAGTTGCCGGGCCCGATAAACATTCACGATGCCGACGACAAAACGACTGGTTTCTGCTGGCTTTCCCTGCTGTCCTTCAATGGTTACGGAGGAAAAGATATCGCTGTAATAGGGGGTGGAATGCTGCATGCCATATAGCGCGGCGGCGGCCACGCACAGCATGAGAGTGTTTTTGAGCCAGCCCATCATCCTTCGCTCTCGGCAGATGACATATGAACAGGCAATTGGATGACCGCGATGGGGTCCCGATCAAGCCATGTAGAGGCCCCATAGAGATTATCCCGCTTCTTGTAGATTTCACTGCCAATGAGGAGCCGCACTTTCTGCGGCGGAGTTTCACCTTGCGGCCATTCCCATACTACGGTCAGCTTTTCCGGCATGCCGGGATTGATCGGGCTCGCAATCCATTTGTCCTTGATGATGTAAACGATTGGGTCTTTCAGCGCCGGATTTGGCGGATCGAGGGTGAGGAGCCTTCGCGATGCATAGGCTGACGACGCGGAGCGATTGTCCAGATTGACATCGACCATGAGGTAGTTCTTGGGCTCGTAAGGTTTCACACCGGTCGGTGGAACAGAGCTAAAGCGCGCGCCGGTTATCGCCACGTGCCAGCGTCCAGTATCGACCGTCTCGCCGGGGTTCAGTTCCCGCATAGGCTCAGGATTGGCTGCTTCATAAATTGCTGCTGCATAGGAGAATACGCTTGCGGCGGCCGTGCCGATACCCGCAATGACGATGGCAGCCAGTCGCTGCCGGAAGCTTCGACGCTGTTCGTCCGCCATGACACCTCCCTCTGTGCTGGCGATTCAAACGACAATACAGGCCCCCGGCCAAGCCCCCGGTTCCTATAGCATATCAATGCTCCAGCGTCATCTTTTGGCTTAACCTAGGTTAACCTTCCTCGACGAACACCTCGTCGCGCTTCTTGCGTACCGATGGAAGCAGCACGACCACGAGAACGGCCGCAGCTATGGCGAGCAGAATGGCGCTGATCGGGCGGGTGAAAAAGGTTGCCGGGTCGCCGCGTGACAGGATCATGGCGCGTCGCAGATGTTCCTCCAGCAACGGGCCGAGAACGAAGCCAAGCAGCAGGGGGGCGGGTTCGCAGCGCAGTTTGGCCAGCAGATAGCCGATGAAGCCGAAGAAGGCGACTGCGTAGAGATCGTAGACATTCGAATTGACGCTATAAACGCCGATTGAACAGAAAGTCATGATAATCGGAAAAAGCACATAATAGGGCACTGTCAGAAGCTTTACCCACAGGCCGATCAGTGGCAGGTTCAAGATGATGAGCATGAGATTGCCGATCCACATCGACGCAATCACACCCCAGAACAAGGCGGGTTGTTCTGTTGCAACATTCGGGCCTGGCACGATGCCCTGAATAATCATGGCGCCGATCATCAATGCCATGACCGGATTGGCTGGAATGCCGAGTGTGAGCATCGGAATGAAGGATGTCTGCGCACCGGCATTGTTGGCGGATTCCGGTCCTGCAACGCCTGCTATCGCGCCCTTTCCGAACTCTTCCGGCGTATCGGAAATACGCTTTTCCACCGTGTAGGAAGCAAAAGACGCCAGAATGGCACCACCGCCGGGCAGGATACCAAGCGCCGAACCGATGACCGTTCCGCGCAGGATTGGCGCAGTCATGCGCTTGAAATCGTCGCGCGTCGGCATCAGTCCTGTGACTTTGGCCATCAGCACTTCGCGCGCATGTTCATTTTCGAGATTGCGCAGAATTTCAGCGATGCCGAACACGCCGACAGCAACGGCAACGAAATTGAGGCCATCCGCATATTCTGTAATGCCGAGCGTGAAACGCGGTGTGCCGGTGTAGATGTCAGTACCGATAAGACCGAGCAGCAGCCCCAGTACAACCATCGCCAGAGCCTTGATGATCGAACCGTGCGCCAGTGCCACGGACGACACCAGCCCGACGACCATCAGCGAGAAATACTCAGCCGAGCCGAATTTCAGGGCGATTTCTGTGAGTGGCGGAGCGAAGATCGCCACCAGAAAGGTGGAGACAGTGCCGGCGAAGAATGAACCGATTGCCGCGATTGCAAGTGCTGCACCGGCACGCCCGCGGCGCGCCATCTGGTAGCCGTCGATGGCCGTCACCGCCGACGAGGATTCTCCCGGCATGTTGATGAGAATTGCGGTTGTCGACCCGCCATATTGGGCACCGTAATAGATGCCAGCAAGCATGATCAGTGCGGAAACCGGATCGCCAATCTGGAACGTGATCGGAAGAAGCATGGCAATGGTCGCGGTGGCACCGATGCCCGGCAAAACGCCGATCAACGTGCCAAGCAATACGCCGATAAGGCAAAAGCCGAGATTGGCAAGCGTCGATGCTGTTGAGAAGCCAAGCGCAAGATTGTTGAAAAGCTCCATGCTCGTGCCCCCTTTAGAACGGCCACCAGGGCCCGAAACGCTGATATGGCAGCGCGAGCGCGTAGCTGAAGACAATGACCGAAAAGACCGTGATTGCAGCGGCAAGAATGATTGCTGCAAGTGGTTTCATACGCATCGAGGCGAAAGAGGCGATGAGACAGGTCAGAAACAGCGACGGTACGAAGCCGAGGCCGCGCACGGTCAGGCCGAAGAATATCGGCGCAGGCAGAATAAAGAACAGGCCGCGCCAAGCGATCGGGCCGATAGGCTCGCCGGAGACACGTGTAGCCTGAATAAGGATGACCAGTCCAAGCAGGATTAGCACACCGGAAAGGACAAGTGGGAAATATCCCGGTCCCATACGTAACGATGTGCCGAGGTCCAGACCAAGCGACTGATAGGCAAAAAAGGCACCTGTCAGTGCGAGCAGTGCACCGCACAATCCGTTGGTCGGATCTATTGAGAATTTCCTTGAGGGCTCGTTCATGGCCAATCGTCTTTCGGATTTGCCGTTGAAAGGGCTATGCCGGAAGATCGGCATATGACGTCGGTCGTGTATCCCGTCGACTGCAGTTTGATGTGCAGCCGAAGGGAAAACGACAATCAAGGCGCGTCAGATGACATGCCTTGATTGTTTCCTGTACGATCAGTCCGCGTATTGTCCTGCGGCTTCGATAATCGGCTTCCAGCGCGCGATTTCGGTTTCGAGCTTGGCCTTCAACGCGGCCGGTGTCGCATCGGATTCCGGAGACGGCTTTGTGCCGAGTTCGGCAAAACGGGCAACCACATTCTGGTCTTTCAAGGCCACCTGAAGCGACTTCGACAGACGTTCGGTGACTTCCGCCGGGGTTCCCTTGGGGGCATAGATGCCATGCCAGATGCCCACTTCCATGCCGTCCAGACCGGCTTCCTTGGTAGTCGGAAGGTCTTTCAGCACGTCCAGACGTTCAGGCGAGGTAACGGCATAAGCCTTGATCGTGCCGGCCTGAATCTGCTTCGTCGTGTTGGTGGTCTGGTCACACATGATGTCGACCTGTCCACCGAGAAGATCGGTCATGGCCGGGCCGGTTCCCTTGTAGGGAACTGTGACGAGCGGCGTTTCAATCGCGCTCATGAACAACATGCCGCAAAGATGCGATGCCGCGCCGATACCGGCATTGGCGACCGTCGCCGTATCCTTGTTGGCCTTGGCATATTCGATCAGCCCCTTGAGATCGGTTGGCTCAAGGTCTTTGCGTGCAACAATCGTCATCGGAACTTCCGTGACAAGACCGACATATTCAAACGCGTTCAGCGTGTCATAGGCGAGCTTGCGGTAAAGCGTGGCGCTTGTGGCCATGCCGATATGGTGAAGCAGAAGCGTATAGCCATCCGGATCGGCGGTTGCGACACGCCCGGCACCGAGTGTTCCACCTGCGCCGCCAACATTCTCGACGATAACCTGTTGTCCGAGATCCTTGGACATGGATTCTGCCACAAGTCGCGTGACAGTGTCGGTAGGCCCACCGGCTGAGAAAGGCACGACCATGGTGATCGTCCGTTCCGGATAATTTTGTGCCTGTGCGGTGAAAGCTGCGGTGGAAATAGCAAGTGTTGTCGCCAGAGCGGCGATAGTTTTCATCATAGCGTCCTCCCAGACTATGTTGCGGCGGGCGTGCCGGTATTCTGAATTTGGTTCCCCACGCCTCTTTGGGCGCTTCGGGCAATCAGATGCGATACTATTCAATGACTGCAATAAAATGTTTCTGCACCGTTGTTGCTCTTGAATCGGCAGAATTATTCGGTGCGCTTGAAAAAGAATGTAGATGTATCCCGGCGGCTTGCCAATGCCTGACCTTCAATGAAAGCGCTTGTACTACCAAAGTCTGGGTAGCTCGCTTGTCATGTTTTCGCTGTGCGCTGGCGTATCGTCTTGAAGGTTCTTTCTGATCGGGGCTAATCTTATGCAGTTTTGATTGCGGGAAGCTCAGCATTCAAGACGAGGTGATCGACGAGGCTCCTGGCCGGTGTGGTTAGTTCTTCTAAGGATTGCACCGCTATTGCCAGATTTCTTCTTGCCCAAGCATCGGAGATAGCGACCGTTGCAATGGGGAGTGTCTTTCTAAGGCGTCGGGCGGCGGTCTGCGGAATGATCGCAACACCTACGCTGGCAGCCACCATATTACCGACCCCTTCAAACGTGCGGAGTTTCGTCCTGATTTTAAGCCTGCCGCCTAGCCGGGTTGCCTGAATTTCGAGGTGCTCCTGCAGTGCGCCAGCTGATAGACCGATGAACTGTTCCTGCAGGATGTCAGAGAAACTCACGCGCTTATGTTCAGCCAGCGGATGGCTTCTGGCAGTGATCAGTACCAGCTGATCTATTGCAAAAGGAACCAGTTCCAAACCCGCAGTTTCCACCGCATCCGATAAAATTCCGATCTCTACAAAACCGCGCAAAATGGCACGAGCAATATCGCTGCTCTGTCGTTCTTTCAACTCCACATCGATGCGAGGATTTTTTGCCATCCAGGCGGCGAGTTTTGCCGGAAGATATTCGGTGACGGTAGCGGTATTGGCCGCGACGCGAATGGCTGTGCGCATGGCTTTGGCATGTGAGCCCAATTCGCTATGCAGGTCGGCCATCTGCCGCATGACCGCTCTTGCGTGATGGACAAGGGCTTCGCCTGCTTCGGTAAGGGCAACGCCGCGTCGTCCCCGCTCCAGAAGCAAAACCTGCCCGGAGGCCTCCATGTCACGCAGGCGCTCGCTTGCCGCTGGAAGCGACAGGCCGACTTCAGCCGCACCATGAGTGATGCTGCCGGTATCGGCGACAGCGAGGAAGAGGCGAAGGTCGGTAAGATCAAAGCGCATAAGCAATGTTAGCGCGAATTCTGCCTATGGGAAAGCCGAAGGCTCGATAAGGAACTTCCGCATTCCGTCTGATGGCCAAGTCGCTATAGCAGGGGCATGACTTATTCTTTATCCTTGATCCTGACGATTGCGGTTACATTCCTCGGTGCCGGCTTTGTCAAAGGCGTGACAGGAATGGGGCTGCCCACAGTCGCCATGGGCATATTGGGCGCGCTGATATCTCCGCTCGCAGCTGCAAGCCTGCTGATTATTCCGTCGTTCATCACCAATCTTTGGCAGCTTCTGGCGGGGCCTAGCTTCGGTCAGCTTATGCTCCGTCTCTGGAGCATGATGCTTGCCATTGCAGTCGGGACCATTGCGGGAACTGCGGTTCTGGTCGGGGGGAACATTGCAGTCACCACATCGATGCTGGGCTTTTCGCTCGTTATCTATGCAGCCTACACGTTGTTCGCCCGCCAGCTACAGGTGTCGGAAAAGCTTGAACGCCTGCTGTCACCTGTCATCGGGCTGCTGACCGGCTTGATTGCGGGCGCTACAGGGATATTCGTCATACCGGCTGTGCCCTATCTGCAATCGCTAGGATTCAGAAAAGATGATCTTGTGCAGTCGCTCGGGCTTTCCTTTACTGTCTCGACTGCTGCACTTGCGATCGGGCTTTCGAGCAGGCAGGCATATTCCGGTGATCTCCTGCTGGTGTCTGTTCTGGCCATTGTTCCTTCACTGGTTGGCATGTTCCTAGGGCAGGCTTGTCGCCGCAAAATCCGACCGGAAAACTTCCGTCGATGGTTTCTGATCGGCCTTATGATCCTCGGGCTTGAAATGACATTGAGACCATTGTTCTCGATGAGTTGATGAACGGGGAACAATTTTTCTATTCCGGCAAGCGGATGCTGATTTGCTTTCTTGTTCGAATCCGGCAAGGGCAGGATATTGTCTCACCTCCAAGAGAACAGTCTTTAGCTTCAACGGGTTTTCGCTGAAGCGTCCCCTATCATCGGCCTGATTGACGGAATGACCCAGAGAGATCCAGAACAACACCAGTCGCGTGCGCTCCGACTGTTCAAGCCGGTTCTTGCCGGTGCAACGCTGCGAGAACGTTCGATTGCTTGCCTCGGTGCCTTGATTGGTATCGCGCTGACCGGATTCATATCGAGCATGCTGCTGGGAAGCGGTCCGCATCTGCCTTTGATCGTAGCGCCAATCGGTGCTTCGGCGGTTCTGCTTTTCGCAGTTCCAACCAGTCCGCTGGCGCAGCCGTGGTCGATCATCGGTGGCAACACGATTTCCGCCTTTGTGGGACTGGCCGTCACCCAGTTTGTTGATGATCCGGCTTTGGCGATCGGCCTTGGCGTGGCGCTCGCCATCGCGGCAATGTCGGTTACCCGTAGCCTCCATCCGCCCGGCGGCGCAGCGGCGCTGACTGCAGTTCTGGGTGGTTCTGCGGTTGCCAAGTGGGGATTGCTGTTTCCGCTTGTGCCGGTCGCGCTGAACTCTTGCCTTCTGGTCGGCCTTGGTATCCTTTTTCACAAACTGTCGCGTCGGAAATATCCGCACGTGGCGGCGGCTGCGCCGGTAAACAAGCACAGCACCGAAGATTTGCCGCCTTCGGTCCGGATGGGTATCCGCGAGGAAGATATCGACCGCGCCTTGCTTGCACTGGATGAAAGCTTCGATATCGATCGCAACGATCTTGGACGTCTGCTGCGGCAAGTGGAGCTTGAAGTGTCCATTCGTTCCCACGGCGACCTGACCTGCGCCGATATTATGTCTCGTGATGTCGTCAGTATCGATGAAGACGCAACGGCGAGCCAGGCGCGCGACCTGATCTTGCGGCATAATCTACTGACCTTGCCGGTACACACGGCCGACGGTCGCCTGAAAGGCGTAGTCGGTTTGCGCGAATTGATGCATCCGGGTGACGATTTCAGAAACTATATCGTGGAAGCGCCCACCGCTGCGCAAGCCGATCCGGTGATGAGCCTTCTGCCCAGCCTGACCGATGGATTGGCGCATGCTGTCGTGGTTGTTGATGAAATGCGCCGCATCATTGGTTTGGTGTCGCAAAGCGATCTTCTGAGCACACTCGCGCGTTCACTTCCCGATGAAAAGCGGGCGCCTCTGAAAGCGGCATAACCTGCCGGGCCTGCGCTTCTCTATTGAATTGGAATGGTTTTCCGGGCAGGGTTTCCTGACCCGGAAATCTGCAGCAGGTGATTATGTCCGTCCAGCGCGCGAGCTTCTATATTCTACTGGCACTGGTCACCATCGCCTTTGCATGGCTGCTGTTGCCTTATTATTCGGCGGTTCTCTGGGCAGTCATTCTCGCCGTGGTTTTTTCGCCAGTACAACAGCGCCTGGAACGTCTGCTCGGCGGCAGGAAAAACATTGCCGCTCTGCTTTCCGTGCTGATGTGCATCTGTCTGGTCATCATTCCAATGCTCGCGATTTTCGGTTCGCTGGTACAGGAGGGGAATTCTCTCTATCAACGCCTGAGCAGTCGCGAGTTTGATCTGAACAGCTATATCTCACGCGTTCTGGGCGCCTTGCCGGATTCGCTGGAGGAGTGGCTGACCCGGTTCGAGCTGGGTGATTTCGCGGAATGGCGGGCGCGCATATCGTCTGCGATCATGCAGGGTAGTCAGCTTTTTGCCGGAAAACTGGTCAGCTTCGGCCAGAACACGCTGCAATTCTTCATCGGCTTCGGCATCATGCTCTATCTGCTGTTCTTCCTGTTTCGCGACGGTGCGGACCTTGGACGGAAGATCAGGCAGGCCATTCCGCTCAACGATGATTACACGCGGCAGTTTCTGGAAAAGTTCATCGCTGTCATCCGCGCGACGGTGAAAGGCAATATCATCATTGCCATCATTCAGGGCACGATCGGCGGTGTGACTTTCTGGTCCTTGGGCGTCGAGGCGGCTTTGCTCTGGGGCGTGTTGATGACATTCCTTTCCATGCTGCCAGCGGTCGGCGCAGCACTGGTCTGGGTGCCGGCAGCGGCCTGGTTCTTTGCAAGCGGAGAATGGATCAGCGGAGGTATTCTGGTTTTCGTGGGCGTATTCGTGATCGGACTGGTCGATAATCTCCTGCGCCCGCCTCTGGTCGGAAAAGGCACCCGCATGCCGGATTATGTCGTGCTGATCTCCACGGTTGGGGGCATTTCACTGATCGGGATCAATGGTTTTGTGGTCGGGCCGCTGATTGCCGCGATGTTCATTGCTGCGTGGTCGCTTCTGGCAGAAGAGCAGAAGGGGAATAGCTCCGCTCAACTGCCAAAGAACTAAATCTTACGCGACCTTCAGTTCCGCGATGGGAAGTCCGGTTTCGGTCATCTTGTTGTCGACACCATTTTCATCGAGAAACTGCTTCATTTCGGCATAGGTCTCGAACCATGCCCGGTTATACTTGTCGAACAACGACTGATCCCAATAGTCTTCCAGCCGAAAAGGCTTGTCGCTGAAGACGTCATAGCTCGGTATCTTGTAGGTTTCGGCAAATTCGGCTGTACGGCTGTCATAGGTGAAATAGATGGACGGTACGCCGTTGGCCAGCGCCATCAGATTACCATGCAAGCGATAGCCGAGAACGAGCTGTTGCCTGCGCACCAGTTCCTCGTAATCGGCAACGACATCCGAATAGAACATGCGATGGCGATAGAGGTTTTCTATTGTCTCGTCGAAATACCAGTCTGCTGTCCAGCGATGGTTCTTGAGCGCTGCAATGGCCTCCTCCTTCTGCTCCGCAGTGCCGAAGACCATCTTCTTCTCATCGATCTCGCCCTGAGCCATCAAGGTCACATCGAAGCGCCCGGCCATGGTTTTGATAAGGTCGCGGTGACGCGTCAGATATTGCTCGATATCCTGTGCATAGGCTGGTGAAACCTCGCGGCGAACCGTAACGCCGACTTGAGTCACGTTTTCCAGTGGTGGCAACTTGATACGCAAATGCTGGTTGTTGCGGCGAAACGCAGTCGGACAACCGACGATGCGCACATTGCGGATGCCGATATCGTTCAGTACCTGCGCCGTGTAAGCGCCGCGCACACCGATGGATGTCGTCGAATCTGCAATGATGCGCAGGACCGCCTTGGTCTCTTCGGAAAGCTGTATTTCCCCTCTGACCGGCGCTTGTGCTCCGATACCGAATGCTATGACCGGCAGTTTAAGCCGTTGCAAGACCGGGATCGTGTCGCGCCAGTTCATATCCTTGTTGATATAGTTCGAACCGCGCAGGATCACATAATCATACTCTTCACGCAGCTGATCAATTTTCTCAGGTGAGAAATTGGTGATCGGAAGTTCGGAAGCCTTCTCGTAATTCATCAGTTTCAACGATGACTCGAACACGAAGGCATCGCCGATATTGTGATAATGATTGATGCTGCCCTGAACGTCGGTGTGACGATACCAGCGGACATTGTCGTGATCGTACACTTCTCCCGCAGGGATCATGACGAGGGCGCGTGCCATACGGTCTTCCTTCTGTTTCACTAAGGTCAAGCCAGGCTCAGCTTGCCTGAGAAAGAGCAGTTTGCGTAACTGCCGGTTTCTGTCTGCGGGGTTTTGACCCACGCAGCCGGTTGTAGAGGTCCAGATGTTCCTTTGCGCAATCGACATAGTGGACCGGATTGCGGATGGAATGATGCAGTCTATCCCATATGCTCGGCTCGCTGAGCACTTCTGTAAAACGGTCGGCCAGATCCTCGGCGCTGCGAACACGGAAATGCAGGCCGTCTTCGCCATCGCGGATTTTCTCAGCCATGCCGCCAATATTCGAGCAGATGACCGGACGGCGATGGTGCAGCGCCTCCTGAATGACAATGGGTGAATTTTCCCACCAGATTGAGGGCATGACCACCCAGTCGACCGACTGCATGAGGCGCGGCATTTCAGCATTCTGGTACGCACCATAGAAACGCACACGCGGACCAGCCTCTTCAATCAATTTCTGCATGCGTTCCTGAAAAGCGGGTGGCTGCTTTTCCAGATTGCCGCCGAAGATCATCAGGCGGGAATCCTCGCCCCATACCTGTTCCGGCACACGCGATACGGCATCGACCAGAACGTCTATGCCCTTGAACGGGTTGATCTGACCGAAAAAGGCAAAGCGACTGCGACGCGGGTTCGGGCCGGTCAGCTCACGCGGAGGGGTAACATCACGGATGGCGATGCCGTTCTCGATGACTGCCATCTTGTCGGGGTTGAGGCCCCATTCCAGATAGCGGTTGGCAAGGAACTCGCTCGGCGACACAAATGCGTCGGCCAGTTCCAGCATGCCGCGCACGAAACGTTCGCGCTTGAGAAAACGCGCTGGCGGTATCTGCGGAAAACAGCCGTGGCAATCGATAGGGGACGCCTCGTTGCAGAGCTTGGAGGTGCCAGCTTTGACCATCTGGCCATCATTGTTGCAGATCGACAGGAATTCATGAAACGTTACCAGAATGATGCGATCCGGCAGTGCCTCGCGGATGGCATAGAGCGTTTCAAGCCCGAGGCCGAGAACATGATGGAAATGCACGATGTCCGGATCGAAGTCGCGGACAAAGCGCAGCAGGTCACGGCGGATTTCATCGGTGTTCTTGTTCGACAGATAGAAGTGATCGTATTCGTCGGCATGGAACAGGATTTCGTCGCTGGCGCGCCGCATGCTCATGAGAGCCGTCGTGCCATGCCGAGGGATCGGATGAGCGGCTCGGGCCAGATAGACTGACTGCACATCGGGAATGGTGTTCAAACCCTTGTGCAGATTGTAGGAAGCGATTTCACCGCCACCGAGCGAGATCGATGGGTGAGCGTGCGAGATGACGAGAACACGGAGTTTATCGCTCATGCGGGTTCCTCCACCTGTACGTTACGCCTGCCAGCGAGAATGGAGGACCACCGTGCATCGAAGACCTGCCGGTCAATGCGCTCAATGAGCGCTATGGTCGATGCCCTGTCAGTTACGGATGTATCGTCTGCTCCCAGCATCTGCGCTGATGGTAACCAATAGGAGCGCAAGCCCGATTGTTTGAGTTTCAATCCGAGATCCAGTCCCTTTTCATGGGTGCCGAGATAACCGCGCGTGAAACCACCGACGGAAAACAGGGCTTCACGCGGAAGGATGCAGCACTCGAACGTAGCCGTTGCGACTTCCGTCAAGAACATTCCTGAAACGGCGTCGATGGGATAACCGGCGTAGCGGCTAATCAGAGCGCGATCCGCCGACATGCCGGATTGCGGTCCGGCAACCCAGGTTCCCGCCCAGCGAATTGAATCATCCTCATAGGCAAGGGTGGGAGACAGCACGCAGTCCTTGTGCGCTTCATAGGCGCTGATGAGCTTGTTCAGCCATCCGGAGCGGCGCGGCAGCAGCGATCCGGCCAGAAATATGACCTGATCTGTCGAAACCGTGCGGGCGCCGACTTCCAGTGCATCGTAGAGGTCTTCCGACCCCGTAGCTGAAACGAGCCTGATGCGCAGGCGGTAGAAATCCGCAAGACGCCTGATTTGTACGCCGATGCGGTCGATGATCTCGGTTGCAGCTGCGATTACGATTGGCGCGATGCGGGTTTCGGGATCAAGCGCGAGAAGCGCCAGCAAAGGTTCGATTTCCTCGACGCGCTCGTCGATGCCGATGATGATCGCAGGCCCTATCGCATCTTCGAAGGGGCCGAGATCGACTACGCCAAAGACTTCCGGCGCAGGACGGTTGACGCCGCGTAGCAGCGGCACGAGCTGCTGGTCGACAATATGGCGCAGCGCCCATGCATTTGGATCGGTCGCGCGGATTTGCCGTACGATAGCGTCACGCGAGGTGACACGGGTTGGCGTCAATGGAAAAAATGCGCGCCGTCCGTCGCTGATTGCAAGTTCTAGATAGAATGGCGATGTGCTGTCGCCTGCAAGCTCGGGTGCAAAGGCAACGAAACCATGCGCGTGACGGCTGGGGTCCAGCCCGGCATTGAATGGCGGCTGATTGTCGAATTCGTGGGTGACGTCGGGCCGGTCGATGCGGGTCCAACTGGTATCGATCTGGATTTCACCGCGATGACGGCGCAGCTTCACACTTTCCACGTGGCTATCGGGATCGAGCAGCCAGCCCGAAACCAGCATGCCGCTGCCTTCCACCCGGAAGACATTGTCTATCCCCATCCGGACAGGAAAGGGAAGGCTGGATACCGTGTCGGCACCATCGAAACGGTTTGCGGCGGAACGCATGCGCAGCAGGATGTCTGTCGAGCTGCGTACCCGCGGCAGAATTGCCCGGATATGGCCCGGCGTTTCACGCGAGCCGGACAGCAGCCTGCGGTCGTAGACTTCGGTAAAACGCCAGCCCCTTCGCCCGCGAAACAGAAGCCGTTCGATATCAGTCGGTTCGACCGGTTCGTTGGCAAGAAGAAGGCCTGCAAATCCGGAAGCTTCATCATTGAGATCTGGCCGTGCGAAAACGCTGACTGCGCATTCCGCAAGTGATGGATTCTTGCCGCTGATCAGCAGCCGGGTTACGGCGGGCGTCAGATCCTGCGCCCAGCCCTGAACGAAAATCTCGCCTTCATCGCTGCCGCCGATGAGTTCGATGCAGCCGTCAGAACGGG
This sequence comes from Brucella sp. GW823-FHT04E01, assembly GCF_058796175.1. Taxonomy (NCBI): domain Bacteria; kingdom Pseudomonadati; phylum Pseudomonadota; class Alphaproteobacteria; order Hyphomicrobiales; family Brucellaceae; genus Brucella; species Brucella sp. GW823-FHT04E01. The sequence goes on along the minus strand of NZ_JBXAIK010000003.1, from coordinate 863,746 downwards.
CCCCCGCCTGCAGCAGAACGGTGATGGCCGAAAGTTTCTTCCGGCTGATAGGGCCGGAAATCAGACCTTCCACCAGTTCATCGATGACGCCCGGCAAGCTCGGTCCGGCTAGATCGCCGATCATGGCGACAAAATCGGCAATAGAAGCGGAGCGCGATGCGAAATTGTAGCGGGCGACCTTTGCCCGGTGTTGGAACATGATCGTCTTGAGAGTGCCACGGCGCAAAGCAGCCGTTGGCACGATGGCGACGAAACCATGTGTTCCGGCAGGTGAAGGCTCCCTGAGTGGCCATGTAATCAGGTTCGTCTTCACGCTCATGGCAGGATCGCCATTCAGGAACGCTGTTACCTGATCGTTTGTTGCACTGCCGATGCCGAGCACCAATGCCAGCGTGTCTTCGATCGCGCTGCCGACGACCATTTCACCCTCCATCATCATGGGAGGGCGATCCGGTGCACGAGTTGGTCTTGCTGTCGGCTGCTGCGTGATAGGTCTCTCGTCTTGCGCCATAAGGTTTTTCCTCAGGGCATGACCGCAAGGGTCAGCAATGCGCCTGCGACAAAACCCGTCAAGACGGCAGCCAGCAAGATCAGGAACTTGAGGTCGCCGCCGCTTCGCTTGCGCACGTCATCCAGACGCTGTTCCAATCCTGCAACAACGCCGTCCATGCGCATGATGTGCACGTCAAGTTCGGTCATGCGCTGATGGAGATCGGTTCGCAGACCGTCGACGGAGCTTGCAATGTCCAGCAGTTCTGCCGGGGCGGCATTGCCGGATGCATCAAGGGTAGGCGCGACGCGCTGCAACGAACGTTGGTTGACTTGCAACTGGCGCTGCGCTGCCATCAGCATGTCGAGCTTGTCCAGAATGCGCGTCATCGGCGCGGCGATAAGCGCTTCGGCCGCCTGTTCGTCGGGCTTCGGTACACGTAGCTTCTGCTCCGCGCCAGACGCATTGGCGGCGACGACAACGAGTTCGCCAGCCCGAGCAGCGGCAAACTGCGGCAGCATCACTTCAAAAGCATGCTTGCCATCGCCGATACCGTTGCGCTTCAGATCAGGGCGATCATTGTCGGCGGGGGCTTCAGCAATAGGCTTATCGTCCAGCAGAACGCGGATCAGAAGCCGTTCTGTCGGAACGGATGGATCGAAGGCCCAGCCATAGAGACGGCCTTCCTCGATGGCGTCAACGCGTCCTTTCATGGCTTCGGTCCTTTGAGGCGCGGCAGCGGCATTGGGGGCCGCTGCCTGTTTGGTTTCCCCCTCGGATGGAACTTTGGTCGCGATGTTCATGATTTACCTCTTATGCTGCCTCGACACGCGCGATACGCAGTGTCCCGATCAGATCGAGATAGCGTGCAGCAGTCGTGTCGATGGTGTCCGGATGACGCGCATTCTCGCTGAGCGACTGGCGCAAGTCCGGGTTTTCCGCCATTCGACGCATCGCCTGGGCGAGCGCGAGCGGATCATTTGGCGGAACGGTAAGGCCATTGACCTCATTCTCAATCATTTCGGCCATTCCGCCGATATTGCTGCATATGACAGGACGGTTTTGTCCCTGTGCTTCCTGAATGACGAGCGGAGCATTTTCCCACCAGATCGACGGCATGATGGCGCAGTCGACGGACCGGATCAGCTGGGCAATGTCCTCACGACGATAAGCACCCCGACGCTGGACAAACGGCGATGTCTCGGCAAAGAGCCGGTCGATTTCGCTGACAAAGCTTTCGCTTTGAAATGGCGCTGCACCATGCACGCGCAATTCGAAATCGAAACCCTCGGAAATAAGTTGCTGTGCTGCTTCAAGCAGGACCGTTGCGCCCTTCCACGGATTGAGATTGCCGAAATAGCCGAAGACCGGTTTGTTGCGCTCGACCTGCCGCGTTTCGGCTGCGGGGCGTTCCGGTTGGCCATTGGGAATGACGCTGATCAGCTCTTCCGCAAGTCCCCATTCGACATAGCGTTGTTTCAGAAACTCACTCGGTGAGACGAATGCATCGACTGCGCTGAGGAGCGATTTGATATGCCGTTCACGCAGTACGAATTTATCAAGCGCGATGTCCTTGAAACAGGCATGGCAGCGGTCAGGACCGGCCCCATGACACAGTTCCTTTCCAGTGGTGCGAACCATCAGGCCATCATGGTGACAGATGGGGTAATAGTCGTGCAAAGTCAGAATGATGCGGCAATCCGGTAAAGTTCGGCGCACGATATGCGGGAATTCGGCGCCGAGCAAAAGCAGATGGTGCAGATGGACGACATCAGGCCGAAAATCCTGCAGTAGTTCGACAATGTCGGGAACGATCCCGTAAAGGTCGATCTGGCTCATGTAGAACCGGTCGAAATGACCGGACCAGAGCAGGATTTCATCGCCGCCATTGCCGATGCTCTGAAAGCTCGTACCGGGACGAGCCTCACGATGCACCTTGTTAGTGGCCCCCATGAACATGGCTTCGCAACCGGCGCGCTGATAGGCGCGGAATAGATCATGCGCGAAAATTTCAGTTCCGCCAGGGTGCAGAGATGGATGGTTATGGGCTGCTATGAGCACACGCTGGGCCATCAGGCAGCACCTCGCGAGGCGATGAAAAGATCCTGATAGTGATCCGCTTCGATGCCGCGCCAGTGACCGAAGGATCTTGTCTCTAGTGTCAGTTTCGCGCCGGCAAGCGCACGATCCAGAAAGCCGTTTTCAAACCCGACCGCGGCAAGCGGCGGCAATTCCGGTACGAACCAGCACGGTCCGTTGCCATGGCGTTCAAATGCAAGTCGTTTGTCCCGTTTGCCAAGGCGGTCGCGCGCGGCCACATCGTCCACGACGAAGGCCGTCATGAATAATTTTCCACCGGGAACGAGGACGCGAGAAATCTGATCGAGATAGGTCTTGACCTCGTCTGACGTCAGATGCGTGACCACCGATGTCATGATGATGAAGTCGAAGCTCTTGTCCGCGAAAGGCAGGACGAGATTGAGCCCGTTGACCGCCCCTTTTGGGTTATAGAGGTCGTGGGCAATATCGATGTGTCGGAACTCGAAGTTCGGATAACGCGATGTGATGTTCTGGCGACACCAGTTCACGCCGCCTGCCACGGGATCAATCCCGGAATAGCGCGCTTTTGCCGAGTCGAGATATTGCGTCAGCGGCACTGCCATGCGACCGATACCCGAACCGATATCGAGCACACGGGCATCGGGTCGAAGCCCGCCCTTGCGAATGAAATGACCGAGAAATTCGGCGCCGACTGCACGATAATCCCCGTCGCCGACGAACACGCTGTTCGGGTCGGGGGAGGGCAAAAAGCGGTTCTTCAAAACAGACTGCATCAGCCAATCGATCTGCGCATCCGGTATTGCTGGTTTGGCTTCAAATTCTGGCTGTTTCAGCGCTACCACGTCCGTCAAGCGGCGCTCCTTTCAGATTTGGTCATGATCACATTGGACAGGTCGGCAGTGCCTTCCTGTTCCTGGGGCAGGACCATCAATTCGGTAATGTCATCATCCCAGCGCTGTGTGTGGAGCCAGGAATTATATTGACTGGCGAGGCCGCGCATGTAATCCGTGCTGCGGCGGATCGAACGGCGCTCGAAATGGTAAAGTGCTACGGCGGGTTCATAGAATATCTGGAAGCCAAGTTGCCTGATCTTCAGGCAGAGATCGCTGTCCTCGTAGTCGCCGATAACATAGTCTTCCGTAAAGCCGCCGACGAGATCGAAGATATCCTTGCGTGTTATCAGGCACGCACCGGTAACCCCCGGCACCTCCCTCGAACGAAGCGCAGGCGGATAGTTGCCCGGCATACCCTTGTAATAATGGTGGTTCAGCCAGACACCCTGACGGTCGCGGGCAAAATAAAGCCCCGCATGTTGAAGCGAGCCATCCTCGAAAAGAAGGCGAGGACCGATTGCTCCGAGCTTGGGCTGATCGAACAGAGGCTGGATCAGCTGCTGCAGCCAGCCATGTTCCGCAGGAACGACGTCGGAATTCAGCATCACGATAGTCGCTCCAGTCGCAATGCTGGCGCCTGCATTGCAGGCACGCGCATAACCACCATTGCGGTTCATGATGGCGAGCTTGAATGGCATATCGTGCAGAATGTGCAAGCCGCCCAGCATATGCTCGGTGTCGTCCTGAATTTCAGGAGAATCCAGCACGAAAATGAACTCTGCATTCTCCGTCAGCCAAGGGTCCGTCGCCATCGACGAGAACTGGAAACGCAGAAAATCCAGGTTGCGGTAGAGTGGAATAACGATGGATGCGAGTGCGGAGGCGGGCGTTGTCCCGTAATCCTTCACTTCGGATATCCGCACCGTTGCGGCGAGCTTCTTCTCAACTTCGGTGAGAGCTGGTCCCAGAATATGCGAGAAGACGTGAGGCCTTGCCTGCTGCGGCGGCACGGACCGCAAGATGCGATTACGCTGCGCCGATGGCTCGAAGGGTTGCGGTGCGGGGACGAGGGGCGCGGTGGTGCCGGACGCGAGACGCATCTGGAACCGCGGCTGCAAGAGCGGCCCAAGATTCTGCACCGAAGGAAGCCAGGCGACAAAGCCCGTCACGTCCTGCTGTGGCGTATCTTCCCGCTTGGCAATTTTGGCTGGAAACTTGTGAAAGTTCGGCTTCAGCGACAGTGCGCTTCCGTTTTCGGGAATATATTCGATATCGGCAAGCATGGCGGCGGGGTCATGCATCCACCCGCCAACAATCAGTCCGCCATCGAGCGCCAATGCGAGATCGATTTCCGCTGCGGGATGGGTGGCCGATTGTGCTATCTGGCGAACAGGGAGCGGAGTGCGCGTTTGCAGGTCGATGGCGACCGCAGCACCGGAAGGGCTTAGTTTGCCGAGCTGGCGAACTAAAAACTCCCGCAAAGCACCATTGCCCTGCCATTTGGTCCACCACTTGGCGAAATCTGTTTGTTCACCGGTCGTTGCCGCAAGCTTGCGAACGGCAACGCCTTTCTGGCCGGTGAACACCAGCAGCAGCGATGACGGCAGGTCTTGCGCTGCTTCCAGCAGAAAATGGCATGGCTGCCAGGCATTGCGAGCCTGCCTGCCCACCACAAATCGTGGCGGAATAACCGTGACGCTGCCGGGTGTGATGCCATAAATGGCCGAAATCTCGCCCAGCATCGGGTCGACTGCGGTTTCAAGAAGGTGATGTCCCTGAACCGGTTCGCCGCAATGCTGGGCCTCGCGCGGTTCCGGCGTCAATGCGAAAGTCAGGTCACGCACGAGGGATGCGAAAGTCTGGTTTCGCGACAGCCGGAAAGTGCTGCGCCACGTGGTCAGAATATTGGTCAGAAGCTTGATGTGGCCGGGTAAGGTGAGGTCGCTCACGACATACTCGACGTCAAAGGGAGCAAGCTCATTAGCCGGATACACGATAGCCTGAGCCGTAGGGCCGAGAGAGCCTGCGGAGAGCCTAAGTTCGACGGGCTCTTTACCCGTGCGCATGGCCCAAAACATGCGTAGGCCGCCATTCTCGAGCGGAATGCCGACGCTCAACAGCGGAACCGGCTGGACCGCTATTTCAAATGTACATTTGGTGGTTGTGCGAGCCGGGCCTGGGATATCCCAGATGACCACAGCGACATCGGCGCAAAGACGGCAAATAGAGAGGTTCTCGGTTTTGCTTTCAGTGTCCGCCGAATGATCGAGGTTCAATGTGAGGCCCTTTCATTCTTGCAGGAAGTTCGGCTTGCAGGAAGTTCCGGGCACGCAAAACTAGGGAAGATGCGTGCCCGGTAAAGACGAAACGTGCCCGACGGGAGGATTGCCGGGCACGCTCTCAATTGTTCAATCAGTGAACAGTGAAGTACTGGTCGGGATGAGCCTGTACATCGTCTGCATTGGTGTTCACGAGGGTAACGGAATCGCCATTGCCGAGATCGACAACGACATTGCCACCAACCTGCGTGACACGATCGGCAAGATCGTCTGCGGAAGCGATATCAAGACCATTGATACCCTTCTGAATTTGCAGAATGTCTTCGCCGGGATTGAAGTCGAGAATGACGTCGTTTCCGCCGCCACCATTGAACAGGAATGTATCGCTGCCATTTCCGCCGATGAGAACGTCGTTTCCGGCACCGCCATCGAGGATATCGCTGCCATTCCCACCGTAGAGAATGTCATTATGCGCGCCGCCAAAGAGCAGGTCGGAGCCGTTGCCGCCCTGGAGAATGTCATCTCCATTGCCGCCATACAGCACGTCGCTGCCATTGCCGCCGCTCAGGACGTCGTTTCCTTCATTACCGAAGAGAATGTCGTTCCCGTTTTCGCCGAACAGGGTGTCGTTACCCGTGCCGCCGAAAAGGATGTCACTCCCGTTACCGCCGAAGACAGTGTCGTTACCATCGCCTCCGAATACGAGATCATCACCGCCATGGGCGCGGATGAAATCGTCAAAGCGGGAGCCGAACAACACGTCGTCGTAGGCGCCGCCTTCTAAAGTGGCCATCTGCTTCTCCTTGTGTTCCTGTATGGGGTTTCCACAAGCCGGAATGCTCCGACCATTATGCTCTTAGTAGTCTGCTCTGCATTAACTGGAATTGCAACATTGGTAATTGGTATAAATTTGGCAACGATAAGTAACAAATTATTACCATTAATTTATATTACAGTTATGTAAACAAAAATATGAATGATATTTATAGTCATTATAATTTCTATTTAAGTTGTATTTACAGAGAAAATAGTTCTAAATTTGAAATATCGAGGTGATGAAAAGAAAAATGAAAATATTTCAATGAGATGACGCCGCGCATGAAATGTCATGCGCGGCGTCCCTCCTTTTCAGAATTTCAACCTATGATCGAGTTTTACTTTGAAATTATCTGATCATTAATCTTCACGGAATGCCCGGTTCAAACTATCAGTGATAGGTGAGACCAAGTAATCGATGGCGCGACGCTCCTTGTGCACGATGATTATCTCGGCGGGCATGCCAGGATAAAGTCGGGCAGTCGGATTTGCGGCAAGTGACGCCGGAGTAATTTCGGCTCGAGCGACAAAAAATGCGGTATCTGTCTTTTCATCGAGTGATTGATCGGCGGCAATATAGGTCAGTTTGCCGTCTAGCGGCGCCATTGAGCGCTGATTGTAGGCAGTTAACCGGATCTGTGCGCCTGCGCCAACCGAGATGCTGTCGATATCACGCGGGCTGATCTTCATTTCAACGACCAAAGGTTCGTTCTCAGGAACGATATCCATGATCGCCTCGCCGGGTGCGATGACGCCGCCCGGTGTTCGCAGCCGGATATTCGCGACAATACCATCCTGCGGCGAGCGAACTTCCACGCGACGCATCACGTCCTTCGCGGCAACGATACGTTCCTGCACATCGGAAAGCTCGACCTGACTGGAGGTGATTTCGCCTGCGATCTCCGACTGGAGATCGCTTTCGATCCCTGTCAGGGCGAACTCTGCGCCGGCTTTTGCCTGTTCGGCTTTCGCCTTGTCACCGGCATATTCACCGCGGTCGCCCGCAAGCTGGCTGAGGCGTGTATCGATTTCCGTGAGTTTCGATTTCTGGGCAAAGCCTTTTTCAACAAGGCTGGCAATCGCCTTGCGCTGTTCGCTGATAAGCTCGATCTGCCGGTCGGTTGCCGCTATCTGCGATGTGGAGGCCTTGGCCTGTTCAGTATATTGCTCAATGGTCTTCTGCTGGATGTCGATCTTGCTCAGTTTCTGCGCAAGTCGTTTCTGGAAGAAGATGTTTTCGGCGCGAATGGCGTTCTGTGCATTCTCGCCGCCATCGGCGAAACCTTCCGGAAAACTGATTTCTTTTTCGCCGGATTGCTCGGCGCGCAGGCGGGCCAGTTTTGCGATCAGGCCGATGCGCCTGCTCTCCAGAGATTGGAGATCGGAGCGTGCCTTGGTGTCGTCAAGCCGGAGCAGGGGCTGGCCGACCTTGACTATGTCGCCTTCCTGCACGAGCAGACGATCAAGAATGCCACCTTCGAGATGGCTGATTGTCTTGCGTTTGGAATCGACAATCACCGTGCCCATTGCGACTGCCGCACTTCCCAGATTGGCGGAATAAGCCCAGGCGAAGAATCCACCGAAAGCGACACCGATTGTGGCGAGGCCTGCAATGATGAGACCGCGCAGCGGTGATCTCGAATCCTCTCGTTCCAGATCAAGCGCCCATTCAGGTTTGACACTGCCGAAACGGGTGAGAGTTTTGTGATCCGATGATTCTGCTCGCGGTGCGAGCAGGCTGGAAACACGACGAGAAATGACTGATTTACCCATCATGCGTTCGCTGCTCCCATTTGCGGGCCGTTATTGGCAGGTGTCAGTGATGCGACGACATCGGTGCGCGGACCGAACTGCGAAATCCGCCCGTTTTCGAGTACCAGCAGCTTGTCGGCGACCTGCATGATAGATGGCCGATGTGCGATCATGATGACAATGGCGCCGTCGTCGCGGGCATGTTCGACGGCTCGAATCAGTGCACGTTCGCCAACGGCGTCGAGATTTGAATTCGGCTCATCGAGAACGATCAGGCGCGGGCGGTTGTAGAGGCAGCGGGCGAGCCCGATTCTCTGGCGCTGACCGCCAGAGAGGGTGAGGCGACCGTCGCCGACCGGCGTGTCATAGCCGAGCGGCATGCGTCCGATCATCTCGTGCACATCGGCAAGGCGCGCGGCTTCCAGCACGCGATGCGGGTCGCTGTCACCCATGCGGGCGATGTTGTCCTTGATGGTTCCATCAAGAAGTGAGACCGACTGCGGCAGATAGCCGGCAATCTCTCCGAAAGAGCCACGTTCCCAGAGATAAACGTTATTGCCGTCGAGGAAAACGCCGCCTGACGTGGGTTTGACGATACCGATCAACAGTCGGGCCAGCGTTGATTTACCGGCAGCCGAAGGACCGACGACGCCCAGCACTTCACCTGGCGAAATCGAGAAGGAGATGCCCTTGATGATCGGAACGTCGACGCCCGGCGCTGCATAGATCAGCTTGTCGATCACGAGATCGCCGTTGGGTCGCGGTGTTGGCATGGTCTGGCGAACGGCCAGATTTTCCGAAAGCAATGACTGAACGCGTTTCCAGCTGGCAATTGCGCTGACCCACTGGCGCCAGTTTTCAACGATTCGATCGAACGGCATCAGCAAACGACCGATGATGATGCTGGTTGCGATCATGGCGCCGGGAGTGATTTCCTGCTGCATGGCAAGCAGCGTGCCGATACCGAGCGATCCAATCTGGATGATGAAACGTGCCGTGCGGGCAATCGAGGATAGGGCACGGGCGCGTGTTCCACCAAGATCGAGTACTTCCAGCGCCTGAACCTGCATCGTTCGCCATCGACGAGCGAGCGCTGGAAGCATGCCCATGGCTTCGATGACTTCGGCGTGGCGCAAGCTGCTGCCGATTTTGGAAACCGCTTCGATGTTAGCTTGATTCGCCTCCTGAATCAGATTTCGGGTCAAAAGGTCGGTGAGCAGACCACACGCCACCAGAATGATGACGGCGACGAGACCGATCACGCCCAACATCGGGTGAAGCAGGAACAGAACGCCGAGGAAAATCGGCGACCATGCCGCATCGAGCGGAGCATTGATGGCCGGGGATGTAAGGAAACTGCGCAACTCGTTGAGATCGCGCAACGTCTGCGTCGCTTTCGGCATCCCCTGATTCACAGAGGCCTGCACCGCTGCTGTCAGAACCGCGAGGTTCAGGCGGCGCACGAGCGCGCTGCCCATGGCCTGGAAGGAAAGCGAGCGGATATATTCCAGCACGCCGAACACCAGCATCGCACCAATGGCGAGCACGGTCAGCATGGTGAGCGTGTCCATGCTTCGGCTGTTCAGCACCCTATCATGAACCTGCAACATATAGAGAGGTACAGTGAGTTGTAGCAAATTGATACAGGCGCTCAGCAGCACTGCATAAAGTAGTCCCGACAGGAAAACGCGGCGGGCCTTGAAAATCAGGCCTTTGGGCGTAGTTACCGAATCGTCCTGCCCCTTTTTGTGCGCAGGGCTCTTGCCAATCGATTTGAATTCGCGAGTATCATTCATACGCTATCTGCCTTGGAATGGTCACAGGTGGCGGATATCCCTAAAAACTGTGTGCTAGTTCTCAAGATCAGTAAAGTAATACTGCAGAGAATGTGACAGAAAAAAGGTTCTTACGGCGGGGAAATGCGAAAGGAGCAAAGAAAATATAACTGCAAATTTCTTCAAAATTTGAAGTAAAATTGAAAATGGAGAGCAAAAGATGCAAAAACTTCTACACGAGGGAGTGGAAGTCGAAACATCAGTCGATGGCTTTACTGCCGTTGATTTTCCTGAAGTTACCGCCGAAAAACAGGAACGCAGACATCCGGTCCATACAGTCGTTATCACGCATTTCGAACTGGCCCGGATGATAGAACGAGTAAACCGCCGCTTTGTGAGCTTGCTAAAAACCGAGCTGACGAAGTTGGGCGTGGAAGATATCGGCCCGGCCCAGACCCTGGTTCTGATGGCTATCGGCGATGTCGAGCTCACTGTGGGTGAATTACTGGATCGCGGACATTACGTCGGTTCCAACATTTCCTATTATCTTAAACAGCTTACCGATGGTGGGTATGTTGATCGTGTCGCCTCGCAGAGGGACAAACGGTCTGCCCGTATCCGCCTGACGGACAAGGGTGAGCGGCTGTGTGCAAGCTTGCGGAATGCAAGCCGGGCCTACAACCATATCCTCACTCGCGATGATGACGATCTCAGAAATCTCGAGATCGCCTATCAGACTCTGCACAGACTGGAACTCGTGTGGGGTAACGCCGCACGATTTGGCATTTGATATGTTGCGATGCTTTTCGGCACTAGCCGAGCACGTTTCGTAACATGCGTATAGCATTTGTGCACAGGCGCGGTTTCGGCCAGTTTGCTGCTTTAGCCGAAAGTCTGGCTACCAGCGGACATGATGTAAGCCTGATCTGCGAGACAGTGGACCGTCGCCTCCCAGCGGTCCGCGTCATCCGCCACAGAGTGGAATCTGGTCCTCGTACCGGCGGTGCGATGGCCAGATATCTCGAAGTACCCGATCATCATACGAGGATCGGGTACCGTGTGGCCGAAACCCTGGAAACCATGGCTCATCAAGGCCAGGCGCCCGATATCGTCATCGGTCATATTGGTTGGGGCAGCATGATGTTCGTCAAGGACGTGCTGCCCTCAGCACCAGCTCTTGGTTATTGCGAGTTTTTCTACCGTGCCAATGGTGCGGATGTAGGATTTGCGCCCGGCGACCGACCAGACATCGAAACTCGCAAGCGTCTGCGTTTGCGCAACATGGCCCAGCTCGTCACCCTTGAAGGAATCGATGGTGGGTTTAGCCCGACACACTGGCAGAAAAGCCTCTACCCGCGTTCCGTGCAGAATCGCATCGCCGTGGTGCACGAAGGGGTGGATACAAAACTCTTCTATCCAGACCGTCACGCCACGATTCAGCTACCCGATGGACGCACGCTGAAGGCAGGAGAATCGCGCGTGATTACATTCGTCGCACGCGATCTCGAACCCTATCGTGGATTTCCGCAAGCACTCGAAGCCGCTGCCAAGGTCGTTCGGCAGAACGATGATGCGATCTTCGTGTTTGTCGGCGGTGATGGCGTCAGCTATGGAACGCCGCCGCCCGGTGGCGGATCGTGGCGCGAGCATCTGGTCAAGAATTTGGATCTGCCGCCGGATCGCATTGTATTTCCTGGTACAATTCCGCACGCCCAACTCCGTAAGCTCTACCAGATATCCACCGCACATATTTATCTGACATATCCGTTCGTCCTGTCCTGGTCGGTGGTGGAAGCGATGGCCTGCGGCGCGCTTATCATCGGTTCGGACACGCCGCCTGTTCGGGAAGTGATCCGCTCAGGTCAAAACGGGCTGCTCGTGCCGTTTTTTGACTCGGATGTGTTGGCGGAAGTGATCATGAATGTCCTTCGCGATCCCGATGCATGCCTCCAGATGCGTGCAGCCGCACGCCGGACAGTCGAAAATCGGTTCAGGCTGTCGGATTGTTTACAGCAGCAAAAAACCTTGATCGATGCAGTATTGAACGGGAGATAGTCAGTATGTGGCGACAATCGGGCGTGCAAACAGTGATACTAAAATATAAAATGCCGTATTTCTGCGTGTTTACGACGTAAACGCAATATATATGCACATTGTTTCAAATTTTGAATTAAACTTGTTCCAAATATTCGCAATATTATCATATAGTTGATGCTATAAGGCTGTTGACAATACATTGACTGTATTTTCTCATTGCAAGTGCAGGCCGAGACTCCCAAGTCGGCCATCACACAATGGATGATTATGTTGAGCACACCACTTCCTGCGATCTCGGCGCGGAAATCCCGCCGATATGCCATTGCTTCGATGCGTGATCGTGAAGCGCTGGAAGCGACGTCTCTGGGCGGGCTGACCACTTTTGTTGAAGGGGATGGAAAACGTCTTCGGCTGGCGAATACATTTCCGCTCATCGCGATTGCTGCTTCGCAAGAGGGCGAGGACGAACTGAAGACGGTTCTGCAACAGGTTTATCGTCTGAGCACCATTCCGGAACTTCCCGTTGTGCGAATCGACGATGCGACGGCGGAAACCGTTCCCCTGCTGGTCACCCAACTGCTTGAGAGCAGTTTGGATCGCCTTGTAGGCCACGTCAGCAAGGTTCACACCGAGCTCGCCATGCTGCGTCGCGAGCGTGAGACAATGTTTGAGAATTACCGGGCGATTGAAGACGCGTTTCACGCTCGCAACTGGGATTCCTCAACGGAAATCTTCAGCCATGCCCCTCTGGTCGACCCGAAGGACGAAGGCTTTGCGCGTCTGCTGCGCGAATCGGAGATCGAACAGCTTTTCCCGGTTTCGAGCTATGCCGTTTCCGGTTTTGCCCTGCATTTCCGTGAGTTGCCTGCTAATCGCAATGGCCAGCTGATCGTTACGCTGGACTATCTTGAAAACGGTGAAGGGATCGCCGAATGGCTGGTGCCTTACGGTGCGCTGCATTCGGAGTGGAACTTCTTCTCGCTTCCGAAGGCGTGCGATGGCAGCCATCGGACATTGCGTCTGCGCATCTCAGCTTCGGGCGGGGTTCCACCAGAATTGTCGTTGGGCAATGTGATCGCCAATGAGCGTTATGCGGCGCGTGCGCGTATTCCACATGCTGATCTTGACATGCGCCCTCTGGCATTGCGGATTTTCACCGGCCTGCCGGGCGTCCGTCCGGCATCGCTGCCGAATGCCATTGTACCGACTGCGCTGATCAATGGCCGCAAGGTTGATGATTACCGTCTGCCCGTTGAATTGCTGCGTAACGTGGCCAACGTGTCCGTCACACCTATTACGCCCGACTTTCCGACTGTGCGGTTTCTGGAACATGAAGATGCCATCGGCTGCCATCCGCTTGAGGAGGGGGTCACCGCAGCTGCAATCCGTCGTGTGGTCGCGCCGGGCACAGTACGAGTTTCAGCGCGGGCTGTGATTGATCATCCCGAAGGCCAGCCCTGCGCAGTGGGACTGCTGCTGGTCAATCTGGCGTCGGATGTGAAGGAAGAAATCGATGCGATTTCCAGCCTCGACCGCCGCCGCCAACAGGTGTTGTTCAGCGGCTGGTCGGAAGTTGCACCCAATCGTCCGATCGACATCAACTTCATGCTTGAGGAACCGATCGACCGCACGATGGATCTCGTCGTCCTGAGCAAAGCCGCAGCAGGTTCCGTGGATTTTTCCTGGCTCAAAGTGTTCAACTTCCGGCTGGTCAAGCACATTGAGGCGCGCCCCAGTCAGGAAATAACCAAAGAGGCCGCGAATGTACGATAGGTCGAAAGATTTGATCGTTGTCGCCATGCCACTCTATGGTCATGCGGCGCTGGCTCTCGAAGCGCTGGAAACCGTTCTCGCGTCAGAAACGGTTTTCCGCACGCAGATCGTGGTGTCCGTCGATGGTGATCCGCGCCGCGAAGTGTTTGATAGCCTGACGCTTTATGCGGCGGCTCATCCAAACATTCACATCATCTTCGGCGAGAATGCAGGGCCCGGCGGGGCGCGCAATCGTGCTGTCGACTATATTCTCGAAGAGATGCCGGATGTTAAAGCGGTTTATTTCGTTGATGCCGACAACCGGGTACAGCCCCACACCATCGATACGCTCTATCGCAAGCTTTTGGCGTCGAATGCGGGCTGGGTTTACACCAATATCGATACCTTTTCGGTCAACTGGCGCGCTCATTATGGCGACAGCTATTCGCGCCTGATCCACTGCATCACTGATAATATCTGCGATACCGGATCGATGATTTCTGCGGAGGTTTTCCGCAGCGGTGTCCGTTTTGATGATGATCGTCAAAATGGCTTTGAAGACTGGGAGTTCTGGCTGTCCGCCATTGAGGCAGGCTTTGTCGGTGCGCCTTGCCACGATACCGGCTTCGAGTATCGCCTGCGCGCGGAGAGCCGTTTCAAGGAAGCCAATCGTGACCGCTCCGGCTCAATCAGTTTCCTGCGCAAGCGGCACAAGGCGCTGTTCCGTCGCCCGACGCTTGTGGGTTTCGAGCATGAAGAATGTCCGCGCTATGGCGTGATCCGCGCAGGCGAGGGGACGGTCAGCCTTTTCACCGACCTCAGCCTTGGCACCTCAGATCTTAAATTTGATGATGCCATTCGCGCCTTCTGGGGCAGTGTGTCCGAACCGGACAATTTTCACTTTCCGCCGTTTCTAGCCTCTTCGAATACAGAGACATTGAAACTTCTGGCGCGTTCACGACTGTTGCCGAATATCCTGTCGCGGCTCGAAAAGCTTTCTGAACAGGCCAATATCGTCTTTGTGGAACTCACCAATGTCGAAGACGAGCGGCGCATCGATACTGAGATCATGCCTTCCGGCACGCGCCAGCCGCACGCTGATCTGATTTTCGTCTCGACGAAACTGATCAAGGACATCATCGAAAACGATGCGCTGGATTGGTTCGCATCATTGGGCACGCAGCAATTGTGGCCCACATCAGCGCGGATGAAAGTGCGTTTCCCGTTCCCGCGTGTGCGTCAGCGCCGGGCCTTGTCACGGCCTGAACAATCGATGCTCAATCTGGTGACGTCGATTGCGACCAGCCCGCTCAAGCAAAGTGCGGCCATGCGCTGGACATGGCGTCCGCGTCGCCTGCCCGCACTTTCTGAGATGTATCAGGTGCTGCGCAATGAACTTGGTGGCGGGCCGGTGCTGCCACTTGCGCATAATGCAGCAAGGAAGAAAACGGCTGCCGTTCTGGTGCCGAATGCCTCGTTCGGCGGGGCGGAGAAGGTTGCTTATGCCGCCGGGCGTGAGTTGAAAAACCAAGGATTTGAAACCCACCTCTTCGTGCTTGGCAATGAGCGGATGGATGTGCTGGACGAGTTCGACCAGTCCTTCGACTACCTGCATTTCTGGAAGGATGGCATTCCCGCCTGGGGAGACACAAATCGCTTCTTGGGGCAGGATTTTATCACCGACGATCATCCGCTTGATTGGGGCATCCTGCGTGGCCAGCTTTCAGGATTCGACCTTGTCGTGAACAATCACGTCATGGCGGCGCATCCGTTGATGGGTAAACTTCGCTCTGAAGGCACGCGCACCGCCTGCTATCTGCATGTGGTGGATGAAACGGTCTTCCGCCGCCAGGCGGGGCAGCCCTATGCCGCGATTGCCTTTGAACATGCCTATGATGCATTCCTGACCTGTTCGGATCAATTGAAAATCTATCTGCACAGCTTTGGCGTGCCGTATGAAAAAGTGTTCTCCGTGCCAAACGGAGCTAGTTTTTCAATCGATACAAAACTGCGTGCGCAAGTCACCGCAGCGCGCAAGCAAGGCCGCAAGGGCGAACCGATGCGAATGCTCTATATGGGGCGTCTCGATCGCCAAAAGGGTATCGACAGGCTGCATGATGCAATCGTCAAGCTGAAAGAGCAGGGTATTCCCTTCGAAGCGCAGGCAATTGGCGGCGAAATCCTCTCCGACGATCCAAGTGCCTCTTGGATGACGCGCCTGAAGGATGCGGGTGTGAAAGTCTCGCCACCAGTCTTTGACGGCAAGGACATTGCGAACCATCTCGCATGGGCTGATGTTCTCTTGATGCCATCGCGCTGGGAAGGTGCGCCGCTGATGATTGCCGAAGCACAGCAGCTTGGCTGCGTGCCGGTTGCGACGGCGGTTGGTGCTGTCGATGAGCTGATCAATCATGGCCGCGATGGCATTCTCATCCGCAATGGCAACGATGCGCAGATCGTCTCCGACATGACGCGCATTCTGACCATTCTTGCGCAGGATCGCGAAGCCCTGATGCGAACCGCTGAAGGTGCGCTCGCCTCCGCTGCTCACCGCACATGGAGCTCGGCTTTCTCCGAATTTACCGATTGGGCGAATGAAATACGCCCCGCTTATCCGAAATCCCGGTCTTCCCAGCCGGATGTTGCAGATGCTGCCAGCACGATCGCCGCTCTTCCCGGCCGTGCAGTTGCCTGATTATATCAGAAAGGTCGACCTATGAGCCGCCCAACCAATCCAAGAATCCTCGTCACAGGCATTCCGAGCCATCTGACGCGCCTTATCCAACGTGCGGATAAAGCGCAGGTCCATTATTCGGAAAAACAGCGGGATTCCGAATCCAGGGATAATTTCATCCAGGAGCTGAAGAATATCAGCAATACTGGCAATTATCTGATCGGCGAAGGTGCGATGACGGCGCTTCTGCCGAGCGCCAAGCACATCCCGTTCTGGCATCTCTATAATTGCGTGAACAATGGAACGGGTCTCGAAGAGGTCAACAAGGATTTCGATATCTGCGTCTTCACCTGCGCAAACCTTCTGCGCAAGGGCCTGTCCGCAGATGCGGAAGCGCTTGTTCTATCCAAACTTAATATGCCCGTCGTCATGCTCGGCATCGGCATCCAGAACCGTCCTGACATTGAAGGCGAAGACGGCCTGCCAGCGGGCACGAAGAAGCTTTTGGAAGTACTCAAATCCCGCGAGCATTATTTCCTCACGCGCGGTGAAAATGCTGCCGGATATCTCCGCGATCAAGGCTTTTCCTATGTTCGTCCGGTCGGCTGTCCGTCGCTCTATTTCCGTCCGGATAATATGCGCAAGGCGATCAGCCGTCTGCCCGATGTGAAGGTGGGCGAGGGCCGTACCGTTTTCACCGGTTATATGGGGGCGGAACTTGAAACCATTGGCGATATGAACGCGCTGAGTTCGGATGACGGTCGTTCAGCCTATGTGGTTCAAGATGAGCTGCTGCACTTCGACATGCAGCTTGAATCCGATGCCAATGGCCGCGCCTACGATTCCACAACCGGCGAACTCGTCGGTCCGTTGACCTACAAGGGCTCGGACGATCTCAAGAAGAAGATCAGCGTTCACGCCTTCCTCGATACTAATCAATGGCGTGCCTGGTGCTCGACTATGGATTTCTCCTTCGGTCGTCGTTTCCACGGCAATGTTATTTCCATGCAGGCTGGTGTGCCGAGCCTGATGGTCGCTGTCGATGATCGTATGCGAGAGATGCTGAATTTCTCCGGTCTGCCGAAGATCGACGCGCGCGATCTCAATGCGGCCAACGATCGGAGGGCTTTCGTGAGCGACCACATCGCCGCGATGAATATCCCCGAAGTCATCGAAAACTACTCGGCGCGAGAACGCAATTTCCGAAGCGTGCTTTCAGAAATCGGCATTGGATAACTCCCAGTCCACCTCGGTCTGAAGCAGGCTTCAGATTTTTATTGTTCGCATGTCTTTGTCCCAAAACCGGTTCCCACTTTTGGGAGACATGCCTTAACTCCAGCGAAGATGGATCACCATGCGCATAATGATCACCGGCATCCCGTCCTATTTGATGCGGACCGTCGAAAGCGTTTCAGGGGCGAGTGTCAAGCATCGCCCCTATTTCGAACCCATCCGCACGAAGAAGGATGTGATCGATCAGGTCAAGAAGATTGCCAATACGGGCAATTATCTCATCGGTGAGGGTGCAGCTAATGCAGTGCGCGGCCATGATGTGACCTATGTGCCGTTCTGGCATCTGGCCAACAGCCTCAATTCACCGGATACCTATGCGAAGCTCAACGAAAGCTTTGATCTTTGCCTGTTTGCCTCAGCCAATCTTCTGCGGCCCGGCTATGCGGCAACGACGGAATCCTTCGTCTTTGAAAAGCTGAACATGCCGATTGTGGTCATGGGCATCGGTATTCAGAAGAAGGAAAATCTGAAAGCGGAGTTGCCGGAAGGTACGCGCCGTTTCCTCGAAATTCTGCGCCGCAAGGAGAGCTTTTTCCTCACGCGCGGGCATTTCACCGAAGAGTTCCTGAAAGATGCGGGCATGAAATATGTCCGTCCGACGGGCTGCCCATCGCTTTATTATGCGCCGGATCAGATGAAGCTCTCGCTGAGCCGCCTTGCCGATCCCAGCCTTGCAGACGCGCAGAAAATTTCCTTCGGCGGCTATCTTGGCAGTGTGGCGGATACGATTGTTGATGCCCATGCACTGCTCGAAAAGGACAGCGTTGCAAGCTATGTCATTCAGGATGAGGTCATCGTCTACAACATGAACATGGCGGGTGAAGATCATTCCGAAGCCTATGATCAGGCCGCAAGCCGCATCACGGCGCCGGTCGATTACAAACACATGGAAAAATGGCAGCGCAAGAACGAGCTGCTGGTGTTCTTTGATACGCACAAATGGCGCAGCTGGATTTCCAGTCAGGATTTCGGCCTGAGCCGCCGTTTCCACGGCACGATCATCGGAATGCAGTCGGGTGTCCCGGGACTGATGATCGCTGTCGATGATCGCATGCGCGAAATGCTCGGTTTTGTTGGCTTCCCGCATATCGATGCGAGCGTCTGGAATCGCGAGCCGCAGAAAAAAGCCTATCTGCGCGACTTCCTTTCCAGGATCGATGTGCCAGCGGCCATCAATCGTTATTCGGAATGTGAAGCCAATTTCAACGGCGTGCTGAAGGATATCGGTATCCGATGATGGAAACCTGCAAGAGCATCGGGAGTGGGGTGGTGGCAGCGGTGGCGCTTTTAGGCGGCATGTTGTTAGCAGCCCAATCTGAGAGCGCTTTTGCCGATACGCGCTTTGGCGTCAACAGGGTCAACATGGCCTGGCTCAAGCCGGCAGAGCGCGAGCTGATTTTCAATCAGATGATTGAGAACGGTGTGGTGGCGGTTCGGCTGTCACTCACACGACCGCTCGATCAAAGCATCGATGCCGTACGCCTTGCCCATGAAAAAGGCCTCGCTATTCTGCTCGAAATATCGCTCAACAATGCAGACTTCTATCCTGAAGGAACGAAGCCCCGTTCCGGGCGTGGGCGTATCTGGGACATGTATCGGCTTTCCGACATATCCCCCGAGCACTTTCAGCAGGTAATGGGTGCCGCCTTGCAAAAGATTGATGCGCTGGGGGTTCCGCTCGTTGCCATTGAACCCGGCAATGAGATCAACTGGGGTGCTTATAATGGCGATCTTGCCATTCTGCCCAAGGAAAAGATGAAGACTGCCCGCTCTTTAAGCGAGATGGAGGAGATTCCTCTGGTCGAAAAAGGCGCAGAGAAATACGTTGAACTTTTGCGTATTGTCCGGGCAGAGCTGGCGAAAACCAAGCATAGCACCGAGGCAAAGGTTGTATCTGCGGGTTTGTCCGACATCCCCTTCATCGATGCCGACCGGCGCGGAATCGACACTGTCGAACCCGCCGCCTTTACTGATCTTCTCAAGAAGTATGGTTTGGATGGCGCTGCAGACGGCTACGGCATTCACATCTATCCGGGCAGCAGTGGCACGCGGGCCGCACGTGCAAAGCACATCAGCAATGCGCTTTCGTTCTGCGGTGGGGCGGATGGCAAGCCTTGTTGGATCACGGAATGGGGCTTTGCCAATACGTCCAAGGCCTGCCCGGCCAATGACAATAATCGCGAACAACTGGTCGAGAAAGCACGCGACCGTTTTCGGCAGATGATGGATAGCGGCCAGATCGCAGCCGCTTATTATTTTGATTGGGATGCAAGCACTTACGGTGTGTGGCGTTGCGGTTCGCTAACGCCAGCCGGTAAGGCTGCAACGGTGACGAAATGAAACTCAAGACTGTAATCATCGGTGGTTCAAACACCGTCATGCTGCCCGGCTATCTGCCGACGCTTTTATCGACGATGGCGAAACGCGGCGTGGAACTCGACATCGTCGCTGATCTCGCGGTTGGGGGCACGACGAGTGCTCTTGGCCTTTATCAGCTCAAGCAGTTCGAACAGCTCGAAGAGTGTGAGCTGTTGCTGATCGAATATGCGATCAATGATGCCTTCGTTTATGGCGATGAACGGCGTCCATTCCGTCATTGGGCACGGTTTTACGAAGGGATCATTCGTTACGCGCTTGAGCGCAACCCAAACTTGCGTATTGCAACGCTTGTGTTCGGCGCACGCAATGGCTCATTTCTGAATTCCGTTCCCTCTATTGATGCAGGCATCAACTACATTTCGCAATGGTATGGAACGATCTCAGCCGATGTCTCGCGAATGCTGATGCAACAATATGGCCGTGATGTCGTAAGCAATCCGGCTTTCTATCTCGATCAGGGTCATTATGCGCGCCCAGTTTCGACAACCATCGTTGCGAACTTGATTGCAGATGTTCTCGAACCGGCCTTGTCTGTTCCACATCGTCCAAAAGCGCTGCCGTTCGCTATCGACCCGGACCATTTCGCCAATGCACGCGCTTTGAGCGGCGAGCAGCTTTGCAAGCGGCTGGGGCGCGTGCCGGTCCAATACAGCAATCGCCGATTCTCGATTTCGGCTCTCGATCTCGGTTCAGACAGAATGCGCTTTGAAGTTGATAACGGACAACTGCTGGCGCTTGGCTATGTCTGTGATCCGCGCATTCCACCGCTCGATGTGGCGATGGGCGGGGAGGTGCATCGCGCGGCAATGATGAAGGGCGGCGTACGCGACGGAACTTACAAGTTTCTGGTTTCGATGCTGAGTTTCGAGTTTCTTTACGGCACTAAATTGCTGGAAGCACGCGGGAATGTGGCGCTTACTCTATCTGGTGCCGAAGAGGGCGTGGAACATAAGCTGCATGTTCCCAAAGATAGTGCCCATCACGAGGAACTGCCTGTGGAGCCGGTGCTTCCGATAACCGGCATCCTGTTTTCCGGCAATTTGAAAGTCATGTCGCTGGAGAAGAAGGCTGCTGTAAGCGCTGTTCTATCAGAAGCGGCCCAGTAGCTGTTATTCTACGAAAATGTTGACGCTGGCGGCCCGTCCGGCAGCGTCGACCACGGTCAACGTCGAATATCCGGTTCCGTCCGGTTGCCAGTTTGTTGTCCGCCGCCGCTCAATCTCAGCAATGGGCTTGCCATTGGCAAGCCAGCGAAACGGTGCGCGTCCGCCCTGTAATTTCAGCACCAATGGCGAGGCATTATCGGTCAGGGCTTTCAATTCGACATGCGCGCCATCAGGTGGAAACACGATGCGCGGCGCAGGCTCAATCGTGGCTTTGAGAACCGGCAGCGGATCGCTCGCAGACGAAAAGCGTATCTGCGTTACAGGAAGATCGGCGCGTGCTGTGCGAAATGCGCCAGCAGGCGCACGCGGTAACGGCACGGAAACAACGCCTGAGCGCACAAAGGCTTCAAACAGGATGGGTGCTGCCGAAACATAACCGGCAAGGCCCGGCACCGAGCCACCATCGGCACGCCCGACCCAGACACCCAGCACATAACGCCCGTCATAACCGACCGACCATGCATCACGATATCCATAGGACGTGCCGGTCTTGTAAGCGAGGCCGAGGCGTTTAGCACCCTGCGGCGGCACGACACCGGCCAGAATATCGCCAATCTGCCACGATGCCTGCTCGGTGAGAATAGGGGCCGATGGCTGCACCGGCTCTGAGCCTTCGGTGCCGTCACGAAGGGCTGCACTGCGACCGCCATTGGCAAGGCCTGTATAAAGCTGCACCAGATCGCGCAGGCTGATGCCCGCACCGCCAAGTCCGATGGCAAGGCCCGGCGCTTCGCCTTTCGGCAATTGGAGATTAACCGCCGCCTGACGAATACGCGCGGTGAGCCGTGCTGGACCGACTGCATCGAGCAGGCTGATGGTCGGCACATTCAGCGACATTTGCAGCGCCTGGCGGATGCTGACATCGCCCTGATAGCTCATATCGAAGTTACGCGGACGATAACCCGCAAAATCCTGCGGGCGGTCCTCGATGATGGTTTCCTGCGCAATCAGTCCCTGCTCGAAGGCCAGCCCATAGATGAAAGGTTTTAACGTTGAACCCGGCGAGCGCACGGCGCGGGTCATATCGATCCAGCCCTGCCGCTTGCCATCGAAGTAATCAGCGGAGCCGACTTCGCCTAAGATATTGCCGTTGCGACTGTCGGCCAGCACCATGGCGACCGATACTTTTGGCCCAAGCTTCGCAGCAGCTTCGCGTGCCACAACTTCAAGCCCAGCCTGCACCGACTTCTTAAGCGTCAGCTGATGCCGGGCCTCGGTCGGCGCCTGTTTCAAAGCGAGATCGGCAAAGTGAGCGGCCAATGAAGGCAAGGGATGACGCGTCGCGGATATGCGCTCACGCGATGCACGCTCGGCTTCTTCGCTCGTGAAAACATCAGACGAAACCATGCGTTTTAGAACGCGATCCCGCGCAGCAACCGCGTTCTCCATCTCGCGATCCGGGCGGCGGCGCTCCGGCAATTGCGGCAAAGCCACAAGAAGCGCTGCTTCCGATATGGTGAGGCGCAGCGGCTCCTTGCCAAAATAGGCTAATGATGCCGACCGTACGCCTTCCAGATTGCCGCCATAGGGCGCGAGTGTCAGATAACGTTCGAGAATTTCAGATTTGCTCAGCCGTCGCTCAATTTGAACTGCACGCGCCAGCTGCCGGAACTTGGAGCCGAAGCTGCGGCTTTCGCGCGGTTCTATCAGGCGGGCAAGTTGCATGGACAGTGTGGAGCCGCCGGAAACAATACGAGCACTCCCTGCAAGCTGATAAGCGGCACGCAACAGCGCCCAGCCATCAATACCGCCATGATCGTAGAACCGCTTGTCCTCATAGGCGATCAGCATTTTCACGAATTTCGGATCGACATCCTCAATCCGTGTATTGAGCCGCCAATAGCCGTCCGGCGTTGCATAGGCGCGGAGCAAAGCGCCGTCACGATCCATGACTTCGATGGAAATGGTCAGCCGTTCCGGCAAAGGCGGAGGATAAGCGCGGTCGAGCCAGTCAAGCCCAGCAACCGTTCCTACAGCGGCGATGCCGAGAAACACGGCACCGCCAATCACTATTTTCCACCGCCTTTTCATTCGTCTGGCCGCGCTATGGCGCGGCCACCTCCATCATGCCCGTTGCCGTGCGCGCTGCAAATTGCGGACGATACATATCCTCAACCGTTGCCGCCGGATGCGTGTAAAGACCCGGCGTCACCGCACGCACCACATAAGCGAGTGTGATCGGCTTCTTCTCGCCTGCGGAGCGGTCGAAAGCAGCCACGAAACGATCATTGCGGAATTCGAGATGGGCCGCTTGCGTGCTTTCGAGCCATGAGAAATTGCCAAGATCAGCGCTGGAAACAAGGCCCGGATTGTCGATCTCAAAACCGGCTGGCAGCAGATCGGTCACAAGCAGACGCGACTGCCATTCCTGCAGATCGTCGATTTTCAGAACAACAACATAGCGCTCATTCTGGTTGACGCCGGTGACATTGGCCGGTTCGCCATCAAGCGTATAATAAGTGCGCTCGATGTTGAAACCTTCACCACCCGCAGGCAGTGACTGAGCGGGTGCAGCAACAGCCGTGACGACCGCATCGACCGAGCCTTTGCCGATATTTGTGACGACGAGAGGCTGCGCTTCAAGGGCTGCACCATTGAGGCGCTCGGAGAACGCACCTTCATGCGCGGTGCCATTGATGTCGAGGCTGATTACACCACTGTCATCCTGAAGCCCACGTGCTGCAAGCAGCATCCATGCCTGATCCTGCGTGCTCAGATAACGCGCGCGCTCACGTTGGAACTCGACCAGCGTAATCAGCGACGGCAGCACTTTCGGTGCAGGCTTGGTTTCCGCAGCAAGCGCCAGCATGGCCGCACCGTCACGCAGCGGCGAACCATAATCGGAGCGGTTATAGTCGTAGCTGGACTGGTTGGTTGCAAGCTGGAGCGACGCATTGAACACTCGTTCCGAGCGCGGCTGATCGCCATAAAGTGCTAATGCTGCACCCAGCTGGGCGACGGCCATCGGGCTTGCGAAGTTTTCGAGCTGGGTATCGGCGAAGTAACGCAGATCGCCAACAGAAGCCTTCTTGTTGCGGGAGAGAACATAAAGCGCATAGGCAATGTCGTTGCCACGTTCCTTGACGTCGGTGGTATAGCCGAGCGCATTTTGCAGATTAGAAAGTGCGGACAGCATCGCCTGCTGCGGCACGTCATAACCCTTTTCGCGGGCACGCGTGAGGAAGTCGGTCACATAGGCGTCCATCCAGAGATCGCCCGACCCCGGCGACCACAGGCCAAACGAACCGCTTGAAGACTGGTTGTTCAGCACGCGGAAGATCGAATCCTGTACGCGCTTCTTGAGCTCTTCCTGACTTTCCAGACCCGCTGCGGCTTTTGTGCCTGCCGCCATTTCGCTCAAATAGAGCAGCGGTAACGCGCGGCTGGTGGTCTGCTCGGTGCAGCCATACGGATAGCGGTCGAGCGCCATCAACAAAGCTGGCACATCAAATGCGGCACTTCGCGTCACACCAACGCTGACAAAAGCACCATCAAGCAGACTTTCAGATAGAAGGCCGCCATCGACTCGCACACTTCCGCCATTGGCCGTGAGATTGACGACATGGCGGCTCGTGACCGGCAGATCGACCGGACGCACCGGCAATGCCAAAGCCTGTTCAACATTGAGACCTGCATCGTTGGAAAGCCGGATCGTCACACCACCGGCACCCGTTGCCACAGCATTGAGCGGAACGGTGATCGACTGTCGTTTGCCACCTTTAAGCGCGATGCTTTCAGGGTAGGAGCCAACCTCGACACCGAGATTATCGGTGGTCTCAAGGCTCACACGATAATCGCCGTCCGGTGCATCCGTATTGGCAATATCGAAGCGGATATTGGCCTGATCGCCAGGGGCCATGAAGCGTGGCAGACCAGCGGTGATGACCACCGGATCGCGGATGATGACATCGGTCACCGCATGGCCGACTGCCTTCTTGGTCCATGCAACCGCCATGACGCGCGCGGTGCCGTTGAACTGCGGTATGTCGAAAGTGACTGTTGCCTTGCCGTCGCTGTCGAGTTCAACCGGACCGGAGAACAGCGCAACCAGCTTTTCGGTGGGCGGACTGCCTTCGGCTGCCATATTGCCACCATCGCCACCTGTGCGCAGCTTGCCGGTGACACCGAGCGAGCCATCGATCAGGCGACCGTACATATCGCGCATTTCAAGGCCCAGCTGACGCTGGCCGAAGAACCAGTTTTCAGGGTTCGGCGGTTGATAACGTGTCAGATTAAGAATGCCGACATCGACTGCCGCGACCATGACATAGGCCTGTTCGCCACCCGCATTTTCAACCGAAACCGGGATGGAAAGTGTGGAACGCGGCGCGATCTTTTCAGGCGGGGTCAGCTTGACTGCAAGCTGCTTGTCGGCAGGATCGACTTTCAGCCATTTAAGACCAATCGCACGCGCAGGCATACGGCTTTCAATCGCCTCACCCGGACGGAACAGCGTTGCCGTAACATAGGCGCCGGCACCCCAATCCTCACCCACCGGAATATCGATGGTCGTACCACTTTCCGGCACGCTGGCGGTGATGGTCTGGAGCAGCTTTTCTGCACCAATGGTGATGAGCAACTCACCGGCAAAACGCGGGGAGATTTTCAGTTCTGCCGTGTCACCCGCCGCATAATGTTCCTTGTCGAGCGCGATTTCCAGCCCGTCCGGCGTTTCGGTCGAGGTTGAGCTGACAAACCAGCCCGCATCGAATTCATAGCTTGTGGCCGGACCCGAAGCATCAGCTGTTTCGATTTCCAGACGGTAACGACCCCAATCGACCGGCAGACTGATTTCAGCCTCGCTATCGGTTTTAAGGTCAATCTTGCCGTTGGCAATCGCCTTGGTGAAAGTGACCGGCTCGTAGTTCCAGCTGTTGCCACTGCGATACCACTGATAATTACGCTCGATCTTGACCAGCGACCATTGTGCGCCATCAAGCGCCTTGCGATCACCCTTGCTGTCAGAGGCGATCAGGCTGAACTTTGCAGTGCCACCCTGCGGAACTTCATCGCCAGCGAAATCCGGACGAATGCCGATGAGATCGGTTTCCGGCTGAATGGCAACATCGATCTTACGCTCAACCGCACGACCGCCGGTTTCGCGCATACGAACGGTGACGGCTGCATTGACGAGACGCGTCGTTGACGGCATTTCATCGACTGCAACCGGGAAAGTCGCCTTGCCGTTGTCATCAACCTTCGACAGACCATCGAGCGGCAGACGTGTGGCTTCGCCCTGTTCTTCATCGGCGAGGCCAAAATAATAGCCCTTGAAGCGGTCCCACTGGCGTTTGGTCGAAAGCGTGACTTCGCCTTCAAGCGCAAGACCGGCGGCTGGCGCACCATAGAGGAAACGACCGTCCACGGTGATACTGGCGGTTTCGCCAACAGCGATTTCCGGCTTGTCAGACCTCAGATCGAACTCGATCCGGTCCGGCACGAAATCTTCAACCAGGAACATCTGCGTGGCAATCGCTGGTTGCTTGGGATCGGTATAGACCGATACAGACCAGGTGCCGCGCATGGCGTTCGACGGCAAGGTCAGGTCGATGGCATGACCACCGGCCAGTTTGCTGTCGGAAACGAGACGGCGATCTTCCACGCCATCGGGACGCGTGAAGATGAAGGTGAGCGGCAGATCTTCAATTGCGGTTGCGGTGTCGTCACGCGCAAGCGCGCCTACATGCACAACTTCGCCAGCGCGGTAGATACCGCGCTCTGTCCATGCATAAAGATCAAGCGCTTTCGGCACGGCACGGCCCGTCACACCACGATCGGAAAGATCGAAACCGGCGCGCGCCATATCGAGGAATGTGAAATCCTCATCATGCTGACTTGCCATCAGCACCGCTGGCACCATGCCGTCCGTGCCGCGTGTCAGTCCCGGCGTAAACGTCGCACGGCCATCGCTGTCGGTGGTCGCTTCGCCCAGCACTTCATTGTTGCGTGCAAGCAGCGTCAGCTTCACGCCTTTAAGCGGCTCTGCGCTTTCCAGCGAACGGGCAAACACATTGATGCCGTCCTGTCCGGTATAGGTCGAAAGGCCGATGTCGGAAACAACAAACCACTGCGTTGCCTTGGTGCCATATTCGTCATCGGACTTCTGAACCAGAGGTTCAGCGGTCAACACATAGACGCCGGGCTTGCGTTCCGGCAGTGCTTCATCAACCGGGAAACTGGTCGTTGCTTCCTTGTTCAGCTCATTGCCTGCAACCTCGATTTCACCTTCCCAGACAGGCGCACCCATCTGATCGGAAACCGTGCTGATGTCGTAGCTGTCCAACTGGCGCAGGAACTGGTAGCCGGAGAGAAGCTGTGCCAGCGAACGGTCGCCGACGCGGTAGAGCTTGACCTTGGCTGCACTCAAATTGACGCTGACCAGCGGAATGCCGCGACGGGCTTTCGCAGGCAGCACGAAGCTGTCGCCGGTAAAGCGCACCGATGGCGCGCGGTCCTGCACATAGATCGAAAGATTGACCGGAGCTGGTAGCACTTCGCCAACAGCCGATGGCAAACCCTGACGAAAAGTCACCGTATAATTGCGGCCATGTTCCAGACCCTCGACGCAAATCTGGCGGTCCTTGGCGTCAACAGCTTTTGGCGCGCCATTATCGAGTGTAACGAAGCTCGAATAATCGACACCGCTTTTCACCAGTTCTTCGGAGAACTGCGCGCAGATGCGCGGCGCGGCATTATCATTATCGACCGTATTATTGACGATGCGGAAGCCTTTGCGGGCTTTCAGATCTTCATAGACTGCACGAACAGATGCGGAATTGACGAGATCAAGGCTCGCTTCATAAGCCTGCAAAGCCGGGCGCGATGCATCGCGCTTTTCCAGTGCCTGCGCCATGACGGCAAGCGCTTGCGCGCGCTCATCCTTGGTGCGTGAGGTCTGGTAGGCAAACCACGAGGCCGACGTCGCATCGCGCTGGAACTTGGAACGTTCCTGACCGTTGGACGGCTCGGTCGCAAGCGCTGCAAGCGCATATCCGGTCCAGATTTCGCTTTCATCCGGCGACATGCTGGCAGCCAGGCGGAACTTTTCCATTGCCGTGCGCGGATCGCCATTTAGGCCCGCTGCACCTGCTTCATTTCGCAAAGTGCGCAGGCTGTCGGAGCTTTCAAGGCCATTGATTGCGCGCTTCAGACGACGGGCTTCGTCAATCAGATTGGCGGCGAAGAACGAGATGCTGGGCGGAGCGCCAATATCTTCTACTTCGCGGGCTGCAGCGGATTGCGTGACGACCTTACCCGCAATAGAGCCAACGGACTGATTGAGCTTGTTGAAATCGGATTTCAAGAAACACCACTTGACCTTCGGATTATAGGTGAAGGCGAGGCATGCATTGTCGCCCAGACAAATGTTTTTGCACTGGTCGAGCGAGACATTCTTTTCCGTACGCAAGTCGAAGCCGAAATAATCGCTATCTTTGGTGATCTCTATCCGCCGGGTTTCGGCCGCTTGTGTAGTGTGTGGAGCTGCCGACAGGCAAGCTGTGACTGCAAAGGCCCAGAAAAGCCGGTTGAAACCAATAAGCATTTGCATCCCCTCACGACGACCGGTGCCATTTCCAATTCTATTAGAAAAGGCGAAAAGAATCCGGCTCATGTGAAGCCTCACCGCGACAAACTGTCAAGGCGAATAGGGATTATCTACAACTATTAGGATAAGTTTAGGGAATAATACGCTCTACGAGGTAAATGCCTCGCAGAGCGTGCACGGGTAATCTAGATGATCCCACCATTGGCGCGCAATATCTGGCCATTTACCCATGCACCGTCGGGTCCGGCCAGGAACGCAACCACCCCTGCAATGTCTTCCGGGGTCCCCAGACGTTCGAGCGGGCTCATCTTGGCCATGCGTGCGACCAGCTCTTCGGATTTTCCATCGAGAAAGAGATCGGTCGCAGTGGGGCCGGGCGCAATGGCATTGACGCTGATGTTTCGACCGCGCATTTCCTTGGTCATGATCGCCGTCAAGGTTTCGACTGCGGCCTTGGTTGCGGCATAAACACCGTAGTTTTCCAATTTCAGGCCGACGACAGTGGTGGAAAAATTGATAATACGCCCATTGTCGCGCAGTCGTTTACCAGCCTCCCGCATGGTATTGAAGGTGCCCTTGAGGTTGACCGAAACGAGCTTGTCGAAATCTACGTCCTCTGTTGTGGCGAGAGGCGACAGGGTCATGATACCGGCATTGTTGACGAGAACATCCACGCCGCCGAAAGCGTCTTCGGCCGCATCGAACATTCTCTTTACTGCGGCAGGATCGGCAACATCAGCCTGTGCTGCTCGCGCAATGCCGCCCGAAGCCTCGATCTTGTTGACGACGGCGTCGGCGAGAGCGGCATTGCCTGCATAGTTAACGATGATAGTAAAACCGTCGTGGCTCAGTCTTTCGGCAATGGCAGCGCCAATGCCGCGCGATGCTCCAGTGACGATGGCAACCTTGTTTTTCATATCGGACATTGTCTGCTCCGTTCCGGTGGTTTGGGTTTGTACAACCCACAGCAAGATCGCACTTTCCTAACACCGTTTAATCCGGCATTATTTGTCATTACTATCCGAAAGTAGCGAACAATCAGATGGACCGGTTTGATGCGATGCGGGTTTTTACCCGTGTACTGGAACGACGCAGTTTCACATTGGCGGCGGAAGATCTAGGGATCCCGCGTTCAACCGTCACCGACGCGATCAAGCAGCTCGAAAGACGATTGGGCACGCAATTGTTCTTGCGCACTACGCGTCACGTTAATCCAACGCTTGATGGTCAGGCCTATTATCAGCGCTGCATAGAAATCATAGCTAGTATCGAGGATGCCGAAGGCGGATTTTCTGGCGCAATGCCGAGAGGTTTGCTTCGGGTGGAAGTGCAGGGCACGCTTGCGCGGCATTTTCTGCTACCGGAATTGCCAGCTTTTCTGGAAAAGTATCCGGATATTGAACTTTATATGACCGAGGGCGATCGGTTCGTTGATCCGGTTCGGGAAGGTATCGATTGCGTTCTGCGTGTGGGTCTCCTGCAGGATAGCGACATGATTGCCCGGCGTGTTGCGATGCTGGATGAGGTTACCGTCGCATCTCCTGCCTATCTTGCACGATTTGGGGAACCCCGACATCCAGATCAACTGACTGATGGCCATCAGATGATCGGCTTCCGAGCCAGCGGCAGCATAGCCCGTATGCCCCTGGAGTTTATGGTCGACGGCAAATTGCGAACAGTGACGATACCGGCTCCGGTTTCGGTCAATGCCGCTGAAAGCTATACGGCTGCGGCCAGCTTGGGCCTTGGGATCATTCAGATACCTCGCTATCATGCGATACGACATATTGCGGATGGAAAATTAGTACAGATACTCCACGCTTATCCGCCCAGCTCCTCACCGGTATCTGTTGTATATCCGCGCGATCGGCAACTTTCTCCCCGGGTCAGGGTATTTATCGACTGGATTGCCATGATACTCGCCCGTCAGAACAATTGAGGCCGTTAACCCCTCATTAAGAATTTGGAACAAGATGGCTTCTTACGTGTTAGAATAGAGCCTGCAGAAATGCAGAAAGCACATCGCTACGCACCACGGGAGGGAGGGCAGAGATGAGCAACATTCTATTCTGGACCGCTTTGGTAATCGTTCCTGTGCTTCTGGGCACTGCCTACGCTTATGTGCAATCGATACGGCATAGGGACGACTTCTAGAACGCAAGCATAGCTGACGGAAAGCTGCTCTTATCTTGAAGCAGGCGAGTGGTCGCGTGCTTCAAGATAATTCTATTGCATAGAATTTTGTATCGACAGCCATCCGCGGAAAATCTTCCGGTAAATCTGTATGGGAGATTTCCACGAAGCCGTTCTTTTCATAAAACCGATGTGCGCCCAGAAACTTCTCGGTCGTTCCAAGCAATACTTTGGTAACGCCTCGTTCGTGAGCGTGCGAAATGAGCGTTGCAAGCAATTTGTGCGCAGTACCGAATTCGGAACCGCGATAAGCCTTGGCGACAAACATTTTCCGCAAAGCAGCCTGACCTTGCCCTATATCCTTGAGGGCTATGGTGCCGACGATGTGACCATCGGCTTCGGCTACCCAAAATTCACCGCTTCCCTGACGATAGAACCCCTCCACGTCTCGTATATCAGGTTGGTCGTCTGCGCTGATCGGAATGTCGAACTCGCATTGTTGTATTGGCAAGATTACAGCAAAAACACTGTCCGCGTCGCCCGTCTGGAATGTTCTAATTCTGATCAAGTCCGCTTTGCTCGTCATTGTGCTGCCGTTCATCTCGCCCGCGAATCTACATTGATTTAATTGTTAATGAATCCGCTTCTCGGATTCTGGGTCAAGAGACGTTCAAATCTGTCCGGCTGACAGGGGTTTCGTAGATAAAGCTAATATTGGGCTCTTTTAGAAGGTTTCGATCACATTCAGTTGGTATTCGGTTGCTTACACCAATTTCAACCAGAGCGCGCTGTGTGCGGTAGCGTGTGAATCCCCCTATTCAGGGGGGGCAAGGCGAATATATGAGCAAAATTAGCAGTTTACGCTATAAAATATATTTCATACTATTTTACTCGGAAGAAAAGGTGTCATATTTTGGTAATCGATATGGTTGCTTTGAACTTTTGATTATCTTTGTTTTGTGGAAGTAGTTTCACTTTTGAAGTGATATTTTACGTTGCCTAATGAAAGAAAATACCCTTCTATTGTTTTGAGTAGAGCACTGCAAAGAGCTGAGGGGTTTCAATGCATTGTCGCAACATCGGCTCGCGCGCCATCCGTTTTCTGTCCAGCACAGCGCTCATATCCTTAGGAACGGTTTTGCTACAAAGCACTCCCGGCATGGCTGCATGTTCGTTTTCGCCGACGCTAGGTGATGACACATTCATTTGCGACAGCGGCACATCTCCCGGCGGTCTTACCGACCTCAATGGTAACAATACATTGCTTTTGCCGACTGGAGGGACAGGCACCGTCAGCGGAGATGTAGCGTTCGGCTCCGGTGTGGACCGCGTGGAAGTCCATTCCGGTTCGATTGTAGGGAATGTCAATCAGGGCGATGGTCTCAACAGCTTTCTCATTACGGGCGGAAGCGTTACAGGCAATGTTCGTCAGGGAAATGATATTGACGAGTTCCGTATAACGGGCGGCGAGATTGGTTCGCTCAATCAGGGTAACGGATACGACCAATTTTTTATGTCGGGTGGACGTATCGTCGATGCCTTTGACGATGGCGATTATGCAGTGATGACGGATGGACGCATCGGACGCGTCAATCTCAAGCTAGATGATAATTATTTCAACATGTCTGGCGGAACAATTGACCGCAACCTGATTGCCGGACTTGGTAATGATACGATTATCGTTTCTGGCGGTATGATCGGCGGCAATATAAGCATCAGTAGTGGAACCGACAGTGTAACCATGACGGGCGGCACGGTTGCAGGTGATGTTCTGCTCGGTTTCGGTAATGATCAGTTTTCATGGAGTGGTGGCGGCATAATCTATGGGAAGATTGATCTTGGCCCGGATAACGATACGGCCGTTCTTGCCAACCTTACCGATGCCAATATAGGCGCTACTGCACGGCTTAGCGGCGGCGAGGGGAATGATGTTCTCACGTTCAATAATGTGAAAACAGGAAAAGTCTCCCGTTTTGACAGCTGGGAAACAATCAACCTTACTGACGATACGCGCCTTGTTTTCGACAGCGCTCTTACGTTGGGCGACGCCGGAACGGGAACGGGGACGCTCAATATCGATGCGACGAGCACCGTCTATGGCGGTGCTGCAATGGGTAGTGTGAACCCGTTCGCAGTAAGCCAACTGGCTAGTGTCTTCAACGCCGGGCGTATTGACCTCACCAATGGAGGGACGAGCACTACTGACACATTTACGATCAAGGGCAATTACGTCGGGCAGAACGGTCTTCTGTTTTTAGATACCGTTCTGGCTTCTGATGGCGCTCCTTCGGACAAGCTTGTGATCGATACAGGTGTTGCATCAGGTAACACCGCCATTGCGGTTACCAACGCGGGTGGGGCAGGCGCTGCAACAAATGCGGACGGCATTATGGTCGTACAAGCATTGAATGGTGGTTCCACCAGTCAGAATGCTTTTTCGCTGAACGGTCGTGCTGCTGCCGGTGCCTACGAATATTTTCTGTTCAAGGGCGGGGTAACGGCGAATACCACCGAGAACTGGTATCTGAGATCAACTTTGGTTCGTGGAAGCGAGCCGCCTGCTTCGACGGGGGGAACATCCGTTTCGCCGGAAGAGCCCGAAACAACTGCGCCGCCACCCGCACTCGAGCAGCCTCCAGCGGCTTTGCCTGTCGACCCGGATACAGAAACGCCGGTAACAGAAGATGCTTCTGCTCCCGATGCGCCTCCACCTCCCGTATCGGCGGAGGCTCCTAATCCACCCGACAATACGACGGGTCAACAACGGAATGTTGTCCTTCCATTCGACGGAGCAGTTCCGCCTTCACCTGGTGCAACGAGGGTTAAGGGCGACGTGATTTCTCTCTATCGCAAGGAAGTGCCGGTTTATTCAGCATTGCCGCCTGTGGCGTACCATCTGGCGCTTTCTACTCTCGGTACGTTTCATGAACGTCGTGGCGAGCAGGATTTGCTGAAAACTGCCGGATATCTGCCTGCGAGCTGGGGCAGAGTCTTCGGGCAGGATATTGATATGAAATGGCGAGGAACGGTTGCACCGGGTCTCGACGGAAAGCTCTTTGGTATTCAGGCGGGACAGGATATTCTGGGTCGCGAAACGGATGGCGGACATTTTGACCGTTTCGGTCTGTTTTTCGGTTATGCCCGCGCAACAGGTGATATCACCGGGCAAGCGCTCGGCTGGAACGATCTCGCTGTTGGCGATCTCGAAGTTACGGGTACGAGTTTCGGCGGGTACTGGACTCATATCGGGCCGCAAGGCTGGTATCTCGACGCCATACTTATGGGAACGTGGTTCGGTGGTGATGCAACCTCGAATGAAGGTCAGAGTATTGACCTCGACGGGCATGGGGTTACGGCTTCGCTCGAAGGAGGCTATCCTGTCGCCCTAAGCGAAAGCTGGACACTGGAGCCGCAGGCGCAACTGATCTGGCAGCATCTCTCGCTTGATGATCAAGCTGATCGTTATTCCTCGGTAGCGTTTGATACAGATAATGCGTGGACGGGCCGGATCGGGTTCAGATTGCAGGGTGAACAAGAAACTTCGGTCGGGAAATTACGGCCATATCTGAAAGCCAATCTTTGGCAGAATTTTTCATCGGATCAGACTGTGCGTTTTGCCACCGATCCGATTGTGACTGATCTCAAGGGCACATCGCTGGAACTGGGTGGTGGGCTGACCTTGGATATTACCGAGAAAGCCAGTTTGTTTGCGACTGCGGACTACACGACCAATCTTGGTGGCGAACGCAACCGGATATGGGAGGGTAACTTGGGGCTGAATATAAAATGGTGAAGGCAATGGCGATCGGAGATGATCGCTGTAATGACAGAGGAGGGAACAACGGTAATGGGTAGACGTGCATACGAAAAGCTCGCGAGAATCTGTGCATCCCTAAACACATCCGAGCAGGAGCTGGCCCACTCTCTCGGTATTTCGCGAGTTGCGCTGAAAGCGATAGATCGCACTGATGCGCCGCTTTATCTTCGATTGGCATTGGCCGCTTTGGTATCGGAAATGGATCCGGATCAAGTGCTGAACTCCAAACGAGGGAGTTCAGAAATGGAAGCACCTCGTCAGCTCTTGTCGGTGAGGTGATCATCAAAAGTTATGGGTTTCAAAGGTGTTGTGGTGGCAAAATCTTTCGCCTTGCTTCTTTTGATTGGACTGTTCTGTTTCCCGCAATTGGCTGCCGCGTCCTGCACGCGTGCAGCCGGTGCTGCGGATATGATGACGCAGCGCCAGCTTTCGGCACTGCGCGCGCTGGAACGCAGCCGTGGTTGCAAGGGTGGCGACGAACGCGGCGGTTTTTTCAATCCTTGCCGCGATCTTTCTCAAAGAATAGCTGAAATACAGCGGCAGCTTTCATCCAGTTCGCTTTCTTCCCGATCATGCGTAGAGCAACCGGCTGCCAGTCCGGCAGCAAAAGTGAAACTTGACCGTCCCAAAGTTGCGTCTGTCGCAACGAACGACAAGCCATGGGTGCCGAATGGTATCAAAGGCGCCCTGACTTATTGTGTGCGTTTGTCGGATGGTTATCTTTTCCCAGCTCCGCATTCACAGTTTCAGAAGTCCGACAGCGTGACGGAAACAGTGGCACAATGCCGTTTTATTTGTCAGGGGGAGAATGTCGATCTCTACGTTCTGAATGATCCGAACGGCGAAACGGCCGATATGGTGTCGGTCTCGAACGGTAAGCCCTATGTCGAGTTGTCTACCGCATATAACTATCAGGGAAGCGGCGATTTCAGAAGATGCAACTGGGCCGGTTATGTCGACAAGATCAGTGAGCTGCGGGCCAGTAGCAAGGGCGGTCGCGCGCTCAAAAATGTCGTTGTTCCCATGCCAAATGCTCGACCGACTCGTAGTGATGACACAGCTGCTTCAGCGGCGTCTTTTGCTCCCATAACAGACCGTAGTGTACGTGTTGTCGGCCCTGCCTTCATTTTTGATGACGGCGCGGGAAACATGAAGCTTACTGCACACTGACGGTGATGCACCAAATCCTCAAGTTCAATTTGAATGAGACGTGTCGCGATTGGGACTGAGCCGCTCGCTTTCCGTCTGTAACCTCCCTGAAACGGGCGTTGTCAATTTGCGTCCGGAGACCATCGATCATTGCATTGTTTGAAATCTGTCAGTGTTGTTCGACCTGGAGGAGGTAGACATGAGCAAGAACCGTGGCGTCGTTTATTTGCGGCCCGGGACAGTCGAAGTACGCGATATTGAAGATCCAGCGTTAGCGGCACCGGACGGGAGGAAGCTGGACCACGCCGTTATATTGAAGGTAATCTCGACAAATATTTGTGGTTCCGACCAGCATATGGTTCGCGGACGCACGACTGCGATGCCCGGTCTCGTGCTGGGGCATGAAATTACCGGTGAAATTATTGAAAAAGGCAGCGATGTTGAGATGCTCGATGTGGGCGACATCGTTTCAGTCCCGTTCAATGTCGCTTGCGGTCGCTG
Source organism: Brucella sp. GW823-FHT04E01 (assembly GCF_058796175.1). NCBI lineage: Bacteria > Pseudomonadati > Pseudomonadota > Alphaproteobacteria > Hyphomicrobiales > Brucellaceae > Brucella > Brucella sp. GW823-FHT04E01. Next base: position 827,293 of record NZ_JBXAIK010000003.1, on the reverse strand, counting down.
CCGCTGCTGCAAATCCCAGGACACAGGTGTTTGCCTGACGGTCAACCCGTCGCGTGCCGGGGGCGCCTATGGATATGTTGATATGGGAGGCTGGATTGGTGGGCAGGCCCGCTATGTCACGGTGCCCTATGCCGATTTCAATCTGCTCAAGTTCCCCGATCGCGAGCAGGCGATGGAAAAAATCCGCGACCTGACGATGCTTTCTGACATCTTGCCGACCGGCTTTCACGGTGCGGTGAAAGCCGGCGTCGGGGTTGGTTCGGTTGTATATGTCGCGGGTGCGGGACCGGTGGGGCTTGCTGCTGCGGCATCCGCTCGCATTCTGGGCGCTGCGGTCGTTATGGTTGGTGACTTCAACAAGGAACGGCTCGATCACGCGCGGAAAGTGGGTTTCGAACCAATCGATCTTTCGGCAAGTGATCGTCTCGGCGACATGATTGCAGAAGTCACAGGCAGCAACGAAGTGGATAGTGCTATTGATGCTGTTGGGTTCGAGGCGCGCGGTCATAGCGGTGGCGAGCAACCGGCGATCGTGCTGAACCAGATGATGGAGATAACTCGTCCCGCCGGGGCAATCGGTATTCCGGGGCTTTATGTCACCGAAGACCCAGGTGCTGTCGACAATGCTGCGAAACAAGGCAGCCTGTCGTTACGCTTTGGCCTCGGTTGGGCCAAGGCGCAGTCATTCCATACCGGACAGACACCGGTTCTGAAGTACAATCGCCAGCTGATGCAGGCGATCCTGCATGGGCGCCTGAATATCGCCGAGATCGTAAACGCTCAGGTCATTTCACTTGAAGACGCGGCGAAGGGCTATGAAAGTTTCGATCAGGGCGCTGCGAAGAAATTCGTTCTCGATCCGCATGGCCTTTTGAGCAAGGTGGCCTGATTCAAGTCGATTTCGAAATGCAGGAAGGGCGCTCTCACGAGCGCCCTTTTCGTTTGTGATTGTTTCAAACTGTAACGTTACAGATTCATAGATCTTGAGTGTTTCATACTGAATATCAAACGATATAAAACACAAGATGATCCTTTCGCGCCGAAAAATCTCTTTCAGGAAAATAACAGAATATCAATATGTTAAACTCTTCCTGAGCGCTAGATTCCACTCGTTGGAAATTAAGGACTTGCAAGCGAAATCGTTTTGAATACCATATCTGTAACGTTTCAGATTTGGGAGGATATGGAATGTTACCAGAAAGAGCAAAAGTTCTCACCACATCCGTTTGTCTCGCTATGACAACGTTGACAATGGCAGCTTCAGCTTCTGCGGCTAATCTTGAAGTTACGCATTGGTGGACATCTGGCGGTGAAGCGGCAGCTGTCAAAGTTCTCGCTGAAAAATATGATGCGCTCGGCGGCGACAAGTGGGTCGATGGGGCGATTGCCGGTAGCGGCGCTACAGCCCGCCCGATCATTATCAGCCGTATTCTCGGCGGTAATCCAATGGGAGCGACCCAGCTCAATCATGGACGGCAGGCTGAAGAACTGGTTCAGGGCGGATTGATGACGGATTTGACCGAGCTCGCCGAAAAGGAAGACTGGGCCAACTTCATTCGCCCGAAGAGTCTCTTGGAATCCTGTACTTATGAAGGGCGCCTCTACTGTGTACCGCTGAATATTCACTCGTGGGAATGGATGTGGATCAATCCGCAAGCCTTTCGCGAGGCCGGAACCGAACCTCCAAAGAACTGGAATGACCTTATAGCTGCAGCTCCCAAGCTGAAGGAAAAGAACATTGTGCCGTTGGCGACCGGTGACGGTTGGCAGGTGAATGGCATGCTGACTGTCCTGACAACTGCGATTGGCGGTAAGGACCTCTATCTAAAGGTCAATAAGGACAAGAACGCCGATGCGGCACGCGGTCCTGAAATGAAGAAGGTTTTTGAAGCGCTGGCTCAGGCGCGCTCATTGGCTGACCCGGGTTATGTGGGCCGTTCATGGAACGAGGCGACCAACATGGTGCTGACCGGCCGCGCCGGTACGCAGATCATGGGAGACTGGGCGCAAGGCGAGTTTGGGACAGCAGGCAAGGTTGCAGGCAAGGATTATGACTGCTTGCCAGGACTCGGCGTTCATCAATATCTGGATACTGGCGGTGATGCGATCTACTTCCCGAAGAACAAGGATCAGGAAGTCACCAAGGCACAGCTCAAGCTGGCAAGCATGCTCGTTTCCAAGGAGACGCAGGTTGCCTTCAATCTGGCCAAGGGTTCGCTGCCGATCCGTGGCGATGTGGATCTCGATTCAGCCTCGAGCTGCATGCGTGCGGGTATCGATATTCTGAAGAACCCGGACAACATCGTTCCCTCTGTGGAGCAGTTGCGTGCGCCGGATACCCAAGGGCAAATCGAAAGTCTGGCTGCCGAGTTTTTCTCCAATCCAGACATGACGGTCGATGATATTCAGGAACGTTTTGCGGAGATTATCGAACAGGCACAATAGTCACGTTCAAGTCCTGCGCTGTCGATGAGGACGACGGTACAGGACACTCCGAGAACCGGAACAGGGAGGAGTATCATGGCCGTCATGGAAGAGGGCAGTCGTGGAAAGCCGTCGGGAATATTTCGCAATCTGAATGCAAAGGTTGCAGCACTTCCGATGATCGCGACGGTTCTCGTGGTCTTCATTGGCTGCACGCTCTGGACGGTTGTTTATTCCTTCACGTCCTCCAAATCGCTGCCTATGTTGAATTTTGTCGGCTTCGATCAATATACGCGCCTGTTTTCTGCGACCCGCTGGCATGTGTCAGTCCGCAATCTGGCGATCTATGGCGTCCTCTGCATGGGCTTTTCCCTTGTGGCGGGGTTTGTCCTTGCTGCCCTGATGGACCAGAAAATCCGCTTCGAGAACACATTTCGCACGATTTTCCTCTATCCCTATGCCCTGTCGTTCATTGTGACGGGCCTTGTCTGGCAGTGGATATTCAATCCCCAACTCGGACTGGAGAAAGTCATTCGCGATATAGGCTTCGACAACTTCCAGATGGCTATCCTGTCGAGCCGCACCTACGTCATCTATGCAATTGTCATTGCCGGGCTCTGGCAGATGACGGGGTTGGTCATGGTTCTGATGCTGGCCGGGCTGCGCAATGTCGATGATGAAATCTGGAAGGCTGCACGAGTTGACGGCATTCCGAAGTGGAAAGCCTATCTCTTCATCATCCTGCCGATGATGCGCCCCGTTCTGGTGACGACCGTCGTTCTTATCGCGACAGGCATCGTCAAACTATACGATCTGGTGGTTGCCATGACCAATGGCGGACCCGGCATAGCGTCGGAAGTACCAGCAAAATATGTTTACGACTTCATGTTCGGCTGGGCCAATTTGGGGCAGGGGCTTGCTGCTTCTACCGTCATGCTGACCACGGTTCTGATCATTCTCGTTCCTTGGACAATGCTGGAATATAGTCGGAGGAAAGCGCGATGACTGAAGCTGTCCTCAACAGGAAGAGGCCAGCCGAAACTGAGGCTGTAGCAGCCCAGGCTCGTCCGGCACAAAAGCGGGCTTCGCAGCCGTGGGGTCGTAAGCCAAAACGGCGCTTTGCACCGGCCACCATCATGCTCTACAGCATTTTGTTCGTTGCTGCCGTCTATTATCTGTTGCCGCTTTACGTGATGGTAGTCACTTCTCTGAAGGGTATGCCGGAGATCCGGCTCGGCAACATCTTTTCACCGCCAGTCGAAATCACCTTTGAGCCATGGGTCAAGGCATGGAGTCAGGCTTGTACCGGCCTTTATTGTGAAGGCATTAGCGCGGGTTTCTGGAATTCGATCAAGATCACCGTGCCGAGCGTGATCGTTTCCATCACCATTGCTTCGGTCAATGGTTACGCGCTGGCCAACTGGAAGTTCAAAGGATCGGAAATATTCTTTTCAGTCTTGTTGTTTGGGGCGTTCATTCCGTATCAGGTCATGCTGTATCCGCTCGTGATCATAACCCGCGAGCTTGGCATATTCGGTACACTGACAGGCGTTGTCTTCATCCATACCATCTTTGGAATGCCGATCTTGACGTTGTTGTTCCGCAACTATTTCGCCGGCCTGCCGCCGGAACTCTTCAAGGCAGCGCGTGTCGACGGAGCCGGGTTCTGGCGCATTTTCTTTCAGATCATGCTGCCGATGTCGCTGCCGATCTTCGTGGTTGCAATCATTCTGCAGGTGACCGGTATCTGGAACGACTTTCTGTTCGGCGTGGTATTTGCGGGAACCCAGAATTTTCCGATGACCGTCCAGCTGAACAATATCGTCAACGCCATGCAGGGCGTGAAGGAATACAACGTCAATATGGCCGCCACCATTCTTACCGGGGCTGTGCCATTGCTCGTCTATTTTGTTTCTGGTCGGTATTTTGTACGCGGCATTGCCGCTGGCGCAGTGAAAGGATGAACTGATGAACTCCAGCGTTTCCATCCAGGACCTATCGCTCGGCTTCGGCTCGGTCAATGTGCTGCAAAATCTCAATCTGGAGATCGGGGAGGGTGAATTCCTCGTGCTTCTTGGGCCTTCCGGTTGCGGCAAGTCTACGCTGCTCAATTGCGTGGCGGGCCTTCTCGATATTTCGGAAGGCAGCATCTTCATCAAGGGGCGTAACGTTACGTGGGAAGAACCGAAGGATCGCGGTATCGGCATGGTGTTTCAATCCTATGCGCTTTATCCGCAGATGACTGTCGAAAAGAACCTTTCCTTTGGTTTACGTGTTGCCGGGCTGCCCAAAGGAGAGATCGATAAGCGTATCAAGCGTGCTGCTGAAATTCTCCAGATCGAACCTTTGCTGCAACGTAAACCCTCAGCCCTGTCCGGCGGACAACGTCAGCGTGTTGCGATCGGTCGTGCGCTGGTGCGCGATGTCGACGTGTTTTTGTTCGATGAACCGCTTTCCAATCTGGATGCAAAATTACGTTCTGAGTTACGCGTTGAGATCAAGCGCCTTCACCAGAAACTCGGCAATACCATGATCTACGTCACGCACGACCAGATCGAAGCCCTGACATTGGCGGACCGCATCGCAGTCATGAAAGGTGGGGTGGTCCAACAACTGGCTGATCCGTCGACGATTTACAATCGCCCAAAGAACAGGTTCGTAGCGGGTTTTCTCGGCTCGCCGTCGATGAATTTCTTTACGGGAGAAATTACGGCTACAAATGGCAAGCCAGTCTTCCATGTTGGCGAGACCGCCGTTCAGCTTGATGGATATGACGGTGGGCTGACACCCGGACGTAAGGCCACTCTCGGGGTTCGTCCTGAGCATACTAGACTTGATGTCGAAGATGGTTTTGAGGCGACCGTCGATCTGGACGAGCCGATGGGTGCCGACAGTTTGGTCTGGCTTCGCCTGAACGGACATTCGCTATCCGCACGGGTGGAAGCGGGGAAGCGCTATCGGGCAGGTGAGAAGGTCAGGATCGGTTTCAAGCCGGATGCCCTGTCGCTTTTCGATGCGCAAACGGAGGAGAGGCTTTAGATGAATAGCGAAGAACGCTCCCCTTAAGAGCCTCTCCTGCGAGAGGCGAGGCTATTGGCTTTCAATGGACGGCACGAGGGCTTGCCTCGGACCGTGCGGGGATTTTTTGCTCGCAACAAGGCCCGACACAATTCTGGATAGAGTTCTGAGGACGAGGACATGAACGGATATTCCTATCAACTTTACAGCTCCCGCAACTTCCAACCGTTGGAACGAACGCTCACCATGCTGCGGGATCTCGGCTATCGTCGGGTGGAAGGCTATGGGGGGATTTATGGTGATCCTGTTCGATTAAAGAAGGACCTCGACGCATTGGGACTTTCCATGCCTACCGGGCACTTTGGTCTGGATATGCTGGAGAACGAAGTCGACCGTGTTCTGGAGATTGCCAAGGTCGCCGATATGAAGGCTATTTTCTGCCCATATCTCGATGCAGACCGCCGCCCGGATAGTGTTGCCGGTTGGCAGGAGTTCGGAAAACGCCTTGCTATCGCTGGAGAGCATTATCGCAAGGCGGGCTATGCATTTGGCTGGCACAACCATGATTTCGAATTCCGCCCGTTGGCCGACGGTTCCGTACCACAGGAACATATCCTCGATGCTTCCCCCGATCTTGCATGGGAGGCGGATATTGCGTGGATTATCAAAGGTGGTGCCGACCCGCTTGAATGGATCAGGCGCTATGGCGACCGAATCCTTGCGGTCCATGTCAAAGATATCGCCATAGCCGGTGAAAAAACCGACGAAGACGGCTGGGAAGACGTCGGACATGGCACTGTGGACTGGGCTGAATTGTTTACGGCTTTGCGCAAGACGCCCGTCCGCTATTTCATCATGGAACACGATAATCCGTCGGACGACACCCGATTTGCGAGCCGTTCCATCGAAACCGTAAAGAATTTCTGAGTTGGAGAACGAAATGACCAAGACACTTGGTGTCGGCATTATCGGTTGTGGTAATATATCCGCTGCCTATCTGCGACTGTCTCCCATGTTTCGAGGTATCGAAATAATGGCGTGCGCGGATATAAATCCTGCTGCAGCAAAAGCGCGCGCAGACGAGTTTGGTGTAAAGGCGCAGACTATCGACGAGCTGCTTCAGAATGACGGCATTGATATCGTCGTCAACCTGACAGTTCCCGATGCTCATTATGCTGTCACGAAGCAAATTCTGGCCGCAGGCAAACATGCATACTCAGAAAAACCTTTGGTTCTCTCGATGGAGCAGGGGCTGGAACTGAAGGCGCTTGCTGACGGTCGCAACCTGAAAGTGGGGTGCGCGCCGGATACGTTTCTGGGTGGAGCCCATCAGCTTGCGCGGCGCGAAATCGATAATGGTAATGTCGGTCGCATCACCTCCGGTACATGCCATGTCATGAGCCATGGCATGGAACATTGGCATCCGAATCCCGACTTTTTCTTCCGAAAGGGCGGTGGGCCGATCCTTGATCTTGGACCGTATTACATCGCCAATCTCGTTAATCTGATTGGCCCCGTGAAGCGCGTCGCCGCTTTGACTTCTGCAGCTACACCGACGCGGACGATTAGCTCTGAACCACGCAAGGGCGAAGCCATTCCTGTGGAGACGCCGACGACCATTCACGCATTATTGGAATTCGAACAGGGCGCAACAGTAACACTATCAGCCAGTTGGGATGTCTGGGCGCATCGCCATGCGAACATGGAGTTGTATGGCACCGAAGGATCGCTTTACCTGCCCGATCCCAATTTTTTTGGCGGAGAAGTTCAAATGGCTAAGCCGGGCGAACCAGTAGAGCCAGTTAAAAATTGGGAGCATCCATTTGGTGTTGCCAATGAACAGCATTCTCAAGGTATGATGGCTAACTATAGAACGGCTGGTCTGGCAGATATGGCGGCTGCTATTCTGAATGGCCGCGATATACGTTGTTCACTGGAGCGTGCACTGCATGGGGTCGATGTCATGCTGGCTATTTTGAGATCAGGCGAGGAAAAGCGTTTCATTGACATCGAAACGCGCTGTACGCGCCCGGAGGCACTGGATATTGCCGCGGCAGAAGCTTTGCTTCGACCAGCAGAAAACCGAGAAAAACGGGCGGCGAACTGATTTTGCATCGCTCCTCCCGAGCGATAGGAGGCTATTCAGGGCTCACGGGTCCGGAGTGGCCTCCGCCCATTCTTATCCGATGGTCTGCAAGGACCTCACATCGATGCCGTTAATCCGGCCCAGAATGGCTTTGCCAAGCTGCTGCCCGGCCAGCTTGAAACTTTCCTCGACGACAATCAGCCCCGGGCGAAACCAATGCAAAATCTGCGTCGATTGTTTGGCTGCGACATCGACTTCATTACCGATACTCAATCCCGCATCTTCTACACCGGCAACAATTGCCAGAGCGGCTGCACTGCCAGAGCAGATGATACCGTCCGGTCGATCAGGTCTTTTCATCAATTGAGCTATATGCTGTCGCAAATCCTCAAGCGGTGTATCGAGATCAACGTCTTCGAGCGGCGATCCACCACAGTGAAAGGCACGCAGACCTTCATAAAATCCACCTACCATATGCCGGTAATAGGTGAGATGCGCGGGTGGAGTCAGTAAAGCGAGCCGCTTTCGTCCGCGCGCCGCCAGTTTGCCAACCATATCCAGCGCGAAAGTGAAATTATCAAAGTCGTGAAAAGGGTGCTCAATGCCCGTATCAGTGCGACCATGGGTGGCAAACGGAAAATCATGTTCCGTCAGATAATGAACGCGCTGATCGTCCGGTTCTGTACGCGAAAAAATAATACCGTCGGCTGAACCCGTTTCCACGATGTAGCGGATTGGTTCGATTGGTGCCCGCGAATGAAAATAGGGTGTCAGAATGAGATGGTATTGCGTTTCGGCAAGAACATCCGCGACGCCATGAATGACCTGGCTGGTAAAGCCCATGATCTCGTCCTGTGTGTTCAGGACAAGGGCAATGACATTCGTCTTGCCGGTTCGAAGGCGCACACCGGCACGATTGGGACGATAGCCGATCTGTCGGGCGATCAGTTGTACGCGTTTTCGTGTTTCCGGACCGATTTCCGGTGCATCCTTTAAAGCACGCGAAACCGTGGTCACGCCAAGGCCGGTCATGAATGCAATTGTCTTCAGCGTTGGACGTTCATTTTCAAAGAACGATTTGGCTGGATTTTGCGGCTTGGAAGCCTGCGGGCTCCGTTTTTCATTCATGCGTATTTCGTCCGGCAGCGAGGAACGATGTGTACGGGAAAAAGCTAGAATTCGCTTTATCTATCAATAGCTTGTTTTAACGGACTTGTCATCTTTTATGATGTTGAATCGATATTTTCAGATACCATTTCGAACGGTTTTTATTGCGCTCCGCACGTACTCGCTGAGGCATGCTTTCCATCGTCTCGGTGCTTGTCATTGCCAGCGATAAGAACTTCTCCTTGAACGCTGTTTTGACTAGATTGTCATGAATAAATTTCAGTATAATAGGACAATTCTGGATATGTCATGATGGAGTTGGTAGACGCATGTGGGAACCCATGTTGGAAATGCGCAAGGGCGTCACCAAGCATAGGCTTTTGACAGATAAAATTGTCGACGACATCGAGAAGGGTGTTCTTTTGCCCGCCACGCGTATGCCGACCCATCGCGATCTGGCACACAAACTCGGGCTTTCGGTACAGACGGTCAGTATCAGCTACAAGGAAGCCGAGCGGCGCGGCTATTTGCGCGGCGAAGTCGGCCGGGGAACCTATGTTTGTAACCGGGTGACGGAGCGGGCTGATCGCTTCATGCTTGATCGGGATCCGAGCGGGACGGCGGATCTGTCGATCATTCGCGCCGTCTATACAGAAGCCCACGAGAATGCATCGCGTCGTCTGCTGGAGGAAATGAGCCAGTCGGACAATGCGAGCTTCATGCGCCCTTGCCGTCCGATTGCGGGGCTGGATCGGCATCGTGCTGTCGCGCGGGACTGGTTGCGTGGTCTTTCCGTGGATGTCGATCCGGGCCGGATCATCATTACGAATGGCGCTGCTCATGGCTTGTTTCTTGCCGTCGCTGCTGTCGTCCAGCCGGGAGAGGTGGTACTGACGGAAAGCCTGACCGACCATGGAATCATTGGTCTTGCCAATGTGCTTGGCTTCACGCTGCGTGCGCTGCCGACGGATAGAGAAGGTATTCTGCCCGATGCTTTTGAAATTGCATGTAAGGCGGGAGATGTAAGGGCGTTGGTGCTCATCCCGACACTTGGCAATCCGACCAGTCATTTGATGGGCGCTGAAAGGCGCATTGCTGTTGCGGATATTGCCCGGCGATACGGCGTTTGTGTCATCGAGGATGAAGTCTATAAGCCGATCCTTGAAGAGCCTCTGCCATCAATGCCGGAACTGCTGCCAGAACTGGGCTTCTTCGTAACCAGCTTCACCAAGACGGTTATGACCGGCTTGCGGACAGGCTATCTTGTGGTGCCTGCGCATTATTCCATCCGCGTAACGTCGATTTTGCGCGTCACGAGCTGGAGCGGCGTTAATCTCGTTGCAGAGATGGCCAGCCGCTGGATCGAGGACGGAACGGCGACCGGGCTTCTGGATATTCAGCGTAGCGAATTGCGTTCAAGGCAGACATTGGTAGCCGATATTCTTGAACCGCACATTGCAGGCAGCAATCCGCTGTCGCTTTGTGCGTGGTTGAAGATCCCGCGCAACTGGTCGGAGGATGGTCTGGTCCGTGCTCTGGCAAGCAAAGGCGTTGCTGTCACACCTTCTGATCCGTTCGTGGCGGGCGGTGAGCGGGGGGATGGGGGCATCCGCATTTGCCTCGGCGGAAGGCTTTCGCGATCTGCCTTGCAGACAGCTCTTGAAACTATTCGCGAAACCTTCGCGCAACTGCCGCCGGTCTATGATGTCAGTTCTATAGCCTGAGCGCTATAGAACTGACTGCAGAAACTCTTTCGTCCGCTCTTCGGTCGGAGACTGGAATATCTGTTCGGGCGTGCCCTGTTCGCAGATGCGTCCCTTGTCGAAAAAACAGACACGATCAGACACTTCGCGTGCAAAGCGCATCTCATGGGTGACGAGGAGCATTGTCAGATCATGTTCTTGTGCCAGACTGCGAATGACCGCCAGAACTTCGCCGACAAGTTGCGGATCAAGTGCCGATGTAGGCTCGTCAAAGAGTAGAACACGCGGACGCATAGCCAATGAACGCGCAATCGCAACGCGCTGCTGCTGGCCACCTGACAGCTGTGAAGGGTAGTGATCTTTCTTGTCTGTCAGGCCGACAAGAGCGAGAAGATCGAGTGCACGTGCCTCGGCTTCGTCCCGCTTCATACCGAGAACGTGTACTGGCGCTTCGATGATATTGCGCAGCACAGACATGTGCGGAAACAGGTTGAAGCTCTGGAACACCATACCGACATGCGATCTGATTCTACGCAAGTGGGCTTCGCTCGCCCGAAACTGTCCTTTGCCGTTTGGTTGGTGATAGGACATATCTGCGAGTTCGAGCGTACCCTCCTGAAACGGCTCCAGTGTCATGAGAATACGGAGCACCGTCGATTTTCCCGATCCTGATGGGCCGATCAGTGTTACTTTCTCGCCTGTCTTGACCGAGAAATTGAATTGATCCAGCACAGTCAGTGCGCCGAAACGCTTGGCTACGTCCTGAAAGCGGATAATTTCCTGGGTCATTTGAGAGCGATCCCGTTCTTTGGAAGTGTGCGTTCGAGCAGGCGTATGAGCGCCGAGCAGATAAGTGTCAGGATGAGGAAGATCAGGCCAACCATCGACAGCGGCACCAGATATTCGAAGGTGCGGTCGCCGATCAGATTGGCGAGGTTCAGCATGTCGACGATACTGACGACAGACAGAACCGGGGTCTCCTTCAGCATCGAGACGAGGTAATTGCCCATAGCCGGGATGATCCGGGGTATGGCTTGCGGAATGACAATGTCGCGATAAGTGCGCCATGGCGTAAGGTTCAGGGCGCGCGCTGCTTCCCATTGTCCGCGCGGAATGGCCTCTATACCTCCGCGGTAAACCTCCGACGTATAGGCCGAATATTGAAGGCCAAGCGCCAGAGCGCCGGTCAGGAATGCGGGCAGAACAATGCCATAGACAGGCAGCACGTAATACAGGAAAAACAACTGTACCAGCAGCGGCGTATCGCGCAGAAACTCCACAACGACCACAGTCGGCCAGGATATGATTTTGTATGGGCTGCGGCGCAGAAGCGCAAAGACAAGGCCGAGCACCAATGCAATAGCAAAGCCGGTGGCTGCCGCTTTCAGGGTTACCGTCAGACCAATTGCCAAAATTGGCAGAATAGAAATCGCAAAGGAAAGCGTGGACGAGGTGTCCCATGCATAGCCGTAGATCATGCGAAACCTCCTGCCATTGTCTGGCGTTTCAGTCGTCGCTCAAGCCAGCGAATAGCGGAGGCGAGCACCAGAGCCATTGCAAAATAGCCGAGTAATGTCAGTGAGTAGATCGTTACATTGTCCAGCGTCAGATTGCGCAAACGCTGGGCCTGGAAAGTGAGATCGCTGATGGCGATAAGCGAGGCGAGTGCTGTATCTTTCAGATTATGAATAGCCAGATTGCCGAAAGCCGGCATCATCTCGACAACCGCCTGTGGCAGGACAATGTGAAACAATGTGTGGCCTCTGCTGAAGTTGAGGGCTCTTGCGGCTTCATGTTGCGCTTCAGGAACGGCCTGCAAGGCACCACGCACGACCTCAGCACCATAAGCACCAATGTTAAGGCCAAGCCCCATAATGCCGGTCGTGATCGGATCGAATGAAATGCCGATCAATGGCAGGGCGTAATAGAGCCAGAACAATTGCACGAGCAGTGAAGTACCCCGGAATATCTCGATATAGATCACCGCAATCGTGGAAAGGATCGGCCCACCCGCAAAACGGGCAATACCGGCTGCGAACGCCAGCAGAGTGCCGATAGCCATCGAACTGAGGGCAAGAACGACGGTGATTTGTGCGCCTTTGAAAAGGGCGGGAAGATACTCCGTCCAGTGCATATGGTCTTCTCCCGATAGAGATGAGACAAGGCCCGCCGAACCAATCATCATGGCACGGCGGGCGACAAAAGCGTTATTTTGCGTTGCAGAGGCTGGCTGTATCAACAGTCCGCGCCGCTTCGACGCTCTCTTCGCTAAGCCCATAGGTCATCAGGATTTTCTTGTAGTCATCGGTCTTCTTGAACTCGATGAGTTCCTTGTTGAAGGCGTCGTAGAATTCCTTGTCCTCCGGACGGAAGCTGAAAGCGCCAAAACTGCGCGCGGACTTGCCATCCACAACCGGGTCGGTAAACGGATGTGCCTGTTCCAGTTGTGGCGAATTTTCAACGAGCTTGGCCACTGTCAGCTCTGTAGCGGCGTAGGCATCCGCACGACCAGTCTGAACCGTGGATGGAGCGTCAGCATTGCCCTGAATCATGACGATCTGCGATTCATCGATACCCATTCCATGCAGGAAATCGATCTGATCGGCACCCGAAACAATTGCGACTTTCAGAGACGGATCTTTCTTGATGTCATCATAGGAATGAATGTTTTTTGGATTGCCTTTTGGCACCAGGAGACCTTCACCGTAGCTGGAATTGGCGACCGTGAACTGAACCTGTTTGCAGCGGTCGGGCAAAACATTCTGCTCGGCGGCGACAAACTCAAAGCGTTTGGCCTTCAATCCGGGAATAAGCGAGCCGAAAGGCGTAACAGTCCAATCGACTTCTTCAATTCCGAGTTTTTTGAAGATTGCTGCGGCAACGTCTGGGCCGATGCCTTTGGCTGCGCCACTCGCGTCCATATAACCATAGGGCACTTCGTTGGCGGTCGCTCCTCGCACAAACCCTGCGCTTTTCAGATCGTCAATGGTGACGGCCTGTGACGGGATTGTAAGAGCTGCAAATGCTGCCGCGGAAAGCAGAGCGGAAATCGTATGAAGTTTCATGCGCATGGTGTTCACTCCTCTTTATGGATGCCGGTTGTTTTTGGTCCGGCTTTTCAATTGGTCGGTACTGATTGATTTAAGACGAAGACGGCTCCTCGCTGATCGTGGCGATGACCGAAAGGCAATCACCCATCTTGATGAGACCCGGAAAGTGCCGTGCCGCGAGAATTCCGTCGAGTGCCGCGCGGTACTCTTGCGGAGCCACGCCGGTGCACGCCACATTATGAACGCGGGCAATGAGGTCGCCTTTGCGTATTTCCGCGCCAAGATCGACCAAAGGTTCAAGCAACCCCTCGGTATCGGCAAAGCCGAAGCATTCCTGCGATGGCATATCGAGCCATGTAGTGGGCGAATACTCCACATCACCATGCAAAATGCCAGCGTGGCGCAATAGGTTGCGAATGCCACGCTTGGCGATTGCTGCCGATCGTGCTGAAATCGTGCCACCGCCGGAAAGCTCGGTCGTCACAAACACCTTCCCGGCTTCCTCAGCGGTCGTGTCGTACATGCCTACAGCATCGATCTCGATCATTCGCATGGAAAAGGGGGCGGAGAATGCTTTGACGGCAGCAAAGCATTGGGCTTCCTGAGTTGCATCGGGCAGGGCATGTGCTGCGGCATAGGGCAGGAAATCGAGTGTTCGTCCGCCGGAATGAAAATCCATGACGATATCGGCTGTGGGCAGCAGATAGCGGGTGAAATAATCGGCGATCTTTTCAGTTACCGTGCCATCCGGGCGGCCGGGGAAACTACGATTGAGATTGCCTTTATCTATCGGCGATGTGCGTGTTCCGGCCATGAAGGCCGGGAAATTCATTGCAGGAACAATGATAACGCGTCCGTTGATCTCAGCTGGTTTCAGATTGGCGGCTAGATCGTAGAGTGCAACCGGCCCCTCATATTCATCGCCGTGATTGCCACCCGTAAGAAGGGCTGTGGGTCCATCGCCATTGCGAATGACGCAGATGGGCAGCATCAGCGATCCCCAGGCGGAATCGTCTCTGGACCAAGGCAGCCGCAAATGCCCGTGCTGTACGCCGTCGCGGTCAAGATCGACAGTCGGCGTGATCGGGGAGGGACGTGATGGAGGCGAGCTAAGCATCATCGCAGCGTCCTAATCCTTGACCACGAGCTTGCGTGGCACATTCGACAGGCATTCGACGCCGGTTTCGGTGATCACGACGCTCTCGGTGATCTCCAGCCCCATGGTTTCCAGCCAGAGACCTGTCATGAAATGGAAGGTCATCCCGGGCTGCAACTCGGTGTGATCGCCGGGGCGCAGGCTCATGGTGCGCTCGCCCCAATCCGGCGGATAGGACAGACCGATTGAATAGCCGGTGCGGTTGTCCTTGATGATCCCGTATTTCTTCAGCACAGCGAAGAAGCCGTTGGCGATATCTTCGCACGTGTTGCCGGGGCGAGCAGCAGAAAGTCCCGCTTCCATACCTTCGAGCGTTGCTTTTTCTGCATCAAGAAAAGCCTGCGTCGGCTTGCCGAGAAATACAGTCCGCGACAGTGGGCAATGATAACGCTTATAGCAGCCGGCGATTTCGAAGAAAGTACCTTCTCCGGTCTTCATCGGTAGATCATTCCAGGTGAGATGCGGGGCGGAGGCATCAGGTCCAGAAGGCAGCAGTGGCACGATGGCAGGATAATCGCCGCCGAAATCGTCAACGCCGCGCGTGCCTGCATCGTAGATTTCGGCAACCAGATCGCATTTACGCATGCCCGGCTCGATTTTATCGACGATGCGCTGGTGCATGGCTTCCACGATGCGACCGGCTTTGCGCATATAGCCGATCTCGGTTGAACTCTTCACCGCCCGCTGCCAGTTGACGAGACCTTGCGCATCTTTGAACTGTGCATTGGGCAGATGCTTCTGCAGAGCATGGTGGGCCGCAGCAGTGTACCAGTAATTGTCGAACTCGACGGCTATCGTCTTGTTACCCCATCCCTTTTCCTCAAGGATTGAGGCCAGAAGGTCCATCGGGTGGCGTTCCAGCGATTGCACGTAATGGTCGGGATAGCCGATAATGTTGTCATGGCTGATCCACGCGGTGCGTTTAGCACCGTTGCCATCCTGACCACGACCATACCAGATCGGTTCGCCTTCCATCGAAAGCACAACGCATTGATGGACATAGAAGGACCAGCCATCATAACCGGTAAGCCAGTGCATGTTGGACGGGTCTGTGACGATGATGACATCGAAGCCTGCCTTCTCCATGGCGCGACGGGTTTTGGCTATCCGCTCATCATATTCCGCGCGGGTGAAGTTGAGTTCCACACTCATCGACTGGCTCCTGCAGTTTTGGTTGAATCAATTTTCGTGCCTGCGTCGCGCAGGCTGGCGCGCTCCGTCGCAAGACGGGCGATTGCAGTATCCTGAACCCCGGTGCCCGTGAGGTCGCAGAAGGTTATGTCCTCTGCCTTCCGCTGGAATGTGGGGGCATTGAGAACGATCTGGCCCAGTTCTGGAAAGACAGTATCCGCTGCAACAATCCCAGCCGAAATTGCGTGGTGCAGTTCGCCAAGCCTGCGTGTCTGGGAGAGGCTGTCAGCGACATAGATGATTGATCGCTGGAAAAGGGTGGGGTCGATCTCGTTCTTATGTTCGGCATCCGATCCCATAGCAGTAACGTGCTGACCGGGTGCAAGCCATTCAGCCTTTATGAGTGGCGTTTCCGATGGCGTGGTCGTGACGATGATGTCAGTGCCATCACAAGCTTCCTTTGCATCTGCAATCGCCGTCACCGGTATTCCGAGCTTTTGGGTGAAGTTTTGCGCGGCTTTTTTCGCGCTATCGAAGTTGCGTGCCCAAATCCGCGCCTCGGTGATGGGGCGCACGAGCGTCAGCGCTTCAAGCTGCATTCCAGCCTGCATGCCCGCACCGATGATGGTGGCGACACGGGCATTTTCCCGCGCCAGATATTTTGCTGCGACAGCACCGGCAGCCGCTGTACGCACATCGGTCAGATAGCCATTATCCAGCAACAATGCTTCGATAAGCCCTGTCTTTGCCGAAAACTGGATCATCAGCCCATTGGTGGATGGTAAGCCGATGGAAGGATTATTGAAGAAGCCGGGACTTACTTTGATGGCAAAGCTGTCTATCCCGGGAATATAGGCCGTCTTCACATCGACTTCGCCACGTTCTGCGGGGATATCCAACCGAAGAATGGGCGGCATGCTGACACCGCTACTCGCGAGTGCCCGGAAAGCATCCTCCACGCACGCCACGCTTTCAAGTTCGAGGGCTATGATCTGTCGCAGATCAGCTTCGGTCAGAATTCGCATTTCAGCCATCAGCCTGCCCTCCGATAGCGGTCTTCCATGATTGCGCGGTGTTGTTCAGGATCGATATTGCCACCTGAGACTATGATGACGGTCGGTCCTGTCGGCTTGATTTTTCCAGCAAGCAAGGCGGCAATACCAACAGCTGCCGCGCCCTCAATAATCTCGCTTTCCAGCCGCGCCGCATGGCGGATGCCTGCTGCGATCTCTTCCTCGTCCAGCAGGATCACGTCGTCCAGCAGCGAGCGGCACATCTCAAAAGTCCAACGGTTATCGAGGCCTATGCCACCACCGAGGGAATCTGCCAGCGTATCCTGTTCCTCAACATTGACTGGTCTGCCCGCTTCAAGGCTCGCTTGCATCGCCGCGCCGCGGCGCATGGAAATTCCAATTACCCGCGCTAGTGAGCGTTTTGCTTTCACTGCTGCAGCCACTCCGGCGGCAAGTCCACCACCAGAAAGCGGAACAAGCACGGTGTCCAGTTCAGGGAGGTCTTTGACAATTTCCAATCCCATCGTTCCCTGTCCGGCAATGATGCGCGGATCGTCGAATGGTGGGATGGCATTCATGCTTTCATCACGCACAAGTCGCACGACTTCTTCCATCGCATCGTCCTGTGAGTTCCCAACGATGCGCACATCCGCACCAAGATCGCGGATTGCCTCGACCTTATTGCGCGGTACAAGCGATGAAAGACAGATTGTGGCGGTCAACCTTTGCATGGACGCCGCATGAGCCAACGCGCGCCCATGATTGCCGGTAGACGCGGTCACGAGTCCCTGCTTGCGTTCATTTTCGGACAGGCTGAGAACGGCATTTGTTGCACCGCGAAGCTTGAAACTACCCGTTGGTTGTCGGTTTTCAAGCTTGAGAAAAACCGGCGCGCCTGATCGCCTGCTGAGACTTTCGGAGTGGATCAGCGGTGTTCTTTGGACATGACCATTCAGCCTGTCTTGGGCTTGCTCTATTTCGTTGAGACTGATCATTTGCGACACACTTCCCGACATCCGCACCGCCGTTCAAAGCGGCGTGACAATGGGGAGCGCCGCACCAAGCAAAGCACGTCTTCGCTGCAGGCGAGCAAATTGAGGGCGCAATAATACACCACGTGCGAAACCGTAAGGCCGCATCCTCGTTCCCCATATGTTTGATTTTTTGTTCTTGGCTCTATGTGTGAAAGACCTATAGGATCATGTCAATAATTATATTGGATCATTACAATTTTGATCTGTCACGACTTTTCGATGTTGGAGCCTTGTCAGCGGCGCAGGCGCGTGCCAATGAGAACTGGAATGTTTGCAGATGCTGGATCAACAGAATGAAAGCCGCCTTGAAGCTCGACGCCGTCGATTTGCGTATTCTCGAAGCCGTTCAGGAGAATGCGCGGATCACCAAGCTTGCCTTGGCGGAGAAGGTCGGGCTTTCTGCGACACCCTGCTGGCTACGACTGCGCAAGCTGGAAGAGGCGGGGATTGTCACGGGCTATCATGCACGCATCGCCTACCGTAAAATTGCTCCCATCGCGAATGTCATTGTGCAGATCACTCTGGGCAATCATCGTCAAAGCGATTTTGACCGGTTCGAAAGAGCCGTCACAGTAGTACCCGAAATCGTGTCCTGCTGGTCGGTTGGCGGTGGGGTGGACTATTTTCTGATGATCGTGGCGCGCGATATTGATGGCTATCAGCGTCTGATTGACCGTCTTCTGGACCAGAATATCGGCATAGAACGCTACTTCACCTATATCGTGACCAAGCTGGTCAAGGACGAGAAAGCGAGCGCACCTTTGTCGCTGTTCAAGGAAGTCGCGGACTAGCCCAAACAGGCTGTCTTGCTTTTAAATTTAGTCCAATTCGCATGTTCGTCGGGCTGCCTTTGGTCCGAATCCAGAGCTATCCTGTGACAAACTTCTTCCTGAATTGGGAGAAGAACAATGAATGCCGTTCTGGATCATCCGATACAACATGATGGGCTTGGCAGGCTTCGCGATAAGCATCTTTTTCGCGAGCTTGGCTATATTGATGGACGCTGGTTTGCGGGACAAAAGGCCGAAACCTTCCCTGTTCTCGATCCTGCAACGGGTCAACGGCTTGCCCGTGTGGCTAGTCTTGGCGAAGCTGAGACGACGCTCGCGATCGATGCGGCAGTAAAGGCCTTTTCGGCCTGGCGTGATAAGCTGCCCCAGGAACGATCCGCGGTCTTGCGGCGTTGGTTCGAGCTGGTCACGGCAAATCGCGAAGATCTCGCATTGCTGATGACGCTGGAGCAGGGCAAGCCGCTGGCGGAATCGCGCGGCGAAATCGACTATGGCGCATCTTTCATCGAATGGTTTGCAGAAGAGGCCAAGCGTCTTAACGGCGAAACCATAGCGAGCCATCTCCCAAATGCCGAGATGCTCGTGCGCCGCGAGGCGTTGGGTGTCGTAGCACTTGTAACGCCATGGAATTTTCCGCATGCCATGATCACCCGCAAGGCGGCTGCAGCGATTGCCGCCGGTTGCCCGGTCGTCGTGCATCCGTCTTCTGAAACACCGCTTTCTGCATTCGCCCTCGCCGAACTGGCCGAACGTGCGGGAATGCCTGCGGGCATATTCAATGTGGTGACGGGCAAAGCCGCGCCTATCGTCGATGTATTGTGCCGCGACGAGCGTGTACGGGCGCTGAGCTTCACCGGTTCTACGGACATCGGCAGGCTGATTGCCACCAAATGTGCGAACACGATGAAGCGGCTTGTCATGGAGCTTGGCGGACATGCACCTTTAATCATCTTCGATGATGCCGATATCGAGCGGGCGGTCGATGTTGCTATGGCCGCCAAATTTGCGACCTCTGGTCAGGATTGCCTTGCTGCAAACCGTATCTTTGTTCAGCGCGGTATCCTGAAAGCGTTCACAAAGGCTTTTGCTGTGCGCATTGAGGCGCTGAAGGTCGGCAATGGGATTAATCCGACGGTGGAGATTGGGCCTCTGATGCACAGCCGGGCGGTGGACAAGGTCGAAGAGCACGTGCGGGACGCTGAAAAGCGAGGCAGTAAGATACTCGTCGGCGGCAACCGGCTGAGAGAGAATTCGCTTTTCTTTGAACCGACATTGCTGGTCGATGTGCCTGACGATGCGGCGATTATGCACGAAGAGACATTCGGACCGGTAGCTGCCGTCACGGTTTTTGACGATGAGGACGAAGTCATCGCCCGCGCCAATGCCACACAATATGGTCTCGTTGCCTATGTCGTAACGGCGAATGGCGCCCGACAGCTCCGTATGGGGCGCGCACTCGAATATGGAATGGTAGCCATCAACCGCGCAAAAATTACCGGCGCACCGATCCCTTTCGGCGGCTGGAAGCAATCCGGTCTTGGCCGCGAAGGCTCCCATCAGGGCATCGAAGCCTTCACCGAACTCAAGTATCTCTGCATCGATACCGCCGCGTGAAAGCGTGGCGACAGGAAAGGAACACAACCATGTTGAATAATAGCAATGAACTGACCGCTTGGGATCGGGATCATTTCTTTCATCCGTCCACGCATATGGGGATGCATGCCCGTGGTGAAACGCCAACGCGCGTGCTGGAAGGCGGCGAGGGCGTGTATATTGCCGACGTGAATGGTCGGAAGAGCCTTGATGCCTTCGCGGGTCTTTATTGCGTCAATGTTGGTTATGGCCGCACAGAAATTGCGGATGCGATTGCAGAACAGGCGCGCAAACTTGCCTATTATCATGCCTATGTCGGTCATGGCACTGAAGTGTCGATCACGCTTGCCAAGATGATCATCGACCGTGCACCAGACCATATGAGCCGCGTCTATTTTGGTCTGTCCGGTTCGGATGCCAACGAAACCAACATCAAGCTGATCTGGTATTACAACAATATTCTTGGCCGCCCGGAAAAGAAGAAGATCATTTCTCGATGGCGCGGATATCATGGTTCGGGCGTGATGACGGGAAGCATGACGGGTCTTGCAACCTTCCATAATGCATTCGATCTGCCGCGCGCTCCGATCTTGCATACTGAATCCCCTTATTATTTCCGTCGCGCGGACCGCTCGATGAGCGAAGAGCAGTTTTCGCAACATTGCGCCGACAAGCTCGAAGAAATGATCCTTGCTGAAGGTCCGGATACGATTGCTGCCTTTATTGGTGAGCCGGTTCTGGGTACGGGGGGCATTGTGCCGCCACCGGCTGGTTACTGGCAGAAGATTCAGGCTGTTCTTGATCGCTACGATATTCTGCTCGTTGCCGATGAGGTCGTTACCGGCTTCGGCCGTCTCGGCAGCATGTTTGGTTCCGACCATTACGGCATGAAGCCAGATCTGATTACCATCGCCAAGGGATTAACCTCGGCCTATGCACCGCTTTCCGGCTCGATTGTATCGGACCGCATGTGGCAGGTGCTGGTTCAGGGATCAGACAAGATGGGGCCAATTGGCCATGGCTGGACCTATTCTGCCCATCCGATCTGCGCTGCAGCAGGCGTAGCCAATCTCAAGCTCATCGACGAGTTGAAACTGGTTGAAAATGCCGGCTCCACAGGCGCCTATTTCCGCAAGGCACTGCAGGATGCTCTTGGCGATCACAAGCATGTCGGCGAAATTCGCGGCGAAGGTCTGATGGCGGCAATCGAATTCGTGGGAGATCGCGACGACCGCAAATTCTTCGATCCTTCGCTGAAGATCGGCGCACAGGTTTCAACGGCACTTCTTGCCAACGGCGTTATCGCTCGCGCTATGCCTGAAGGCGATATTCTCGGATTTGCTCCACCACTCTGCTTGACGCGTGAAGAAGCAGACAAGGTTGTTGCCGCGACGAAAAAGGCGGTTGCGACCGTCTTTGCTTGAGCCAGTAAAAGCCGTGGCTGTCGGATATTCAATGTCTGACAGCCACGGCTTTTCTCTTTGTTCGCCAGAACAGAAATGTCGCCTTGTCGAAGCCGTTCCATTCGCCATATGTGTTGGTGAGGCATTGAGGAACCATTCCTATGACGACGATTGGCTTGAAGCGTATTTATGAAGCTCCTTCACCGAACGATGGCTACCGTGTACTCGTGGATCGTGTTTGGCCGCGCGGTATGACAAAGGAGAAGGCGGATATAGATCTTTGGGCCAAAGATATTGCCCCGACCGCCAATCTTCGCAAATGGTTCTGCCATGATCCGGCGAAATGGAATGATTTTCAGATAAAATATCGCGAAGAGTTGGAAGGTAACAAGCCAGCACTGAAGGATTTGATCGCGACCGCCAAGGCAAGAGGTGGGCGACTAACGCTCTTATATGGCGCGAAAGACGAAGAGCATAATCAAGCTGTCGTCTTGCATGAATTCATGCAAACTCTGTAGACGGCCTCAAAGAGTGCCACAACCGTGGCACTCTTTGGTATTCAATCTCAAAATCACCACTTGGTGTGGACCTTGAGTAGCGCTTTACGCCCTTCACCATAGCCGCAGACATAAATGCCCTGACAACCAGCGACATAGTTCTTGTCGAACAGATTGGTGACGTTGAGGTCGACCCCCCAATTGTCTTTTTCGTAACCGAGCTTCAGGTCGGCAAGCGCCACAGCTGGCACCTTGAGTGTATTTTCCTCATCGGCATAAGAGGAACCGAGGTAGCGTACACCGCCGCCGAGCGTCACCCCTTGAAAAGCACCGTCTGGCACCTTGTACTCGACAAAGACGGAGGCCTGTTGTTCCGGCAAGAGGTAAGGACGATTGCCGATAATATCGGGGTTGCTGTCATTCTCTTTGATTTTCAGGTCGTAGGCAGTAACCGAAGCAGTCACTTTCCAAGCATCGGTGATATTGGCCTGAACTTCCAGTTCGAAACCGCGCGAGTTGACCTTGCCAAGCTGCTCACGCGCGAAGCTGGAGCCAGTGAGGGCATTCTCCTTGGTCAAATCAAACAGTGAAGCGGTGATCAAGCCGTCGAACAATTCCGGACGGTATTTGACGCCCACTTCATACTGTGTTCCCGTCTCCGGTTGAGCATAGCTGCCATCTGCCAGCGTTTCGATGATCGGATTGAAGAAGGTCGCGACGCTGACATAAGGCGTTATGCCATTGTCGAACTCGTAGCCCAGTCCAGCGCGGCCTGAAGCTTTGCCCTTGTTATATTCGTAGCTCGGCAATCCTGCCGCGTCAGTTTTGACATAGTCGTAGCGACCGTTGAATGTTGCGATCCAGCCGTCGCCGAACTCTACTCGATCCTGTGCGTAAATGCCGATCTGGTGACGTCGCAGATCCTGATCGATATAAGGGTCGAACATCGGGCCCTGTGGTTCACCATATACCGGATTGAAACCATCGATAACAGTCGCCCCGCCGGTCTGCTGCATCTGTTCAATACGGAAATAACGGTACTCGACACCAAACAGAAGATTGTGTGTCAGAGCATCGGTCTCGACTGTTCCCTCAAGCTGGTTGCCGGCAAGGAAGGTATTGACCGTCGTATCGTGCCTGAAATTGATGCGCGCAATGTTCGGATTTCCTGGTGCCGGCTGCGGCAAGAAACCTTCATAACCATAGGCGTAAAGGGTGTGTTCTTTCACATGTGAAAAACCATAGCGAACGTTCTGCCGTACAGTCCAGTCATTGTCGAACTGATGCTCGAATTCATAGCCGATGGAGGCCTGCTCGCGCTCGTAGGAATCAATGTCGGGCTCGGTGAAATTTCGCTTGCGCGAAATCTTGCCGAACTCGGTTGGAACGACAGTGCCGTAGTAGGGAAGAAAGCCTCCGCCATCGTGGGTCAGATCAAGATGGGTATAGTTGCCGAGAATGGTCAGCTTCGTCGCTTCGTCCGGCTTGTATTCAATGCTTGGCGAGATGACGCCGCGAAATTCCTTGGCGAAGTCTGTATAATTATCGCCACCCTGAATCTTGCCGTTCACACGGTAATTGACCGTATCGCTGGCTTTGTCGCCGATGTCGAAGCCAAGATAGGCATTACCGTAACTATTGACGCCCGTTTCTAGATATCGCAGCCGCTCGTCGGTCGGACGCTTGCTGATATAGTTGACAATGCCGCCCGGATTGGACCCGCCGTAAAGGGCAGACGATGCACCACGCAGAACGTCGATACGTTCAATGCCAAAGCTATCGATCAGGAAACCACCGAAGCCGTAGCTGAAGTTCTGCAAACCGTCGAGATAGGTGCCGTATTGGGTGGCTTCGAAACCGCGAATATAGAGCCAGTCGGTATCGTTATCGACACCGAAAGGCTGTCCGAGCACACCTGGCGTATAGCGCAATGCTTCGTCCAGCTTTTGCGCGCCGATGGCATCCATCTGCTTGCGCCCTACAACTGATACGGATTGTGGAATCTTTTCGATGGCAACGCTGTCTTTCGAGCCGGTTGTCGTTACTGTTGGAACAAAGCCGTTTACCGGCGCAATACCCTCATCACTACGACCATTTCCCGTCTGTACGACAACCGTGTCAAGGCGAACTGTATTGTTAGTCTCTTGCGCGTAGGTTGTCGAAAGCGGCAGAAACGCAAATGCTGCGTTGCCGGCCAGCAGCATCAGGAAGTGTTGCTTTATCGATGTGGTCATTCGGTGCAAGCCCCTTGAGAAATCCTATATCTGACCCAACTTGCCAACGTCCGATAAGACAACAGCCAGGTACGGCGAATGCGTCAGCGCTGCAACGCATTGCGAATTAATATGAGTATTTACATCAAGATATTGCTAGAAGATTGTTCGTTATTTCGCCCAATTGAATGATCTTTGGCTAATGTAAAATGTCCTCAAATATCGCTCGCGCTGGGTTTACTGTTGGTGTTGTCTGACCCAGGCGGCAGGCGTAGTGCCGGTCAGTTTCTTGAAAACACGGGTGAAATGCGCCTGATCGGCGAAGCCCGTGAGAGCTGCGATATGGGGTAGGGACACGTTTGGTTGCAGAAGCAGCATCTGCGCTTGATCAATGCGCTTCCGCATCTGCCAGGCGTGCGGTGAAACGCCTGTCGAGGCCTTGAAGGCGCTGCAGAAATAGGATTCGGACAATCCGGCGAGCGTTGCCAGTTCTTGAAGGCGGATAACGCGCGCGTAATTATCCTCCATGAATTCAGTAACGCGGCGAAGCTGTCGCGGTGAAAGCTTGCTGTTAAGTGTCCTTTGTTCCAACTGCGCTTCAAAGAGTTCTGTTACAAGTGCGGTTAGCAGGCCCTCTCCATAAAGGTCATGCATCGGTGCTTTTGAAATGCATTCTTCGGCCAGCAAGGAACCAATCTGTTCGATCTTCGAGTTCGAAAAGAACAGGCGAGGCTTTTCGATGCTACTTTTGTCCAGTACGTGACCGAAGCGTTGTTGTAGGGCAGCAATATCGAAATGCAGATCGAGATGCTTTAGTTTTCCCGGACGTGTTACGCGGCTCCAGATCGTCATGCCAGCAGGGACGTAGCAAAGCCTTTGCCGCGGTTGAACACTCGCCAGCGTATGGTTGGTTTGTTCGGGGCGGATTGCCAGTTCCCCTCGGCTTTCAAGCACAAGAAAAAGGCGCGGCGCTTCCGAAACATATTCTCCACGTGCGCCTGGTCCGCAATCGACCGACCATACGTCGGCTATTGCGCCATTCCAAACGCGATAATGGAGATCGTCCAGTAAGCTGACGTCTTCAATGTGACTTTTCATATGCGGATGGAAGCCCAAACTCTTCTTCCCGATGGTGTTTCTCAAAACATGTATATCTTTCTCATATTTTGCTATCAACCTTCGATGAACTGCTTTATTGCAGGGCAGATATCTAGGTCCTGACCCTAGAGTGGACCAAAATCAGGAATGAGAATGATGACCTCCGCTCTGTTCGAACTCGAGAATGTCACCTTTTCAGCCGCCGGGCGCATCCTGTTGCAACCGCTGACGATGTCGATACCGGTGGGAAGTCTGACAGCGCTTATCGGGCATAATGGTTCAGGCAAATCAACACTTCTGAAAATTTTGGCTCGGCAGCAGCCAGTGTCCGGCGGGACTGTACGCTTTGCGGGTAAGGCGCTTGGTGATTGGGGTGACCGTGAGTTTGCGCGTAAGCTTGCCTATCTGCCACAGCAGACTGCACCTGCGGCAGGCATGCTGGTCAGGGAACTTGTCGCTTTGGGGCGTTACCCCTGGCACGGTGCTCTTGGGCGCTTCGGTGTAACAGACCGTCAGAAGGTGGAAGAAGCCATCGAACTGACCGGGATCGGAGCCTTCGCGGACCGATTGGTCGACACCCTTTCGGGCGGTGAGCGTCAGCGCGTCTGGCTCGCCATGCTGGTTGCTCAGGATGCGGAATGCCTTCTGCTTGATGAACCGACTTCGGCGCTGGATATCGCGCACCAGATCGAAGTTCTCTCGCTTGTGCGTAAGCTGTCACACGAAAGGGACCTGAGCGTCTTCGTCGTCTTGCATGATGTCAATATGGCCGCACGCTTTTGCGATGAAGTGTTTGCACTCCACAGCGGCAGATTGATCGCACAATCCACGCCTAAGGGAATTATGGTGCCAGAACGCCTGGAGGAAATCTATGGCATTCCGATGGAAGTCATGCAGCACACTTCTACGGGACAGTTGATCGCTTCGCCGCGATAGGCTGTCAGTCCCTACCTTCTTCGGGCGCTCCTAACGGAAACAGATGACGGAATGGTCGCGCTTCATCGAGTGCGCGGGCATAGCTCGGCCGTGCAAGCAGACGTTTGCGATAGGTCCACACATTGGCGAATTTTTCGGGAATGGCATAGGTCCAGTCTGCGTAGAGCAGGGCAGGCGCCGCAGCGCAGTCGGCAAGGCTGAAATCATCCCCCGAGACCCATTTGCGCCCTTCCATATGTCGATCCAGAAACGCATAGGCTGTATCGAAGGCTGCTCGCCAGCGGTTGCCCCCGTCGTCATGCTCGCGACCAAGTGCGATATAGACGAGGCGTTGCTGCGGGTAGTTTATGTAATTATCGAAGAAACGATCCCACATTCTCACGTCCGCGCTGACAAGCGGGTCCGATGGGATCAGTTGTCTGGTGTGGGGATGGGTGGCGTCGAGATACTCGATGATACCGGTCGCTTCAAACACCAGTTTTCCATTATGCGTTAGCACGGGGAATTTACCGAAGGGCCAAACGGCGTTGAACTCGCTCGCTACCGGTTCCGTACCATCAAGAATTCTTGCTTCGAAAGCTATGTCCTTTTCATAGAAGGCGGTTATCGCTTTTTGGCAGTATGACGAAAAGGGATGAAGGTAGAGTTTCAAGGTCATCGTGGTCCTCCCAGACAGATGGCAGATGAACTTCAATCGCCGTTGGCGCGATAGTCCGCGCGATTGATGCCATGACGCTGCATCTTATCGTAAAAGGTCTTTCGCGGAATACCGAGCGCCTCAATCGTTTCCTGAACATTGCCATTATGGGCGGCAAGCGTTTCGCGGATAAGCGTTTCTTCGTAGCGCTCGAGCCGTTTTGGAAGTGTTTCTTGATTGCCGACCATCGATTGCAGCAAGTGAGCCGGTTTCGCAACGCCAAGCGCTACGCGGTCGGCAAAATGTGCCAACTCGCGGACATTTCCCGGCCAGCTATGGTTCATGAGATGTCGGTGTGTCGCTGCATCGATAGCGGGCACATCGCGATTGAAGCGTTTCGACGCTCGCGTCAGGAAATGTGCGAAAAGCAACGGAATGTCGTCTCGTCTTTCTCTCAGCGGCGGGATGGAAAGCGTGACGACATTCAGCCGGTAATAGAGGTCCTCACGGAAGTCGCCTCTCTGGGCGGGGTCACCGAGGTCGATCTTTGCTGCAGCCACAACCCGCAGATCGACCGGGCGAACCTCATTCGTGCCGAGTGGAGTGATTTCGCGCATCTCAAGGACGCGCAGCAGTTTCACTTGCGTTGCTGCAGGCATGCTTTCAATTTCATCGAGAAACAGCGTGCCACCACTTGCATGTTCAACCCGTCCGAGCCGCTTTTTCTGAGCTCCCGTGAAAGCACCTGCCTCGTGACCGAACAGTTCGCTTTCAATCACCGTTTCGGGCAAGGCCCCGCAGTTGAGTGCTACGAAATTGCCTTTGCGACGATGGCCCCAGTTGTGCAGCAACTGTGCGACGACTTCCTTGCCACTGCCAGTTTCACCAGCCACGAGCACATCAACATCCGTATCGGCTATATCGCGCAAGGTACGGCGCAGATTTTCCATCGCCGGTGTCTGGCCGATCAACGGCAGATCGCCCTCCACATTCTCGGCGGCTTCGCGTAAGGCGCGGTTTTCAACGATAAGCTGTCGCTTTTCCCATGCACGACGGATGCTGTGCACGAGCCTGTCGGCTGCAAACGGCTTGGCGATGAAATCATAGGCACCGTCCTGAATGGCTTGCACCGCCATCGGAATATCACCGTGGCCAGTAATCAGGATTACTGGCAAATCGGGGTCAATGGTTTTGATCCGGGCAAAGAATTGGAGACCGTCGATCTGCGGCATGCGGACATCGGTAACAACAACGCCATCATACTCAAAAGTAACGCTGTTCAACGCATCCAGTGCGCTTGGAAAATCAGCAACCTCGAAACCGGCAAGCTCAAGCGTTTGACGAGTGGCGCGGCGGAGGGCCTTGTCATCGTCGACAAGGATAACGAAGGGTGACTTGTCCATCATGCTTTTCTCAGTTCAATGCGGAAAGACGTGCCTGCGGCATTACTTTCGGCAGAGATGGTCCCGCCATAGTCAGTGACGATCTCCTTGACGATCACAAGACCTAGACCGAGACCTTTTTCCTTCGATGTATTGAAAGGCGAAAACAGATTGTCGCGAATATGCTGCGGCATACCCGGTCCATTGTCGGAAACCAATATGATGACTTTGTCACGATCTACATGAGTGCGGACTTCTATTTTTCCATCATTCTGTTTTAAATCAATGGCTTCCAGTGCATTCTGGAACAGGTTGATGAAAACCTGTTCCAGCCGGATTGAATGACCGATAACTTGCAGTTCCGGCGGTGGTAGTGCGATATCGAGCTGATCCATGCGCCCAGAGAACCTGCTTCGCAACAGTACCAGCGCACCCGAAATGACCTGACTGAGCGAAGTCGGTTCGGAAGGAGTACGTCCCTTGCGGGCAAGTGCTTTAAGGTCACCCGTGATTGTACCTATGCGGTCTGTTAATGCGGCGATTTCACTGAGGTTTTCGGTTGCGTTGGAAAGGCATTTCCGTTCGATGAAGGTTTTTGCGTTGTCTGCATAGGCGCGAATAGTTGCGACGGGCTGGTTGATTTCATGCGCCACGCCAGCCGCTACTTGCCCCATGATGGCCAGGCGATTGGCGTGCACGAGGTCCTGCTGCACCCCTTGCAGCATTGTTTCGGTGCGACGATGGTCGCTGATCTCAGCTTGCAGTCTGTCGCGTGCCAGACTGAGATCGCGGGTGCGCTCTTCCACGCGTTCTTCCAGTTCTATCTGTGTACGCTGTGCATTGGCGATGCGTGTCGCGATTTTCTGCCTGCGACGTAGAAGAAGTCCGGCAACCATTGCGATAGCTGAAAGGATGATAAAGGTGAACAACCGGGATTCACGAATGGCGGAAGGAATCTGCGGGCGAATTGGCGCGAGACTGTACATCTGCCAGGGAGTGGAAGGCACGATCGAACGGATTGCGAGAAAGTCGGTATTGCGCGCATTGCCGGGCAGCAGCGCATCAATCAACTGTACATCCTCGCCGTCAATTGACTTGATCGACAGGGGCAAGGGTTTAAGTGGCGCGTCACCAAACTGCAGGCTATCGCGGATAGACTGAAGCTGCTCCTGATTGATCGAGCCAATGGTCATGAAACGCCAGGACGGCAAGCTTGTAATCAGAACGATATTTCGTTCATCCGTCACGAAGGTCGGTCGTCCGGCATTGTTCCAGTCACTTTCCAGCCTGTCGAACTCCAGCTTGACAACGATCACCCCCAACGGACCGCTTGGGCCATCGATGCGACGGGATATGTAAAGACCGGGGCGATTGCTGACATTGCCGAGCGCAAAGTACTCTGCATCCCCGTTTTTCAAAGCGTTGTGAAAATAGGGGCGAAACTTGTAGTCGTTGCCGACAAAACTCGTTGGTCCGCGCCAGTTGCTTGCCGCGATGGCAATGCCGTCCATGCCGACAAGATAAATGACGGCCGCTTGTGTCCCATCCGCCAATGCTTCGAGTTTCTCATTCAAGGGATCGATTGTTGTGGCTGTTTTGTCCAGTAATGCAGCTTCCAGCGCCTTATCCTTTGACAGCACCAGAGGCAAAGCACGTTGCTTGTCGAGAACAGCGCGCAACAACGCAGTGTTGAGGTTGGCATCGATCCTTGTCTGCTCGCTTAATGCGAGGACGGCCTTGTCTCGTGCCATGTCGCCGACGACCCAGAATGCAAGCGCGAAAACCGCAGCCCAAAACAATCCGAACAACGCCCATGTCCGTCGGTTGATGTTTGTGGGTCGGGTGCGGCTGTCCGCTGGGGAGGGGTTCGAACTCATTGCTCTCATTGTGCAATATTTCACACAAATAGGAAATCCAAATGTGCGGATAATCGCACTTCTGCTAGATTTACTTCGATGCGAAAACTCACAAATTTAAAGAAAACAACACGTTAGTGATCTATCTCCAAACTGGCACGGACATTGCAATCAATTAGTTCAGCAGCGGCTGGGACCGCTGGAATTCGAGACTGAAGGCTTGGGAGGCTGGACAGGTTCCGGACTGAGCCGAACGGAGGACATCATGATTGCAGTACCGACAGGTGCCGCGGCTGCGCCGCGCGGCCCAATCCCCTTTTATAAGCATCTTTATGTACAAGTATTGGTGGCTATTGCTGCCGGTATTCTGCTTGGCCATTTTTATCCCGAGCTGGGCACGCAGTTGAAGCCGCTTGGCGATGCGTTCATCAAGCTCGTGAAGATGATTATCGCGCCTGTCATCTTCCTGACCGTTGCAACCGGCATCGCCGGAATGACCGACATGAAAAAGGTCGGTCGCGTTGCCGGTAAGGCAATGATCTACTTCCTGACGTTTTCGACGCTTGCCTTAATTATTGGGCTTATCGTCGCCAACGTCGTGCAGCCGGGCGCCGGGATGCACATCGACCCGGCTTCGCTTGATCCGAAGGCCGTTGCCAACTACGCCGCCAAGGCACATGAGCAGACCATCACCGGCTTTCTGAGCAACATCATCCCGACAACGATTGTTGGAGCATTCGCAGACGGCGACATTCTGCAGGTGCTGTTCTTCTCGGTTCTGTTTGGTATTGCGCTGGCTCTGGTCGGCGACAAGGGCAAGCCTGTCACCGATTTTCTTCACGTCCTGACAGCACCCGTTTTCAAGCTGGTTTCGATCCTCATGAAGGCCGCTCCAATCGGGGCTTTCGGTGCCATGGCATTCACCATCGGCAAATACGGCATCGGCTCGATTGCCAATCTCGCGCTTTTGATCGGCACATTCTATCTCACGGCCCTGCTGTTCGTGCTTGTCGTTCTGGGAGCTGTCGCCCGTTACAATGGCTTCTCGATCCTCGCGCTTATCCGCTATATCAAGGAAGAGCTGCTGCTGGTTCTGGGCACATCTTCGTCTGAAGCCGCACTTCCCGCGCTGATGGACAAGATGGAGAAGGCTGGCTGCAAGCGCTCTGTCGTTGGCCTCGTCATTCCGACGGGCTATTCGTTCAATCTCGACGGCACAAATATCTACATGACGCTGGCAGCCCTCTTCATCGCGCAGGCGACGGATATTCCACTGTCACTGAGTGATCAGATACTGCTTCTACTGGTGGCAATGCTGAGCTCAAAAGGTGCAGCAGGCATTACGGGTGCCGGTTTCATCACGCTTGCGGCGACACTGTCCGTCGTTCCAGCCGTTCCAGTCGCGGGCATGGCCCTGATCCTCGGTATCGACCGCTTCATGTCAGAATGCCGCGCTCTGACCAATCTCGTTGGCAACGCGGTCGCAACCATCGTCGTGGCACGTTGGGAAAATGAACTCGACACCGACAAGTTGGCCGCAGCGATGAACGGAACGCCTGTTGTCACAGACCTTGTTCCGCAGATGGAACCTGCCGAATAACGCCATATCAGCACGTCAGACAGTAAGAGAAATGGCCCGCTTCTGGCGGGCCGTCTTCCATCTAGCGTTCTACAGGTTTGCCTTGCGTTATCAACCGGGCGCTATGCTGGCCGGAGATGTAAGTCCAGAGCCAGCTCCAGGCGACGGCGGCACGGCTTCGCGTTCCAATAAGGAAGAAGATGTGCGCAATGCCCCAGAACCACCAGGCGATGAGTCCCTTGAGCTTGAAGCGCCCCATATCGACCACAGCGGCGCCTCTGCCGATGGTCGCAAGATTGCCCTGATGCTTATAACGGAATGGCATCGGTGGGGTCTTTCCTTCAATGCGGCTTTTGATGACCTTCGCAACATAGGCACCTTGCTGCTTGGCGGCAGGGGCAATACCCGGAACCGGCTTGCCGTCCGGTCCCTCGACCCATGCGGTATCACCAATGACGAAGATATCCTCATGGCCAGGTACATTGAGGTTGGATAACACCTTTACGCGCCCCGCTCGGTCACTCTCGGCGTTGAGCCACGTCGCAGCTGGAGAGGCAGCCACGCCTGCTGCCCAGATTGCCGTCCGGCATGGAATGAACTCTTCGCCGACAGTCACGCCCTCGGCTGTGATGTCCTTGACCGGAATTCCGAGCCGTACTTCCACCCCCAGTTTTTCGAGCGCTTTCAACGCATAACTGGACAGGTCTTCTGGAAACGCCGCCAGAATGCGCGGACCGGCTTCAAGCAGCATCACGCGTGTCTGCCGCGTGTCTATATTGCGAAACTCCGGCCATATGGTTTGCTTGGCCAACTCAGCGATAATGCCTGCTAGTTCAACGCCCGTCGGCCCGCCACCCACGATGGCAAATGTCAACAATGCTTGCCGCTTTGCTTCATCGCTTTCACGTTCTGCACGCTCAAAGGCGAGAAGCAGGCGACGGCGAATGGTGGTTGCGTCCTCAAGCGCCTTCAGTCCGGGTGCTAGCGCCTCCCACTGATCATTGCCGAAATAGGCGTGTCGTGCTCCGGTGGCGAGTACGAGCATGTCGTACGAAATTTCGGTGCCGTTTTCGAGCAGCACCTGACGGTGCTCGGTGTCAACATCGGTGACTGTGCCCAATAGCGTGGTCACTTCCTTGCGATCTTTGAACAGATGCCGGATCGGCCAGGCAATTTCGGACGTGGCCAGGATAGTTGTTGCAACCTGATAGAGAAGCGGCTGGAACAGGTGATGATTACGCTGATCGATCAGCGTTATTCGCACGTCGACGTTTCTAAGATCGTGGATCAGTTGCAATCCGCCAAAACCGGCGCCGACGACAACGAGATGGGGGGCTCGCTTTTCACTCATTACTTCAGCCTGCTTTCATCCTTAAAATGCTCGTCAATCACCCTGTTGCAAGAGGAGGATCGTCGTCAGACATATTTTATGTCTGTGTCCTGCTTTTTCCAGACATCTTACCCCGATATTGATCTATTTTAAGTTTTCATCACAGAACGGTGTAAAGAGATTGTCTCCGTTCCAGAATAGAACAATTCCAGAAAGCACTTTCAACTTTTTGAGCGATCTTGTGTTTGCTGTCATTTCTTTTAACATTTTGTGTTTGCGGCCTCTTGTCTTTGGTGTTTCCGCTCTAGCTAACCCTAGGTTGTTATCGGAGCTTGGAGGGACGGATGCATTGGCTTCAGGCAATATTTCAGCAGGCACCCGAAATTGCTTTGTTCCTTTCCCTGGCCGGCGGGTATGCGGTCGGCAAGATACACTTCGGCAAGTTCCAGTTAGGAGGGGTTGCCGGGTCACTGCTTGTCGCGGTGATAATCAGCCAGGTGGGCGTTCAGATCGATAATGGGGTGAAGGCTCTGCTCTTCGCCCTTTTTATTTATGCGGTCGGTTTCGAAAGTGGTCCGCAATTCTTTAGATCACTCGGGCGGCAATCCTTGCGTGAGATCGCAATGGCCGCGGTGCTCGCTATCAGCGGTCTCGCGACCGTCGTCATCATGGCGCGCATATTCGGTTTGGACAAAGGTCTTGCGGCGGGTATCGCAGCAGGTGGGCTGACGCAATCTGCAATCATCGGAACGGCAAGTTCGGCCATTTCCAAGCTTGGTCTGGCAGCTGACGAAGTACAGCGATTGCAGGCCAATGTCGCTGTTGGATATGCTGTGACCTATATTTTCGGTTCCTTCGGAGCGATCATTGTCTGCGTCAATCTGCTGCCGAAATTCATGGGACGCACTATCCGCGACGATGCCATCAAGGCGGAAGCCGAACTTTTGGCTGGCATAAGGGTCTTGGGGCAGGGCGAAAGCGAAGCAGCTCCTGATCTTGTGGGGCGCATCTATAAGGTGGAACAGGCATCAGGAAAGACCGTGGCCCAGATTGAGGCGATGACCTCTGTTGAAGACGCCATAACCATTGAACGGGTCAAACGTGCTGGCAAGATCATCGGCCTCGCACCCAATCTCCATCTGGAAAGGGACGACATCGTTCTTGTGGCCGGCAGGCGCTCAGGCGTTGTCGCTTCTGGCAACAAGATCGGCACCGAATTGCAATCTTCTGAAGGCATGGATGTCGTCGTGCAAATCCGTGACGTGACGATCACTTCACCGGATTATGTCGGCAAGACCGTTGCTGCGATCAAGGAGAATATAAGCTCTGAACTGCGCCATGGCGTCTATGTTATCGGTGTCAAACGTGCCGACAAGCCTTTGCCGCTGCAACCTGATACGGTCATCAGTGCTGGCGATGTCGTTTCACTCTACGGAACCGATCAGGATTTGCAGCGTGCGGCGAAGTCTATCGGTCCGGTGATCGTTCCGAGTGACAAGACCGATTTCGTGTTTCATGGTCTTGGTATCGCATTCGGTCTTCTGATTGGTCTGGCTGTCGTGCGCATTGGTTCGATACCGCTGACACTCGGCAGCGGCGGCGGAGCGCTTCTGTCAGGTCTGCTCTTCGGTTGGTATCGCAGCCGGAACATGACCATCGGCAACATGCCGACGGGTGCCTCCACATTGCTGCGCGATTTGGGCCTCGCTGGCTTTGTTGCAGTTGTCGGCCTCCAATCAGGTCTGCAGGCCGTGCAGACAATTATCAGCAGCGGTCTCACCATTTTCCTGATCGGTGTGGTCGTAACCATTCTGCCGCTGATCATCACGATGTTCTTTGGCCGTTACGTGCTGAAATATGACAATGTGGCTATATTTGCTGGCGCTCTTTCCGGGTCGCGCAGCGCAAATCCTGCCTTCGGCGAAGTGCTCGACAAGGCAGGCAATTCCATTCCTACCACCCCGTTCGCAATCACCTATGCGCTTGCCAATGTCTTTTTGACATTGCTCGGGCCGTTGGTGGTCGCTTTCTCCTGAGGAGTAGATCATGGCGAAGACTGATTATAGCAAATATGCAAAGCTAAGCCCGTTCGAACTCAAGGACGCACTGATCCAGCTGGCTTCAAGCAAAGCTGATCTGACCATGCTGAACGCCGGGCGCGGCAATCCGAACTTTCTTGCCACCTTACCACGTCGTGCCTTTCTGCGGCTGGGGCTATTTGCAGTCGCAGAAGCCGAACTTTCCTATTCCTATATGTCGACAAGCGTGGGCGGTTTGCCGAAAGTCGAGGGAATTGAAGGGCGTTTCCAGAGATTTCTTTCAGATAATGGCGACCAGCCCGGGGTGAAGTTTCTCGGGCGTGCACTGTCTTATGTACGCGATCAGCTGGGCCTTTCCCCATCAGAATATCTGCATGAAATGGTGGAAGGCATTCTTGGGTGTAACTATCCGGTTCCACCGCGCATGCTGAAGATCAGCGAAGAGATCGTGAAGCATTATCTCGTGCGCGAGATGATCGGCGGTTACATGAGTTCCGATAAACTCGATATATTCGCGGTCGAAGGCGGAACTGCTGCCATGACCTATATTTTCGACACGCTGAAACAGAACAAGATACTTGATGAAGGCGATACAGTCGCCATCGGCATGCCAGCTTTCACGCCCTACATCGAAATACCGGAACTGAACAATTATCGGTTGAAAGAAGTGCACATCAATGCCGACCCGCACCAGGGCTGGCAATATCCGGAAGCGGAGCTGAACAAGCTGCTCGACAAGTCGGTCAAGGTCTTCTTCCTGATCAATCCGAGCAACCCGCCGTCGGTCAAGATGGATCAACGCGGCCTTGAGCAAATCGCGCGGATCGTCAAGGAAAAGCGTCCCGATCTCATGATCTTGACGGATGACGTCTACGGCACTTTTGCAGATGACTTCAAGTCGCTCTTTGCGATCTGCCCTTACAATACAATGCTCGTCTATTCTTTTTCCAAGTACTTCGGAGCAACCGGCTGGCGTCTTGGTGTTGTCGCCATGCAGAAGGACAATCTTCTGGATGAAAAGCTCAAGAACCTCCCGTCATCGGCGAAGAAGGAAATGAATGAGCGCTATTCCTCACTAACGCCGGATGTCTCAAAACTGAAGTTTATTGACAGGCTTGTTGCCGACAGCCGCACTGTCGCGCTTAACCACACAGCAGGGCTATCAACGCCGCAGCAAGTGCAGATGGTTCTGTTCTCGCTTTTCGGTCTGATGGACGAAAAGGATTCCTACAAGGCCGAACTCAAGAAGTTGATCCGTCACCGTGAAGCGGCGCTTTACCGCGAGCTTGGGCTGGAACCACAGTCCGACGAGAATGAAGTCGATTATTATACGCTGCTCGATCTGGAGGATATCGTTCGCCGCCTCTATGGCGATGATTTCGCGGCCTGGGTGAAGAAGAATATCTCTCCAACAGAATTGCTTTTCCGTATCGCAGATGAAACCGGCATTGTTATGCTTCCGGGCACTGGCTTCGGTACTTTGCAGCCTGCAGGGCGTATCTCGCTGGCGAACCTCAATGAGTATGAATATGCCGCTATCGGGCGTTCGCTCCGGCGTATGGCGGAAGAGGTTTACGACAAGGAATTCAAGCCAAAGAAGAAAAACAAATAAGTTGTTGGGCAGGGGCGCGAAAAGCGCCCCTTCAGCCATTAGGCTGACGACAGAACCAGCAAGTCGCGGCGGACGTCATCACCGTTGCCGCTTATGAGCTGCTTCTCGATATCCGCATGTGTGGCCTTCCATATCGGCACCGCTGCAGCAAGAGCTGCTTTTCCCTCAGGCGTGAGTTGCAATAAACGCTCGCGCCTGTCCTTCGGGTTGATAACGATCTCCACCCAACCTTGCCGTTGCAATGGCTTCAACGCTGCGGTCAAAGTCGTCTGATCCATGGCCAACAGTTCTGCCACCGGCTTCATTGGCGGCGGTGACGGGCGATTGAGCGACATCATCAGCGAGAATTGACCGTTGGTCAGCCCAACTGGACGCAGAGCGTCGTCAAAGCGGCGGGCGAGCGCACGTGCGGCGCGCTGAACATGCAAGCAAAGGCAGGTATCACGAACCAGAAGTGTTGTTTCAAAAGGTACATCGAGGCTATTTGACATGACTTATTAATATTGATATCAATGTAAATCGTCAAGCGGGAACATTGATATCTGGGCATAGACAGGGAGCAAAAGCCGGAGGAGGGCTTGCACCATGAATGAGGTCGTATCCCGAGAAGTTTGGCTTGAGGCGCGACGTGCGCTTCTGGCAAGTGAAAAAGAAGCCACCCATCTGCGCGACAAGGTCAATCGTGAGCGGCAGGCACTGCCATGGGTGAAGGTTGATAAGGATTATGCATTCGATACGCCTTCGGGTCGGAAGTCGCTTTCCGAACTGTTCGACGGGCGTAGCCAGTTGCTGATCTACCATTTCATGTTCGGACCCGACTGGGATCAAGGTTGCACCGGATGTTCGTTCCTTGCCGACAATCTTGATGGTGCCGTGACTCATCTCAACAATCACGACGTCACGCTAGTTGCCGTTTCGCGCGGGCCTCTGGCAAAGCTGGAAGCCTATAAGAAGCGGATGGGCTGGCATTTCCCATGGGTTTCGTCAGAAGGCAGTGATTTCAACTTCGATTACCACGTCTCCTTTACCAAGGATGAACTCGAGAATAACCGCGTTTTCTACAATTTCGACAAGCTGGCTGCAGAAGATGCTTTTGATGAGCTGCCCGGCATGAGCGCTTTCTACAAGGACGAAAGCGGTGCCATCTATCACACCTATTCCAGCTATGCCCGAGGCATCGAGGAGTGGATAGGCACTTTGATGATCCTCGACCGAGCCCCCAAGGGCCGGAATGAAAATGGCACGATGCATTTCGTCAAACGGCATGATGAGTATGAAGCACAGGCTTCCAAGCACAGCTGCTGCGGCTGATCATTCAACCGTAAAATAAATCCAAGGGAGTACTTTCAATGAAAAACGGCTCTTCTCCGTTCGTCTGGTACGAACTTATGACAACAGATGCTGACAACGCACAGGATTTTTATACAAAAGTTGTCGGCTGGACAGCGAAAGATGCCGGGGTTCCCGGCATGAAATATACATTGTTCGAAGTGCCCGGATGCATGATTGCAGGCATGATGTCGATGGCGGATATGCCAAAGGAAGATTGCGGAGGCGAACCCGGCTGGATCGGTTATGTCGGTGTCGCAAATGCAGACGAATATGCCAAAAAGGTTGAAGCTGAAGGTGGCAAGGTGCTCAGAGCAGCGCAGGATATCCCGGACATTGGACGGTTTGCGATCGTTTCGGACCCGCAAGGTGGTATCTTTGCACTTTTTGAACCGAAAGACGACATGCCGCCACCGGCTGACTTCGGTTCGCGCAAACCGGGGCATCCGGGCTGGCATGAACTGTATGCTCAAAACTGCGAGACGGTATTTCCGTTCTATGAGAAAGTTTTCGGCTGGAAGCTCTCACGAAATTTCGACATGGGGCCTATGGGCAATTACAAGGTGTTCAGTGTCGATGGCGCCGATCACGGCGGTATCATGACCGCACCTCCCGGCACTCCTGTTGGCTGGGGTTTCTATTTCATGGTCGATGGCGTGAAGAATGCTGCCAGCCGGGTCAAGTCTCTCGGCGGAGCGGTTTTGCAAGAGCCGATGGAAGTGCCGAACGGGGAATGGGTTGTTCAATGCAAGGATCCGCAAGGTGTGAACATCTCGCTCGTGGCGCCAAAACCGTAGGATAATTGCGCCTTGCGATTGACTGCCGATACATTTGCGATGATTGGTTGGACCATCGAAACGTATCGGCGGAAGATCGATCATGCACGACAGAAGGATGCGTCAGTCTCGGCAGGCAGGTACTGTTTTTGCCGCGGATGTTGGTGGGTCCTTCATTCGGCTGGCCCGCTCTGTACATCCGGGACACATCGAACTTCTTGAAAAGTTGCCGACCCCTGCAAGCAGTTGGGATGAGTTCGGGGGCGCATTGGAAACTGTGCTTCGAACCCGCGCATCGGACGAGGTGGGGCCACTTGCACTTTCCATCGCTGGATTGGTTGATCCAGTAACAAGTTCCGCTTTCTCGGCGAACATTCCTTGCATCACCGATCACAGATTAAGCCTTGAACTCGGCGAGCGATTGGAGCGACAGGTGATCGCCGCCAATGATGCTGATTGTCTGGCCCTTGCAGAAGCTATCGAAGGGGCCGGTAAGGGGCACGACATAGTTTTTTGCGCAGTGCTGGGCACAGGTGTTGGCGGCGGGCTTGTTATCGACGGTCGATTGGTTCGCGGTAAAGCCGGTTTGACTGGCGAATGGGGGCATGGCCCGATCCTCAACACGTATGTAGAAATAGACGGACAAACAGTGTCGGTTCCTCGCTTCGATTGCGGCTGCGGCCAGAGCGGTTGCGTCGATACGATTGGCGGCGCGCGCGGGATCGAAAAACTGCACCAGTTTTTGAACGGTATAGATGCGAGTAGCCATGCGGTCCTGCAGGAATGGCTGGAAGGCAGACCGGAGGCGAGACGGACGATTACCGCTTATCTCCAGCTGGTTGCCGATCCGCTTGCAGCCGTCGTCAACATAACAGGCACGTCGATTATTCCGGTTGGTGGTGGACTTGCTACTGCTTCCGAATTGATCTCCGCACTTGATACGGCCGTCAGGGCCAGAATTTTGCGGAAAATGAACCAGCCATTGGTCGTTCCGGGTGTATTCGGCAGTGATGGCGGTTTGGTTGGGGCCGCAATATTGGGGCATCAGACGTGAGCGTGTTACTTGAAGTCTGCGTAGATAGCGCCGAAGGGTTGCGGTCGGCAATAGAAGGTGGTGCGGATCGTATCGAGCTCTGTTCTGCGCTTGAGCTTGGTGGTTTGACGCCTTCGCTGGGATTGATGGAGCTTGCCTTGAAAGCGCCAATCCCGGTTTACGCAATGATCAGACCGCGCGCGGGCAATTTCTGCTTTTCGACAGAAGATGAAGCCATCATGGTGTCGGATATTCGTAATGCCAGAAATGCCGGTTTGGCCGGTGTTGTCATTGGAGCTTCGCTGAGCGACGGTTCTCTTGATGTCGCCATGTTGGAAAGACTGGTTGCAGAAGCAAAAGGCCTTGGAACGACGCTTCATCGCGCATTCGATCTCGTTCCGAATATGGAGATTGCCGTACAGCAAGCAATTGCACTCGACTTCGAGCGCATTCTGACGTCTGGTCTGTCACAAACTGCGGAAAAGGGGTTGGATAATCTGCGGGTGCTGGCTGAGTTGGCTGGTGGCCGAATCCGCATCATGCCCGGCAGCGGCGTCAACGCGGAGAATGCGAGACGGATCGTGGAGGCAACGGGCGCGGCAGAGATTCATGCTTCATGCCGTGTCCCGGTCGAAGAGAAGGATTCTCGCGCTATCGCTTTCGGTTTTGCCGCAGAACAATCATTTCGGACATCAGTTCAGCGTGTAAGCGCGTTGAAAGCCGCCATAGAAAAAATTTGAAGGACGTTCATTCCAAATTTTGTAAGTCGCTGAGTGCAACATTCATAAACTGATCGGCAAAAGAAATGGAAATTTCTCATACACTTTAAGGCGACACTTAAACCCTATTGCCACCCCGAAAGAGTTTGAGTAGAAGTGACATCACATCAAGAGTTGGGGAGACGCCCAACGCCAACCTGCCTCTCCGGGCAAGGTGGTACTCTCTGTAAAGAGAGGATGTGGCCAAACCGGCAAATATACGGATAAAGCCACTCGCGTCCTCCCCCAACATAAACTAGGGACCGACGCGACATGCCGATTAAAATTCCTGACGATCTGCCAGCAACCAGTGTTCTCCAGGCCGAGGGCGTCATGGTCATGCGCGAAGCAGATGCCATTCGTCAGGATATTCGTCCGCTGAAGATCGGCCTTCTCAATCTGATGCCGAACAAGGTCACGACAGAGACGCAGATTGCGCGTCTGCTTGGCGCGACACCGCTGCAGGTCGAGCTAACTCTTGTTCGTATCACCAACCATGTGGCGCGCCATACGCCTGCCGATCACATGTTGTCGTTCTACCAGCCGTGGGAAGAGGTGCGGGACCAACGCTTTGACGGTTTTGTCATCACCGGTGCTCCGGTCGAACGCCTCGAGTTCGAGGAAGTCACCTATTGGGATGAGATGCAGCGTGTCTTCGATTGGACGCAGACCCATGTGCACCGGTCACTGAATATATGCTGGGCCGCACAGGCTGCGGTCCATCATTTCCACGGCATGGGCAAGTACGAGCTGCCGGGCAAGGCGTCGGGCGTCTATAGCCAGCGCAATCTTGCGCCGTCGTCTCCCTACCTTCGCGGGTTCTCGGATGATTTCAAAATCCCGGTTTCACGCTGGACCGAAGTGCGCAAGAGCGACATTCCAGCCGAGAGTGAGCTGAAGGTTTTGGTCGATAGTCCGGAAACGGGCCTTTGCCTGCTGGACGATCCACGTCATCGCGCGCTGCATATGTTCAATCACGTGGAGTACGACACAACGTCGCTTGCCGATGAGTATTTCCGCGACATTCAGGCTCAGCCTGAAACAAAGGTTCCAGCGAACTATTTCCCCGGAGATGACGCGACGCGCCAGCCGGAAAACCGCTGGCGCAGCCACGCGCATCTTCTGTTTGGAAACTGGATCAACGAGATGTATCAATCGACGCCTTACGACCTGCAAAATATCGGGAAGCGTTAAGGGCACACAGTAAGGAAAGCGCGACCAGAATGCATCCGATCCACGGCAGGGCTTGCAAGTGCCAGTGCCGTAAAGCAAGTCCGCCCGTGGCCGT
Source organism: Brucella sp. GW823-FHT04E01 (assembly GCF_058796175.1). Taxonomy (NCBI): domain Bacteria; kingdom Pseudomonadati; phylum Pseudomonadota; class Alphaproteobacteria; order Hyphomicrobiales; family Brucellaceae; genus Brucella; species Brucella sp. GW823-FHT04E01. The sequence continues at coordinate 785,421 of NZ_JBXAIK010000003.1, read as the reverse complement.
GCCAAGCGCTACGCCTATGTGCATGGCAGATAGATTGATCCCGACACCGGCATCTGCCGTTGCGGGATCGGTCGTGATGAGAAAGCTCTGAACGACGGGTGATATCATCCAGCTGATACAAGCCCAGATCATCAGTACCGCGCCGAAAATAGTGCTGGACCCTGTTGCAAGTGGTATCGTTGCTAACGCCGTCAAATAGAGGAGCGGCGTCAGCACGATAGCCAGCCGAGGCGACAACTTGTCGACGAGCAAACCACCGAGATAACCGCCTGTCATTCCGGCCATGCCGAACGCCACCATCGCCCAGATGACTTTCTGTGAAGAGATGTGGACAGCCTCCAGAAGATAGGGTGACAGATAGGCGAACAAGACGAAATGACCGCCGATCATCAGGATGGAAACCAATTGTGCTGATACCAGCCGAAAGGATTTCAGGTGCGGCATATAAGGTGGCAAGCCACGCAGGCTTCGTCCTGCACGGGGCAGGGAAAGCAACGACAGGAGCAGCACCAAAGCTGCCGCCAGTGCCAGGCACAGGAAGACCGCACGCCAGCCCAGCCAATCGTTGACAATCATTCCCGTGGGGACACCGGCCACCATCGATCCGCTTATACCCATGAATATGATCCCGATGGCGCGTCCGCGCATTGCGGGACTAACCAGCTCTGTCGCCAGCATGGTGGCAATCAGGCAGACGACTGCACTTGCGGAGGCCATGCCGATGCGCGCGATAAACAGGACAGCATAATTGGAGCTAATGCTCGCGATGATATTGCTTGCGACGAAAACGCCCAAGGCGAAGACGAGGATGGCTTTCCGTTCGAAGCGCGTTGTGAGAACGAGTGCCATTGGAGCGGTAAGCGCAAAGGTAATCGAGAAGATTGATGTGAGCTGCCCAGCAGCACTGACTGAGACATTCAAACCGGGTGCGATGCCCGGAAGAATGCCGACGATAATGTTCTCGGCGGTGCCGGTAACGAAGGTTGCCAGCGCCAGCACAAATAACCGGATGTCCATATTTGCCATTCCCTTTCATGGTAACACCATGCGGGCAGCAAATGGCCCGGCATGGCGATATTGCATGCCGGGTTTCGAGGCAAAGCTTCGGTTATCCCTGATATAACTTCATAACATCCAAACCGGCTTCTGGCCAGTTTCTTGCTGTTTAGCTGGCGGCACGCGCCAGCCATCTGTGCCAGTCGTCCTCTGAGCCGTGGAAAACGTTCAGGTCAATCTTACCGTTCACGCCCTGCGACAGACCCGACCCGGAATACTGCCAGAAGGTCCATGGGCGACCCGGATAGACCTTCGACGGATGCTGGGCAACGGCACGCAGCCAGAATGGATAGTTGGTGAAGGCACCTTTCAGGTTATCGTCATAGAAGTCCGGAGCTGTATAGATGATTGGCCGCTTGCCATAATGCTGCTCCAGCCTGTCCATGAAGACCTGCATCTTTTCCCGCACCTGCGCCGGAGAAGGCCGACGCTTGCAGGAGGAATCGCCGTTCCATTCTACGTCGATGACAGGTGGAAGCGCATCGGCTTCCTTTGGAACATTGCGGATGAACCAATCGGCCTGCTGGCTTGCCACGCGGCACCAGTAGAAAAAGTGGTATGCACCGCGTTTGATGCCCGCTGCTTTCGCTTCGCGCCAGTTCTTGCGGAACATGGGATCGAGGTGGTCGCCGCCGTCGGTCGCCTTGATGTAGGCGAAGTTTGCACCTTGCGTGCGCAGTCTCACCCAATCGATATCACCCTGCCAGCGGGAGACGTCCACACCGTGCACTGCCAGCTTGCGCGGCGATGAGCGTCCGAAATTGATTGGTTTCGCATCACGAAAGCGGTGGCTGTAGACTTTCGATCGTTCCTGTGGTGCGAGGCGCACCGGCGGATAGGCTGCGACTTCCGGCTTTGGAACAGAGATGCGCACCTGAGGGCGTTCCTGCAACTGCGGTTGCGGTGTAACGGGAGCAGGCGGTTCTGCCTTGAACGGACCCGCATCCGGAATGGGGCCGGCCCAAGCCAGAACTTCTTCCTGCTCGGCAGCTGGCATCGGCTGCGGTGCGCTCGCCATTTCGCTCAAGGGGGCGGGCGGAACCGGGCGAGCCACCGAACTTGTGGTCTCAGCCGATGTCTTCGACTGGAGCATAATGCTGTCGATGCCCGAACTTGACGTACAGCCCGTCAAAGCGGCGCAGGCAAGGGCAATGACTGATACAACCGAAGAACGCATGAGCACCCGTAACGCAAAACAAATGGGCTGCAACGCTCCCTCCGAGCTAATTGCTAATCAAAGCTTACCGGGAAATGCTGAATCCAAAGTTTACGAAATTGCTAATGCACATTCTCTAATTCGATTGTTGAAGAATTTTTATCAGCGCTGTTGCCGAATTCTCCAATGCGGTTTCATCAAATCCTGAGAATCCGAGGATAAGCCCCTGACGTGGCGTCAGTTTTGTATAGAGCGTTGATAGCGGATAAACCTCGATACCAGCATCTGCGAGAACAGTGGCAAGGCGCGTATCGCTTTTCCCGTCTGGCAAAGCCAGCAGCAATGAAAGCCCGGCAGGAGGGGCCTCAATCTGGAACAGTTCCGGCTCTCCGGGCGCCAGTGCTGCAATCAGTTTACGCCGCCGCGATGCATGTATGCGCCGCATGCGCCTGATGTGCTGTGCAAAGGCTCCCGTTTCGATAAAACTGGCCAATGCCGGTTGGGCCAAGGGCGATGGCGCTGGGAACAAGGTTTGTCGCAGCGCCCTGAATCGAGTGGTCATGTGCGACGGTACAATCAGAAAACCGAGCCGCAGGAGTGGCGAAAAGACCTTGGAGAAACTTCCGATATAAAGGATGCGATCTGGATCAAGCGACATCAGAGATGGCAATGGCTGGCCGACATAACGGTGCTCGCTGTCATAATCGTCCTCGATGATGATGGCGTCGCGTTCCCTTGCCCAGGCAAGCAGCTCCAGCCGGCGCCCTAATGGCATGGTCACGCCTGTCGGGTGGTGCCGTGCCGGTGTGACAAACGCTCCACGCGCATTGTTGGCCTTGTCTCGCGCGGTCGAAACATCGAGACCCCCGCCATCAATGGGGACGGGAATGATGTCAAGGCCATTGACGCCAAGGATCTTGCGCGCAGGCGGGTAGCCCGGTTCCTCCATCCACAGTCTGTCACCCGGTACAAACAGGGCCTCCCGAATGAGGGAAAGAGCGTCCGCGCTGCCGCCGGTAATGATAATCTGCTCTGGTGACACAATCATCCCGCGCCACTCGTGCAAATGACGGGCAAGTGAAGATCGCAAAGGATGAAAGCCGAACACATCATCACTGCTTAGCAGCTCAGGGGATGGGTTGCGCCAGATGCGCCCGAGCAGCTTCCCCCACTCGTCGTGTGGGAAATGATCACTATCAAATACACCAAGATGAAAAGGTTTGGCTTCCTCTTGATGTAACTGCGGCTGGACTATCGCGTCGAGGGGCGGATGGTCGACTGTCAGACTGGTGTCGGGAAGTTCGGCGGTGACATGGGTTCCGGAACCTTGACGTCCTTCGAGATAGCCCTCGGCAATCAACTGGTCGAATGCCGCGAGAACGGTTGTTCGTGACAGGCCGAGTTCCAGAGATAAGGCGCGGGTAGACGGCAATCTTGAATCGGGTTTCAGGCGTCCGGCTAAAACCGCTTGTCTTATCTGATCAACCAGTTGGGCGGTCAGCGAGACATCGCTGGAGCGATCAATCCCGAATTCTGGAAGTGTATTCGAAATTGGCATCATAGTATTCTCTTAAAGTGGCTATTTTCTCAAAGCCACTATGAGGGCAGTTTGGCCGAATACAAAGGAGAAAAATCGGCCATGACGACAGCCCCTTCAGAACGCAGCCGTGTAAAACGCTTGCATGAGCGCGGTGCCTATGACGCAGCCACGGTTCACGCAATCATCGATGCGCAGCCTCTGGCGCATGTGGCCTATGTGTTCAACGGAACGCCCTATGTCACGCCCACGCTGGTCTGGCGTGAAGGCGATTTCATTTACTGGCACGGATCATCCGCCAGTCGTATGCTGGAAAGCTGCGACGAAGCAGAAGTGTGCGTAAGCTTTACGTTGCTCGACGGGCTGGTCCTCGCTCGCTCGGCGTTTCACCACTCCTGCAATTACCGTTCGGTCATGGCTTTCGGGACAGCGCGCAAAGTTTCGGACATCGCGGTGAAGGAACATCACTTGCGCAGCTTCGTAAACGGCCTTTTTCCGGGTCGCTGGGAAAGCCTGCGGCCGATGATGGCAAAGGAGCTGAAGGCCACCATGCTTCTGGAACTGGAACTGAATGAAGCGTCAGCAAAGGTTCGCTCCGGTCCGCCGAAGGATGACGATGCCGATTATGCCCTGCCAATCTGGGCGGGCGTCATTCCCATGACCACCCAGATGGGCGCGCCGGTGAATGACGGTCGTATTCTGCCGGGTGTTGCTGCGCCGGATGCCATCATGCAGTTCGGTTATGTGGCTGAAGCGGCGGAATAGGCAGCCGAAGGTTCAGGCGGGTCCGAGAAAGATGTGTGTCTCGGATTTCGCGATCCCGTCCATGGCGCGGATACCTGTTACCAGCCGGTGAAATTCATTCATGTTGGGGACTTCGATCTCGGCGATCAGGTCCCACGTACCATTCGTGGTGTTCACCGCGGAAAAGCCGGGGTTCTTGCGTAAAGTCGCTATCACGCTTTTGATGTTTCTCCCGGTCAATTCGATCATCATGATGCCGCGGATCATGTCGGTGGCACCATGATCCTTCAATCTGACTGTAAAGCCTGCAATGACGCCCGATGCGATCAGGCGCTCCATCCGGCTTTGGATCGTGCCCCGCGCCACACCCAAAATGCTGGCGAGAGTCGGAATGGACGCACGCGCATTGATGCGCAGTTCCGATATTAATCGTTGATCCAGATCATCCATCACCACACCGCCATTTGACGATTTCGTCAGTTTGATTGCGTTTATCGCAGATTGCTGGACATTTCTATACAGAATTGACGTTTTCGTTGATCCTTTGCTCCGTTAGCGTGCTTGAAAACAAACAAGCCGGATAAGCAAGCAACGCAACCGGCAAGGGGAATTTCGGAGGTGGATCGATGGAGCTTTTCTTTCTCCCGCTCCTGGGTAACCAGAGCATATCGTTCTTGCCTGTTCCGAATCTGTTTTCCCAAGAAATTTGCCGTCGCCCGTCGGGCGTCGACGATCTGGAAAGATGCGTCCAGCCGGGCGCTCGGAACGGGCATCGCCCGTGATCGCGATACGATCACTTAGGAGAAAATGAAATGAAAACCCTTCTGTCTTCGCTCATTGCCGCTGGCGTCGGTGCGCTGATGATGCTCGCTCCCGCTCATGCGGACGACCTCGAAAAGGTCAAGCAAAGTGGCGAATTGCGCATCGGCATGAGCGGTGTTTTCCCGCCATTCAGTTTTGTTGATGGTCAGAACCAGGTGGTCGGTTTCGACGTCGATATCGGCACCGAAATTGCCAAGCGCCTTGATGTAAAGCCGGTTGTCGTGACCACCGCTTTCGACGGCATCATTGCAGGCCTGCGTGCGAGCAAGTTCGATGTGGTCGTCGGCAGCATGAGCATCACGCCGGAACGCGAAAAGGCTGTCGATTTCGCAGGCCCTTACTATCGCGGTGGCCGTGGAATTTTCGTGACGGAAGCCTCGCCGGTGAAGTCCATGGACGAACTGAAACAGGGCAAGACCATTGCCGTGACGCTTGGTGAAACCAGCGACAAGTGGGCGCGCGAGCAGGGTGGCTGGACCGTCCGTACCTATAAGGGCATCCCGGAACTACTGCTTGAGCTTCGTTCAGGCCGCGTGGACGCCATTGCATCGGATGACATTCCGATCCTGATCGCCATCAAGGAAAGCGGCGAAAAGGTTCGTCAGCTCGATACGCCTGAACTTCAGGGCACCGACAATGTCGGCATCGCTCTGCGCAAGGGTAACCCTGAGCTTAAGGATGCGATCAACAAGGCTCTCGACGACATGAAAGCGGACGGTACCTACGAGAAAATCTCGACCAAGTGGATCGGTCGCGACATCCGCTAACCGCATGAAACCCCGAGCCGGGACAGCTATTAACGCAATTGTCCCGGCAACATTTCTTTCCGGCTTGGTTTTCCAGACAGGAAAGGGGAGATAATGAACTTCTCTTTGATGGTGGACGTGTTTCCATATTTTTTGGAGGCCGCCCTGGTTACCGTCGAAATATCGGCGCTTGCCATTCTGATCGGGTTGAGCGTCGGTGCGCTTGCCACATCTGCAAAATTATCGCGTTTCTGGCCGCTGCGTTTTATCGGTACAGCCTATGTCAGCGTTTTTCGCGGCACGCCGTGCCTTCTGCAACTTTTCGTTCTCTATTTCGGCGGCCCGCAGATCGGCATCAATCTCGAACCATTCGCAGCCGGTGCCATTGGTCTTGGCCTTAATATCGGCGCTTATTACGCCGAAGCCATGCGAGGCGCCATTCTGACGGTCGATACCGGGCAGAACGAAGCCGCCCGTTCCATTGGCTTCAGCAACGGACAGTCGATGCGCTTTGTGGTGTTGCCGCAGGCAGCGCGGCTCATGATCCGTTCGCTCGGTGTCAATACAGTCATGCTGATCAAGGGGTCTGCTCTCGTTTCCGCGATTTCCGTGGTCGAACTGACTTACACGGCTCAACGTTTCATCGGCTCGACCTATCGTCCGTTTGAAATCTTCGGCATCGCCGCGGCCATCTACATGGTCCTCATTTATATCGTTGCACGCTTCGTCGATTTCCTCGAAGCCCGCTATGCACTCAAATAGGCGGTGATCCCATGCAACTCGATTTCTCTATCGTCCCGCCCTATACTGAACTTCTGATGACCGGCATCTGGTGGACGCTCATCATCGCCGTGTCCTCATCCATCGTCAGCTTCTTCGGCGGTATCGCTTTTGCCTTGCTCGTTCTCTATGGCAACTGGCTGGTGCGTTACCCTGTCCGTTTCTTCATCTGGCTGTTCATGGGCACGCCGCTGCTTCTGCAGCTGTTCCTGCTCTATTACGGCCTGTCGCAGATCGGCATCAACATTCCAGCCGTATGGACTGGCATCATCGGCCTTGGCCTGCATTTTGCGGTCTATAATTCGGATATCTTCCGCACCGCGATCCTGACTGTCGATCCGGGGCAGAATGAAGGTGCCCGTTCGCTGGGTTTCGGCAGCGGTCAGACGCTGCGCTACATCATCGTGCCGCAGGCCGTCCGCAATGCGTTGCCACAGGTGGGCAACAATCTGATTGCGCTTTTGAAGGACACGGCGCTCGTGTCGGTAATCGGTATTACCGAGCTGGTTCACGCTTCGCAGCAGGCGATCAGCGAAACCTACAGCCCGTTTGAATTCTACATCACTGCCGCAGTGATCTTCTACGTACTCAATCTCATCCTGGAAGCCGGATTGCACTGGATGGAAAAGAAAGTCGAGGCTTACCGATGAGCAACAGCAAACCCATGGTGGAAGTGCGCGACGTCCACAAGTCTTATGGCGCGCTCGAAGTTCTCAAGGGCATCAACCTGTCTGTTGAACGCGGCCAGATTATCGCCATTATCGGGCCGTCCGGTTCCGGCAAAAGTACTTTGCTGCGCTCCATCAACCATCTGGAAACGGTCGACTCAGGCCAGATACTACTGGACGGCGTGCAGGTAAACCAGTCGTTGAGCGGACGCTCCTTCGAGCGGCATATCAATGCCGTGCGCCAGCAGATGGGCATGGTTTTCCAGCACTTCAATCTGTTTCCGCATCTCAATGTCATGGAAAACATCACACTCGGACCCATCAAGTTGAAGGGCAAGAGCAAGCAGGAAGCGCAGGAGCTGGCCGTTTCTCTTTTGAAGAAGGTCGGTCTTGCCGATAAGGCGTCAATGTATCCGTCGCGTCTGTCGGGCGGGCAGAAACAGCGCGTGGCTATTGCCCGTGCACTGGCGATGCAGCCGAAAGTCATGCTGTTCGACGAGGCGACTTCTGCGCTCGATCCGGAACTGGTCGAGGAAGTCAATCAGGTCATGAAACAGCTCGCGCAGGAACACATGACCATGCTGATCGTGACCCACGAAATGCGTTTTGCCGCCGAAGTTTCAGACAAGGTTCTGTTCATGGACAAGGGCGTCGTGGTCGAAGAAGGCAAGCCGGACGTGATCTTCACCAATCCGGAAAATGAAAGAACGAGAGCGTTCCTGCGAAAGCATCTCAACCAGTAAGTCGACGTTTAAACCAGATTTGAAAACCCGCCTGTGCCTTCCCCAAGGCACGGAGACGGGGAACTATTGAGCGAGGAAAGACCGTGGCATCCCCAAATGAATGGAACCCGACAGAACGGGTGCGAGAACTCTCCTATCGCATGGTGAGATGGCCGAGCGAAACGGGAACACCTGACGAGGCATCGTTCGGGCCGAAGCTGGCCGAGCTTTTACGCGAGATCCCCTATTTCCAAAAGAACCCTGACGATATTGCCGTCATCGACAGTCACGGCTCGCCGATGACCAAGAATGTTATCGCCGTCGTGCGCGGCGCCGGGCGACGAACCCTGGCTCTGGCGGGGCACTTCGATGTGGTGGAAACTGCAAATTATCGCGATTTGAAACATCTTGCTTTCGAGCCGGATGCTTTGCTGGAAGCTCTTCTGGCCGATCTTACCAGCCGTCCGCTTGCACCGAACGAGGAAAAGGCACTCGCCGACTTCCAGAGCGGAAATTACATTCCCGGTCGGGGCATGCTCGACATGAAAAGCGGTGTTGCAGCCGGTATCGCAACGTTGGAACATTTCTCGCAGCGGGTAGATCGCGAAGGCAATCTGATTTTGTTTGCGACACCTGACGAAGAGCGTGGTTCGCGGGGAATGCGCAGCCTGCGAGATGCTTTGCCGGAACTTGCCGAACGCTGGGGCCTCGATATCGTCGCCGGTATCAATCTTGACGCAACGAGCGATCAAGGTGACGGTGCGGAAGGCCGAGCCATCTATCGGGGCACAATCGGCAAGCAGCTTCCCTTTGCTTTTGTGGTCGGACAGCCTTCTCATGCGAGCTATCCGTTCGAAGGTGTCAGCGCGCACCTCATTGCATCGGAAATCATGCGGGCGGTGGAAGCCAATGCAGCCCTTTGCGACACGGCGGATGGCGAAGTTTCGCCACCTCCAATCTGCCTTGAAGCGCGGGATTTTCGCGGTGGTTATGAAGTGACCACACCGGAACGGACGTGGATTGCTTTCAACTGGCTGACCCATTCCGTCTCGCCTGATGCTTTGTTCCAGCGGTTCAAGGCAATTGTCGATGAGGCGCTGGATCGGGCGATCACGCACTTCAATGTGGAGGCGGAGCGCTTTGCAAAGCTGGTTGGCAGCGATGCAGATGCCAATCACAAGGGCAGAATTCTGACCACGGCCGAGTTGCGCGACGAAGTCCGGCGTATTGGTGGTGATGCGGCACTGGAACGGATAGCGGCACTGGAAGCTGAACTTTCAAGCAGCGATAACCCGCTTCTTATCACGCGGGAACTCGTCAACGCCATGGTTGCCGAGGCACGCATTACAGGCCCAACGGTCATTGTCGGCTTCGGAAGTCTCGTCTATCCTCACGTTCGCATGGGTGTCGAAACGGCCGAAGAACAGCGTTTCGCAGAAGCTCTGGAAACCGCACGCCTGGATGCGGAACGCCAGTTCGAAACGACGATCCGATACAGGGAAATCTTCGCCGGCATTTCAGATATGAGCTTCTTCGGTCATATCCCTGACGCGACGGATAGTGAAGTCATCGCGGCCAACACACCAGCGGCTCAATTTATCGACCGCGCCAATCCGAAAGCGCTTTCCTATCCGGTGGTGAATATCGGCCCGTGGGGCCGCGAGTATCATCAGCGGCTGGAGCGGGTCTATGCACCCTATGCCTTTACGGTACTGCCACAGTTTCTCAACGGCATCGCTACGCGCTTCCTGAAGTCTTAGCGGTTCGCGAATAGCGGCGCGATGTCCTTCACTTTGCCTGATTGACGGTTATAGCGATCATGTGGAGGACATCGTCAGCGCTGCACCCGCGTGAGAGGTCATTAGCGGGTTTGGCGAGGCCCTGAAGCACGGGGCCTATGGCCTGCGCCCCACCAATACGTTGGGCAATCTTGTAGCCGATATTGGCGGCTTCGAGATTGGGGAACACAAAGACGTTGGCATTGCCCTTGAGCGGTGAATCCGGCGATTTGGCATAGCTGATTGCCTCGACGAATGCCGTGTCGAACTGTAATTCTCCATCGATGCACAGATCAGGCTTACGCTCCTGCACCGTCCGGGTTGCCTGAACGACCTTTGACACACGCTCATGCGCAGCGCTGCCGCCGGTGGAGAAGGACAACATGGCAACGGCCGCATCTTTTTCCGTGAGCTGGCGGTATGAATCTGCCGACTGGATGGCGATATCGGCAAGTTGCGCGGAATCAGGTTCCACCACGAGGCCGCAATCGGCAAAGACGAAAGCGCCTTTCTTCTGATGATGAGACTGGCACAGCAGCATCAGGAAGAAGCTTGAGACGAGCGATGCGCCTTCGGCCTTACCAATGATCTGCAGGGCGTGGCGCACCACATCGGCTGTTGTTGCGACTGCGCCAGCCACCGTCCCATCCGCATCGCCTTCTCGTACCATCATTGCGGCGAAACCGAGTGGCGTCTTCGCCATCGCCTCAGCCTGTTCTTCCGTCATGCCTTTGGCCTGACGTAGCCGATAGAGTTTTTGCGCATAATCCGCGCTTTTGTCCGATGTCTCTGGGTTGATGATCGCGATCTTTGAGCCGTCAATCTGCCTGCTGATGACGCTTTCGGAGCCCAGAAGCGTGATGCGGGCAATGGCTTCGCGTTCGGCACGGAGCGCCGCATCGATGATACGCGGATCTTCGCCCTCGGCCAGAACGATGTGACGTGGCCTCGAACGAGCTTTCTCAAAAATCTTTTCCAACGGCAGCATGGCGCAATCTCTTCAAAAGGCCGAGAGTTGTGCTCCCGGCCTGATCACTGACGGACTGGTTCAGACGGGCATTTGCTGGCGCATGTCGGCCTTGTCGATGCCGGCCACGACAACGGGTTTCTTCATCGCATCGCGGCGGAATGGTTCGCCCAGTTCCTGATTGAGCACGACTTCGATGAAGGTGGTCACCCCCTTGGCCTGCTCGTCGATTGCCGTCTGCAAGGCTTCGGTCAGCGCCTGCTGGCTATCGACGGTCACGCCTTTCAGACCGCAGCCATCCGCCACCTTGGCGTAGCTCAGGTTCGGATTGAGCTCGGTGCCGACGAAGTTGTTGTCGTACCACAGCGTCGTATTGCGCTTTTCGGCGCCCCACTGATAGTTGCGGAAGATGACCATGGTGATCGCAGGCCAGCCCTTCCGACCGATGGAGGTCATCTCGTTCATGGATATGCCGAACGCACCGTCGCCTGCAAAGCCGACCACTGGCGTGTCAGGCTGGCCGATCTTGGCGCCGACGATGGATGGGAAGCCATAACCGCAGGGGCCGAACATGCCCGGCGCCAGATATTTGCGTCCGTGTTCGAAGCTTGGATAGGCGTTCCCGATGGCGCAGTTATTGCCGATGTCGGTGGACATGATGGCGTTCTTCGGCATTCCAGCCTGAATGGCACGCCATGCCTGCCGCGGCGACATGCGGTCCTTCTCGCGCTCGCGCGCACCGGCATTCCAATGCGTGCCCGGATCGTCATCCTCATGATCCATCGAGGAAAGTTGCTGCAACCAGGCGGATTTACGCTGATGGATGAGCTGCTTGCGCTCGTCGCGACCTGCATTGCCCGCATTGGCTCCCATCTGGTCGAGAATCTGCTGCGCAACCTGCCTGGCGTCACCGCAAATGCCGACCGAGATCTTCTTGGTGAGGCCGATGCGATCAGGATTGATATCGACCTGGATGATCTTGGCGTCCTTCGGCCAGTAATCGATGCCGTAGCCTGGCAGCGTCGAGAACGGATTGAGGCGGGTGCCGAGCGCCAGAACCACATCGGCCTTGGAGATCAGCTCCATCGCGGCCTTGGAGCCGTTATAGCCGAGCGGTCCTGCGGACAGCGGATGGGTGCCGGGGAACGCGTCGTTATGCTGGTAGCCGCAGCAGACCGGCGCATCGAGCCTTTCGGCAAGCGCGATGGATTCGGGGATCGCACCGCCGATAACGACACCGGCCCCGTTAAGGATGACCGGGAATTTCGCATTGGTCAGTAGTTTTGCAGCCTCGGCAATGGCATCGCGTCCGCCGCTCGGGCGTTCCAGCCGGACGATCTGTGGCAGGTCGACGTCGATGACCTGAGTCCAGAAATCACGGGGAACGTTGATCTGTGCCGGTGCACAGCCGCGCCATGCCTTCTCGATCACGCGGTTCAGCACTTCGGGAATGCGGGTCGCATCGCGCACTTCTTCCTGATAGCAGACCATCTCTTCGAACAGGGCCATTTGGTCAACTTCCTGAAAACCGCCCTGACCGATGGTCTTGTTGGCAGCCTGTGGAGAGACAAGCAGCATCGGCGTGTGGTTCCAGTAAGCAGTCTTGATGGCAGTCACGAAGCCGGTTACGCCGGGCCCGTTCTGGGCAATCGCCATACCCATCTTGCCTGTCACGCGGGTATAACCGTCGCAGATCAGCGCCGCATTCGTCTCATGGGCGCAATCCCAGAAGGTAATGCCCGCCTTCGGAAACAAATCCGATACCGGCATCATCGCGGAGCCGATGATCCCGAATGCATGTTCTATCCCATGCATCTGCAAAACCTTAACAAATGCTTCTTCCGTCGTCATTTTCATGGCGCGTACCTTTCCTTGGAATTCAGAGAACTTCGTCTTTCAGCGCATACCAGTGATACATTGCGCGCTGGCCTATGCGCCTGAATGGCGTCAGCATGCCGTAACTCGGTAATTCGGAGGTGAAGATCGGCAGGTCGAGTTCCTGTCCCCGACCCGTCATCAGTTGGGCAACCCGGCGTCCGGCCTGCGCTGAATACATCACGCCGTTGCCGCCGTAGCCCATGGCATAGTAGATTTCCTGCGTCGGATCAGGACGATAGATGCGGGGCATCATGTCATGACTGACATCGACCCACCCCCACCAGGAATAATCGATCTTGATGCCTTTCAGAGCCGGGAACTTCCGGTAAAGGCCCGAAAGCAGCAGATCGTAATGTTTAGGGTTCGGTGCATCAGCCCCGGTAATGGCGCTGCGGCTACCGATCTGCATCCGCCCGTCAGGCAGAAAACGATAATAGTGACGAAGCGTGCGCGTGTCGGTTAGCGGAATACCGGTCTTGGGGCCGCATGCTTCAATTTCATCGGGTGTCAGCGGTCGTGTCACGACAGAGTTCGACAGCACCGGCATCAGCCGGTAACGGGTGAGAGGATGGAGGCCGGGCGAGGTGTATCCCGCTGTCGCGAAGCAAACCTGTCGCGCCGTGACTGTACCGTTCGGCGTGTTGAGATGGAATACATTGCCGTTCTTGCGGCAGCTGAGAACCGGGCTTGCGGTGTGCACCTTTGCGCCCAGCTTGCGTGCAAGCCGGAGATAGCCGAAGGCAAGTTTCGCGGCGTGAATGCCAATGCCGTCTGGCTCATACATAGCTCCGCGAGCTTCTTGATCCCGGATGAAATCGCGGTGAATCTCGTCGCGACCGACCATGCGCGTCCGATAGCCGAATACGTCGTTCAGCAGGCGGGATTCTTTCTCCAGCGAAGGAATGACCTTGTCGCGATGGGCGATGTAGAGATGACCGCCATCCTGCGGATCACAATCAATTTCCGGTTCGGCAATGAGTGAACGAAAGAGATCAAAACCCTCGGCAATTTCGTTATGCAATTTCCGGGCGACGTCCACACCCCAGCGCTCGATCCATTGTGAACGCTTGAGCCGGCCGGCTGAAATCTGCGCCTGACCGCCATTGCGGGTGCTGCAGCCCCAGGCGACGCCATTTGCTTCCAGCACCACGGCCTTGACGCCATGATCCCGAGCGAGATGGATTGCCGCCGAAAGACCGGTATAGCCTGAGCCGACGATAACGACATCGGCATCGACTTCTCCGCGAATAGGGCCATCGTCTTCCGGCGCCGGTCCGGCAGTGCCTATCCAGTAAGTCGGGGCATAGTCGCGGCCTTGTCCTGGCGTCTTCGAAACCACCGGATCATAAGCGGGGTCGAATGGCTGGGTGGCCGAGAAACTGTTGAGAGTGTGGGTATCCATATGTCGGTCCTCCAAAACACCGACTGGCGATGTTGGGGCTTACGCCTTCAGCAAAGGCCGGTTCTTGCGGAATGCCTGTTTGCGGACGATCTTGCCGTCGCGCTGTGTGAAGAGATCGCAGCCTTCTGCCTCGACGCGTGCGCCGTTGGCATCCGTTCCGCGAAAGGTCCATTCGGACACCGCACGGTCGCCGCTCACGAAATGCCTGTGTCCGTCCCATTTCACGTCGGGCATCACGGCCCAGACGCCGGAAAAAGCCTTGGCAATCGCATCCTTGCCTTCGAGACGGGTGCCGTAAACTTCCTCACCGCCGATGGTGTAAAACACGCAATCGTCGGCAAAGAAGGCCATGATCGCGTCGATGTCGTGCCGGTTGAAGGCGTCGAAGAGGTCGGAAAAATGCTTCTCTGTGAGTTGTCCGGCGGACATTCGAATGCTCCTTGATACGTCTGAAATCTGCCCTGATTTCGGGTAAAGCTTCCCTGTGGCGCGGCAGAGTTGCCGCGCGATTGATATTGCGAATTGGATTTCGGTCGGGCTGACTAAAGCGGTTGTAGCGCCATCAGACTTTACCCTTCCACGGGATGAGGACCTTTTCCATGTAACGGATCAAAAGGTCGAAGGCGAAAGCGAATACACCGATGACGATGATGCCCATGATGACGGTGTCGCTGGCCAAAAACTGCGCTGCATTGAGTACCATGAAGCCAAGACCGCGATGCGCCGCCACCATTTCCGCCGCTACCAGCGTCGTCCAGCCCACACCGATCCCGATGCGCATGCCGGTGAAGATTTCCGGCATGGCCGCTTTCATGATGACCTGCGTTATTACCTGCGTCCGGGATGCGCCCATCGCATAGGCGGCATGGATCTGTTCGGTTGAGACCGAGCGCACGCCAGCTCTCGCTGCGATCGCCATTGGCGCAAAGATCGCGAGAAAGATGAGGAACACCTTCGGGAACTCGCCAATACCAAGCCAGATGATGATCAGCGGCAGGTAGGCAAGCGGCGGCAGTGGTCGGTAAAACTCGATAATCGGGTCCAGCACGCCACGAACAAAGCTGCTCATACCCATCATGATGCCGATGGGAATTGCCGTGATGCAGGCAATCGCGAAGGCACCCAATACACGTCCAAGGCTGGCGAGCGTATGTTCGGCCAGAGTGGAGTTTGCCACGCCGTCTGTCATGGCAACCATGAACTTGCCATAGACAGCGAACGGCGAGGGGAGAAACAGCGGTTTGACCCAGCCCATTCCTGTTACGAGAAACCAGAGCCCCAGCAAAATCAGTGCGGTTACAAGGCTGATGAAACCGCTATTGCCGTCGCCGGGGGCGCCATAGATTTTACCGGGTTTGACTGGTCTTGCCCGAGTTACGAACTCAAGCATGGACCAGTTCCGGGTTTCCTGATGCACGTTCATCGCCATAGATAATCCCCAGAATTGTCTCACGCATCTTGATGAAGTCGGGACTGGACTTGACGGCGCGCGCATCACCGCATTCCAGAAAGCGTCGGTTGAAATCCAGATCATAGGTATGGGTGATCCGTCCGGGGCGCGGCGACATGACGATCAGCCGCGAACCGAGGAACAAGGCCTCTTCGACGCTGTGAGTGATGAAGAAGAACATTTTGTTGGTCACTTGCCATACCCGCAAAAGCAATTCCTGGATCGTTTCGCGGGTGAGGGCATCAAGCGCTGCCATGGGCTCGTCCATAAGCAGCATCGCCGGGTCGCAGGTCAGTGCGCGGGCAATGCCGACACGCTGCTGCATACCGCCGGAAAGCTGGTAAATCTTGTGATTGTGGAAATCCTGCAGGCCGACCAGAGCCAGATTTTTCGTGGCACGCGCCCGGCGTTCTGCCTTCGGTACACCTTGAAGCTTCAGGCCAAACTCGGTGTTGTCAACGACATTGAGCCAGGGAAGCAGAGCATGTTTCTGGAACACGACGCCCCGGTCGGCGCCGGGACCACGCACTTGCCTTCCGCCCAACGTGATTTCGCCGGATGACGGGATCATGAACCCTGCCATCAGATTGAGAAGCGTGGTCTTGCCGCAGCCGGACGCACCAAGCGCCACCACGAAATCCCCGCTGTCGATCCGCAGATTAACGCCCTTCAGCGCAATCACGGCTTCTTCCACATAAAGACCGGGATAGGTCAGACTGACATTCGATACGTTCAAGGTTTCCATTACGTCACCTTTCGGGAACGAAGAAGCGGTTCCGGCAAAAGCCAGAAGGCACACACAACATTGCAGGAACCGTCTCGGTTCAGCGGCTTGCCCGAAGGCATGCCGCTGGCGGAGGTGCTTGCATTACTTTACGTAATTACTTCGCTGCGGCTTCGGCAAAACTGCCATTTACGTTGCCGCTATAGTCATCCAGAGCTTGGTCGAGCTGTTTTTGGTCGACGAGAAATTTTGCACTCTGGGTGACGGATTTGAGCGCTCCGCTGTCCTTGCCACCGCCGAGCCATGTCGGGGAGGCTTGTTCTTCCACGGTGGGGAAGGACAACAGCGCGAGTGCGCCCGGTATGTCAGCGGCATTGCCACCGATCAGCTTGACCATACCTTTGACCTGTTCGGAGTCTGCCGTCCACTGGCCGCCATTGGCCTTGTAGTCGGCATAGGCATCCTTCAGCACCGTGGTGAAGGCGGTCATGAATTTGGGGTTTTCGCTGGCGAAGCTCTTATCCACCACAAGGCCGTCGAAAGTCGGGACGCTTTTCGCGCCGATTTCTTCGGAATTGGCAATTTCCCTGCCGGTCTTGAGGATTTCGGAAAGAGCAGGAGGCCAGACATAGGCCGCGTCGATATCGCCGCGCTGCCAAGCGGCAACGATCTGCGGCGGTGTCATGTTGAGTATTTCCGCGTCGCGCGGATTGATCTTCCAGATGTCGCTCATGCCGACAAGGAGATGGAAATGCGAGGTCGAGACGAAAGGCACGCCGACCTTCTTGCCCTTGAGGTCTTCCGGCTTCTCTATGCCGGAGCCTTCGCGCGCTACCAGTGCTTCCGATTTGCCGATATTATCGAGAATCCAGAAGAGTTGAAGGTCAACACCGCGTGTGGCGGCTGCTGCGATGCCCGTTGAACCGATAACGCCTATCGGCACGTTGCCGGAAGCAAGTGCCGTCGAAATATCGCCACCCGATGCGAACTGGCGCCAATCGATCTTATATCCGGCTTCCTTGGCTGCCGCGTCGAATTTTCCGTTAGCGATCGCGGTCAGAAACGGCCCGACGATCTGCTGATAACCGACCACGACCGTGGTTTCGGCATAGGCCGCAGACGTGGAAAGCGCTGCTACGGCCGAAAATAACACCACCCGTTTTATGCTTTTGAAATAGTTCATGGAGTTCCCCTTCCATTTAAGAACCATGCCTGACTTGGTCACGACTGTTGACGTTTTTCGCCAATCTGCAGTTCCAGTTACAAACGATAGCCATCTCATGAAATTTGCCTTATATCCAGTTGGAATAGTCAATAAGTCCAGTTTGGCATTAAAGATGGCGCTACCCGGGAATTGGGGTTCGTGCTCACTTTACCGTCGAAATTATTCCACGAGGAGAAACAGAAAGAAGAAACGCTATTGCTAAGTAGAGCACGAAGCGGAAAAACTGACGCGAACTTGGGTGTAATCGCAGATTCACTAATGGAGTAGGGTTTTGGATGCCGTCTCACCGACGATCTTCTTCATAGATGGCGGCAGAAATACCGGATTGCAGTCCCAAATCCGGGAAACAACGGTATCAGCCATTCTTTCAGGCGCGGTTTTGCCCGGTGCCCGCATGCCCTCCACGCGGCGATTGGCGGATTATCTGAAAGTCTCGCGCCTCACGGTAACGCTGGCCTATCAGGAGCTTGTGTCCCAAGGTTATCTGGAAGTGCATTCCCGCAGTGCCTATCACGTGGCTGCAGCGCCACCCATCAGCCGTCCAGACAAGGATTTTTTGCAAACGCCTGACACCGCCGTCGATTGGTCATCCAAGTTGCGTCTCGGCTTCAACATTGCCAAGACCATTCGCAAGCCTCTGGATTGGCGGAAGTATCGCTACCCCTTTCTCTATGGCCAGATGGATCAGACCTTGTTTGATCTCGCCGCATGGCGCGATTGCGCACGGCGCGCGCTGGCCAGAGAAGACTTTATCCTTATGGCGGGTGATTTTGCCGCTGCCGATGATGTGGAACTTGTCAATTATATCCGTTCGCGCACGCTGCCTAGCCGCGGAATACACGCGGAGCCAGACGAGATACTTGTTACCGTTGGCGCGCAGAACGCGCTTTGGATCATCAGTCATCTGCTTTTGACACGGCGCTCGCATGTCGTGTGCGAAAATCCCGGACATCCCGATATCAGCGCTACGCTCCATCTGACAGGGGCCAATGTAACGGCGCTTGACGTTGATGAAGGCGGCTTGCCACCCGAGTTGCTGCCAGATGAGATCGACGCGGTCTTCGTCACGCCGAGCCACCAGTCACCCACGGCCGCCACTATGCCACGTGCGCGGCGTATCGCACTTCTGGAGGCTGCAGCCGAGCGCGATTTCGTCATTGTCGAAGATGATTACGAATTCGAGATGAGCTTTTTGCAGCCGCCGACGCCGGCGCTAAAATCGCTCGACCAGTATGGCCGCGTTCTCTATGTGGGCAGTTTTTCAAAGTCGCTGTTTCCGGGGCTTCGGCTTGGCTACTTGGTTGCTCCGGCACCTGTCATCCGTGAGGCGAGGGCGCTACGCGCGCTCATGCTTCGTCATCCGCCCGGACATTTGCAGCGAACAGCCGCCTATTTTCTGGCTCTTGGTCACTACGATGCGGTTATTCATCGTATGCGGATTGAATATCACAAGCGCCATATTGTCATGATCGAGGCCCTTAATCGCGAAGGATTGAAAATCGCTGGTAAATCGGCCTTTGGCGGTACGGCATTCTGGATCGAAGGACCGGAGGGCATGGATGCCGACAAACTCGCACGTGATCTGCGCGAGGACGGCGTGCTGATCGAGTCGGGGTCCCCTTTCTTCTGGAGCGATGACAGGCCATGCCGCTATTTTCGCATCGCTTATTCTTCCATTCCGATTAATCGGATTGCGGAAGGCATCGAGCTTCTGGCCAAAAGAATGCGGCAAATCTCGTAGTTTTGGAACGCTTGGGTTCAGGCTGCGTTCATGTGGATTACGATAACGGATTTGTGAAGTTGCCGGAATTTGTCCCAATTCGATGGATATCGCTGGCGGTTCTACGGCGTCTTTGCCCGCGATTCTGTGGATGAGACGCATATCAATTCTGCCTTCCAGAAGGAGAAGGATTTATGTCTATTCGTTCGAAGCTTCTTGCCACTGTTGCCGTGCCGGTTCTGTCGGCCTCTATTCTAGCGCAACCCGTACTGGCGGATTCATTGATGGCTCCAATCCTGCTGGCACAGGAGAACGGAGACCAGCCATCCGACGAGCAGTTGCAGCAGCAACAGCGCGAGGCTGAAGAACAGCAAAAGGCAGCGGAAGAAGAAGCCCGTCGGGCTGAGGAACAACAGCGCGCTGCCGAGGAAGAAAATCGTCGTCAGGCCGAAGAGCAGCAGAAGGCTGCTCAAGAGGAAGCCCAGCGTCAAGCGGAAGAACAGAAGCGCGCTGCGGAGGCAGAGGCGCAACGCCAGGCTGAAGAGCAGCAAAAAGCCGCCGAGCGCGAAGCACAGAAGCAAGCCGAGGAACAACAGAAGGCAGCCGAGCGCGAAGCGCAGAAACAGGCCGAAGAGCAGGCCAGGCAGGCTGCCGAACAGAAAAAGGCTGACGAAGAGGCACAGCGTCAGAGCGAACAGCAGCAGAAGGCCGCTGAAGAGGAAGCTCAGCGTCGCGCTGAAGAACAGAAGAAGGCTGATGAAGAGGCTGCTCGCAAGGCCAATGAGACGCAGGAACAGACCGCTCCCGCTGAAAAGCCGGTGAAGGAAGAACCCGCACAGGAACCGGAAGCGAAACCTGAGCAGCCGGCGGCGAAAGAACCGGCCAAGCAGGCCGAGCAACCTGCCAAGGAAGCTCCGGCGCAGGAACCGGAAAAGCCAGCCGAACAACCGGCAGACGCATCTCCGGTCTCGCCTCCGCAGAAAGAACCAGCGGAAGAATCCGCTGTTGAGCATCCCGAAGAAGCTCAACCGCAAGAACCGAAAGCAAAGGAAGAGCCACAGAATGAGGCTCAGCCTGCACAGCCGGTCGAACAGCCCCAATCAACCGAAGACCAGCAAAAACCGTCTTCGGAGCCAGCGCCAGAGATAGTCGATCAGCGTTCGACCGAGGAAAAGCAGGAGATTGCGAAAGACCCTGCGAAGACGGACGATACGGTTGTCTTGCCAGTCGAAAATGGCGCTGCCATTCTCGACAGCGACAAGGACGCCGACAATTCCGGCGGAAGCCAGTCGCGTGAAGAGCGTCGCAAGCAGCGCGAACAGCAACGTTCCGCTGAGGAAAGTGCACCACCGCCCGCAAATGATGCGGCGGCACAGGTTGCGATTCCAGAGGAAGTGAAGGCAGCGCTGCCGCAGAAGATCGAAGCCAATCTCAAGGAAGAGGGCACCCGTATCAAGGAAGCGCCGGTTTTTGCCGTGCCGGAAACCACCAATATCATCAACAACACGGTGGTGAACAATACGGTCATCAATAATACGACGGTCAATAACGTGACCAACAATGTCACCAACGTCAAAGTGATCGAGGAGGTGGATAATCGTGTCATTCTGGACGTGGGCGACCGTATCTTCGTTCGCGGCGATGATCGCCCAAGGTTGCGCCGTGATGCCGAGGAAACCTATTACGATGAACTGCCGCGCGGGCGCACCCGTGAAACCATTGTCCGCCCGGGTGGCAACCAGATCGTTACGGTTTATGATCGCTACGGCGATATTCTTCAGCGTTCCCGTATCGACCGGGACGGCAATGAATATCTGATGATCTATGCGCCGGAATATGACGACAATCCGCGCGCTTCGATTATCGATGTTGGTTACGAACTGCCGCCGATGCGTCTGACCATTCCGGTAAGAGATTACATCATCGACGTCGCAGACGATCCGGATCGCGATTTCTATGACTTCCTTGCCATGCCTCCGGTAGAACGTGTGGAGCGTGTCTATACGATCGACGAGGTTCGTCATTCAGCCCGCCTGCGCGACAAGGTGCGTCGTATCGATCTGGATACAATCCACTTCGCGACGGGCAGCGCCGAGGTTTCGCTTTCGCAGGCGAAGACGCTACGCAAGGTTGCAACCGCCATGCAGAAGGTACTGGCAAAGGATCCGGGCGAAACCTTCTTCATTGAAGGGCATACGGATGCGGTTGGATCGGACCGTTCAAATCTCGTCCTGTCCGATAAACGTGCTGAATCAGTTGCAAGCCTTTTGACGGAAGTCTATGAAATTCCACCAGAAAACCTTGTCACGCAAGGCTATGGCGAACGCTTCCTGAAAATTCGCACGCAGGCAGCCGAACAGGAAAATCGTCGTGTCACGATCCGCCGCGTGACTCCGCTTGTCCGCCCGGTGGCTCAGCGCTGAACAAACAAACACCCGGATGCGATTTTGCATCCGGGTGTTTTTCATGAAGTAATTTTGCTCAGGCAATCTTGGGCTGGATCGTCGTCACACGGTCGAGCATCTGTTCGCTCAACGGACGTGGTTTGACCGCTTCGATCTGCACCATGAGTTCGGCGATCTTCTCGGCATCCATGACGCCGCATTCATAAATCTGGATGATTTCGCGCGCCATTTCGTCTTTTTGGGGAGAAGTGATCGGACAACGAGCCATCGCTTCACACGACTTGACATAAGCCGCTTGCAGCTCCTCCAACTCGATGGGCTTGAAACGCCCGAAGTAGTAATCTCTCGAAAATGGCATTTTATGCATTCCGCAGATGGCGACAGACAGATAATCCGATCTGAAAGCCTGAAAATTCTTGCGACCCGCTATACTAAAACATAGCTGATTGCAAAGCATTATAATCGAGAATTATTTAGTTTATGTAAAATATTCAGTCAGTTGCGAAACCGAAAGCATTAGAGAGCTAAAATTTGCTGAGGGATCGTAAGCAGACTCTTTTCCAACCAATGCCGTTAAACGCGATCAAGTTCCAGTTTGGCTACTATTTCAGCGATCTTGTCCGGATTTTGTTCACCGGATTCAAATGTTCTTATAATTGCGCGTGCAAGCGCTTCTTTGCTTTCGTGCGTCGTTGAACATCGATCAAGCAGTGCGCAGCAGCGATTATAGGCAATCTGCAGCACTTGGAGATCGTTTGGCGCATATGTTCCCTGATATTTGTTGCCGCGAAATGGCATGGACGCCTCCCCGTTTGATTGATTGAACCTCTAATTCAGAGGGAAAGCAACAGATCGTTTTATGACAGCGATATCAGGCGCATCACGATAGTGTTCTTGGTGATCCGGTTCTTCCGGATATAAATAGCGATAATCTCTGGCTACCGGTTTACGGGGTTCGAAATCTCGCCGCGAGTTTGTTGAAAGCTGGTTGAAAGCTTGCCTGCGCTAACCATTCAAAACCGATTGAGGAATCGGCTGCATATCAGGAGGGGTCTGGCATTGCCGGGCCAACAGGAGCTCTCGGAGGAGCGTAGATGAAAATCTCTATCGATTCATGCCGCCATCTATTTGGCGCGGCCTTCATCGGCGGCGCAATGGTACTTGGAGCAGGTGCTGCCCATGCCGAAAAGCTGACAGTGATTGTCGGCGGTATGGAAAAGCAGATTTACCTTCCGGCAGTGCTGACGGAAAAGCTGGGTTACTTCAAGGATGAAGGCCTTGATGTCGAGCTGATCAACAGCCGCGCTGGCGTGGATGCTGAAAACGAACTTTTGGCCGGTGCAGCTCAGGCTGTGGTCGGCTTTTACGATCACACGATCGACCTGCAGTCGAAGGGCAAATTTATTCAGTCCATCGTCCAGTTCAGTCAGGCGCCGGGTGAAGTGGAACTCGTTTCCAGCAAATATGCCGACCAGATCAAGTCGCCGGGCGATTTCAAGGGGCATACGCTTGGCGTCACCGGGCTCGGCTCCTCGACGGACTTCCTGACTCAATACCTTGCCATGCGCAATGGCCTCAAGCAGGGCGACTACACGCTGCTTCCTGTCGGAGCGGGCAATACTTTCATTGCCGCCTTCAAGCAGGATGCCGTTCAGGCAGGCATGACCACGGAACCGACCGTCGCCAATATGCTGAAGAGCGGCGATGCCAAGGTGCTGGTCGATATGCGCACGCCCGACAAAACCATCGAAGCGCTTGGTGGACCTTACCCGGCTGCGTCGTTCTATGTGCAAAGCGCATGGCTCGAGACGCACAAGGAAGACGCGCAGAAGCTTGCCAACGCTCTGGTCAAGACCATGCGTTACATCGCTTCGCACAGCGCTGAAGAAATCGCCGACCAGATGCCCAAGGATTATTACGTCGGTGACAAGGACCTTTACGTAAAGGGACTTGCCGAGGGCAAGGCACAGTACACGCCGGACGGCCGGATGCCGAAGGATGGACCTGAAACCGTTCTCAAGGTTCTCGCAACCTTCAAGAAGCCGCTTCAGGAGAAGCAGGTCGATCTTTCGAAGACCTTCACGACCGAATTCGTGGACAAGGCCAACGCAACGCTTGACGCTGCAAAGTAAACAGCCTTCGACTGGCGTTCAAACATGAACGTCAGTCCCGCTGTCCTCCAAAGATTCAACCGCATTGCAGGCGCGCGACAGAGCATTTCCAGCAAACGTGTAAGACGGTTTTGCGCTCGGAGATCTTTGATAACGAAACTATCGCGCGCGAGCGGTGCCGCATACCCGCGAGGAACCCATGCTGATGGAAGCCCCCAGAACCATTGCGCGTGAGAAAGCTACTGCAATCGCGCTCAACAATGTAACTCGCCGTTTCGTCACCCCCGACGGCAAGATGATGACCGCATTGCGCGACTTCACCATGAATGTTGCACAGGGCGAGTTTGCCTGTGTTGTCGGTCCGACCGGCTGCGGCAAGTCAACGACGCTTAATCTCGTAACCGGTCTCGCCAAGCCAAGTGCCGGCGAAGTCCGCCTGATGGGCAAGCCTATCGAAGGTATCAGCCCTGATATCGGCTTCGTGTTTCAGGCCGATGCGCTTTTTCCGTGGCTTAATGTCATCGACAATGTGAGTGCCGGTCCGCGTTATCGCGGTATGGGCAAGGAAGAAGCCTATGAGAAAGCGCGTAGCTGGATCGCCCGTGTTGGTCTGGCCCGTTTTGAAAAGCACTATCCGCACCAATTGTCTGGCGGCATGCGCAAGCGCGTGGCGCTGGCACAGACCTTCATCAACGAACCGAAAATCCTGCTCATGGACGAACCGTTCAGTGCGCTTGACGTACAGACGCGCACGCTGATGCAGGGTGAATTGCTCGATCTCTGGCAACAATCTGGCGCGTCCGTCATCTTCGTCACGCACGATCTCGAAGAAGCGATTGCGCTGGCCGATAAAGTCTATGTGCTGACCGCCGGTCCAGCCACGGTCAAGAGTGTCTACGATATCGACATCCCGCGCCCGCGCGTCATGGAAGACATCCGCTACGACAGCCAGTTTGTGGATATCGCCAAGGTCATCTGGGACGATTTGCGCGAGGAAGTGCAGATCGGCCAGAAGCGCGCGCTGGCAAACGGAAACTAATCGGAGAAAATGATATGACAACACAAGCTCTCTCCGCGTCACCAAGCTTGCAGGTCAATGCAAGTGCCGACGAACTTGCCCGCACCGAAGCGAAATTTCGTGCCGATATGCGCCGCCGCCGAGCGGTCGTTATTCTTGTACGCCTCGCCATTCTGGTCGCCGTTCTGGGCGGTTGGGAACTCGGCGCACGGACCGGCCTGATCGATCCATTCTTCTTTGCGAGCCCCTCCGGCATTGCCGACCAGATATGGATCTGGGTCACGGAAGGCACGTCACAGGGACCGCTTTCGGAACAGATCATCGTAACGCTTGAGGAAACCGCGCTTGGTTTCCTTATCGGTGCGGTCGGCGGCGTCATTTGCGGCATCCTGCTGGGTCGCAACAAGTTCCTCGCCGATGTGTTCTCGATTTACATCAAGATCGCCAATTCCATCCCGCGTGTCGTGCTGGGCTCGATCTTCATCATCGCGCTTGGCCTCGGCATGGCATCCAAGGTGGCGCTGGCCGTCGTCATGGTTTTCTTCGTCGTGTTCGCCAATGCGTTTCAGGGCGTGCGCGAAGCCGACCGCGCGCTGATCGCCAATGCGCAGATATTGGGTGCATCCCGTTCGCAGATCACGCGCACCGTCATCGTGCCGTCGGCCATGAGCTGGATTCTGGCAAGCCTTCACGTCAGTTTCGGTTTCGCGCTCGTCGGCGCGGTCGTCGGTGAATTCCTCGGCGCCAAGAAAGGCGTTGGCCTGATGATTTCCACGGCGCAGGGCACATTCAATGCCAACGGCGTCTTTGCGGCCATGGTCATTCTGGCGGTACTGGCGCTCGTCGTGGAATACATCATCACACTGGTCGAAAACCATCTGGTGAAATGGCGTCCACAGGCGCTTTCCGAACAGGGAAGCTGATAGTCGGATAGATGCAAACGAGTCAGGCGGCGGGCAAGGTGACAGTCACCGTAAGCCCGCCGCCTTTCGTTTGGGAAAGCTCGACATGGCCGCCCGCCGTGTCGGCAACTTCGCGCACGATGGCAAGGCCCAATCCGCTTCCATCTGCGACAGTGCCTGGAACACGATAGAAACGCTCGAAAACGTGTTCATATTCATTTGCGGGGATGCCGGGTCCGTTGTCCTCGACCCGTATGTCGATTTTGGGCCCATCCTGATCAATCACAAGCGTTACTGTGCCGCCTTCGGGCGTATAGGTAAGGGCGTTGTCCACCAGATTGACGATCATTTCTCGCAGCATGGTGCCGTCGCCAGAAATGATGGCTTTGGTTGCTTTGAGCTCGAACCCGAGATCGATCTTGCGGTCGAACGCCTTGCCCGAGAGGCTTTCCAGAATTTGTTGTCCCGCTTCCGCCAGATCAACCCGATCGGCGCGAGGACGCCTGCTGCCTGGTTCGGCACGCGAAAGCGTCAGCAATTGTCCAGCAAGCCGCGACAGCTGCATGGTGGTATTCTTGATACCTGCCAGAACGTCTTTGCGGTCACTTTCGCAGGTTGTCCGTTCTGCGAAACTGGCCTGCGTTGATAGTGTAGCAAGTGGCGTGCGCAACTGATGTGCTGCATTCTGGATGAAACGGTGCTGCGCCGACATCTGCTTGCGCACGCGTTCCATATACTGATTCAGCGCTGTGACGAGCGGTCGAAGTTCGGTCTGAACTGTCTGTGGATCGAATGGTTCCAGCTCGGATGTGCGATTGCGAACTTCGTTGCGGAGCCGGATCAACGGGCGTAATACAAAGCGCAAGCCCATTAACGAAAGGGCACCGGCAACAATGATAAGCAGCGATTGTTCCAGCACAGAGTTCAGCCATAGCTCCTGCTGCATGGCGGTGTATCCTGCGAGGGTGACACCCACGACCACGTCGACAGCTTGTGGCAGGTTGGACGGTGCTGCAACGGGATGACGCAAGACAACCAGACGCAAGGGATGGTCGCGATAGCTGCCCTCATAATGGAGTGGGTCGTAATTCGCGATTTCAGCCGGTTTCGGCAAGTCGGGAAACCCTGCAAGCAGGCGTCCGTCAGAAGTTTCAACCCGATAATAGACCCGGTCGCCATTTCCCGTCGAAAACATCTCCAGCGCTACCGGCGGAATGACAGCATCGATGGCATTATGCGAGGCAGCAGTCGCTTCGCCAATGGCGCGTGCTGACGCTGTCAGCATTCTGTCTGACACGATCCCGGCCATATTTTCCGACGCACGCCATGCGGTCCAAAGGTTGATCCCGGCCACGACAATCAGCGGAATCACGATCCAGGAAACGAGCTGTGCACGCAGGCTTTGGGAGAGGCGAGTGAACAGCCGTTTCATCTCAACTCGCCTCACGCAGCAGATAGCCCAGGCCGCGCAAGGTTACGATCTCGGCTTTGCTGCCCTCCAGCTTCTTGCGCAGACGATGAATGTAAATCTCGATGGCGTTCTCATCAGTCTCGCTGTCGAAATCGTAAATACCTTGAACAAGTGTTGTCTTGCTGACGGTGGTTCCGATGCGCCGCAGAAGCTGTTCCAGAACTGCATGTTCTTTGGGTGCAAGTGACAGTGGATCGTCTCCGAGTGAAAACAGCCGGGTGTTGGTGTCGAAACGCAAAAGGCCGCAGGTCACAACAGGCGCTGTCCGCTGACTGGACCGGCGAAGATGCGCACGGATGCGCGCTTCAAGTTCGCTGAGTTCGAACGGCTTTGCCAGATAATCGTCAGCACCGGCATCCAATCCGCGGATACGTCCGTCAAGACTTGCATTGGCCGTCAGGATGATGACGGGCACCTCATTGCCTCTGCCGCGGATGTGCTCCAGCACGTCGAGCCCGGTTTTGTCCGGCAATCCGAGGTCGAGAACCACGAGATCATACTCCGTGAAGGCGAGCGCCTGTTCCGCATCCGCCGCGTCGTGCACAGTGTCGACGCTGTAGTTCGACTGCTGCAGGCTTTTTGCCAGCCAGTTTGCGAGGGTGAGATTGTCTTCGACGAGCAGAATTCGCATGAGTGACGATGATAGTGGTTTCTGTTCCGCGTCAAGAAGCTTGGGCGTTGAAACGATGGATGAGATGAATATCTTCCGGCTCGCGCTTGAAGAGCAATGGATCAGGCGTCGTGGTGACTTTTGCACCTTGCTTCACATAAAAATCGATGGTCCGCCGTGTGGGTGTCGCAGAAATATAGAAACCTTCTGCTCCGGCCTCCTTCGCAATGGCCACGCTGCGACGATAAAGTTCACCAGCAAGTCCCAATCCCCGGACTGTCTTCCCCACATGCATGAAGCCGAGCTGGTACAATTCGGGATAGGCGCCGACAGGGCGTACATCCGTAACTGCGACGGCCACCAGGGTGCCATCGAGATAGGCGCCAAGAAATACGCCGCCATGGTCGTGACAGTCGAGCAGGATATGTGTGTAGATTTCCGCTTCGCCCTCCGGCCAGCCCTGCACATCGTAGAATTGCGGCTCCAGCAGGAGTTGCTCTCCTTCGAGGCGATACATTTCCTCGATGATCTCGCTGCGATCGATTTGCCAGATGTCAGTCACTTCGCTGCGCTGCAGTGGACGTATGATGAAATCCGCATGCTTCTTTTCGTGTACCATGACCGCCGCCTTCGAAATTTCATTTGTACGATGAACTATCGTTTCATCGATAGGCACTCAAGGGGGAGCAGAAGTGGCGATCGCAGTGCTTCAACGAACTTGTTGGCAATTTGTCAGGAGGAACCTCTCATATTGCAAAAACTTACAATAATTTTGACCAATATCATGGCTACTCCCCGCCATTTGTCTCGGGTACTGCTGAGTACAGGTGCGAGGAATATTGAGGCGTGTGGGAGGCTAACAGCTAACTTCAATCGGACGAATTGAACCGAAACAGCTTGTTGAGGGCAGAAAACTGCCTGAAAATGAGCAATTTCGCATCAACTCTCCGATCTGCCCTTGCGAGAGCGGGGCCTGAGTTCTATCAGCATCATCAAAAATTGCAGTCTGAGGAAGGTTCGGCAATTGCATTGCCGGAACGTCCTGATGCCCGCCGCCATCTTGTATGGCGTCGGTGAAATGATCGATGGAGCCGAGTTGAAAAACCATCACGATATCTGGGATATCGTCGACGCCAAGAGCGCCGCATATTTCGAACTGAGCGATACGGTTTGGGATAATCCTGAAACAAACTACGAAGAGTACAAATCGAGCGATGCCCATGCGGCGATGCTGGAAGCCGAAGGGTTTCGCGTCGAGCGTGGTATTGCGGGCCTGCCGACTGCGGTGATGGGCGAAGCTGGCGACGAAGGACCGGTCATCGCCATCCTTGGTGAGTTTGATGCATTACCGGGCCTCAGCCAGATATCTGGACTGGTTGAAGAGCGGCCAGTCGAGGCCGGCGGCCATGGACATGGCTGCGGTCATAACCTGTTGGGCTCAGGGTCGTTGCTCGCTGCTGCGGCAGTGAAGGATTATCTTGCCGCACAGGGCATCAAGGGCCGCGTGCGCTATTACGGTTGCCCGGCGGAAGAGGGCGGTTCGGCCAAGGGGTTCATGGTCCGCGAAGGGCTTTTTGACGATGTGGATATCGCGTTTTGCTGGCACCCGGCGCCTTTTGCTGGTGTAAACGATCCGGTTTCGCTTGCCTGTAACGAAATCAATTTTCACTTCAGCGGTCGCGCAGCCCATGCTTCGTCAGCCCCGCATCTGGGGCGCAGTGCGCTGGACGCAGTTGAATTGATGAATGTGGGCGTGAACTATATGCGTGAGCATATGCCGTCTACGGCGCGCATTCATTACGCTGTGACCGATACGGGTGGTTTTGCGCCGAATGTCGTGCAGGCCAAGGCAACGGTGCGTTATCTCGTTCGCGCCCGCAGCCTGCCGGAAATGCAGACCCTTCTGGAACGCGTCAAGAAGATTGCCGACGGCGCGGCGCTGATGACCGAAACGACGGTCCGCAGTGAAATCGTCAGCGGCGATGCCGATCTGATCGGCAACACGCCGCTGGAACAGATGATGCAGCTTCAGCTTGAGCGGCTCGGACCTCCGGACTTCGATGAGCAGGACCGCGAAACCGCAAGCCGTTTCCAGAAGACACTGTCCAGGGAAGACATTTCAGATGCTTTCCGCCGCTTCGGCGTGGAGCCCAAGGATGGCCTCGCGCTTTGTGAAGATATCTATACGCCCTATAAGGGCGACAACACTCTCGTCGGCTCTACCGATGTCGGCAGCGTGAGCTGGGTCGTGCCCACCGTGCAGATGCGTGGTGCGACCTGTGCTATCGGCACGCCGCTTCATTCGTGGCAAATGGTGGCGCAGGGCAAGCTGCCCGCGGCGCATAAAGGCATGGCCCATGCTGCAAAGATCATGGGCAGCACGGCCATCGAATTGTTCCGTAATCCGGAGCAGATCAAGAAAGCAAAGCAGGATCACGAAAAACGGCTCGACGGAACCGTATTCGTCAATCCGATTCCAGATAGCGTTCAACCCGCTCTGCCCGAAACCGCGAAATGACGCGGGCGGGCAGACAGAATCTGAAAATAGAAATGACATTCAATCCCCCAATTCCAACAGGGCCTGACGCATCATGAAGCAGATGGGCTTTCTCGATATTTTGAGCTTCGGGCCCGACGGCTGGGGCTACGTGCTGATGATGGGTGCACTGGTGAGCGTGGCGCTCGCCGTCCTGGGCTTCCTTCTTGGCGCTGCCATCGGCGTTTTTGCTGCCTGGGCGAAGATTTCCGGCGGGCGCACGCTTCGCGCTGTCGCCGATGGCTACACCACGATCATTCGCGGTATTCCGGATCTCCTCGTCATCTATCTGTTTTACTTTGGTGGCAGTGCGGCAGTCACCGCACTTGGCAAATATTTCGGTGCGGAAGGCTTCATTGGCTTTCCGGGCTTTCTTGCGGGTGTGCTGGCAATTGCCATTTCCTGTGGCGCGCACCACACCGAAGTGTTCCGTGGTGCATTCCGGGCCGTTTCCAAAGGTGAACTAGAAGCCGCTACTGCTTGCGGCATGGGCCAGATGCTGAAATTCCGCCGTATCATCGCGCCGCTCGCGCTGCGACATGCATTGCCGGGTCTTGGCAATGTCTGGCAGGTTTCACTCAAGGAATCCGCTCTGGTGTCCGTTGCGGGTGTGGTTGAGCTTCTGCGTCAGGCACAGATCGGCGCTGGCTCGACCGGACTACCCTTCAACTTCTTCCTCATTGCCGGTGCGCTCTACCTGCTGATTTCGTCTGTTTCCGGCGGGCTTCTGCAGTTTGCCGAGCGTCACTTCTCGCGTGGCGTCCGGAGGGCAAAATGAACCTTGAATTTTATTCCGACGCATTCTTCCAGATGCTGGGCGGCGTGCCGCTGACCCTGAAGCTTGCGGCAACTTCCATCGTGTTTGGCGCCATACTTGCCTTGCTTTTCGCCTTGATGCGCCTGTCGGGCATCAAGGTGCTGGACTGGATTGCCCGCCTTTATGTGTTCGTGTTCCGCGGAACACCGCTTCTGGTGCAGATATTCATCATCTATTACGGTCTCAGCCAGTTTCCGGCCATCCGTTACTCGTTCCTGTGGCCGGTTTTGCGCGAGCCTTACTGGTGTGCGATCATTGCGCTGACTTTGAACAACGCCGCCTATGCGAGCGAAATCATCCGTGGTGGCCTGCTGTCGGTGCCGCATGGCCAGATCGAAGCTGCAAAAGCCTGTGGCATGTCGTCCTTCACCTGCTTCCGTCGCATCGTCATGCCACTTGCGATCCGTCAGGCATTGCCGGGTTACGGCAACGAGATGATATCGATGATCAAGGCAACCTCGCTTGCGTCGATCATCACACTCATGGAAGTGACTGGTATCGCAGCAAAGCTGATCGCCGAGAGCTATCGAGCCATAGAAATCTTCGTGATCGCCGGTGCGATCTACCTTGCCATCAACTTCGTTCTGACACGTGCGCTGATGTTCGCAGAATATAAGCTGACCCCTTATCTGCGCCAGCCGGTCGTCAAGCTTTCCTCCGAAGGACAAACATCGTGAGCAAAATCGTTTCCCCCAATGCACCGGTGGCGCTGAAAGTCGAAAACCTGCGCAAGAGCTTCGGTACGAATGAAGTGCTGAAAGGCATTTCGCTTGAAGCACGTGAAGGCGAGGTCATTTCGATCCTCGGTTCGTCGGGTTCCGGCAAGTCGACTTTCCTGCGCTGCATCAATCTTCTGGAAACACCGACGTCGGGCACTGTGACGGTTTCGGGCGAAACCATCCGTATGGCGAAGAATTCGAAGGGTGAAGCCTACCCGACCGACAAGAAACAGGTTTCGCGCATTCGTTCGGAACTGGGCATGGTGTTCCAGAGCTTCAATCTGTGGTCGCACAAGACCATTCTGGAAAACATCATCGAAGCGCCGATCTATGTGCAGGGACGCCCGCGCGCGGAATGCGTGGCGGAAGCAGAAGCTTTGCTGGCAAAGGTCGGCATTGCTGACAAGCGCGATTTCTACCCGGCCCATCTTTCGGGCGGACAGCAGCAGCGCGCCGCAATCGCCCGCGGACTGGCGATGAAGCCGAAGGTCATGCTCTTTGACGAGCCGACTTCAGCACTCGATCCGGAACTGGTCGGTGAAGTGTTGCGCGTCATGCGCGGCCTTGCCGAAGAAGGCCGCACCATGCTGGTCGTGACCCACGAAATGGGCTTCGCGCGCGACGTCTCCAACCGCGTCGTATTTTTCCATCAGGGTCTGGTGGAAGAAGACGGTGCGCCGGAAGACGTGTTCGGCAACTCGAAGTCGGAACGTTTCCGCAAGTTTATCAGCCACGAAAACGCTGCCTAATTACCGAAATTCTGTGTTCCGGCGTAAGCCGGACAGAAATAACCGCAACAGGATATCTGCAATGAAGACCACCGGACTTTTCAAAGCCGTGTTCATTTCCGCTCTCGCTCTGACGAGCGTCTCGGCCCATGCCGAGGAAAAGAAGTGGACAAAGATCACCATCGCCACGGAAGGTGCTTTCCGTCCTTACAACTTCACCAAGCCCGATGGCTCGCTGGATGGCTATGAAGTCGATCTCTACAAGGACCTCTGCGCCCGCATGAAGGTTGAGTGCACGATGGTTGCGCAGCCTTTCGACAGCATCATTCCGGCGCTCAATGCCGGCAAGTTTGATGCGATCATGGCTGGCCTTACTGCTACGCCGAAGCGCGAGGAAACCATCAGCTTCTCGATTTCCTATGGCCTGACGCCGCAGACCTTTGCGACGCTGAAGGACAGCCCTTACGCCAAGCTGCCGCATACCGGCGAAACCCTTTATCTCGCCAAGGATGAAGCGGCTGCCCAGAAGGCAATCGACGAAGTATCGGCTGAAATCAAGGGCCGCACCGTCGGCGTCCAGACCGCTTCGCTCGGCCTGTCGCTGCTCGACAAGTATTTCAAGGATGGCATCGACATCCGTGAATACAAGACGACGGAACAGCACGACCTCGACCTGAAGTCTGGCCGTGTAGACCTGATCGTAGCTTCGCTTGCTTACCTCACGGACGCTGCCAAGAAGCCGGGCAACGAAGACATCGTCATGACCGGTCCGTTCTTCAAGGGCGGCATTCTGGGCCGTGGCGTTGCTGTCGGTCTGCGCAAGGACGATACCGAACTGAAGAAGATGTTCGACGTTGCCATTGAAGCAGCAAAGGCTGACGGCACGATCAAGCGTCTGTCGGAAAAGTGGTTCGGCTTCGACGTTACGCCGTAATTTTCAAGTGACATCATAAGCAAAGCGCCGCCTTTGGGCGGCGTTTTCATTTGGGAGTATGCAAACCTTCACATCAAACCGGCGAGCGCCTATAAGATCGCCAGAAGTCTGCTGAGAGCCAAAAACTTACTGTGAGGGTGTGATGGTAAAGATCGGTTTCGTGACTGTTTCCGACCGCGCAAGTCGCGGGGAGTACGAAGACCTGAGTGGCCCTGCCATGGAAGCATGGCTGAAAAGCGCTGTCGTCACGCCTTATGAAACAATCCGCCGTGTCATTCCCGATGGCATGGAATCGGTACGCGACACGCTTATCGATCTTTGTGACAACGAGGCCTGCGATCTTATCCTGACCACGGGTGGCACGGGACCAAGCCCGCGCGATGAAACACCGGAAGCCATGCAGGCCGTTCTGCATAAGGAGCTGCCCGGTTTCGGCGAGCTGATGCGCCGCGTCAGCCTGGAACAAACCCCGACCGCCATTCTATCCCGCCAAACGGCAGGCAGTCGCGGCAAGAGCTTCATCCTCAATCTTCCCGGTAAACCAGCTTCAATTGCCATGACCTTGCAGGCGATTTTTCCGGCAGTGCCTTATTGTCTCGACCTCATCGAAGCTGGGCGTATCGACACCGATCCGGCAGTCGTGAAAGCCCATCGACCGGGCTGAGTTTTCGCC
The DNA here is from genome assembly GCF_058796175.1 of Brucella sp. GW823-FHT04E01. Lineage (NCBI taxonomy): Bacteria > Pseudomonadati > Pseudomonadota > Alphaproteobacteria > Hyphomicrobiales > Brucellaceae > Brucella > Brucella sp. GW823-FHT04E01. Next base: position 751,122 of record NZ_JBXAIK010000003.1, on the reverse strand, counting down.
AGAGCTATGTTTGCGGGCGTAGTAGATCGCACCTCGGGGCTCATGTCGTGACGAAATTGCGCAACCCAGCTTTGCGCTTTTGCATAATTTCCATGCTTGCTTTTCCCTGAGTCAGGACTGAATAATAGGGAAAAAGAAGGGGAATTAAGTGAAGCCATTTGACGAGATGCTCAACCATGGCGGGAATGTCCGCCAACCATATGAATTTCTCAAGCAGTGGCTCGACCAGCAGGACCCGCACAAACTTCTGCAGAAAAGCGATGACGCCGAAAGCGTTTTCCGCAAGACGGGCATCACCTTTGCTGTCTACGGCGATCAGGAAGCGGGTGAGCGCCTCATTCCCTTTGATATCATCCCGCGTATCATTTCAGGTCAGGAATGGCGGCGTCTGTCGCAGGGCATCGAACAGCGTGTGATGGCGCTTAACGCCTTCCTCGATGACATTTATCACCGTCAGGAGATTGTTCGGGCAGGGCGCATTCCGAAAGACCTGATTTCCAAGAATGAAGCCTTCTTGCCCGAGATGATCGGTTTCCGTCCTCCGGGCAATGTCTACACCCATATTATCGGCGTGGATATCGTGCGCACCGCCGAGAACCAGTTCTATGTGCTGGAGGACAATGCCCGCACGCCATCCGGCGTTTCCTATATGCTGGAAAACCGCGAGACGATGATGCAGCTCTTTCCCGAGCTGTTTCAGAACGTCAAGGTTCGCCCGGTTGAGAATTATCCGCAATTGTTGCGCCAGTCGCTGGCAAGCGTTGCACCTCCCGGCACGCAGGATGTGCCGACCGTCGCGGTGCTGACGCCCGGCATTTATAATTCAGCCTATTTTGAACACGCATTCCTTGCCGACCAGATGGGCGTCGAACTGGTCGAGGGAAGCGATCTGCGCGTCGTTGACGGACGTGTCGCGATGCGTACCACACAAGGTTATCGCGCTATCGACGTGCTCTATCGGCGTGTGGACGATGCGTTTCTCGACCCGCTGACATTCAGGCCGGATTCGACGCTCGGCGTTGCAGGCATAATGGATGTTTACCGGGCAGGGAATATCACGATTGCCAATGCGCCCGGAACCGGCATCGCCGACGACAAGGCGATCTATTCCTACATGCCGGAGATCGTGGAGTTCTATACGGGTCGCAAGGCCATTCTCGAAAATGTTCCGACCTGGCGTTGTTCCGAACCAGATAGCCTTGCTTATGTGCTCGACAATCTTGCCGAGCTTGTCGTCAAGGAAGTGCACGGCTCCGGTGGTTATGGAATGCTGGTAGGCCCCGCGTCGACAAAGGCCGAACGCGATGCTTTTTCAGAGAAACTGAAGGCAAGGCCGCGCAACTATATCGCGCAGCCCACGCTTGCGCTCTCAACGACGCCCATCTTTACCGAGAGCGGGCTGGCGCCACGCCATGTCGATCTGCGCCCATTTGTTCTGGTTTCGGATCGCATCCGCATCACACCCGGCGGGCTCACCCGCGTGGCTTTGAAGGAGGGATCGCTTGTCGTGAATTCCAGCCAGGGCGGCGGAACCAAGGATACGTGGGTACTCGACGACTGAAACTGCATTAACGTGCTGCAACTGACGACAAGATCAGGGCGCGAAAAGGGGAATGATTTATGCTTCTTGGCCGTACGGCAAACGGACTTTACTGGATGTTCCGCTACATAGAGCGTGCCGAAAACATGGCACGTCTCGTCGATGCGGGGCTTCGCATGGCGCTGACGAAAACGTCTGACGCACCGGAGGAGTGGTCTTCGGTCGCGGTTTCAGCGGGTGCAAGTCAGGGCTTCTCTGCAAAATACGACGTCTATAACGCCGCCAATGTTGCGGACTTCCTGCTGCGCGATGCAGACAATCCATCAAGCGTGATGACCTGCATTGAAACCGCGCGTTCCAATGCCCGCATGGTGCGCACGGCGCTGACGCGCGAGGCGTGGGAAAGCGTAAACGAAGCATGGATGTCACTGAAAAAGTCGCTGTGTAAGCCGTTGAAGGAAAGTGACCTTCCGCAGCTTCTCGACCAGATCAAGCGCGAGACGGCGCTCATTCGTGGCTCTTTCCATGGCACGATGCTGCGCAACGAAATCTTCGACTTTGCAAGCCTTGGTACTTTCATCGAACGCGCTGATAATACGGCTCGTATTCTCGATGTGAAATATTATGTCCTGCTGCCTGCGATATCCTATGTCGGCACGACGCTGGACAATTATCAATGGGAATCGATCCTGCGATCGGTATCTGCGCATCGTTCCTATCGCTGGGTCTATGATGGTGATTACCGTCCGGCGCAGGTTGCGGATTACCTGATCCTGAATGGCCGCATGCCGCGCTCACTCCATTATTGCTATCGCAGTATCGCTGAACATCTGGATTATCTGTCGAAAGATTATGGCAATCGTGCTGCCTGCCACGCGACAGCGGACAAAATCTATGCAAGCCTGCAAAACCAGGACATATCCGCGATCTTCGATGTGGGCTTACATGAGTTTCTGACCGAATTCATCACTCGCAACAACCGGCTCGGCAACGAGATTGCTGAAACCTATAATTTCTATTGAGGTCTTCGCTTGCTGCTCAACATCCGGCACGTTTCGCATTATCGCTATGAGCATCCGGTTCCTTATGCGGTGCAAAGGTTGCGGTTGCGTCCGCCAACAGTGCCGGGCCAGATGGTCAAGCACTGGGAGTTAAAAATCGAAGGCGGTGAACCGGAGGTTTCCTATGTCGACGGCTTCGGCAACAAGACCGATCTGGTCCAGCATTCTCGCAATATCAATGAAATTGTCATAACCGCCAGCGGCAGCGTCGAGATGGAAGACCGGGCCGGAGTGCTTGGACCGGTCTATGGTTATGCGCCGCTCTGGCTCTTCGAGCGCGAGACGCCGCTGACTGCGCCGGGCGAACGCATCAAGGCGCTGGCAGATGATCTCACGACCGGGCAGGAACGGCTTGCCCTGATGCACGATCTGATGAACATCATCCACAAGGCGGTCGCCTATATGCCGGGGACGACGAGCGTTTCAACGGATGCTGAAAGCGCTCTGGAAAGTGGGAAGGGCGTTTGCCAGGATCACACGCATGTTTTCCTTTCCGCAGCCCGACTGATCGGCATTCCGGCACGATACGTATCGGGATATCTGATGATGGAAGGTGTCGAGGAACAAACCGCAAGTCACGCATGGGCTGAAGCCCATATTGATGGTCTGGGATGGGTGGGGTTCGATGCCGCCAACAATATTTGCCCGAATGACCGTTACGTGCGGATTGCAACCGGCCTCGACTATCGTGATGCGGCCCCGATTTCCGGCGTTCGTTTAGGCGGCACGGTGGAAAGCCTTGCGGTTCACATCAATGTAGGGCAGTGATCTTTCTGGATAGCGAGTTGCCTGCCGGATATTGCTTATGACCTATTGTGTTGGAATGAAAATCGATCGTGGCCTTGTGTTCATGTCCGATACACGGACGAATGCCGGGCTCGACAATATTTCTGTCTTCTCAAAAATGCGAAGCTGGTCAGAGCCCGGCGAGCGCGTGATTGTTCTGCTTTCGGCGGGAAACCTCGCGACAACGCAAGCCGTTGCAAGTCTTCTGGAAGAACGGATGAAAGCTCCGGCAGACAGGCACCCCTCGGTTTTCGACGCGCCTTCCATGTTTCAGGTTGCGCGTCTTGTCGGTGACACCGTCAAGGAAGTGATCCAGAACTCCGCTACCGGTGGACAGAATGCCGATGCTTTCGGCGCATCGTTCATTCTCGGCGGACAGATCAAGGGCGGGCAATCGCGCCTTTTCTATATCTATCCCGAAGGCAATTTTATCGAGAGCTCGGCCGATACGCCTTTTTTCCAGATTGGCGAGAACAAATATGGAAAACCGATCCTCGTGCGCGCTTATCAGGAGCAGATGAGTTTCGAGGAAGCGGTGAAGCTACTGCTGGTTTCGTTCGATTCCACACTGAAAGCCAACCTTTCAGTTGGGCTTCCGCTCGACATGCAGATTTATGAAGCGGACAGTTTTGAAACTGGCGCTCGCAGACGGTTCGAGGTCACCGATCCTTATTATCAGACTGTATCGGAAAGCTGGTCGGAAGCGCTAAAATCCGCGTTGGAAAAATTGCCGCCGTTCAGTTTCGACGAGTAAAAAGGCCGGGCACTTTGCCCGGCCTTTTCGTATCGCATCAGTCCTTCGTTACGGTCTGAACATAGTTGGCATCGGCCACCGTGTTGAAATCGTGCACATTCGGACCCGTCACAGCCGTTTCAATCTGCTGATAGATGATTGCGAACGGGCTTGTTTCCTGAAACTTCTTTTGAAGATCATGATACATCGTCTCACGTTTGGCTGTATCGCGCTCTTCAACAGCAGCCATTGTTTCCGCCGTCAGTTCCGGAATTTCCCAATGCGCCTGCCAGGCGTTGGTGCGCATCGAGACATCTTCGCCATTGTTTGGATTATTGGTGAACGTCACCGCATTGGTATGCGGATCCCAATAATCCGGTCCCCATATACCCAGTGCCAACTGGTGCTTGCGTGCGCGAACCTTGGTGGTGGTCAGCTTGCCGTCACCCTGCAGGATTTCCACCTGAACGCCTGCCTTACCCATCGTCTGCTGAATGCTTTCCGCTATGCCGACGAATGGCTGGCTGTTACGTACATCGAGCGTCACCTTGAAACCGTCCTTGAGGCCAGCTTTGGCGAGAAGTTCCTTGGCTTTATCGACGTCGTAGGTGAATGGCTTGTCGCCGACAGCACCGAACATGCCGAGTGGCAGGAAGGACTGGTGCGTGCGACCGATACCCTTGATGAGCTTCGCTTCTATCGTATCGTAATCGACCAGGTATTTCAGTGCCTGCCGAACTTCGGGCTTTGCGAGTTCAGGTACATTCTGGTTGGCGACCAGATAATAGACGCGCCCCTTCGGTGCGTTGATGACATGGTACTTCTGATCCTTGCTCAATTCTTCGATATCGCTAGGTTCCAGATTGCGTGCAATGTCGATGTCGCCCGCCTGCAAGAGCAGACGCTGCGAAACGCCTTCTTTCACGTGGCGATAGATAACGCGCTTCATTGCCGGTTTTGCATCGCTATAATTTTCGTTGCGCTCCAGAAGCAGGACTTCATTTGCGCGCCATTGCTTCAATGCGAAAGGACCGGAACCGGCGTAATTGGTCTTCAGCCATTCATAACCGAAATCGGTTTCGTAAGGAAAATCCTTTGTCTTCTCTGCCTTCTGCTCATGTTCCTTGACCAACTTGCTGTCGACAATCGACGCAACGCTGGATGTCAGACAGTTCAGGACAAAGCTTGGCGCAAACGCCTTGCCGGTCGTGAACACAAGCGTTTCGTCGTCGGTGGCAACAATATTCTGATCGGCATTATCGCGAGTGAGACCGAACTGGCTGAGAATGAAGGCCGGGCTTTTGTCGAGCTTGATCGCGCGCTGCAGCGAATAAGCGGCGTCGTGTGCCGTCAGCGGGTTGCCGGAGGCGAATTTTAGGCCCTTGCGGATTTTGAACGTGATCGACTTACCGTCATCGGAAAAGGCCCAGCTTTCAGCAATCTGGGGGATGATCTTCGTGGGGTCCTTGGTGTCAGTCGTGACGAGGCGTTCATAGGTGCTGGTGAGCACTTCAGACGTCGTGATCTCGAAGATTTCCGCCGGGTCGAGCGAAATGACGTCATCTATGCTCATGGCAATGACGAGCGTGTCAGTCGGTGTAGCTGCTTCCACTGCCTTGGGTGATGCCGACAGAAAGAGCGTGAATGCCAGTGCGGCTGGAATCGATGCGCGCAGCAGCTTTCGTGCAAGGCCATGTCTTGTATGGTCTGCCTTCGAGTTATTCTGAATGAGTGACAGTATTACGGTCGTCATGCAACTTCCCCTCCGGGCTGTGCAATCCGCATATGTTGCGCAATTGCAGCCCTGCATTGATGAAGCCTCAAGAGCCTGTCGCTTTGTTCGCGACTCTCTTCAAAGCTTCTCCATTACAGCCAGCTTTTGGGGAGGGGACAACGGTCTGATGAAATATTTTTCCGCGGAAATGCAAAAGCCGGAGGAAAATTCCCCCGGCTCAATTCATACAGTACAATCAGGCGATTAGAAGAACACTTTGAAGCGGTCGCCATCGTCCATGAAGGCCTTTTCAGCAAAAGGCTGTTCGTTCGAGCCGAACGGCATCTGTGCGCGGAGCTTCCACGAAGCCGGAACGTCCCAAGCCTTGGCGACTTCGTGGTCGATCAGCGGGTTGTAGTGCTGAAGGCTGGCACCAATGCCGGCGTTGGCGAGCGCGGTCCAGACCGAATGTTGCGCCATACCGCCCGACTGTTCCGACCAGACCGGGAAGTTGTCAGCGTAAAGCGGGAAGTTTTCCTGAAGACCCTTAACGACGTTCTGGTCTTCATAGAACAGAACCGTGCCTGCACCGGCGGAGAAGCTGTCGATTTTGGCTTCGGTCTGGGCGAAAGCGTCGGCAGGGACGATCTGGCGAAGTGTTTCCTTCACGATGTTCCACAGCCTGTCGCTCTCGGCGTCAAACAGGATCACAGCGCGCGAGCTTTGCGAATTAAACGAAGACGGCGTGTGCTTGACCGCTTCACGGATCAGCTCAGCGGTGTCTTCATTCGACAGCGGAAGGGACTTGCCCAGAGCGTACTGTGTGCGGCGCTTCTTGATGGAATTCAGCAGGGAATTGTTCATTATTCTGTCCTGTGTTTCAGCGGTCCAACAGGCTGTCTGGCTTGGGATTTTCAAGACAACCTCATGAATGATGTTGAGGGAAATATTGTTATTTTGGCTGTCGAAGCCAGCCCGTGTTTCTGAAACACACTGTCAACGATCCGTTGTTAGCCGGGTCTTACTGTTTACGTTTTGATCGTTGCGTCCATGCGCTGTCCGCGCCTGCAGACGCCTGAACAGGGCAGCCTTCCCAGCTTTATGGGGTTTACAAGGGCGATTGTTTATTGGAATCTAACTAAAACAGTGGGATTTAAAAACGATAGTTTGACGACGCGCTTTTCTTGTCGTTGTCGTGAAAAGGGACGAGGTCACGATAGTTTGAAGTCATTCATTATCATCGGAGCGGGCGCAAGCGGCATCATCCTGGCAGCACAATTGCTTCGGCGCTCACCAGATTCGACTGTGCGGATTTTCGAGCGTTCAGGTCAATTAGGGGCAGGCATCGCATACGCGACGGAGAACCCGAGCCATCTTCTCAATGTCCGCGCCAGCAATATGAGCGCATATCCCGATCAGCCGAATCATTTCCTGAACTGGTTGCAGTTGAGCGACATTGCCGCTCCCGGCCATTTGTGGGAGCCGCACAGTTTTGCACCACGCAAACTCTACCGCTCCTATCTGAAGCATCTTATGGCACCTTATCTTTCTGACGATGATACACGTTTGAAGGTTGAAAAGACCGGCGTCGTCGATGTCGCGCTGAAGGACGGCAGACCAGCCGTTACCACTGAGACAGGAGACACGTTCACTGCCGATGCGGTGATTGTGAGCACGGGCAACGAAGCTGCCATCGCGAAATCCGGCAATCACGTTACGGAATACTGGTCGAGCAATGGCTATTTCGATGTGCCAACAGATGCGCCGGTGGCGATATTCGGCACAGGTCTGTCGATGATCGATAGCGTCCTGTCGCTACTCGACAACGGGCATCGTGCGGAAATCTATGCGATCTCGCGCCGTGGGCTTCTTCCTGCGGTTCATGCCCCTGCGCAAGCTTTCCCGGTCGAGGTAGACGACCTCCCGGTATCGCTAGGCCTTTCCAAGCTTATGCAGCGCGTGCGTGTCATGATGGCGGAAGCGGAAAAAACCGGTTCTGGCTGGCGTGGCGTGATGGATGGTCTGCGTCCGCATACACAACACATCTGGGCGATCCTGCCGACGTCGCAACGCCGCAGCTTCCTCCGTCATCTGCGTCCTTGGTGGGATGTGCACCGGCATCGCATGGCACCGGCTGTCGCAGAGCGTATCGAAGCTGCCGTGAACAGCGGCCAGCTTAAAGTCGCGGCAGGCCATCTGGTTTCGGTGCGCGACCAAGGCGAGGAGATTGAAGTCCGTTATCGCCCACGGCGTAGTGAGCATGTCGAAGAACTGCAGGTATCGACGGTTATTGATTGTCGTGGCGGCAATCCACGTTTTTCGACAACCCGCAATGCGGCACTGATCGGTCTCATGGAACATGGCTTGGCCCGACCGGATCCACTCGATCTCGGTTTTGACGTCACACGGGATCAGCAGATTCTCAATAAGCGAGGAGAGCCATCCGGTCCGTTTTTCGGTATCGGACCTGTTACGAAAGGCGCGTTCTGGGAGGTTACTGCCGTACCGGACATTCGTGTTCAGGCCGAACGGCTATCGGCGATTTTGCTTGAAGGATGAAGCCGCATCTGCGGTAAAATTCATGACAAGTTTTGTGTCATCCGGCTGAAAGATTTTCAGGTCAGTATGGCCGACAGTCAGGCGTCGCGGTTCGCAGCGGTTGATAAATTATAGATTTTTCGGCGCAGGGAACAATAAAATGATTCAAATCTATGCGATAAGCCATTGAAAGCTATTGCCATAATGTTCCGTGGCCGGTCATAATAAGGCCATCGGAATATATGATTCCTCACTATAACTTGCCGGAGCGATTCTGTTGCTGTTTTCTTGAGCGGTGCCTGCTTCGGATCAACCTTGATTTCGGCTAGGAGGCCTGTGGCGCATGACGATGGACGGCAGAATGCTTTTCCTGCTTGTCCTTCTACCATTTCTTGGCAGCGCCATAACCGGCTTATTCAGGGGGGCGGATCGTAGCGGTTCGGCCTGGTTTACGGCAGCGATTGCGCTTGTTGCCTTTATTGTCACCGCCAGCCTTTATCCCATCGTGTCGGATGGCAAGGTGCTTCATGGCACTGTGGAATGGCTTCCGGCCTATGGCCTCAATGTCACCTTCCGAATGGATGGCTTCGCCTGGCTTTTCGCGATGCTCATCACGGGTATCGGCCTGCTGGTCGTCATTTATGCGCGTTATTACATGTCGCCCGAAGATCCGGTGCCGAGGTTCTTCTCGTTCCTGCTGTCCTTTATGGGATCGATGCTCGGCGTAGTTCTATCCGGCAATCTGATATTGCTCGCCGTGTTCTGGGAGCTGACCAGCATCTTCTCGTTCCTGCTGATCGGCTATTGGTATCACAATGCCAGTGCCCGCGACGGCGCGCGCATGGCGCTGACCGTGACGGGTATCGGTGGTTTCTGTCTGCTGGCAGGCGTTCTGATCCTCGGCCATATTGTCGGAAGCTACGATCTCGACACAGTTCTGGCAGCGGGGAACATCGTTCGGACACATCCGCTTTATAGCGTGGCGCTCATTCTGATCCTGCTCGGTGCCTTTACGAAAAGCGCGCAGTTTCCGTTCCACTTCTGGCTTCCCAATGCGATGGCAGCGCCGACGCCCGTTTCGGCCTATCTGCATTCGGCCACCATGGTGAAGGCTGGCGTCTTCCTGCTGGCGCGCCTGTGGCCGGTTCTCAGCGGAACGGAAGAGTGGTTCTGGATCGTCGGTTCGGCAGGGCTGATCACGCTTCTGATTGCCAGCTTCTTCGCAGTTTTCCAGCAGGACCTCAAAGGGCTGCTTGCCTATTCGACCATCAGTAACCTTGGTCTGATTACCGTTCTGCTTTCTCTTGGCAGCCCACTTGCTGCGGTTGCCGCGATCTTTCACATGGTCAACCATGCGATTTTCAAGGCATCGCTGTTCATGGCTGCGGGCATCATCGATCATGAGACCGGCACGCGCGACATGCGAAAGCTGAGCGGGCTGTTGCGTCCCATGCCCTATACAGCAACGCTTGCCATGGTCGCGAGTGCGGCAATGGCAGGCGTACCGTTGCTCAACGGCTTTATTTCCAAGGAAATGTTCTTCGCTGAGGCGGTGGAAACGCACATGGCGTCGTGGCTTGATACGATCACGCCCTATGTCGCCACGATTGCCGGTATCTTTACGGTCGCCTATTCGGTGCGCTTTATTTATTCGACGTTCTTCGGGCCACCACCGCATGACCTGCCGCATGAGCCGCACGAACCGCCGCACTGGATGCGTCGTCCCATTGAACTTCTGGTGCTGCTTTGCCTGTTGATCGGCATCATTCCGGGCCTTTCCATCGGACCGTTCCTGCATTCGGCAGTTCTGTCGGTGCTGGGCAAGGCGACGCCTGAATATAGTCTCTCGGTCTGGCACGGATTCAACCTGCCGCTGATGATGAGTATCGTCGCCATGATCGGCGGTATTCTTCTGCACTGGATGCTGAAAAACTATCTTGCCACCAGTGAAGACGGCCCCCCCTTATTCCGACATTTGCAAGGGCAGCGCATTTTCGAACGTGTTCTCGTGACCTTGTCATGGAACTGGGCACGTAAGGCAGAATCCTTCCTCAGCACGCGTCGTCTGCAGCCGCAGCTCCGTATCGTGGTTGCGGTGGCCGTCCTTGCAGCTGCCTGGCCGATTTTCGTTTCCGGCTTGCAGTCAGGTTCGCTTGGCGCCCAGCCCGTGGACCCGATTTTTGCCGGACTTTGGATACTTGGTGGTGCCTGTGCTATCGGCGCGGCCTATCAGGCCAAGTACCACAGACTTGCGGCGTTGATCCTCCTCGGAGGGGCGGGGCTCGTTACCTGCATCACCTTCGTCTGGCTGTCTGCGCCCGATCTTGCTGTGACCCAGTTGCTGGTCGAGATTGTCACCACTGTTCTGCTGCTGCTCGGGCTTCGCTGGCTGCCGAAGCGTTGGGAGGATCCTGATCCGCTTCCGGTACAGATAGGCCCGCGCATCCGCCGTTATCGCGACTTGCTGCTTGCAATCGGCAGCGGGGCAGGGGTCGCTGTCATCGCCTATGCTGTTATGACGCGTATTTCGCCCAGCAGCATTGGCGATTATTTCCTCGAAAACGCCTATTCAGGCGGCGGTGGCAAGAATGTCGTGAACGTCATTCTGGTCGACTTCCGTGCTTTCGATACGTTTGGCGAAATTGCCGTCCTCGGTATTGTGGGCCTCACGGTTTTTGCGCTCCTGCGTCGTTTCCGTCCTGCCCCTGACACAACCGGATCGACAGCCCAGCAGAAAATCCAGGACGCCTATGACGAGGCAGCGCCTGACCGCAAGGCAGGTGAAACACTGGCCGATTATCTGGCCGTGCCGTCCGTCATCATGCAATGGCTGTTCCCGGTCATCATTGTGCTGGCAGTGCATCTGTTCCTGCGCGGTCATGATCTGCCAGGCGGCGGATTTGCGGCCGGTATTACGCTCGCAATTGCATTTTTGCTGCAATATCTGGCGTCAGGCGCGCGTGTGGTGGAAGATCGCTTGCGCATTCTGCCCTTGCGCTGGATCGGGTTGGGTTTGCTGTTTGCAGCGGCAACAGGCGCGGGGTCGTGGTTCTTCGGCTATCCGTTCCTCACCACATTCTTCCAATATACGGAAATACCGCATATCGGAAAAATGCCGACAGCCAGCGCACTGCTGTTCGATCTTGGCGTCTTCACCCTCGTGGTTGGCGCTACCGTGCTGGTTTTGATTGCACTCGCACACCAATCACTCCGTAAACACCGTGTCGAGAAGCTTGCCGCAACGAAGGAGGAGAACTGATGGAACTCGTTCTTGCTCTGGCGATCGGCGTGTTGATGGCATCCGGCGTTTGGCTCATTCTTCGCCCGCGTACCTTCCAGGTGGCAATCGGCCTGTCGCTGATTTCCTACGCGGTCAATCTCTTCATTTTTTCGATGGGACGCTTGCGCACGAATGCTGCCCCGGTGCTCGATAGCGGTGTTGACGTTCAGGCCGCACAATATACCGATCCGGTGCCACAGGCGCTTGTACTGACCGCCATCGTCATCGGTTTCGCAATGACCGCACTTTTCCTTGTCGTGCTGCTCGCTTCGCGCGGGTTGACGCGTACGGACCACGTGGACGGCAAGGAGAACTGATGTTGGACTGGAAAACGCACCTCATCGTTGCTCCAATCATTCTGCCGCTCGTCACGGCAGCAATCCTGCTGCTGTTCGATGAGCGCAAGCGCAAGCTCAAGATGGCCATCAACTCCATCTCGACATTGGGTTTGATTGCGATTGCCATCACGCTTGCTGGCATGGCGAGCGACAAGGCGCCTGACGCTCTGGTTTACCTGATTGGCAACTGGCCTGTACCGTTCGGCATCGTGCTGGTTCTGGATCGTCTCGCGGCCCTTATGCTTGTGCTGACCAGCCTGCTTGGCATGGCTTCACTCAGCTTCGCACTCGCGCACTGGCACAAGGCCAGCCCGCATTTCCATACAATCTTCCAGCTTTTGCTGATGGGGCTGAACGGCGCATTTCTGACTGGTGATCTGTTCAACCTCTTCGTGTTCTTCGAAGTGATGCTGGCGGCATCCTACGGCCTGGCGTTGCATGGGTCAGGTCCGGCGCGCGTAAAGGCCGGCATGCATTATATTGCCGTCAATCTCGTCGCATCGTCTCTGTTTTTGATCGGCGTCAGCCTGATCTATGGCGTGACCGGCACATTGAATATGGCTGATCTCGCACAGAGAATTCCGCAGGTCGCATCTGAAGATCGTATGCTGCTTGAAGCAGGTGCTGCGGTTCTGGGCGTTGCATTCCTCGTCAAGGCAGGCATGTGGCCCCTCAATTTCTGGCTTGCGCCAACATATACGGCAGCAGCAGCACCGGTGGCGGCGGTCTTCGCCATCATGAGCAAGGTCGGCATTTACGTCCTTCTGCGCCTGTCGCCGCTGATGTTCGGCATCGGTGCCGGTTCTTCCTATGGTTTCGGCAATGACTGGCTCTATTTCGGTGGAATGGTCACGCTTGCCTTCGGCCTGATCGGGGTGGTCGCATCGCAAGCAATGGGACGTCTTGCCAGCTATAGTATCCTCGTGTCTTCCGGCACGTTGCTGGCTGCCATTGGCAGCGGTAACACCGCCATGACCGGCGCCGCGCTGTTCTATATGGTGAGTTCCACGCTTACCATCGCGGCTTTTTTCCTGCTGATCGAACTGATCGAACGCGGTCAGGATGCGGCTGCAAACGTTCTCGCCGTTACCATGGAAGCCTATGGTGACGATGAGGAGGAAGAAGACGAAGACGAAGTCGGCGCAGTACTGCCCGCAACCCTTGCCGTCCTGGGAACGTTTTTCGGCATTTGTGCGATATTGCTGATCGGCTTGCCGCCATTCTCTGGATTCATTGCCAAATTCCTGATCCTGGCAGCGGTTTTCAACGGCGACAGTCCGACACCGCAGCTCGCAATGCCAGTCAGTCCGGCAAGCTGGGCTTTGGTCGCGCTCCTTCTGCTGTCTGGTCTTTCAGCGCTGATCGCGATGACACGTACCGGCATTCGCACGTTTTGGGCATCGCTCGAAGGCAACGTGCCACGCGTTCTGGTCCGGGAAGTCGTGCCGATTGCGGGGCTTCTGGCAATCTGTCTGGCGCTGACAATCGCTGCCGGCCCGGCGATGCGTTATATGGATGAAACGGCGCGTTCGCTGCACAATCCCGCATCTTATATCAGCAGTGTCCTCAATGCGCCCCGTGCAGGCACCGAAACGGAGGGGGCTCAATGAAAAAAATCCTGCCTTACCCGCTTCTGTTCGCCTCGTTGCTCCTGTTCTGGCTGCTTTTGAACGGCTTCACACGGGCACAGCTCCTGCTTGGCGCGATCATCGCGCTCGTGGCGTGTCTCATCATGACGGCCCTGCAACCGCAGAAGAACCATATTCGTTCGATCCCGACGATGCTCTTGCTGTTCGGCACCATGAGCTACGACATCCTGCAATCCAATATCGCGGTGGCAGGTATCATTCTGTCGCGCAAGCGCAAGCGGCGTCCCGGCTTTGTCGTTATCCAGCTCGATCTGGAAAACCGGACCGCTCTTGCCGTTCTCGCCTGCATAATCACAGCGACGCCGGGCACGGCCTGGGTGGATTACAATGCTGCAAGGCACGAACTGACCATCCACGTACTCGATCTGGATGATGCGCAGGCGTGGCGGGACACGATCAAGGGAAGATATGAGCAGCCGCTCATCAAGATATTCGGAGCGGCGGACGTCATGGAAGAGGAGAAATCCGCATGAGTGCAGTCATCATTTTCTGGTCCCTGCTTGCTGCTCAGCTGATGCTTCTTGGCGCTCTGGCTTGTGTGGTTTATCGGCTGCTTGTAGGCCCGCGTGCGCAGGATCGCATTCTTGCGGCCGATGCGCTCTACCTCAACGCGCTGCTTCTCCTGATTACGTTCGGCATACGCACGGGCAGCATCATTTATTTCGAGACGGCGCTGATTATCGCTCTTCTGGGTTTCGTTGCCACCGTGGCGCTTTCAAAATTCCTCATGCGCGGGGAGGTGATCGAGTGATCAATGCAGGTGAACTTCCCGTATGGGCCGCTGTGATCATTGCGTTTTTTCTAGTCTCCGGCGCCTTCCTGACACTCGTCGGATGCATCGGACTCGTCCGCTTCAAAAGCTTTTACGAGCGTGTTCACGCCCCCACGCTTGGCTCGTCGTTTGGTGCTGGCGGAATCTTGATCGCGTCGATCATATTTTTCTCCATCTTGCAATCGAAGCCGATTCTGCATGAAGTGCTGATTACCGTCTTTGTGGTCGTCACAACGCCGGTAACGCTCATGCTGCTCAGCCGCGCCGTGATCCATCGCGACAGAACGCAGGACAGCAAGGAGCTGCCTTCATCTTCCGACCCGCTATAGGTCTGTAGGTATCATGCTTGAGGGTGCGGAGAGGGCGGAAAGCTTGCGTTTTCCGTCGCACCAAATGGGGAAATTCGCTGCTCCGTCATGGAAGCAGCGGCTGTTGCTTCCGGGCTGACCGGAGACCTGTTTTGGAGTTCGCTTCAAGACCGGCTATCCTGCCGATCGGAAACATTATCTGCCATTTGCCGAATCTCTGGCTTGACTGCCCACCGACTGCGGAGCGGAAGCGGTGGCCTATCGTGTTTTCGGGCATTTGGAGGAGTGTCCGGGGCTGCGGCCAATTGTCCATTCGGGCTTTCGCCCGGGACAAACGGATTGAAGGTTCAAGCCATTTGAATTATCTGAATTTCAGTAATTTCTGAAAGTTCAGAATTTACGGGAGAGAGAATTTTGGAATTGTCGCCAATCGTTCAGTCGTTCGTGCTCCACTTCGGAGAAATGGGCAGCCGTTGGGGCATCAACCGCACCGTGGGGCAGATCTATGCACTGCTTTACGTGTCGCCTGAGCCTCTTTGCGCTGACCAGATCGTCGATGCTCTCGGTGTGTCACGTTCGAATGTGTCCATGGGTATTCGTGAATTGCAGGGCTGGAATCTGGTGCTGCTGAAGCACATTCCCGGTGATCGCCGCGATTTCTTCACGACGCCCGACGATGTGTGGCAGATTCTGCGCACGCTCGCTGAAGAGCGCAAGAAGCGCGAGATCGATCCCACGCTCTCGGTTCTGCGTGAAATCCTGATGGAGCAGCCGAAAGGCGACAGCGATCTTTATGCGCAGGATCGCATGAAGGACATGTACGGCCTGATCGAAAGGCTGACCAACTGGTACGACGACGTCAAGCGACTCGATACCGACCGTTTGACAAGTCTTCTGGCGCTTGGCGCCAAGGTGACCCGCTTCCTTGAAACCACGGACAGGATCGTGGCGCTCGGACGCGGGCGAACATCGGCCAAAAAGGAGCCTAAGAGAGAGTGACGTCCGTTGTCCCCCGAACGGAAACTTTGACGGCAGAAGACGGCGAAGCGGCAAGCGACCAACAACGTTCGCGCCGCTCGCAGCGTCGTCCTGTTCCGTCTTTGCTGAAGCGGGGGGCATATCTTCAGGCGTTAGCCGCACTTTTGTGGCTGCCGCAAGCGGGCATTCTCGCATACGCAATCGGACGACTGGCCGACACCGGCTTCGATAATTCCATCTATTACAGCGCGGCGGGCATATTCGTTCTCGGCTGTCTGCGCAGCCTTCTTGATAGTGCAGGTGCTACCAAAGCTTTCGACGCCGCCCGACTGGAACTTTCCCGACTTCGAACCAATGCTGTTTCAGCGCTTGCGCAACGTTCACCGCTTGATGTGACGCGCCTGTCATCCGGTGAGGCGGCAAGTATTCTTGCCGAACAGGCGGAAATGGTCGTTCCTTATCTTTCGCGCTTCGTGCCGGTCCGCATCCGCGTGATGCTGACCCCATTCGCAATACTTGCCGTCGTACTCTGGTATTCCTGGGCTGCAGCACTTGTCCTGATGGTGGCCGCACCGTTGATACCGATCTTTATGGCATTGATCGGCTGGCGCGCAAAGGCCGCCAGCGAAAAGCAACTCGTTGCCCTTGGCGGAATGAACGGCTTTCTGCTTGATCGCCTGCGCGGCCTTGCAACCATTCGCACATTCCATGCCGTGGACGCGACGGCGAGCCGGCTGCGCCAGAACGCCGAAACCTTGCGTTCCAAGACGATGTCTGTCCTGCGCATCGCATTTCTGTCTTCGGCTGTGCTTGAACTCTTCGCTGCTATCGGCGTTGCCATGGTCGCGGTTTATATCGGCTTCCATCTGCTGGGCCAGCTCAACTTCGGAGCGTGGGGCCATAAGCTGACTTTGGCCGAGGGTCTCTTCGTCCTGCTTCTATCGCCTGCATTCTTCGAACCATTACGCGATCTTTCAGCGGTCTGGCACGACCGTGCATCGGGCGAAGCTTCAATTGATGCACTGGAAAAGCTGGCTGAACATCCGATGCCAATTGTCGGCAAGGTTGGAAGCCACGCAGCAACTGGTGATGCTCCTACCGTAACTCTACACAATATCGACTTTGGTTATGGGACTGGGGGCAAGGTTCTCACGGCATTCAATCTCGATATTGCGGCAGGCGAACACGTGGCTCTGCTGGCGCCGAGCGGCTATGGGAAATCGACTGTTCTGGCTCTTGTTGCCGGGCTGACGGCTCCTCAAACTGGCCAAATCGAAATCGGTGGAATCGGGTTGGCCGACGATACGGCAGAGGCGCTTCGCTCAAGGATGAGCTGGATCGGACAGAAGCCACATATCTTTGCCGGTTCTGCTCGTCAGAACATCACGCTCGGTCGGCAAGCCGATGTGGAAACCACCAAAGCCATCATTGATGACATGGCGCTCGGTCATGTTCTGGGTGTCACCGGCAACAGTCTCATCGGCGAGAACGGTGCGGGAATATCCGGCGGCGAAGCCCTGCGGCTGGCGCTGTCTCGAGCGGCAGTTGATCTCAATGCCGATATTATCCTGGCCGATGAACCTACAGCCCATCTTGACCAGGAAACCGCGAAGGTCATTGCCGACAGCCTTCTCAGGCTAGCCAAAGGCAAGACGCTCATCGTCGCTACCCATGACGAAACCCTTGCCCGCAGGATGGACCGTATCGTCCGTCTGGACGGCAGCGTGGATAACGATCCTGTCTGGCAGAGGAGGGCGGCAGAATGAACGGTTTTCAATCGTTGCAACCGATCCTGCGCCTCTTTTTCCGCACCAAGGGGACAGCACTTCTTGCGGGTATAGCGACGGCTACTGTAACGGTCCTTGCCGGTATCGCTCTTCTCGGCCTGTCAGGCTGGTTCATAACGGCAACGGCGATTGCGGGCTTGAGCATGGCGACGGCGGTTGTGTTCGATGTGTTCGCTCCTGCAGCCGGTATTCGTCTGCTGGCGATCCTGCGTACCGGTTCGCGTTATCTGGAGCGGCTCGTCACCCATGATGCAACGCTTGCGATCCTTGCCGCACTGCGCGAAAAGCTGTTCCGTAGCTGGGCGCGCCCGACCGCTGCAAACGCGCTATTGAAGCGCCCTGCGCGTCTTCTGTTCCGCCTGACGGCAGACATTGATGCACTCGACTCGCTTTATCTGCGCGTGGTGGTGCCTGTCGGTGCTGCACTCGCTACCGCGCTTGTGGCTGGCATCGCTCTCGGCCTGATGAGCCCCCTTTTCGGGTTGCTGGTTGCTCTTGTCCTGCTTGTTGCCGGTTTGGGCCTTCCGCTTGCTGCGGCTCGTCGTTCCGAAAAATCCATGCGACAACGTGCAAAAGGTACGGAAGCACTGCGCGCCCGCACTGTCGATCTCGTTGCGGGGCAGACTGAACTTCTTATGGCTGGGCGCCTCGAAGATCAGAAGCTGGCTTTGGTCCGTGCAGACGGCTATGTCGCCGCTTCGGATCGCAAGCTTAATCGCATAGAGATCACTACCGGGGCTGGTTTCGGGATCGTTCATGCCGCATTGCTTGCTGGCGGCCTTGTTGCCGTTGGTTTGCTGATGCAGTCAGGAATGATCGGTGCGCCCGTCGCAGCGCTCGGAATGCTTATCATTCTTGGTGCGATGGAGCCGTTTTCAGCATTGCGGCGCGGCGCGATGGAACTTGGGCGCACGATACTTGCTGCCAGGCGAGTTGCACCTCAACTGAACGATGACGCTGAACTGGCTGCACCCAAAAAACCTGAGAATGGCGCAGCGGTTCATCTGAAAAACGTGTCGGTTCGTCACGAGGGCGCTGATCACGATGCCCTCAAAAACCTCAATCTCGATATTGCAGCGGGCGAGCGTATTGCCATCGTCGGCACAAGCGGCGCAGGCAAATCGACCTTGCTCAATCTCCTTGCCGGAGAAATTCCGGCTGATCAGGGCAGCGTTTCGGTTTTGCCCGCGCGCCTTCTCACGCAACGGACAGAGCTATTTCAGGATAGTCTTCGCGACAATCTCCGGCTGGCGCGTGCCGATACGAGCGATGAGGAACTGATTGACGCTTTGCGGGCTGCGGGCCTTGGCGCGTTTATCGATGAATTGCCTGCCGGACTGGACGCAATGCTGGGTGAGGGCGGGTTGGGGCTTTCGGGCGGGCAAGCACGTCGTCTGGTCCTGGCGCGGCTTTTCCTGACCGATGCGCCGCTCTGGCTACTGGATGAACCGACCGAAGGTCTCGATAACGCAACCGCACAGGATGTTCTCGATCGCCTCAAGGCGAGAGCAGGTTCGCGCGCATTGCTGATCGCAACGCATATTAGTCGCGAAGCGCGAATTTGCGAACGGATCATTGTTTTAAATCAAGGCGCTCTAGTTGAGTCTGTAAGTAAGAGTTCGCCGCGCTTCGGCGAAATCCTCGAAACCATGAGGTGAGCTGCGCGGACATGGAAATGATTTGAAGTCCGTGTCCATATCTGGACCGATATTTGAAATTGAAGCGGAGTACGGTTTCCAGGAAGCCGCCGTTTTCAAAAGGGGGCCGCGCTGAAGCGCCGCTCATAACACCAGGAGGGCCGGGTTACCGGCTTAAAGAGATGGAACTCGATATTGTCTCCCTGTCGCGATTGCAGTTTGCAATCACGGCACTTTATCACTTCCTCTTCGTACCTCTGACCTTGGGTCTTTCCGTGCTGCTTGCCATCATGGAAACCGTTTACGTGATGACGGGGCGACTCATCTGGCGGCAGATGACGAAATTTTGGGGTACGCTGTTTGGCATCAACTTTGTCATGGGCGTCGCGACGGGCGTCGTGATGGAATTCCAGTTCGGCATGAACTGGAGTTATTACAGCCACTATGTCGGCGACATCTTCGGCGCACCGCTCGCTATCGAAGGCCTTATGGCTTTCTTCCTTGAAGCAACCTTCGTAGGTCTGTTCTTCTTCGGCTGGGATCGCCTGTCGAAAGTCGGGCACCTCATGGCGACTTATGCGGTCGCGGCAGGTTCCAACTTCTCGGCACTGTGGATTCTGATCGCCAATGGCTGGATGCAGAATCCGGTCGGGTCGGCATTCAATCCCGAAACCATGCGTATGGAAATCACCGATTTCTTCGCAGTGCTGATGAACCCGGTCGCGCAGGCCAAGTTCGTGCATACGGTTTCTGCCGGTTATGTCACCGCGTCTGTTTTCGTCCTCGGTGTTTCGGCCTGGTATCTGCTCAAGGGACGCTCGGTAGAACTCGCCAAGCGCTCGATGACCATTGCAGCATCGTTCGGTCTTGCCGCAACTCTTTCCGTCGTCGTCCTTGGTGACGAAAGCGGCTATCTGGCCAACGAACATCAGAAGATGAAGATCGCGGCGATTGAAGCCATGTGGGAAACAGAACCGGCTCCGGCTTCGTTCACCGTATTCGGTTTCCCGGATCAGGCAGCACGCGAAACTCACTTCGCGGTGCATATTCCATGGGTCATGGGCCTGATCGGTACGCGTTCTCTCACCACCCCAATTCAGGGCATCAACGATCTTGTTGAAAGTGCGGAGAACCATATCCGCAATGGCATCGTCGCCTATGACGCCTTGCAGAAAATCCGTGCGGCTGGCGACACGAATGCCGTTCCGCAGGAAGTGAAGGACGTCTTTGCCGATAACAGTCAGTGGATGGGCTATGCGCTTCTGCTGAAGCGCTATGTCGACGATCCGCGTCAGGCAACCGACGCACAGATCACACAGGCCGCAAACGATACCGTTCCCGGTGTCCTGCCCCTGTTCTGGGCCTTCCGCATCATGGTCGGCATCGGCTTCTTCCTGATCCTGCTGACGGGCACATTCTTCGTGCTGTCTGCGCGTCGTAAACTCGACCGTTATCCGTTCCTGTTGCGGATTGCCGTGTTTGCGATACCGCTACCGTGGATCGCAGCCGAAATGGGCTGGATCGTCGCGGAGTTTGGCCGCCAGCCATGGGTTATCGAAGGCATATTGCCGACGGCAGTTGGGGTTTCCAATCTCGGAGCATCCACAGTGCTGCTGACCATACTTGGTTTCGTGGCGATCTATACGGTTCTCTTCATCATCGAGATGGGCCTGATGATCCGTGCTATCAAGGCTGGACCTGAACCCGACAGCAAGCCGGAAGCAATGCTCGCCCCGGCCAGCATCGCACCTGCGGAGTAAGGATCATGATACTCAGCGATTTGTTGGACTATGAAACCCTGCGTCTCATCTGGTGGGTGCTGCTCGGCGTATTGCTGATCGCTTTTGCCGCGATGGACGGGTTCGACCTTGGTGTCGACATACTCATGCCCGTCGTCGGCAAAACCGATGTCGAGCGACGCATCATCATCAACACGATCGGCCCCGTCTGGGAAGGCAATCAGGTCTGGTTGATCCTCGGGGGCGGTGCTATTTTCGCCGCCTGGCCACAGCTCTATGCGGTGTCTTTCTCCGGATTCTATCTGGCGATGTTTGTCATCCTGTTCGCACTCATCCTGCGTCCGGTCGGGTTCAAATATCGTTCCAAGCGCGAGAGTGAGGCCTGGAGGAGAGGCTGGGACTGGGCGCTTTTCATCGGCGGTTTCGTTCCTGCTCTTATCTTCGGCGTTGCCGTCGGCAATGTCCTACAGGGCGTTCCATTCCGTATCGCCGACGACTTTCAGATATTCTATGAAGGCTCGTTCTTCGGTCTGCTGAATCCGTTTGCACTGCTTTGCGGCGTGCTTTCGGTGACAATGCTCTGCATGCATGGCGCCTCTTGGCTGATGCTGAAGACGACCGGGGATATTCAGGCGCGTGCCCGGTCCTACGGCAGCATCGCAGCTCTTCTGACTGTCGTGCTCTATGTGCTGGCTGGGGTTGTCAGCTGGTTCTGGGTTTCGGGTTACCGGATCACGAGCGCCATCGTCACCGACGGGCCATCCAATCCGCTGCGCAAGACTGTGGAACTGGATCACGGTGCATGGTTCACCAACTATGTGAACTATCCTGTCCTGCTGATCGCTCCGGCGCTCGGCATTTTGGGGGCACTGGCGGTCTTCATCGCATTGCGTAGCCGTCGTGAATTAGCCCCGCTGCTGTTCGGAAAGCTGTCGATCTTCGGCATTATTTCGTCGGTCGGCGTGTCGATGTTCCCGTTCATTCTGCCATCGTCGCTCGATCCGCGCTCAAGCCTGACGGTATGGGATTCGTCTTCCAGCCATATGACACTGTTCATCATGCTGGTTGTGACGCTCATCTTCCTGCCGTTGATCGTTGTCTACACGTCCTGGGTTTACAAGGTCCTGTGGGGCAAGGTCGATAAGGACATGATCGAAGACGACAGCAATCACGCTTACTAGAGTGCATTTCGATCTGATTGCATCAGATCGGCGCTCTATAAGTTTCGTTTCAACGCGCATCCTGAAAACCGTTTCACACTTTTCAGGATGCGCTTGGAACAACCGAGAAAGGAAAGCGATATGTGGTATTTTTCCTGGTTGTTGGGGCTTCCGCTCGCTGCGGCTTTCGCCGTGCTCAACGCCATGTGGTATGAGCTGATGGATGACCGGGCGCGCAAGCGTCTCGCGGCCGATCCAACAGCGGATCTGGCTCGTGAAGGCAAGAAACACCATTAGAGCGCGTTTCGATCTGATTACATCAGATCGGCGCTCTAACGTCCTCTATTTCAAGCATAATCTTATCGATCCTCGTTTCACTCCGGTCGGATTGTGCTTTGACATGAAATAAAAACAGCCCGGAAACGGGCCGTTTTCTTTGATGGAAGTCGCTCAAGGTTGGGGTATTGTCAGCTCGGCTACGAAATCATAGGCATCGCCGCGATAGAGTGATTTTGTAAACTCCACCACCCGACCGGACGGCAGATACGAAATCCGTTCGATGGACAGACCCGCATCGCCTTCCTTGACGCCCAGAATGCGTGCGTCGGGGTCTTTGATGTTGCAGGCTGCTATGCGCTGGACCGCACGCACAGGGCGAAACCCGGTGCGGCTCAGCTCGGCATAGAGCGAGCCCTTCACCGCATCCGGGTCGGGCAGGATTTCGCTTGAAAGACTTGCGCGCTCGATGGCCAGCGGCATGTCACTCGCAATGCGCAGGCGACCGAGGCGGGCAACGCGGGTTTCCGAGGAAACGCCCAGCTTCATCATCTCTTCAGGCGAAGGGTAGTAAAGGCCGCGCTCCAGCCATCGGGATTGCGTGGTGATGCCGCGACGCGCCATGTCTTCGGTAAATGAAGTCAGCATCGAGAGCGACTGCTGCACGCGCTCGCTCGGGCGTACGACGAACGTTCCCGAACCATGACGGCGCACGAGAAGCCCGGCCTTGACGAGATCATCCACCGCCTTGCGCACCGTCACACGGCTGATATTGGCATATTCAGCAATGTCGCGTTCCGGCGGCAGGGCTTCGCCATCAACCAGCTGCCCGGCGCGGATCGCAGTCTCCAGTGACTGACGCAGCTGCATATAGAGTGGGCCACCAGAAGAGGGAGCAGAACCCTGCAGGTTCTTGGGCAGGAAAGCGCTGAAATTTCCGCTCATTCGCGCGCCTTTCCATTTTGCGACCCATATCGCTTGAGGGCCAGTTGCAGAGCGCCTGTCAAAGCATCCGCCGCGGGCTTTACCAGAAGCTTCTGCTGGTGTGGCGGCAGCCATTCCACATAAAGCGGTGCCATGCCGCCTAGCAGGCTGATGCGTTCAGCGCCCTGTTTGATCAGTACGTCAAGCGTTTCACTTACATAACCAGCAGAACGCTCCAGCAACATCCGCGCTGTCGCGTCTCCCTCGTTCGCATACTGGAAAATACGTGGAGCATATTTGCCAAAGTCACCGGGCTTCGCCGTCCACGCAAATTCGACCAGATTATCCGGATTGTTGTCGAACTCGTTGAGGAGGTCGGTCGTCAGGCGTGTGCGTGGATGAATGCCGTCATGCACGAGCAGGCTTTCCTGCAACAAGCTTTGACCGAGCCGCGCACCGCTGCCGAGATCGCTCAAAGGAAAACCCCATCCGCCGACTGAATGAATTCGACCGCTCCGGCGTGTGATGTAGGCCGTGCCCGTGCCGAGAATGGCAACGATGCCGTCCTGATCGCCAAGCGCACCCTGCAGGGCGATCACGCCGTCAAACTCCACATTGGAGTGCGCGAAGGGCAGGCCGCGTTCTATCGGGGTGCCTGCACCCACGACATTGCCGCCTGCCAGACCGAGAACCGCGTGACTGGTCGCATAATGCGCCTTATCCAGCCCGGCATCATCAAAAGCGTTATCGATCGCCGCAATCACATTGATCAGCGCCGTTCGCGGATCGGTGACGATATTGGCGGAGCCGCTGCGCCCCGAACCCAGAATCGCACCATCGCTACCCGCCACCACGGCGCGACATCCCGTGCCGCCACCATCGACGCCAATGAAGAATTCAGTCATGAAGATACCTCCAGCTTGAAGATACCAAAAAAATACCATTAACCAAGCAGATTTGTCGGCTTGTGAAAAAATTGATTAATTCGTTGATAAAATTTGAGAAAAACGACTGTTTTAAATTTTTATGCGCGAAAGTTGTAAACTTCTCTGGACAATTGGTACGTTTTTGGCATTAATTTCAACAGAAGGGGAGCGCAATGCCGCTGAGGGCGAGGAGCACGCGGAATAGGGATGGAGATCACCGGCGGGGGCCGGTACTTTTCCCATAACGCGAGGAGCGATCGTACTGAAGCGGTCTGGCGTACTTTCGCCTCTGTTGCGCATCCGCGCTAAAAAACGGGAGAAGGTCAAATGGTTCGTAATACGTTGAAACTCATGCTGCTGGGTTCCACGCTTTTGGCGTCGGGATCGGCTGCGCTTGCCGAAGACGTCACGCTGACGGTCGAAAGCTGGCGTAACGACGATCTGCAGATCTGGCAGGAAAAGATCATTCCGGCTTTTGAAGCCAAGAATCCTGGCATCAAGATCAATTTCGCACCGAGTGCGCCAACCGAGTATAACGCGGCCCTCAATGCCAAGCTCGACGCCGGTTCAGGCGGCGACCTTATTTCCTGCCGTCCGTTCGACACGTCGCTCGAGCTTTTCAACAAGGGCAAGCTCTCCGACCTGACCGATCTCGAAGGCATGAAGAACTTCTCCGACGTTGCCAAGTCCGCTTGGAGCACTGACGACGGTTCAAAGACCTTCTGCGTGCCGATGGCTTCGGTTATTCACGGCTTCATCTACAATCAGGAAGCCTTCGACAAGCTGGGGCTCAAGGCTCCGACCACGGAAGCCGAATTCTTCGAAGCTCTCGACAAGATCAAGGCAGACGGCACCTACATCCCGATGGCCATGGGCACGAAGGATATGTGGGAAGCCGCAACCATGGGCTACCAGAATATCGGACCAACCTACTGGAAAGGCGAGGAAGGCCGCAAGGCTCTGATCGCCGGTACAGAAAAGCTCACCGATCCGCAGTGGGTCGAACCGTTCAAGGTTCTTGCCAAGTGGAAGGATTATCTGGGCGACGGTTTCGAAGCGCAGACTTATCCGGACAGCCAGAACCTGTTCACGCTTGGCCGCGCCGCCATCTATCCGGCTGGTTCGTGGGAAATTGGCCTGTTCAATACGCAGGCGCAATTCAAGATGGGTGCCTTCCCGCCACCGGTCAAGAATGCAGGCGATACCTGCTACATCTCCGACCACAACGATATCGGCCTTGGCCTCAACGCTTCGAGCAAGCACGCAGAACAGGCAAAGGTTTTCCTGAACTGGGTATCTTCGCCTGAGTTCGCTGAAATCTACGCCAATGCGCTGCCGGGCTTCTTCAGCCTCAATTCGACGGCAGTGAAAATGAGCGATCCGCTGGCACAGGAGTTCGTTTCCTGGCGCGAAAAGTGCAAGCCAACCATTCGTTCGACCTACCAGATTCTCTCGCGTGGCACGCCGAACCTAGAAAATGAAACCTGGGTTCAGTCGGCCAACGTCATCAACGGCACTGTGACGCCGGAAGATGCCGCGAAGAAGCTGCAGGAAGGTCTGGACAGCTGGTACAAGCCTGCGAAGTAAAAACGCGGGACAATATGGGCGGCGATCGCGGGGGCGCGCCGCCCATATCTTTTCGTCTGTCGCATCGACATGCAGTTTTGCAATCGGTGCATTCCGTGTCAGTTTAAAATGACGCGAGCGGGCAGGGATGGGAAATATTGTTTCCCGGTTTGCACGCATTCTCGTGAACGAGAACGCTAACCATCGGTTTTATGCATTTCCGAACGCAAATGGTTCATACCTTTGCTGGAAATGCTCTTGAAGAGCGAATGCCTATATGAGCCAATCTGCCGACATGACAGGTATTGTGCACAAGCGCCCAAGGCGTTGGCATATACTTGTATTTCTTCTGCCCTGCGTCCTGATCTATACGGCGGTGATGGTGCTGCCATTGATCGAGACACTTCGGCAGGCATTCTTCAATGTCGTCGACGGACAGCGCGCTTTTGTGGGGTTCGCCAATTTCCAGGCACTTTTCGGTGATCCGAACTGGTCACGCGATTTCTGGAATGCGTTGAAAAACAACGTTATATTCTTTTGTATTCACATGCTTGTTCAAAACCCGATCGGCATTCTGCTGGCAGCCATGCTGTCCCTGCCGAAGCTGCGTTTTGCTGCCTTCTACCGCACGGCGATCTTTCTCCCAACGCTGCTGTCCTTCGTGATCGTGGGCTTTATCTGGAAGCTGATCCTGTCGCCGATCTGGGGCGTCGCACCGTGGATGATGGACCTTGTCGGTCTCAAATGGCTGTTTGGCCCGTGGCTCGGCAAGGCGGATACGGCGCTTGTCACCGTGTCGCTCGTCTCGGTCTGGCAGTTCGTCGGCATTCCGATGATGCTGATCTATGCAGCTCTTCTGAATATTCCCGATGAAATCATCGAAGCGGCCGAATGTGACGGCATCACCGGTTGGAGCCAGTTCTTCAAGATCAAGCTGCCGCTGATCCTGCCTTCAATCGGCCTGATCTCGGTGATGACCTTCGTTGCCAACTTCAACGCGTTCGACCTCGTCTATTCGATGCAGGGTGCGCTTGCCGGACCGGACAAGTCGACAGATATTCTGGGCACGTTCCTTTATCGTACTTTCTTCGGCTTCCAGCTGCAGCTTGGCAACCCGTCCATGGGCGCAACCATCGCCGCCGTGATGTTCCTCATCATTCTGGCAGGTGTGTCGCTCTACCTGTTCGGCATCCAGCGCCGCATGCGCCGCTACCAGTTCTGAAGGACGAGACCATGTCGAAAGCACGCACATCGCCCATTCGCACCACTCTCGTTCATGCGGCCCTGATCTTCTACATGCTGATCGCCGTGTTCCCGGTGGCGCTGACGCTGATCAATTCGTTCAAGGATCGTAATGCGATTTTCCGCACGCCACTGCAGTTTCCGACACCGGAAAGTTTCAGTCTCATCGGCTATGAAACGGTTCTGAAGCAGGGCTCCTTCCTGACTTACTTTCAGAACAGCACCATCGTCACGGTGGTGAGCATCTTCCTTGTGATCCTGTTCGGTGCGATGGCAGCCTTTGCGCTCGCTGAATATCGCTTCAAGGGCAACACGCTGATGGGGCTTTATCTCGCCATCGGCATCATGATCCCGATCCGGCTCGGCACGGTTGCACTGCTGCAAGGCATGGTAGCCGCAGGTCTGGTCAACACGCTGACGGCGCTGATCCTCGTTTATACCGCGCAGGGCCTGCCGCTTGCGATCTTCATCCTGTCGGAATTCATGCGAACAGTATCCGACGATTTGAAGAATGCCGGGCGAATAGACGGCATGTCGGAATATGCGATCTTCTTCAAGCTGGTGCTGCCGCTGATCAGGCCTGCCATGGCCACGGTCGCCGTTTTCACCATGATCCCGATCTGGAACGATCTCTGGTTCCCGCTGATCCTTGCGCCAAGTGAAGCCACCAAGACGGTGACGCTCGGTTCGCAGCTGTTCATCGGTCAGTTCGTCACCAACTGGAATGCGGTTCTGTCAGCGCTTTCGCTGGCGATGTTCCCGATCCTCGTCCTTTACGTCATATTCTCGCGGCAGCTGATCCGCGGCATCACCGCGGGGGCTGTAAAATGAGTTCTGCAATGCAAAATCCTGTTCGTGTTCTTTCCGCCGGTCTCGGCAATATGGGCCGCAGCCATGCACTGGCCTATCACCGCAATCCCGGCTTCGAGGTCATCGGCCTCGTCAATCGCACCAAGGTTGCCGTTCCGGATGAACTGGCAGGCTATGAAATTCATCCTTCCTTCCATGAAGCACTGAAGGAACTGAAGCCCGATCTCGCCTGCGTCGCTACTTATTCGGAAAGCCATGCGGATTATGCCGTCGCGGCGCTGGAGCAGGGCGCGCATGTGTTCGTGGAAAAGCCGCTGGCAACGACGGTTGAGGATGCGCGTCGGGTAATCGACTGCGCACGCGCCAACGGGCGCAAGCTCGTCATCGGCTATATTCTGCGCCATCATCCGTCGTGGATGCGGCTTATTTCCGAGGCACGCCAGCTCGGTGGACCTTACGTCTTCCGCATGAATCTCAACCAGCAATCCAGTGGCGCAACCTGGGAGACGCACAAGAACCTGATGAACACCACGTCGCCCATTGTCGATTGTGGGGTGCATTATGTGGACGTCATGTGCCAGATCACTGACGCCAAGCCGGTGGAAGTGCGCGGCATGGGATTGCGCCTCTCCGACGAGATCAAGCCGGACATGTATAATTACGGCCATCTTCAAGTGTTGTTCGATGACGGCACGGTCGGCTGGTATGAAGCGGGCTGGGGACCGATGATGTCGGAAACGGCCTTCTTCGTGAAGGACGTCATCTCGCCGAACGGCTGCGTCTCGATCGTCATGAACGAGGCCGTGACCAAATCCGATGATGTGGACGCCCATACCAAGACCTCGACCATCCGTGTTCACCGCGCCGAGCGCGGAGCAGATGGAAAGTTCCTGAAACCGGATACGGACCTCTCCATGGCCGACGAGCCCGGACATCAGGAATTGTGTGAACGCGAGCAGGCTTACATGCTGAAGGCCATTCGCGAAGATATCGATCTCAACCGACATATGGATGACGCGCTGCAATCGCTGCGCATCTGCCTTGCGGCAGATGAAAGCGTGCGCTCGGGCCAGCCTGTCAAACTGTAAGCCGGTAGAAATTAGAGCGGTTCCAGTTAAAACGGATTCGTGGAACCGCTCTATCTCTTTGTTTTCACGCATTATCCTACGCAAAACCGCTTCGCACTTTTGCTGGAAATGCTCTAAGGGAATTTGTTACGTGGGATCGCTGCTACTCAAATCGGTACACAAGCGCTACGGCGCACAGGAAGTTCTGCAGGATATCAATCTTGAAGTGCAGGACGGCGAATTCATCATCTTCGTCGGACCTTCCGGTTGCGGCAAGTCAACGCTGCTGCGCTCCATAGCCGGTCTGGAAGATGTTTCTTCCGGCCAGGTGCTCATCAATGGCGATGATGTCACAGTCACGCCGCCTTCCAAGCGCGGCATCGCGATGGTGTTCCAGTCCTATGCGCTTTATCCTCACCTGACGGTCAAGGACAATATGGGGCTTGGCCTCAAGCAGGCAGGCACGGCCAAGGCTGAAATCGAAACACGCGTTTCGAAAGCTTCGGCAATGCTGTCGCTTGACCCTTATCTGGGTCGCCGTCCGGCTGAAATGTCAGGTGGCCAGCGCCAGCGCGTCGCCATCGGGCGTGCACTGGTGCGCGAACCTGAACTGTTCCTGTTCGATGAACCGCTGTCGAACCTCGATGCGGCGCTTCGCGTGCAGACGCGGCTTGAAATCGCCAAGTTGCACCGCGAGCTCAAGGCGACGATGATCTATGTCACGCATGATCAGGTTGAGGCCATGACGCTTGCTGACCGTATCGTTGTCCTCAATGCCGGCCGCATCGAGCAGGTCGGTTCGCCGATGGAACTCTATAACAAGCCTGACAATCTGTTTGTCGCGGGCTTCATCGGCTCGCCGCAGATGAATTTCGTGGACGGCACCCGTGTTGGCGACGCAGGAGCGAAGACGGTCGGTATCCGTCCCGAGCACATTTCCGTCAGCCGCGACAGCGGCAAATGGCAAGGCAAGGTCATCCACGCCGAACATCTCGGTGCCGATACGATCCTTTACGTCGAAACCGAAGCTGCGGGCCTGATTACGGTGCGGCTCTTCGGCGAACATCACTACAACGAAGGCGACATGATCTTCATTACGCCTGATGATAGCAAGACGCATCGGTTTGATGCGAACGGCAAAGCGATCCGCTGAACCGAATATTTCGCAGCTTCTTACCAAGCCGCGCCCTCGGGTGCGGCTTTTCTTTTTGGAGAATCGGCGTCGTTTGATGGACGTAATTCTCGCTGGGATACTTGGACAAAACGCCTCATGCTGAGTTTGTGAGAAACCAAAACCGCGCTCGAAAGGGCTGAAAGAGTACCAATAAGTACTGACGTTTTCGTCAATCAAAAGCAATATTATTGCGGTACTAGATAGGTAAACATTCCACTTAAAATCCCATCGAAATCACGGGAATAAGCTTGTTTCGTCTGGTGCACCTTAGCTGCTGCCAAAGCACGAGCGAACCCGTTTCACAAAAGAGTGCCGAAGCGGCCGAAAAATAATCTTGCTTTATTTTTGAACCCGTTCCACCCTGAAAACGGATGGTGCCGAAGGAGGAAATCGGCGCCATGTCGCATGGGAGGAACAAGGTCGGCAGATGTGACCAACAGTGCCGACGATAGGGTTTCCGAAACGCACGGAACCAATCCGATATTCTCCCGTTCGACATTTTGTAAGTTCCCTAGGCCAGTTGCGAGGCCAGTTTCGAGGGTTACCCGCATGAGCGATGATGTCGTACTATCCCTGCATGTTCCCGAGCCGGAGTGGCGGCCCGGTGACGCACCGGATTTCTCCCATGTCAAAATCCCGCGTGCGGGAAGCGTTCGCAGGCCGGAAATCGACGAAAAGCCGGAAGCGATGCGTGATCTGGCTTTCAGCATCATCCGTGTTCTGAACCGCGAAGGCGAGGCGGTCGGCCCCTGGGCGGGCACCTTGACCGATGATGAGTTGAAAGACGGGCTTCGCCACATGATGACCCTGCGCGCTTATGATGCCCGCATGATGATGGCTCAGCGTCAAGGCAAGACCTCGTTCTATATGCAGCATCTCGGCGAAGAGGCGGTCAGCTGTGCTTTCCGCAAGGCATTGCGCAAAGGCGACATGAATTTCCCGACCTATCGTCAGGCCGGTCTGCTCATTGCCGACGATTATCCGCTCGTCACGATGATGAACCAGATTTTCTCCAACGAGCAGGACCCGCTGAAAGGCCGTCAGCTTCCGGTGATGTACTCGTCACAGGACCATGGCTTCTTCACCATTTCCGGCAATCTCGCGACGCAATATACGCAGGCCGTCGGCTGGGCCATGGCTTCGGCCATCAGCCACGATACGAAGATCGCTGCTGCATGGATCGGCGATGGCTCGACCGCAGAAAGCGATTTCCACGCCGCATTGGTTTTTGCTTCGACCTACAAAGCCCCGGTGGTGATGAATATCGTCAACAACCAATGGGCCATTTCCACCTTTCAGGGCATTGCGCGCGGCGGCTCCGGCACTTTCGCAGCGCGCGGCCACGGCTTCGGCATTCCTGCCCTACGTGTCGATGGCAATGACTATCTGGCCGTTCATGCGGTAGCCAAATGGGCTGTGGAACGCGCCCGGCGCAATCTCGGGCCGACCATCATCGAATATGTGACCTATCGCGCTGGCGGACACTCAACCTCTGACGATCCATCCGCCTATCGTCCGAAGGCCGAAAGCGACGCATGGCCGCTCGGCGATCCGATCCTGCGGCTCAAGAACCATCTTATCAAGCGCGGCGTCTGGTCGGATGAACGTCACAAGCAGGCCGAAGCAGAAGTGATGGATCTGGTGGTGGCTGCACAGCGCGAAGCGGAAGCCATTGGTACATTGCATGACGGTCGCAAGCCGTCGATGCGCGACATGTTTGAGGATGTCTATGCCGAAACGCCGCCGCATCTTATCCGCCAGCGTCAGGAAGCAGGGTTCTGATCAATGACCAAAATGACTATGATCGAGGCGATCCAGAACGCCCACGATATCGCCATGGAACGCGACAAGAAGGTGGTCGTGTTCGGCGAGGATGTCGGTTATTTCGGCGGTGTTTTCCGCTGTACGGCTGGCCTCCAGAAGAAATATGGCAAGGAACGCTGCTTTGATGCGCCGATCAGCGAACTCGGCATTGTCGGCACCGCCATCGGCATGGCCGCTTACGGTCTTCGCCCCTGCATCGAAGTGCAGTTCGCGGACTATGTCTATCCGGCCTATGACCAGATCGTTTCGGAAGCGGCACGCCTGCGTTATCGCTCGGCGGGCGAGTTCACCTGTCCTATCGTAATCCGCATGCCATCCGGCGGCGGCATCTATGGCGGCCAGACGCACAGCCAGAGTCCGGAAGCGCTTTTCACCCATGTGTCGGGCCTGAAGACGGTCATGCCGTCGACGCCTGCCGATGCCAAGGGACTGCTGCTGGCGGCCATCGAAGACCCTGATCCCGTTATCATGTTCGAACCGAAGCGTCTTTATAACGGTCCTTTCGACGGGCATCACGACCGTCCGGTGACATCCTGGAAGAAACATGATCTCGGTGATGTGCCGGAAGGCTATTATACCGTGCCGCTAGGCAAGGCTGCCATTCGCCGCGAGGGCAGCGACGTGACGGTGCTTGCCTATGGCACCATGGTCCATGTGGCGCTTGCCGCCGCCGAGGAAACCGGCGTCGATGCTGAGGTGATCGATCTTCGCACGCTGCTTCCGCTCGATACGGACACCATCATGGCGTCTGTGAAGAAGACCGGGCGTTGCGTAATCGTGCATGAGGCGACGCTGACCTGCGGTTACGGCGCAGAGCTTGCCGCACTCGTGCAGCGTGATTGCTTCTATCATCTGGAAGCGCCGATCCTCCGCGTTACCGGTTGGGATACGCCTTATCCGCATGCGCAGGAATGGGCCTATTTCCCCGGACCCGACCGGGTGGGCCGCGCGCTAACATCCATCATGGAAGCTTGAGGGGGAGGGAAACATGGCACATTTTACAATTAAACTCCCCGATGTTGGTGAAGGCGTTGCCGAGGCCGAATTGGTCGAATGGCATGTGAAGGTTGGCGATGTCGTGCGCGAGGACGATCTTCTCGCAGCCGTCATGACCGACAAGGCAACAGTGGAAATTCCATCGTCACGCGGCGGCAAGGTCATCGCCGTCAATGGTGAAGTCGGCGAGAAGATCGCTGTCGGGTCTGAACTCGTCCGTCTGGAGATCGAGGGCGGTGCGACGGAAGAGAAATCCGAAGGGAACGCAGAAGAACCGGCTCCGACTGCTGTTGAAACGGCCAAGCCGCAACCGGCACCAACTCCCGAAACACCGGTTCTGTTGCAGACGCCGGTTCCTCCAAAAGCGGCTGCCCCCAAGCGTGAAGCCACAAGCCGCGCATTCTCTGGTGCGGGTCCGATACGCAGCGAGGGCGAAAGGCCGCTGGCAACACCGTCCGTCAGACTGCGCGCTCGCGATGCTGGCGTCGATCTGCGTCGTGTTCGCGGTACGGGTCCGGCGGGACGCATCACGCATGAAGATCTGGACCTCTTTTTCCAGCAGGAAACAGGCGCGTCACCGGCTCTGTCCGGTTATGCAACCGACACCTCGGTCAACGAGATCAAGGTCATCGGCCTTCGCCGCAAGATTGCCGAACGCATGGCCGAGGCGAAGCGCCATATTCCGCATATTACCATCGTCGAAGAGGTCGATGTTACACAGTTGGAAGAGCTGCGTAGCGGCCTCAACAATGAGAAGAAAGAAGATCGCCCGCGTCTGACGCTTCTGCCTTTCATTATTCGCACTATCGTCAAGGCAGTGAAAGAACAGCCCGGTCTCAATGCGCATTTCGATGACGAGGCCGACATCATCCGCCAGTTTGGTGGTGTGCATATCGGCATCGCCACGCAGACGCCCAACGGTCTGATTGTGCCGGTGGTACGGCATGCGGAAAGCATGAGCGTGTTCGCTGCAGCTTCTGAGTTGTCGCGCGTTACTGACGCGGCGCGCAACGGTACGGCGAAGCGGGAAGAACTGACAGGTTCCACCATCACCATCACATCGCTTGGACCGCTCGGTGCAATCGCCACGACACCGATCATCAACCGCCCGGAAGTCGCAATCGTCGGCATCAACAAGATGGCCGTGCGTCCTATGTGGGACGGAGTGCAGTTCGTGCCGCGCAAGATGATGAACCTGTCGTGCAGTTTCGATCACCGCGTAATCGACGGCTGGGACGCTGCGGTTTTTGTACAGAAGCTGAAAAGCCTTCTGGAAACGCCAGCGATGATTTTTGTAGAAGGCTGATCGAATGAGCGAGATTTCCTGCAAACTCCTGATCATCGGCGGCGGCCCCGGCGGCTATGTATGCGGCATCCGGGCAGGCCAGCTTGGCATTGATACGGTGCTGGTGGAAAAGACACGACTGGGCGGCACGTGCCTCAATGTGGGCTGCATCCCGTCCAAGGCACTGATCCACGCAGCTGATGAATTCCACCGCCTTTCCGTCTTTGCATCGAAGGGCGCGCTCGGCATTACGGCGCAGAATCCGGCTATCGACTTTGCCAGAACGCTTGAATGGAAAGACGGCATTGTGAGCCGCCTTAATGGCGGTGTGGCTGGTCTCCTGAAACGGTCACGCGTGCGCATGTTCCATGGACAGGCACGCTTTCTCGACGGGAAAACCGTTCTGGTCGAAACCGATACCGGCCGCCAGACGATCCATGCCGAAAACATCGTTATCGCAACCGGCTCCGTTCCGGTTGAAATTCAGGCGCTGCCATTTGGCGGAAAAGTCATTTCGTCCACTGAAGCGCTGTCGCTGGAAAAGGTGCCGGAAAAGCTGGCTATCGTCGGTGGCGGCTATATCGGGCTGGAAATCGGCACGGCCTTTGCCAAGCTTGGCGCGAAAGTCACTGTGGTGGAAGCCACTGACCGCATCCTGCCGCAATATGATGCCGAGCTGACGCGTCCGGTCATGGCGCGTTTGAAGGCGCTCGGCGTCGAAGTCCTGACCAGCACTTCAGCCAAGGGACTATCGAAGGATGAGGCAGGGCTTGAAGTCCTGACTGCCGACGGCGCTACGAAGACCATCGAGGCCGACAAGATCCTCGTCACTGTGGGCCGCAAGCCGCAGACCGACGGTTGGGGTCTCAGTGAAATTCGTCTCGATATGGATGGACGTTTCATCCGTATCGACGAGCGCTGCC
This sequence comes from Brucella sp. GW823-FHT04E01, assembly GCF_058796175.1. Classification (NCBI taxonomy): domain Bacteria; kingdom Pseudomonadati; phylum Pseudomonadota; class Alphaproteobacteria; order Hyphomicrobiales; family Brucellaceae; genus Brucella; species Brucella sp. GW823-FHT04E01. The sequence goes on along the minus strand of NZ_JBXAIK010000003.1, from coordinate 716,089 downwards.
GCACTTCCATGCGCGGTGTCTATGCCATTGGTGACGTGACCGGCGAGCCAATGCTTGCGCATCGTGCCATGGCACAGGGCGAGATGGTGGCGGAAATCATCGCAGGCGGCAATCAGCTTTGGGACAAACGCTGTATCCCCGCCGTCTGCTTCACCGATCCGGAAATCGTTACGGTCGGGCTATCGCCGGATGAGGTGCGCAAGACCGGTCATGAGATTCAGGTGGGCATTTTCCCGTTTCAGGCCAATGGCCGGGCAATGACGATCGAGCGTGAAGACGGCTTGATCCGTGTCGTTGCACGTGCGGATAATCACCTCATCCTCGGTATTCAGGCTGTTGGCGTCGGCATATCCGAGCTTTCATCATCCTTCGCGCAGGCGGTGGAGATGGGGGCAAGACTGGAAGACATCGCCGGTACGATCCACGCACATCCGACATTGAGCGAAGGCTTTGCCGAAGCCAGCATGAAAGCGCTCGGCCACGCGTTGCACATCTAGCTCTTCAACTTACGCTCGTGCCGCCAGAGGAAAATGGCGGCACCGGCAACCATGGCAGCAAGCGCAAACCATGTGATTGCATAGGAAAGATGGCTGTTACGGAATTTCACGACCGTCAGTCCACCAATGGGAAGCGCTCCCGCGCCAGCTGTTGCATCCGCATCGATGAAATAGGGCGCAGCAGATCCCAGATTTTCCTTCCGCGCAAAGGCCGCAACGTCGCGTGAATTCCAGTCATTGCGCGCCGGATCGTTCGGACGCAGGAAGAACCCGTCAGGTTCCGGCATACGCAACAGGCCTGTTACGGTCGTTTCACCAGCAATCTGCGTTTCCTGCCGCGATGACGGATCGCGCTTGTCGCTTGGAACAAAGCCGCGATTGATGAAAGTCAGTGCGCCATCGGATGAACGCATCGGCGTCAGGACCCAATAGCCCGCGCCGCGCTCGGTCAGCGCATGGACCAGCACCTCCTTGTCGTTCAGATAGGTGCCGGTCAGCGTGACGTGACGGTATTCATCGTCTTTCTGGTTGACGTTGGCCCAATCGTCCGGACCCGGCGCTGCAACTGGTTCGGCGTGAACGCGCGCATCGACCCTTGCGATGAGATCGAGCTTCCATTGCAGACGCTCCACCTGCCAGATTCCCAGCCCCATGAAGAGAATGAAGAAGAAGCCCACCAGAATCGTCAATAACCCCAGAAAGATGCCAGACTTCTTATTTTCCGGCTGTCCGTCGGTTTGAGCGGGCGAGGGCATAGCATTTCCTTGATGTCTGGATGAAGAGAGACAATTGCTATCCCTTACCCCAGACGTCACCTTTTAAAAAGGGTAGGGCTGGAACAAGACCGTGATCGACACTGCCGACCAGCAAATATCGGAAAATAAAAAATGCAGCGCCTGCTGCGCTGGGATGCGAGCGACGCTGAAGAAAAACGTGATACGATTAATTAAACTCAGGCTAGTTTATGAATTCTGCGTCTGCGGTGCGAATAGCCACCCTTCGACAGGCGCAATACGTTGCAAACCTGTGTTTTGTCTTCGGAGGGCTTTGGCATCTGCTCGTGAATGCGCAGCAAAATCTGCTGCGTAACTGTACGATCCTTTTCGGTAGCCGCAGGACCGATAATAATGCTCTTCATCGATCATTCTCCCTATCTTCTGGGCGCGAGACCGCTTTCGAGGCTATCTCGACCGATTATCAAGAATGTACGAATGAACTAAGTATTAACCAAATTTTACATCTTGACAAGCGCATTGGCGCAACAGTTTCCAACCCATTGGCAAGGCACAGCAAAAAGCCGAATCGCATGTGCGATCCGGCTTTTTTTAACTTGGATTTAGCAGTGATCAGTCGCGGTTGCCCGTCAGGATCTCGCGCTTGCCGACATGATTGGCAGGGCCGACCAGACCGTCCTTCTCCATACGCTCCACGAGCGAGGCAGCACGGTTATAACCGATACCGAGGCGGCGCTGGATATAGGATGTGGAGCACTTCTTGTCGCGCATCACGACCTTGATGGCCTGTTCATATACGTCGTCACCATCTTCCGAACCCATCGAGGTTGCATCGAAAACTGCTGCTTCCTGCGTTGCGTCTTCGTCTTCCTCGTCTTCCGTGACGGTCGCCAGATAATCCGGACGTCCCTGTTCCTTCAGGTGGTTGACCACTTTTTCGACTTCTTCATCGGAAACGAACGGGCCATGGACACGGACGATGCGTCCGCCGCCTGCCATATGAAGCATGTCGCCCTGACCGAGAAGCTGCTCGGCACCCATTTCACCGAGGATCGTGCGGCTGTCGATCTTCGAGGTGACCTGGAACGAGATGCGGGTCGGGAAGTTTGCCTTGATCGTGCCGGTAATGACATCGACCGAAGGGCGTTGCGTTGCCATGATGAGGTGGATACCGGCGGCGCGGGCCATCTGGGCAAGACGCTGGACAGCACCTTCAATATCCTTGCCAGCAACCATCATCAGGTCGGCCATCTCGTCGATGATGACCACGATGTACGGCATGGGCGTCAGGTCGAGCTCTTCCTGAATATAGGTCGCTTCACCCGTTTCCTTGTCGAAGCCGGATTGCACCGTGCACATCACGGTTTCGCCCTTGCCCTTGGCCGAGGCGGCGCGGGCATTAAAGCCTTCGATGTTACGCACGCCAAGGCGGGCCATCTTGCGATAGCGTTCTTCCATCTCGCGCACGGCCCATTTCAAAGCGACGACGGCCTTTTTCGGATCGGTAACAACCGGGGTCAGCAGATGTGGAATACCGTCATAGATGGACAGTTCCAGCATCTTCGGATCGACCATGATCAGGCGGCATTCTTCCGGCTTGAAACGGTAGAGCAGCGACAGGATCATCGTGTTGATGGCGACCGACTTACCTGAGCCGGTGGTGCCTGCCACCAGAAGGTGAGGCATCTTGGCCAGTTCAGCGATGATCGGCTCGCCACCAATACCCTTGCCGAGGCAAAGCGGCAGACGGTAGTTCGATGCCTCAAAGGTACGGCTATCGATCATTTCACGCAGGTAAACGGTTTCGCGATTGGCATTCGGCAGTTCGATGCCGATGACATTGCGGCCGGGAACCACAGCCACGCGGGCGGAAAGCGCCGACATGGAGCGGGCGATATCATCGGCAAGGCCGATGACGCGCGAGGACTTGACGCCAGGCGCCGGTTCAAACTCGTAGAGCGTAACGACCGGACCAGGGCGAACATGAATGATCTCGCCGCGCACGCCGAAATCCTCCAGCACGCTTTCAAGCAATCCCGCGCTGCGTTCCAGCATTTCCTGCGTGATGACATTTCCGTCCTGTTCGGGCGGCATCTGCAAGAGGTCTCGCGGCGGAAATTCATAGCTGCCGTGAATGACAGGCGCTTCGGCACGGGGGAGGGGCTGCGGCTGGTACAATGCAATCGAAGGCGCTGCCTTGACCGGGGCGGGCTTTTCGACGACCGGCTCTGGAACCACTACTTCCTCGACGACATGTTCTTCCGCTTCCGCAACGGTGAGCACGACTTCGTCCTCGGTGGCTTCGCCAACAACTTCGGGTGCGATCTCAGGCGTAGCCACAATCGGCTGCGGCGCGGGCGTTTCGATCCGAACAGTGGCAACAGGTTTCGGTGCAACTGTTTCAACTGGCGCAAGGGCAGCCGGTGTCTCTACGACTGGCTGAATCGGGGCGACTGCAGCTGGCTCCGGTTGCTTGTTCCATTCGCGAATACGGAACTGTGCCAGAATGGATTCAACGGTCGGCAAAGGCTTGCGCGGTTCTGCTGGAACAGCAGAAACCAGAGGCTCCGCAGGCACAAGTGCCGTATCGATGTCGCAACCTTCCCAGAAAGCGAAGTCTGAAAGATAGGTGAAGGCCGATGGCTGGGCCGGATTTACAATGTCAGCCGCGACCGGTTCAACCGCAACTGGGGCTACTTCCAGAGCGGGCTCTGCAGGAGCTGCAACAACTGTCACAGGAACCAAAGGCATTGCAGGCGGCACCGGTGCTATTGGCGAGCGAACCATGCTCTGCGATACGGTCTTCTGCAATTTTGCGACAGCCATAGGCTGGGCTTCGGCAACCTTCTCGACACTGATCTCTGGCGCAGATTCAGTTTGAGTGCGCTCATTGATGCTCGGGAGTTCCTCGCCGCGACGACGCAAAAGCTCAACTTCTGGCGTGCGGGTAAAACGAACATTCGCACCGAGCGAAAAATGGATTTTCCAGGCATCGTCACTGGCGGGATTTTGACTGCCCGCCTGACCGCTAGGCTGCTTCGGGTCCTGAGCGTTCTCTGCACGATTTCCTGTAGACTGGGGGAAATTTTCTCTCAAATTACGCATGATACCTGAACCATAGATACTGTCGCCTGAATGAGCCCAAGTAATAAAAAATGAAGGTTAACAACCCCCTTCCGAAACGACCCAAAAGACAGAAATTTCTTGCGGGACATATATCCTCATGCATAGCCTCCCAAAGGCTATATTACCTTCGGTTGCATATATAAAATCAACAATATCAATCTAATAAAGATATTTCTTATATTGATTTATGCGCAATGCAACAATCAAGGGTAGTTTCCGCTGCCTGTTAATTCTGCAGCCGTGAACGGCATCCGGCGGCAGAGAGCCGTCAAGTCAGAGACTCACCGATCAGTCCCGTGCGAGGGCGACGACCGGATCGAGTTTGGAGGCGTTGCGAGCCGGAATAAAGCCGAATCCGATGCCGATCAGGCTCGAGCAGACAAGCGCAACCACGATGGAGGCGGGAGAATAGATGAGCTGGAACATCGAACTGAACTGCGCAAACAGCAGGCCGAATCCGGCAGCGATGAGAACACCAAGCACGCCGCCAATCAGACAGACGAGAATCGCCTCGATCAGGAACTGCTGCAAGATATCGCTCTGGCGTGCGCCAATGGCCATGCGGACACCGATCTCGTTGATTCTTTCCGATACGGCGACAAGCATGATGTTCATGACACCGATGCCGCCGACAAAAAGCGATATGCCTGCAATGCTGGACACGAGAAGGGCAAGCGTCGCTGTGGTGGCCTGAATGGTCTTTTGCAGGCTGTCGGTATTGAAGACTGAGAAGTCCTTCTCGCCATGCCGTTTGGTCAGGAAAGCCGTAATCAGTTTTTCGGCTTCCGACGGGTCCATTGTGTCGGCGACGCGAACGAGGATCATCTGCAATGAACGTGAGCCGGTCATGCGTGTCTGCACAGTCGTGTAGGGCAGGTAGACTTCAAGCGTTTGCGCGCCACCCGGTCCGCGTTCCTCGGCCTTGACGACACCGACGATGCGCACTGGCACTTTGTTCAAAAGGATGATCTTGCCGATGACAGAGCCTACTTCATGGGGAAAGAGTGTCGTCTTGGCTGTTTCATCAACCACGGCCACCTGTTCCAGATCATCGACATTGCGCTGATCGAAAAACCGGCCTTCGAGCAACTTACTGTTGCGTGTGACGAAATATTCCGCACCCACACCGTTCACCGAAACGCTGACTTCCTTGTCGCCGACACGGATCGTTGAGCTTGTCGAACCGGATGGCGTCGCAGCCACCACATAGGGCAGTTTCGCGATCTCCTTGGCATCGTCCAGATTGAGCGTCGTGATCTGCGCGGCTTTCAGGTCGCCAAATCCCCTGCCGGGACTGATGTAAAGCGTATTGGTGCCAAGATCGCTGATCCGCTCTAGAATCTGCCGCTGTGACCCTTGTCCCAGGGCCACGACGCAGACGACAGATGCCGTGCCGATAATGATGCCGAGCATCGTCAGAAACGTGCGCAGCCGATGCGCATTCATCGACCGGAGCGCCATCGCGAATGCCTCGTTGAAGCGGTCGCGAAGCCCGGCGAGCAGTCTTGGCTTGGCCTGCTGCTGCTCAACCGGCACAGACATCACTCGCCGCTCGGTCTCACCGTTACGTGTGTCGGAGATGATTTCGCCATCGCGAATTTCTATGATGCGCTGCGCCCGCGCTGCAACCTGCCGGTCATGCGTGACGATGACGATGGTGCGTCCTTCGCGGTTCAGTTCCTGAAGGATACCAAGGACTTCCTCGCCACTATGGCTGTCGAGCGCACCCGTGGGCTCGTCCGCCAGAATAACATCAGCATCGTTGATAAGGGCGCGAGCGATGGAAACGCGCTGCTGCTGGCCCCCGGAAAGCTGGCTGGGCCGGTGATGGGTGCGTTCACCCATACCAAGCCGCTGAAGGATCATTTCAGCCTTTTCGCGCCGTTCCGCCTTTTTCTGACCTGCGTAGATGGCCGGGATCTCGACATTGCCTACGGCGTCCAGTTCACCAAGCAGATGATAGCGCTGAAAAATGAAACCGAAATGCTCACGCCGCAATTGTGCCAGCTCATCAGCTTCAAGCTCCGACGTAGCGCGACCGGAAATCAGATATTCGCCTTCCGACGGACGATCCAGACAGCCGAGAATATTCATCAGCGTGGATTTGCCCGAACCCGACGCGCCAATGATCGCCACCATCTCTCCGCGCTCGATGGTCAGGTTCACATGGTTCAGAACCGTCGTGAAGTCGTCACCCGACGGATATTGTCGGGAAACGCCCTTGAGCGAGAGAAGCGGCGTATCGCTCATGTCAGAAACTGTCCGGGGCAGGAGCAGTAACCTGATTATCGGTCACGACCTTATCCCCCTCGTTCAGACCCGAACGGATTTCGGTGTTGACCTTGTCGGTAATGCCAGTTTCGACCGTGCGTTCTTCGATCTTGTTGGCGCTTGTCACCACGCGAACCGTGGCCTTGCCCGGTTCACTCGTGTCCTTGAGAGCGGTCACAGGCGCAATCAAGGCGTCTTTTGCCTTCGCAAGCAGAATATGAACTTCGGTCGTCATGTAGGTTCTGAGCAGCCCATCCGGATTGGGAACGCTGAAAATACCCTTGTAGTAAATGGCCGAGGCAGTCGCCGAGCTCGATGCGCTCACAGCCGTTGTCGTGAAGCTTTTGTCACTGACGATAGAATCCGGAGCCGGTTCAATCTTTTCCAGCGTCGCGTCATAACGCTTCAGGTTTTGTCCCGATATGGTGAAATAAAGCGGCATTCCTTCGCGAACCTGAGTAACATCCGCTTCCGAAATGTCCGCCTCGACGGTCATCGTGTCGAGCTGTCCGAGAATAGCGATCGTCGGCGCGCTTTGCTGCGCGTTAACGGTCTGGCCTTCCTGAACCACCGTCGCAAGGATCGTGCCGTCAATGGGCGCTGTGATGCGAGTATAAGCGAGATTGGTTTCGGCGATCTGGACGTCGACTTTCGCCGCCGCAATCGCCGCTTCGCTGTTGGCGACCTGTGCTTCCTTCGACTTTACGGTGCTGACCGCCTTGTCGTAATCCGCACGTGCAACGGCATTCTTGCCGATCATCATCTGGTTTCGCGCCAGATCCTGCCTGGCCAGCTCCAGATCGGCAAGGTTCTGTGCACGGGTGGCTTCGTTCTGGCGAAGCGATGCCTGGGCCTTGTTCAGCTCGTTCTGCTGATTGGTCGAGTCAATCAGGGCAACGACTTCGCCGGCCTTTATCTGCTGGCCCGGTTTGACTTTGAGCGAGAGAATGCGGCCTGTCGCCTGCGCACCGATGGCAACCAGGTTTTTAGGCCGCAAAGTACCCGTTGCAAGAACCGAACTTTCGATCTCACCGCGCTTGATTTCAGTCGTGGCGGGCAGAGGTTCTTCTTTCGTGAGGGAGCGGACGACAAAATAGCCCACGATCAGCAATGCGATGAGGATGGCCAGCCACAGGCGCCAGCGAAAACGGCGTTTCGACTTGGGTTTCATAGTGGTCTCTTATCGGTTGTCAGCGGAGGAAGCGGCGGGGTCTTGACGATACGCGGACCTGTATAGCCGTCAACGACTTCAGGTTTCGCAACATCAATGATGCCGTTCCAGCCACCACCCAGTGCTTTCTGCAGGGCGACATAATTCAGGACCAGATCGGTCCGGGCCTGACTAAGGTTGGTTTCTGCGCTCAGAAGGTCGCGCTGCGCCGTCAGCACATCAACGAAGCTCTTCGTGCCAGCTCTATATTGTTCCAGCGTCAGCTCGTTGATCTTGCGGCTGTTGCCAACGATTTTCTGTAGCTGCGCGGTGCGCAAACGGTTCTGGTTGAGCGATACGCTGGCATTCTCGACTTCGCTGAGCGCCGTCAGGATGGACTTCCGATAGGCGATAAACGACTGGTCGCGTGCCGCTTTCGCCGCGTCGACATCCGCACTCAGCTGGCCGCCATGGAAGATCGGTACGCTCAAACTTGGACCGAAAGCCCAGCTGATTGTCGACAGTTTTCCAAGGTCACCGAAATTGGCGCCGCCGGTGTTGATGTTACCGGTGAGCGAAATGCTTGGATAGAGCAGGGCCTGCTTCTGGCCGATGCTGGCAGTTGAACTTGCATAATCGCGTTCCGCTGCGCGGACATCCGGGCGGCTGAGCAGCAAATCGGCAGGCAGGCCGGCTGAAATTTTGCGTGGGATCGCGGGTATCGGACGTGATTTGTCCAGAACGCTCGCCAGTGCCGAAGAAGACCGGCCCGTCAACACAGATAACTGATTGAGATATTGGGCGTAGCTGATCCGCAGACCCGGTATCTGGGCTTCAGTCGAAGCTGCCTGTGTCTCGGCGCTCAAAAGATCGACCTGCGAGATTTGTCCGGCTTCCAGCTGGCTGCGTGTCAGTGCTACGGTCTGCCGCTGGGACGCCGCATTGCGCTGCGCAATGGCAATATTGGCCTGCGCACCGCGCAAGTTTGCATAGTTGGTTGCGATGTCGCCGATCAGCGTAACGAGCGCTGCCCGCAATTGCTCATTTGCGGATTCGACATTGTAGTAGGCTGCTTCCACACCGCGCCTGTTGCCGCCGAAAAGATCGAGTTCCCATTGGGTTTTAAAACCCATGCTCGACTGATTGGAGGCAAGAGTAGTTCCACTGTCAGATCGCGTGAAGCTTCCGCTTCCATCCAACTGCGGATAAAGCGCGCCACCGGCCGAGGTGTAATTGGCGCGGGTCTGCCGCACCTTCGCCTTTGCAGTAGCAACATCCGGGCTACCGGCAATTCCGTCCGCTATCAGCTGATCCAGAACCGGGTCTTTCAGGTTTTTCCACCAATCACCCAATTGAGGGGCACGCTTGTCAGCCTTGCTGTTCCAACCAGCAGGCGTCAGCACATTTGGCTTCTGATAGTCAGGACCAACGGTGACGCATGCCGCCAGCAATGGCAGGATACTTCCCAGTACAGTCAGGCGAACAAACGATGTCGTCAAAAAATTGGTCCTGAAATTTCAGCGCTGTCATCGATTCGGCATATGACTGCCCCGAAAACGAAGCGCCCTTATACCGGCAACGGTTGTGCCTAAGCAGCCCAAACTCGTGGGAGCGTGCCATGGGTCGCGCCGAGTCGCGGTTTTGCAGCATATTGCCATCCTTCGACTTCGACCATTAGGGAATGATCGAAGCCAAATGTGGCAATACACAGAAAATATCAGGATTTGATGTAGACCCCGTCAGAGGTTGTCGGGCCTAATCTTTGTTGCTTTCCAGCCAGTCGGCCAGCGAGCGACGGTTTGCGGCGCGTCCGCGCATAGGTTCAGCCATGCACATGGAGTTGAGGACGGCTTCTTCCGTGCATTCAACTGCCGCGCGAAACAGCGTATCGATACGGTTTTCGTTGAGCACCGCGATTTCAACCATATCACGCGTTTCATCATGGTCGAATGTCACAGCCGTTGAAAAGCCGATGGCGATATCACCGCTTCCGTGGCCCCAGAATGCACCGAGGCGTGCCAGTCCCGCGCCACAGCGGCGGGTCACGCGCTTCAACTGGCGGTGTTCCATCGGAACATCTGTCGCCAGCACCAGAATGACTGAACCTTTTTCCGGCTGTGCTTCGGCCTTCGGCGAAGGCCTGCGCCCGTCCGGAAGAACCAGATCACCGGCGCGGCCAAAATTGGTCAGCGCCAGAACACCGAGGTGATGCACCTTGCCGTCAAGTTCGAACCGGCGCGAGGATGTGCCGATGCCACCCTTGAAACCGAAACAGCTCATGCCGGTTCCTGCACCGACATTGCCTTCACCAACGTCCGTTCCCGCAATCTGCAAGGCTTCCTGCGCATCCGCTTCCGTGACGGCCATGGCCTGAATGTCGTTGAGCGGACCGTCATTGCATTCCAGAACGACCGGATTGACGGTCGCCGTGGTGCGCCCGATATCGGGATTGCCTGCAATCGCCTCTCGGATCAATGCATTGGCGCAGGTTCCGACGCCAAATGTATTGGTGAGCAGGATCGGCGTTTCCAGCGTGCCCAGTTCCTCAACCTGCACGAGACCAGTGCTTTTGCCAAAACCATTGATGACATCGCAAGCGGCCAGCACCTTGCGGCGATATATGTTGCCGTCATGCGGGATGATTGCTGTCACGCCGGTATTGATATCGCCGTTGCGCAAGGTGTGGTGCCCCACGCGCACGCCCGGCACATCGGTGATGGCGTTGTTTTCGCCCGGCTGCATGATGCCGCAGATGATGCCGTAGTCGCGTGCCTTGCCTGTCATGGTTATTTCCGTGTGCTGGCCTCGATAATGCGCATGAGGAAAGCCCACAGCAGCGGGCCTTCCTCTAGGATTCTATCGTTTTGCAGAAAACAGGTCTTGTTCGCAACCTTGCAGGCAAAACCCGTTCGTTAGTTACGGCTGAAGTACCGGCTCAGATCCCGTGCGAGCCATATCCATGTAGATCTCCTGCAAACGGCGGGTGATCGGCCCCGGCTTGCCGTCGGAAATCGTATGATCCTGAATGCCGATGATTGGCGTCACGAAGCTTGATGCGCTCGTGAGAAATGCTTCCTTGGCGGCCTTCGCCTCATCGACCGTGAACAGGCGCTCTTCAATGCGAAGGTGCTGTTCTTCCGCGATCTTGATCACGGCGCGACGCGTGCAGCCAGGGAGGATAGCGTGCGAATTCGGCCGCGTTACCAGCACATTGTCATTGGTGATGATGAATGCCGTCGATGAACCGCCTTCGGTAACGAAGCCGTCTTCAACCAGCCAGACTTCATGGTAGCCCTTGCTCTTGGCCTGTTTCTTTGCCAGCACCTGCGCCAGAAGCATGACGGTCTTGATGTCGCGGCGCGCCCAGCGCGTATCCGGTGCAACATCCACCCTTACGCCATTCTGGACCGACGGCGAACTGGCGAGGTTCTTGGCCTGCGTGAACATGACGAAATTCGGCTTGATGTCGTCGGTATAGACGAAATCGCGTTCGGCTTCGCCGCGCGTCACCTGCATATAGACGACGCCTTCATGCAGTTCATTGCGCTTCATCAGCTCGATCTGTGCGGCGCGAATGGCGTCCAGCGAAGCAGGCAACGGAATTCCGAGTTCCCTGACGGAGCGCTCCAGACGGGCGAGGTGAAGTTCGTTGTCAACAAGGCGGCCATCGATGACAGCACTGACTTCGTAAATACCGTCACCAAACAGAAAGCCGCGATCGAACACCGACACTTTCGCCTCGTTCTCAGCAACGAAAGCGCCGTTCAAATAAATTACCCTGGCCAAAACACGTCCTCGGACATCTATGTGATTGATTGTGCGCACCCCGAAAAACGTGAAGCGGTTTTCGGAACAGATGCGCGTTTAACAGTTTTGCCGGACGGTATGGAAAAAGCTTGGGAGCTGCCAATGCTATGTTTTGCAATCACTATGCAGAAATTGCATAAGGGGTAAGGCAGCAGGAAAAAGGTCTCGTTCGAGCCGAACCAAACATACTGCCCTATTGCCATACTGCCTTATTGCCCTTTGCTGGAAAGGCCCCGACCCAATGGAACTGAAATGGCTGGAAGACTTCATCGCGCTGGCGGCAACGTCCAGTTTCTCGCGCGCGGCGGATACCCGGCATGTGACGCAATCCGCGTTTTCCCGTCGCATCAAGCAGCTTGAACTCTGGCTTGGCGTTACTCTCGTCAATCGCGCGACTTTTCCTGCAGAGCTTACTCGTGAGGGACGAACTTTTCTGCCGGTCGCGCAGGATACCGTTCGCCAGTTCTACAACACACGCAAGGCACTGCAGCCGAGCCGCGAGGTCCAAAACCCCGTCCTCACATTTTCAGCCTTGCACACGCTGACAGTCACATTCTTTCCGCACTGGCTGAAGCAGATCGATGACGATGTTGGCAGCATACGCTCTCTGCTCAGTCCGGATCGGGGTGGTTTCGAGGACAATATCGCGACGCTGACGGAAGGAGAGGTTCATTTCTTCCTGACCTATGCGCACAATTCCGTGCCGATCCTGATCGACCGCACACAGTTTCCGTACATCGTACTCGGCACGGAACGGCTGATGCCGGTCTCGCGCCCGTCTCCGACAGGCCCGATCCTCGATCATGCCGTTGCCAGCGGAGCGCCATTGCCATATCTGAGCTATGGTGACTTTTCCTTCTTTGGCGCTGCCCTGTCGCAGAAATTTGCATCCGGTACCGCGTTCAAGCGTCAGGTGGTTCACGAAAACACCATGTCGATCGGTCTGAAGGCCATGGCGCTTGCAGGCTGGGGGATGGCCTGGCTGCCCGAAAGCCTCATCTATGACGAACTGCAACGCGGCGAGCTAGTGCCAGCCTCAACTGATCCCTATTGGGATTTCACGGTCGAGGTCCGTATCTATCGTCACGATGCGGCACTTCCGGCCCATGCCGAGAGCTTCTGGGAATATTTGCAGGCAAAAGATCGGGCAATATCTGAAAAGGGCGATTGACAGCAGCCCATCGTCGGCGCTGTAAAAGGCAGCATATCTTCAGCCGGTAGCAGGGGACACGTCGCGGCATGAAAGTTACCATCGAACAGACGCTCGATCAGGCGGGTACGGGCGCATTTCAGCGCGGTCTTCTGGGTGTGTTTGGCCTTGTCTGGGCCGCCGACGCCATGCAGGTGCTGGCGGTCGGCTTTACTGGTGCTGCCATTGCAAAGACTTTTGGCCTGACCGTCCCACAGGCATTGCAGACCGGCACGCTGTTCTTTCTCGGCATGCTGATCGGTGCAGCTGTGTTCGGAAGACTGGCGGATAAATACGGTCGCCGTCGCGTGCTTCTGATCACTGTCGCCTGCGATGCCGTTTTCGGACTGCTTTCGGCATTTGCGCCGAGTTTCGGTATTTTGCTCTTCCTGCGCTTCATGACGGGCGTGGCAGTCGGCGGAACATTGCCGGTCGACTATGCGATGATGGCCGAATTCCTTCCCGCCAAAAATCGCGGCCGTTGGCTCGTCATGCTCGAAGGTTTCTGGGCGGTCGGCACCGTTATCATTGCCCTTGCGGCATGGGCCACCAGCCTTGCAGGCGTAGAAGATGGATGGCGCTATATCTTCATCGTCACTGCTGCACCGGCGCTCATCGGCATCTGGCTGCGCCTCTGGGTGCCGGAATCCCCAATGCATCTTCTGAAATCGGGACGTCCGGAAGAAGCCAAATCGGTCATGAACCGCGTGCTTCGCCGTAATGGCAAACCGGAGTTGCCGCCGAAGGCCCGGCTAGAAGCGCCCCTTATGGTGACAGGCGAAAAGCTTCTGTCGCCAAATCTGCGCCAGCGCACGCTGACGACGCTGGCAATCTGGTTTCTCGTTTCGGTGTCCTATTACGGTATTTTCACCTGGATACCGGCCAAGCTTGCCGGTGATGGTTTTGGCTTCGTCCGCGGCTACGGCTTCCTTGTCGTGGTTGCACTGGCTCAATTGCCGGGCTACGCACTCGCCGCCTATGGCGTGGAAGCGTGGGGACGCAAGAAGACGCTGATCACCTTTCTGTTCATCAGCGCTGCGGCCTGTGCTCTCTTTACAGTGGCCAACAGTTCAGCGGTTGTCGGTGCATCCATTCTCATCATGAGCTTTGCCCTGCTTGGCACATGGGGCGCGCTCTATGCCTTCACACCGGAGCTTTATCCGACGGGATTGCGCGCAAGCGGAATGGGAGCGGCGGGCGCGATGGCTCGCCTTGGCGGCTTGCTTGCGCCGTCCGCGCTGGCACTCGTCATCAGCCAGAGCTTCTATGTCGCCGTGGCACTGTTTGCGGGACTTCTGGCGCTGGCCGGTATTATCGCCTTTTTCATCGATGTGGAGACACGGCAGAAAGCGTTAAACTAGAACATGTCTCCCAAAAGTGGGAACCGTTTTTGGGATAAAGACATGTTAGGAAAAGCAGCCCGGAGATCATTTTATTTCCGGGCATATTATATATTGTTTCAGTAATTTATGCCGTATTCCTAATCCATTGCTTTCGGTAAGCAGCGTAGACTTCATCGCCCGGTCTGAAAATCCTGCCGTGTTTCTCCGGAACCGTTGCACCTGCGAGCAATCCGGCACCAAGCGACGTGCCGGTCGATCCTGATACAGCTTCGACGTCTCGTCCCGTAAAATTCGCCAGCGCTTCAAGATAGACCGGGTTTCCGGCAAACGGCCCTTCGACGATAACCGGTCCATCGGCACCCAGCAGGTGGAGACAGGTTTCCGTCATCAGCGCCGCATAGATGCAGGCGGCTACATAGCGCTCTGCCTCGCTGGCCATGTCAGCATTGATCCAGCGAAGATTGGACCTCGGATAGGGACCGCAACCGGGCACGGCTGACGGCAGCGCCATGATGTGCTGCGCCAGAACCTTTGCTGCAATATCGGGCTGGTCGATGACCGGGGGGACGGTCAGTCCTTCCGTCATGATATCGAATTCGCGCCCGCCCATGTAACGGGCGGATGGAACAGCACGGCCATAGGCATCGACATTGGCAAGCGTGTCGCGTTCCGGGTCAAGCCCATCTAAATTACCGCCAACGGCGAAACTGACTACCCACGTCCCGGTCGAGACGACCGAGAACGGGCCCTCCCGCTCCATCAGATGCGCGAGTAGCGATGCATTGGAATCGTGAATGCCGCAATGAACCGGCACGGCTTTGCAAAAACCGACCTCTGTTGCAATCTCGGGCAGAACCTCGTCAAGCGTATCGAAGGCAGACCGAAGCGGCGGGAATTTTGCGCGAATGTCCAGCCGGTCGACAAGTGGTGAGAAGGCGGTTTCCTTCGGCAACCACAGATCCGTATGACAGCCGAGCGATGTCACTTCCGTAGCGGCGACACCGGTCAAGCGCCAAGCCCAATATTGTGGATAGGTGAATATGAAATGCGCCCGCGCAAAATCGGCGGGAAATACCGTCTTCAGATAATGAAGCTGCGCACCGAGATTAAGGCCGAGCGACAGCGGTGGCGAGAATGTATCTTTGAAGTCCGGCTTTATGGCCGCATAGGCCGCGCGGATTTCAGCCGGATAGTCGAGTTCATAGTCGAGAACAGGCATGGCCAGCGTGCCATCATCTGCGACGAGAACCGCCGCCGCGCCATGCGTGGTGATGGAAATGGCGTCGAAGCCCGGCTCTTTGACAAAAGCGGCAAGGCTTTTCAGGAAAAAGCGCCACAGAGCCTCGATGTCATAATGTGGATAGGGGCCATCGCACAGCACCGTATTGGAGATGCGGTTTGCGACGATTTCTTCGCCGCTTGCCGCATCAAGCACAACGACTTTAGCGTTTGTTTTGCCTATATCCAGAATGGCAATGCGCTTCATGGCATGTGAAACACTGGCTTGAGGTCCACGGAAACCGGCGAATTATCGGCATTCGTTGCCATGATATCCGCCATATGCGCCCACCACTTTTTCATCACCGGATGATCAGGCAGGGCGGCCATGCCGTGATTGGGCTTACGTATCAGTACGCCGAACAGGATATTGGTCTCTTCATCGAGATAGATCGCGTAATCCGACACGCCTGCCTCGTGCAGAAGGTCCACCAGTTCCGGCCATATCTCGTCATGCCGGCGGCGGTATTCCGCTTCCATGCCAGGATTGAGCTTCATGCGAAATGCATAGCGTTCGCCAGTCATGCTGCACGCCTCGTTTTGAACTGCCGGATGAGGATCGGCAGTGAAATGGTGACGATCAGCAGGAGGCCGATGAAGATCGACATGACGATGCCCGGTACATTGAGAAGCCCAAGCCCAAAGGTCACGAGACCCATCACGAAAGCGGCAATCACCACGCCGACAATTGTGCCCGAACCGCCGAGGATCGACACGCCGCCCAGCACGACCATGGTGACGATTTCCAGTTCCCAGCCTTGTGCAATGGATGGGCGTGTCGAGCCAAGGCGCGAGGTCAGGCAGACGGCGGCGATACCGCTCATCACGCCGGTCAATAAGAAGAGCACGAATTTGGTTTTCTCGACCGGAATGCCGGAGAAGCGGGCTGCGAATTCATTATTGCCGATGGCATAGACGCGGCGACCGAAGCTGGTGGCATGCAGCAGTATGCCAAACAGCACGGCAAACAGAACGAACAGTGCGAATTCGAAAGAGATCACCCAGAACACATAGCCCTGTCCGAAATAGGCAAAGCTTGCCGGGTAGCCGCCAAAGGCCTGATCGCCCAGGACAATATAGGAAATACCGCGGAAAAGGCTCATCGTGCCGATGGTCACGACGATGGATGGCAGTTTCAGCCCGGCCACCAGTCCGCCATTGATCGCGCCACAGACAAGACCGGTGCCGATGCCGATCATCACGAGGCCGGGTGTGCCGACACCTGCCTGCGCCGCTGCCCCCATCGCCGTCGAGGCGAGCGCAATGATTGCGGCGACTGAAAGATCGATTTCGCCGGAAATAATGAGAAGCGTCATCGCAAAGGCGATCAATGCCTTTTCGGTGAAATTGAACGTGGCGTCCGACAGGTTCCAGGCATTGAGGAAGTAGGGCGAGGCAAAGGAATTCGCGATGAAGATCGCAATCGCCACGCCAAGCAAAAGCATTTCCCAGCTTGCGAAGATGCGGGAGAATGGCGTTCCGAGCCGGTCGGGGATATGACGGCGCTGTTCATTATTCATGCCGCAACCTCCTCGTAAGTTTTTGCAGCCTTGTCGCGCAGGATGATGCGTCCGCGCCGCTTTTCCTGTCGTGCATTGAAGATCACGGCCAAGATGATAACGGAGCCGGAAATCGCCATCTGCCAGAAGGGCGATATGTCAATGACGGGGAGGGCGTTCTTGATGACGCCGAGGAACAGGGCGCCAAGAACCGCACCGGCAACAGAGCCTATCCCGCCAAGTGTCGAGATACCGCCAATGACGCAGGCCGCAACGCTGTCGAGTTCGAAACCGGCTGCAACATCCACATAGGCGACGGCATAGCGCGACACCCAGAGATAGCCGCAAAGCCCGGCGAGCGCACCCGACAGCACGAAGGCGAAGAAGCGCGTGCGGCCGACGTCGATCCCGGTATAGACGGCTGCGGTCGGATTACCGCCGGAGGCATAAAGGGCGCGACCGAAGAATGTCCGCGTCAGCAGCACATAGACGAGCGCGACGATCAGGATTGCTGTCCAGCCGAGGAGCGGCAGGCCAAGAAAGGGCGTGCGCGGCGTGTTGAGAAACGGCGCCGTCATCTGATGCGCATTCACCCATGCGCCGCCGGAGAGCACAAAGGCCATACCGCGATAGATGGTGAGCGTGCCAAGTGTCACGACAATCGCCGGAATGTTAAGCTTCCAGACCAGAATGCCATTGATGGCGCCCAGAACCGCGCCGATGCCAATTGCCAGCACAATGAGAAACACGAGCGGCAGGCCCGGATAGGTCGCATTCAGCATCGCCACTGCCATGCCGGTAAAGGCGAGGTTGGCGGCGACCGACAGATCAATCGACTTGGTCAGGATCACGGCCATCTGGCCAAGCGCGACAATGATGAGGATGGACGTGTCGTTGAAAATATTTGCCAGATTATGCGCGCTGGCAAAACCCGGAGCGCGGCTTGCGAACAGCCCCACCAGAATAGCGATGATGACAAGAAGCAGGAGTTCGCGCTGCTTGAGCAACTGTTTCATCGTCTACTCCGTGTTTCCGGTGGCGGCGCGCACCAGCACTTCCGCGTCGAGGCTGGCGCGCTCAAAGATGCCTTCCATCAGTCCTTCGCGCATGACCATCACACGGTCCGACATGCCGATGATTTCCGGCAGTTCCGACGAGATCATGATGATGCTGAGCCCTTCCGCCGCCAGTTCGCTGATAAAGGCGTGAACCGCCGCCTTGGAACCGATATCGATGCCTTTGGTCGGCTCATCGAGAATGATGACCTTCGGATTGGTCGCGAGCCACTTGCCGATGACGACCTTCTGCTGGTTGCCTCCGGAAAGGGTTCCGACAGGGACCGAAAGCGCTGCTGCGCGCAGGTCGAAACGCTCGGCATATTTTCGCGCCAGCGCCAGCTCTTCCGCCATGCGCAGAAAACCATTGCGCGAGGTGCGGGCAAGCGACGGCAGCGATACATTCTGGAAGATCGGCAGTTGCAGCACGGCCCCGTGACGTCCGCGTTCTTCCGGCACATAGACGATGCCATGCGGCACCGCATCGCCGGGGCGGCGGATACTGATCTCGCGATCTTCAAGCGTCACGCGGCCACGCGATGGCTTGGTGATGCCGAACAGCGATTGTGCGAATTCCGAGCGCCCGGCGCCGACAAGGCCGTAAACGCCGAAGATCTCGCCCTTGCGCAGCTCAAAGGAAATGTCGCGAAATTCGGTTGGATGCGAATAGTTTTCGACCTTGAGCACCGGCTTGCCGATGGCGACATCCTGCTTGGGGAAAGCCTGTTCGACAGACCGCCCGACCATCATGCGCACAATATCGTTCTGCCGTGTATCGGCAAGCGCTCCGTGTCCAACTGCGTTCCCGTCGCGGAAAACCGCGTAATTGTCGGCGATTTCATATACTTCATCGAATTTGTGGCTGATGAACAGGATGGCTTTGCCCTGTGCCTTCAGCCGCGCCACAATACGAAACAGGTCGTCCACTTCCTTGCGCGACAGGGCGGCGGTCGGCTCGTCCATGATAACAATGCGCGAATCCACGGACAAGGCGCGGGCAATGGCAACCAGATGGCGCTGGGCGATGGAAAGTTCTTTCAGCTTGATACGGGCATCGACCGTCGTTTCGAGCGAGGACAGCAGTGCCTGCGAGCGGGCATAGACGGCCTTCCAGTTGACGAAGCCGAACTTCGTGCGCGGCGCATGGCCGAGATAGATGTTCTCGCCCACCGACAATTCATCGAAAAGCACAGTTTCCTGATGAATGGCCGTTACGCCGTGATCGGTCGCATCCTGTGCGGTTGCGAAATGTACCGGCTTGCCGCCGATGAAGATTTCGCCTTCGTCGGGCTGATAGATGCCGGTCAGGATTTTCACAAGCGTGGATTTGCCAGCGCCATTCTCTCCGATCAGCGCCGTCACCTTGCCGGGATAAAGCGCGATGTTCACGTCATCGAGCGCACGCACGCCCGGAAACGTCTTGGCTATGCCGCGCATTTCCAGAATGGGCTGATCCGTGGTGGAAAGCGTCCGCTCTCCGCCGGATGGGCCGCTGGATTGAAAGGCTGCATTCATCGCAGATACCTGAAATCGGGTTTGGAAAACGATAGGCGGCATTGGGCTTGCATATCCAATGCCGCTTTTTTGTACGCGCATCCCGAAAACCGGTTTCCACTTTTCGGGATGCGCTTTCCGATCAGAAGACCTTGGAGAACTCGTCGATATTCGACGCGTCATAGACGAAAGGATCGCTCATTGCGGCTTCGCCGTTTTCGCCGATTTTGATCTTGCCCATGCGTCCGGCTTCAATTTCCGAGCCCGGCTTGCCATCGGCATCACCCTTTACGAGGTGATAGGCGATCTGCGTGGCCGAATAGCCAAGGTCGATCGGGTTCCAGATGGCGAATTCCTTGGTTGCGCCCGACTTGATGGCGCCGGCCATTTCGGACGGAAGGCCAAGCCCGGTCACATAGACATCGCCGATCTTGCCCGCATCCTTCACGGCCTGCGAGGCAGCGAGAACGCCAACGGTGGTGGGGGCCACGATGACCTTCACATTTGGATTTGAAGTCAGCAAGCCTTGTGCTTCACGGTAGCTCTTGTCGGCCAGGTCGTCACCATAAACGGTGGTCACCAGATTGAGGCCGGGGAAGTCCTTGAGTTGCTTCTTCATCTCGCCAATCCAGATGTTCTGGTTGGTCGAGGTGGTGGTGGCAGACAGGATCGCGAAATCGCCCTTGCCGTCCGGCAGGTGATCGGCTGCAAGCTTGAGGCACATCTTGCCGATCAGTTCGTTGGAAGACGGGTTGAGGTGGACGATACGGCCTTCAGGCGCGACGCCCGAATCCCACGAGATCACCTTGATGCCGCGCTGTGCAGCTTTCTTCAGGGCAGGGACGACAGCATCCGGATCGTTGGCCGAAATGGCGATGGCGTCCACACCCTGCGCGATCAGGGAATTGATGACCTCGATCTGGCCCTCTGCCGTCGTGGTGGTCGGGCCAGTATAGATGACCTCGACGCCGCCTAGCTCTTTGGCCGCTTCCTGCGCGCCCTTGTTGGCAGCTTCGAAGAAGCCGTTACCGAGCGACTTCGCGACAAGTCCGATCTTCATGTCGGCGGCCTGCGCATGAGTGGCCATGAAGGCAACAGCCAGCGCAGTTCCTAGTGCCAGTTTCTTGAAAAGTTTCATGTCTCATTCCTCCCAGTATAAAGACATATGTTTCGCTTTTTCCGGCTCAGGCCACCTCGGCGGAATCCTCCCGTGGGTCGCCCTTGCCGGCATTTGCGGAGACCTGCGCCACGATGAGCCGGATGCCCGCATTTTCCACCATACGCCGCGCGTCGTCCGAAATGCCGTCATCGGTGATCAATGTGCTGACCCGGTCGAGAGGGCAAAGGATGAGGCTGGAGCGGCGTGTGAATTTCGTTGAATCAACCATCAGGACAAGTTCGTCCGCCTGGCCCATCAGTTTCTGCTCGCTCTGGATGATCAGCGCATCGGATTCCATGACGCCGAGCGGACTGATCCCCTGACAGCCCATGAACATGCGCCGTCCGTAGAAATTACGAATAACGTCATTGTCGAAAGGCGACAGGATAAGGCTCTGGTCGCGATAGATCGCACCGCCGGGCACGATCACCGTGCTTTTCGACTGGCGCAGAAGATGTTCGGCGATGGCAAACGAATTGGTCAGCACCTGCAGGCGGCGCGGAGCAAGATAATGCACCATCTGGAAAGTCGTGGATCCGCCATTGATGATGATGCTGTCGCCTTCCTCGCAAAGCGCCACGGCTTCGCGAGCGATTGCACGTTTGCGGTCCGTGTTTTCGGTCTCCGAAACCTTGAAAGGACGGCCTGCGAGATTTCCGAACTGCGGCGGATGAATAGCCTCTGCGCCACCACGCACGCGCTTGATACGGCCCTGCATATGGAGCGAAGCAATATCCCGGCGAAGGGTCGCTTCCGACGCCTCCGTCAATTCCACCAGATCCTGAATGGTAATCACCGGCTTTTCCTGAACAGCACTCAGGATGATGCGGTGGCGCTCTCTTTCGTGCATAGCTCCTCCTTGTCTTTGTATCGGGCATAAATGTCGCGCATGTCAATCACAAACAATCACAATGGGGCACAATAGTTACATTAATGATTGATTATGATCGTTTATGATTGACAGCAATTCGTTTGATACGTCATATCTGCCGCAACATGATCGCTGGCACATTGGACATGCATGCGGACGGACATGCAGACGTACAGGCGGCTTGCGATTCACCATAACAGAATTGGGAGGATGACATGGTGGCCCAGAGCAGGCTTCTCGAAAACCGGTGGGATGATGCCAGAGCAGCAACGATGGATGAGCCGGGCAAGCTGCTTTATCGCTCCAATCTGCTCGGTTCCGACAAGCGCATCACCAATTACGGCGGCGGCAACACGTCTGCGAAAGTCGAGGAAATTGATCCACTGACCGGCGAAAAGGTTCAGGTTCTCTGGGTCAAGGGTTCGGGCGGCGATGTCGGAACCATCAAACTTGATGGTTTCGCCACGTTATATCAGGATAAGCTCGATGCGCTGAAGGGCATCTATAAGGGCGTCGAGGACGAGGACCGCATGGTCGGTTTCCTGCCGCACTGCACCTTCAACCTCAATCCGCGCGCCGCTTCCATCGATACGCCATTGCACGGATTTGTCGCCTTCAAGCATGTGGATCACATGCATCCCGATGCGATCATAGCAATCGCTGCATCCAAGAATTCTCGTGAACTGACTGCCGAGATTTTCGGCGGCGAGATCGGCTGGCTGCCATGGCGTCGTCCCGGTTTCCAGCTTGGCCTCGACCTTGAAGCCTTCGTGAAGTCAAATCCCAACGCTAAGGGCGTTATCCTTGAAAGTCATGGACTTTTCACTTGGGCCGATGATGCTAAAGCCTGTTATGAAACCACGCTTGCCATCATCAACAAGGCCATTGAATGGCTGGATCAGAAGACGGCAGGCAAGCCCGCTTTCGGCGGTGCGGTCGCACAGAGCCTCCCAGTTTCCGAGCGCCGCGCCATTGCAGCACGGCTGATGCCGGAAATTCGCGGACTTATCGGTAAGGACGAGCGCAAGCTTGGTCACTTCGACGATCAGGATGCCGTGCTGGAATTTGTAAATTCAAACGATCTGCGCCCGCTGGCAGCGCTTGGCACGTCCTGCCCGGATCATTTCCTGCGCACCAAAATCCGCCCGCTTGTCGTCGATTTCGATCCGGCCAAGCCGGATGTGGACGTCATCGTTGCCGGGCTTGAGGATGCGCTTGAAGCCTATCGCGCCGATTACAAGCGCTATTACGAGACGTGCAAGCACGACAATTCGCCCAAAATGCGCGATCCCAATCCGGTGATTTTCCTGATCCCCGGCGTTGGCATGCTGTCCTTCGCGCGCGACAAGGCGACGACGCGCATTGCCGGAGAGTTCTATGTCAATGCGATCAATGTGATGCGCGGTGCATCCGGCGTATCTGAATATCAGGGCCTGCCTGAACAGGAAGCCTTCGATATCGAGTATTGGCTGCTTGAGGAAGCCAAGCTGCAGCGTATGCCGAAGCCGAAAAGCCTCGCGGGGCGCATTGCATTCATTACCGGCGGCGCTGGCGGCATCGGCTTTGCCACAGCGGAACGGCTGGCAGGCGAGGGTGCTTGCGTGGTTCTGGCGGATATTGATGCAGGATCGCTCAAAACCGCTCACGAAAATCTCGTAAAGCGCTTTGGTGCCGATCAGGTGCGCAGCGTCGAACTAAACGTCACCGACGAAAAGGGCGTAGCCAATGCCTTTGTTGAAGCCAGTGTCGAGCTGGGCGGCATCGACATTCTGGTGTCCAATGCCGGCATTGCATCATCCGCGCCGGTGGAAACCACCGAACTCTCCATGTGGAATCGCAATATCGACATTCTGGCGACCGGCTATTTCCTCGTTTCGCGGGAGGCATTCCGCCTGTTCCGCCGCCAGAAAATCGGCGGCAATGTGGTGTTTGTCGCCTCGAAGAACGGGCTTGCAGCCTCGCCCAATGCTTCGGCCTATTGCGCTGCAAAGGCTGCGGAAATCCATCTGGCGCGTTGTCTGGCACTGGAAGGCGCGGATGCAGGTATCCGCGTCAATGTGGTCAACCCGGATGCGGTTCTGCGCGGCTCCAAGATATGGGACGGTGAATGGCGCGAACAGCGCGCTGCATCCTCGAAGATTGATGTTTCCGAGCTTGAGGAACATTATCGCAAGCGCTCCATGCTGAAGCTGAATGTCTTCCCCGAAGACATTGCTGAAGCCATCTACTTTCTTGCAAGCGATACTTCGGCAAAATCGACCGGCAACATCATCAATGTCGACGCCGGAAACCAGCAGAGCTTTCCGCGCTGACCATATAATCTGGACATTCTGGGAGGAACCATGTCCGAGCAACGCATTGCGGCCGATTTCATCGCCGAGCATAATTCCGGTTTTGAGAAATCATTGAAGAGCGATTATCAGGCGCTCGGCGAACAGCTTTTGCGCCGTGGCATCGAGATCGACACGATTACAGACAAGGTAGCGGCCTATTACGTGGCCGTGCCATCCTGGGGCACAGGCACAGGCGGCACCCGCTTCGGGCGTTTTCCGGGCGGCGGCGAGCCGCGCGGCATTTTCGACAAGCTGGACGATTGCGCCGTCATCAACGAGCTTTGCCGTGCCACACCGAATGTTTCCCTGCATATTCCATGGGACAAGGCCGATCCGAAGAAGCTCAAAGCCCATGCCGAAGCGCTTGGTCTCGGCTTCGACGCCATGAACTCCAATACATTTGCCGACGGCGCAGACCAGAAGCTTTCCTACAAATTCGGGTCGCTTACCCATGTCGATCCGGCAGTGCGGGCGCAAGCCGTAGAGCACAATATCGAATGTATCGAAATCGGAAAAGCCATAGGTTCCAAAGCCTTGACCGTCTGGTTGAGCGATGGCTCCAACTTTCCGGGCCAGCAGAATTTCACTCGCGCCTTTGAGCGCTATCTGGCTTCCATGGGTGAAATCTATCACGCACTACCCGACGACTGGCGCCTGTTCTCTGAGCATAAAATGTATGAACCGGCCTTCTATTCGACGGTGGTGCAGGATTGGGGCACCAATTACCTCATCGCCTCGACGCTAGGGCCAAAGGCGCAATGTCTGGTCGATCTTGGCCACCATGCGCCCAACACCAATATCGAAATGATCGTTGCGCGGCTGATTCAGTTCGGGAAACTCGGCGGTTTCCATTTCAACGACAGCAAGTATGGCGATGACGATCTCGACGCCGGTTCTATCGATCCGTATCGATTATTCCTTGTTTTCAATGAGTTGGTGGATGCCGATTATCGCGGTGTGAAGGATTTTCATCCGGCCCATATGATCGACCAGTCGCACAATGTGACCGATCCGCTGGAAAGCCTGATCTCATCCGCCAATGAAATCCGCCGTGCCTATGCGCAGGCGCTTCTGGTGGATCGTGAGGCACTGGAAACCTATCAGCAGGAAAACGATGCGCTGATGGCATCCGATACCCTGAAACGCGCCTATAGAACCGATGTCGAACCGATCCTCGCGGAAGCACGTCGCCGCACCGGCGGGGCCATCGAACCGATTGCCGCCTACCGAGCCAGTGGCTACCGCGATAAAGTTGCGAAGGAGCGTCCGGAGAGTAAAAGCGACGGCGGGGCGTTTAACTAAAACTCCACTTGCCACAAAACCACCACACAATGAACGGTCCTTCGCCACAATTAAAAGGCGATTTCTGTCGCTTGTCCGTTCCGAAAACCGCGTTTGGCGACTGTCAGCGCGATTTTCTGAATGTCAGATTGTGGCGAAACGGACCCAGTTTTTCATGCTCGCCGCGCTTCAGGGCGAGTATGCCATGATAGAAGAGACGTGAAGGTCCGCCCCACACAACCACGTCACCGTGATGCAGGATATATTTCGCAATCGGGTCGGTTCGCTTCAACCCGCCGAACTGGAAAGTCGCAGGCAGACCGAGCGACACCGAAACAATCGGATTGTTGAAATCCTGTTCGTCCTTGTCCTGATGCAATGAAAGTTTCGCACCCGGTTCATAACGATTGATGAGACAGGCATCCGGCGCAAAATCAGGATAACCAGCTTCACGGGCAGCAGTTTGGGCAAGCGCGCGGAAGGCATCCGGCATCGTCGGCCAGAGAAGGCCGGTTTCCGGATCGTCGGTACTGTAGCGATAGCCGGTCCGGTCCGTGACCCAGCCGAATTCTCCACAATTCGTCATCGCAACCGACATGCGATATCCGCCCGGCGTGGTCATATGACGAAAGGGGGCCACGGCAGAAACATCGGCCACGGCTTTCAGAACAGCATCCTCACTTGGAAGCGCAAAGCCACGCAGAAGCACAGCGCCCGGCGCCAGGATTTCATGCGGTTCAATCTGGTCGAAAAGGTCTCTCATGAGACCTTTCTAGCATGAGATCAGGAGACAGCCTCCCGAAACCTGCTTTCAAACTCAAGCCAGTCCTGTGGCTTTCTCGAAAGAGCGCATGAAAAGATCATTTTCTTCCGGCGCACCGACACTGACGCGGATGAAAGTCGTGTAGCCCTGCTGCTTCCAAGGCTTCACGATGACGCCGTCTTCCAGCAGTTTTTCGGCAAACGCAACAGAATCCGATTTCACGTCGATGAACAGAAAATTCCCCTTGGAGGGCGCAAAACGGATTTGTCGCTCGCTCAGGAAACCGGCCATCCGGTCCCGCTCGCTAAGCGCAAGCGCGATACCCTTTGCGAGATGGTCTTTATCCCGGCGCGCAACCAGCCCCGCAGCCTGTGCAATGCCATTGGCGTTGAAAGGCGTGCGGGCGCGGTCCAGAAACCCGCGCAAGTCCGGGTCGCTGACAAGCCCGAACCCGAGCCGCGCACCGGCCAACCCATAAGCCTTGGAGAAGGTACGCAGCGCCACCCAGTGAAGGCCGCTGTCGCGCAGAAGTGTGGCGGCAGACGGATAATCGTCACCGGCTGCATATTCGGCATAAGCTTCGTCCACGACCAGCAGCGTCTCCGGCGAGACCGCATTGACAACGCGCTGCAAAGCCTCCGGTGTCAGCCAACTCCCGACCGGATTGAGCGGATTTGCGAACATCACGAGACGTGGAGCGGTCGCAACTGCCGCCACCAGCGCATCAACGTCGACTTCAAGCGACGGCGTCACTTCAACCCGTTCGACACTTGCCCCCATGGTCGTCGCATAATCCTCGTGCAGCGGAAAGGACGGGTAAAGTGTGACCACCCGGTCGCGCGGCCGCAAAACGGTGCGGCAGATTACGCCGATCAGGTCTTCCGATCCGTTGCCGAGAATGATGCGGTCCTGCGGCCAATCGAACTCGATCGCAACTTCCTGCGCCAGTTCGCGTCCAGACGGGTCGGGGTAGAGCCGCAGCAGATCATGGGCACCGGAAAAGAGCGCCTGCACCTTGGGTGACGGTCCAAGCGGGTTCTCGTTAGAGCCGAGTTTTGCGATTGCCGGAGGATGATAGCGCGCCTCCACCTCGGCAATGGTGAGACCGGCATTATAGGGGCTGAGACCACGGATTTCGGGTCGAATCAGACCGCCAAACCGGGCATTTTCCTGCGCCATTCACGTTCTCCTCTGGTGCAGCGCGTCACTTGTCGCGCGCCTTTGGGAGAGAAGTTCTAAGACTAAAATCCAATTTTGTATATATATGTATAGACAAGTTATGAAAAAGATGTTCCTATGCTGGGGAGACCACAAAAAATTGCTAAACATTCGACCCGGAACAGTTAGAAGTTCGGGCAACAATATTGTTTTGCCAAAGGTCCGCAGGGGAACATGATGCAGGTTTTATCGCTTTTCGACCTAAGCGGGCGTAAAGCGCTGGTTACCGGTGCAAGCCGGGGACTGGGACAGGCCATTGCCGAAGCGCTAGCCTCGGCTGGTGCTGATGTCGCCATTACAGCGCGCAAGTCCGACGACCTCTCCGAAACGGCATCCCGTATCGCCGCCCATGGCCGCGCCTCGGCCACCCTCTCGCTCGATGTGCGCGATGTTGCCGCCTGTGGTGCTGCCGTCGCGCAAGCGGCAGAAGCTCTTGGCGGCCTCGATATTCTCGTCAACAATGCGGGCTATGAAGAAATCCGCCCCTCGCTCGATGTGGACGAGGCGCTCTGGGACCGCATCGTGGCGACCAATCTCAAAGGCGCGTTCTTCTGTGCGCAGGCTGCTGCCCGCCAGATGACGGAGAGCGGAAAGGGGGGAGCGATCATCAATCTGTGCTCGCTGACCTCCTATGTCGGTGTACCAACCGCCGCTCCCTACGGTTCTTCCAAATCCGGCCTGATGGGCATGACCCATGCTCTGGCGACAGAATGGGCGCCTTCCGGCATCCGCGTCAACGGCATTGCGCCGGGCTATTTCCGCACTGCCATGACCGATGTGTTTTACGAGAATGACGACTGGCAGAAGGCGATGCTGGGCAAGATTCCGCAGGGCCGTTTCGGCGCAATGGAAGATGTTGCGGGCGCCGTGGTGTTTCTGGCAAGCGCCGCATCGTCCTATGTCACGGGGCAGGTGATCCCGATCGACGGAGGCTACCTTGCATCCATTTGATACTCTCCAGTGGAATATCAGCGGATTGTGAAACAGGATTGAAATAACTTCATAAAGTACCTTCCGGTGCTTTGACTGAAATGGGAAACAACGATGAATACAACCGAAACCGGAACTGGCCGTAAAGTCTCCAACGGACCGGCTGCCGTATCGGTCAACAATGTCAGCATGATCTATAACGGCTTCCATGCCGTGCGTGCGGCATCTTTCGATCTCGCCAAGGGCCGTTTTCTGACCATTCTCGGGCCGTCCGGCTCCGGCAAGACGACACTTCTCCGCCTCATCGCCGGTTTCCAAAAACCGAGCATCGGTGAAATATTCATCAACGATGAAGCTGTCAGCGCCGTACCGCCGCACAAGCGCTCCATCGGCATGGTTTTCCAGAAGCTTGCGCTTTTCCCGCATATGACGGCCGCTGAAAATGTCGCCTTTCCGCTGAAAATGCGCCGCTTCGATGCGCGTTCGATCCCCGAGCGCGTAGAGCGTTATCTCGACCTCGTGCGTCTGAACGGCCTCGGCGGACGGCGCGTGCACGAGCTTTCCGGTGGCCAGCAGCAGCGTGTCGCCATCGCGCGCGCCCTCGTTTTCGAACCGGACCTGCTTCTGCTCGACGAACCTCTGGCAGCGCTTGACCGCAAGCTGCGCGAGGAAATGCAGCTCGAATTTCGCCGTATCCAGCGCGAACTTGGCGTTACGACCATCAATGTCACCCATGACCAGCGCGAAGCGCTCGTCGTATCTGACGAAATCATCGTCATGGATGGCGGCGAAATTCAGCAGATGGCGCAGCCATCCGAGACCTATCGCAATCCGTCCAACGCCTTTGTGGCGAACTTCATCGGCGTCACCAATTTCATTTCCGGCAAGGCGTCTTCGCTCGACGGCAATTTCGTGCGGGTCGATGCCGGAATAGCTCTGGTAGGCATGGCAGGCGAGGGGCGCGAACCGATTGGCTCCGGCGCAAATGTCTCGTGTGCAATCCGCGCCGAACAGATCCGTATCGGCGGCAGCGCCGCGGCACATGCAGAACTCGATACCGTGCTTGAAGGCATCGTTACCGACGCGATTTTTGAAGGCGAACGCATCGTCTATGAATTGCAGGTTCCTGCCTTGGGAGATGTGTTGATGCGCGTCTTCGACCACGATCCCATCGGCCATAGCCAGTTTGCGGAAGGTGAAACCGTGCATCTTGGCTGGAACGCCCGCGATCTCATCGTCTTTGCCGCATGAATTGAAACGTTACGGGGAAACTCCAGAGGAGAAACAAAATGAGCAATCTGAAGAAACCTTTTCTGATACTCGACCGCCGCCGCTTCCTGCAGAGCGCAGGCGCTTTTGCCGCTGCAGCCGGCACGACATCGCTCGGCCTGTCGCGCGCATTTGCTGAAGAGCCAGCTAAGCCGAAGGAACTGATCGTGCGCGCCTGGGGTGGTAGCTGGGTGGAGGCGCTTAAAGCGGGCGTGTCCGATCCATTTACCGCCAAGACCGGCATTTCCATCCGTCACGACCTGACGGAAGACAACGAAATCCAGCCGAAGCTCTGGGCTGCGGTCGCGCAGAAGCGTGTTCCACCGATCCACGTCAACTGGGATACGACCACCAATGCGACCAAATCGGCATTGCGCGGCGTGACGGAAGACCTGTCGGACCTGTCGAACCTCAAGAACACCACCGATCTTGCCAAGCCGGTTGGTCTCGACGGCTATCCGATCGTCAACACATATGGCTATGTCTATGTGCTGGCCTATCGTCCGGAAGCCTTCCCGGATGGCCCGCCGAAGTCGTGGCACGCTCTGCTCGATCCGAAGTTCAAGGGACGCATTGCGCTCTATAATGATGGCATCGGCTTCCACTTCCCTGCGCAGGTTGCCGGTGGTGGCAAGCTGGAAGACATTCCGGGCAACATGCAGCCCGCATGGGATTTCATCACCAAGGTGAAGCAGCAACAGCCGCTTCTCGGCGAAGACCCGGATTTCACCACCTGGTTCCAGAAGGGCGAAATCGATCTGGCCTGCACCATTTCCACCAATGCGCGCGAAGCCCAGAAGAACGGCGTCAAGATCGACTGGACCGTTCCGGAAGAGGGCGCGAAGTTCGACACCGACGGCCTTTGGATTCCAAAGGGCCTGCCGGAAAACGAGCTTTACTGGGCCAAGGAATATATCAATTTCGCCCTTACCAAGGATGCGCAGCAGGTCTGGCTCGACGGCCTCGGTCTGCCGGGTGTCGTGCCGGGCCTGACCCCGCCCGCCGATCTGGTGAACGATCCGGCCTATCCGACCAAGGACGAGGATTTCAAACACCTCATCCGTATTTCGGCAAAGGTGCAGGTGGAAAACGAGAGCGAGTGGTTCTCGAAGTTCAAGGCCATCATGCAGGGCTGATCCAGCTCCATGAAAGCAAGACGGGTCGCCCGAAAGGGCGATCCTGATGCCCGACATCTTCGGGCAAACATTTCGGACAAACATTCAGGAATTGAAACATGCGAGCGGCACGCACTGCCTATCCCATGACATGGCGCATCATGGACGCGCTGGAAGCAATCGCAGCCTTTTTGTGGCCCGCGCGGTTCAATCGCGCCGTGCCTTATCTGATGCTGCTTCCGGCGATTGCTCTGGTCGGACTGCTGGTGCTGGGCTTGATCCAGATCGCGGATACCAGCCTGCGCACGCTCGACACCTCGACATTCCTGATGTCGGACTATTACACGCTCGCCAATTACAAGCGCGCACTGACGGAAAGCCTCTTTGCAACCGTGGCATGGCGCAGCCTGTTCGGCTCGCTCGTCGTGACCGCATTCACGCTTCTTCTGGCATTTCCCTATGCCTATCTCATGGTGCGCACGCCATCGGCTGCATTGCGCAAATTCCTGCTGATCGCGCTGTTCCTGCCCTTCTTCATCGGTCAGGTCGTGCGCGCCTATGGCTGGCTCATCATTCTCGGCAATCAGGGCATGGTCAATGAAGCGCTTGGCTTTGTCGGTATCGCGCCAATGCGGCTGCTCTATAATTATCCGGCAGTTCTGTTCGGCCTCATTCAATATATGTTGCCATTCGCCGTGCTGATGCTGGCGCCAGCCCTGACGGCCATACCGGAGGAAATGGAAGCGGCGGCGAGTTCGCTCGGTGCGAACTGGCTGCGGACCTTCGCCCACGTCGTCCTGCCTATGGCCCGTCCGGGCCTGATCGGCGCGGGACTGGTGGTAATGACGCTGTCGCTCACTGATTTTGCCGTACCGGCTATTCTGGGCGGCGGGTCGCAGGATTTCATCGCCAATGCGATCTATGACCAGTTCTTCCGCACATCCGATCAGGGACTGGGCGCAACGCTTGCGCTGCTTCTGGTCGGCGTCGGTTCCATCCTTGTCGGGATCGTGTTCACGCTGTTCGGGGCTGGCACACTGGCCATGGGGAGGGCGCGCAAATGACCTCGCCACTGTCGAAATCCATCGTCATATGGACATTCGTGATCGCCGTTCTGGTGCTGCTTTCCGCACCGACCATCGTGGTGCTTGGCGCATCCTTCACATCCGGCAACATGATTACCTTCCCGCCGGAAGGGTTCTCATTGAAATGGTATCAGAAGATCGCCGGAACGAGCGACCTCTGGGATGCATTTCTGCGCTCGCTCTACGTCTCCTTCATCTGCACCATTGTCGCCATTCCGGTCGGAACGCTCGCTGGCATAGCGCTGGCGAAATATGCCGTGCGGTTTGAAAAGACAATCCAGATTTATCTGCTGTTGCCCTTCACCATTCCGCTGATCGGTTCCGGAATCGGTCTTATGCTGGTTTTCGGTCAGGCAGGAATTCTGGGCCAGCTCTGGCCGGTCGGGATTGCAGCCTGCGTCATCAATCTCCCATTCATGATCTGGGCCGTAACGGCAAGTGCGGCCAATCTCGATGCCGATCTGGAACTCGCCGCCGCCAATTGCGGAGCAGGGCCGATCTCGACCTTCTTCTTCGTCACCTTACCGGTCGTCGTGCCGGGCGTCATCAGCGGCTCGCTCTTGATGTTCATTCTGGCGCTGAACGAATTTCTGGTAAGCCTGCTTCTGGTCGATGCACGCATCGTGACGCTGCCGGTGCAGATCTACAATTCGATCCGGTCCATCATCACACCGGACCTTGCGGCCATCTCCGTCGTCTTCATCGCCTGTGCCGCTGCTGCTATCTTCCTGCTCGACCGGCTGGTCGGGCTCGACATCTTCCTCAAATCGAAATGACGGGTTGCGCCACCACCGCAGCCAACAAGGAGCCGATCATGTCCGATGTTTCTTTTCACGAACTGGCTAAACTGGACGACGCAGCGCGCGCCGAACTTCTCAAGCGCTCGGAAACCGACCTGTCGGGCTTTATCGAGAAGGTTAAGCCGATCATCGAAGCCGTTCGCACCGAAGGCGACGCGGCGCTTGTCCGCTTTGCGCGCGATCTCGACAAGGCAGAAGTCGATCCGGCGAACATCAAGGCAACGGAAGCCGAGTTTGATGCCGCTTTCGACAAGGTGGAAAAGGACGTGATCGAGGCGATCCAGTTCGGCATCGACAATATCCGCCATTTCCACGAGGAACAGAAGCCGGAGGCCATGTGGCTGAAGGAAATGCGTCCGGGCGCCTTTGCGGGTGACCGCTTCACCCCGATCCGCTCCGTCGCGCTCTATATTCCGCGTGGCAAGGGAGCCTTTCCGTCCGTCACCATGATGACCGCCGTTCCGGCTGTCGTTGCAGGCGTGCCTGATCTTGCCATCGTCACTCCGCCCACGCCGGATGGTTCGGTCGATGCCGCAACACTCGTTGCAGCACGGCTGGCAGGTGTAGAAACCGTCTACAAGGTCGGCGGTGCGCAGGCAGTCGCTGCTGTCGCCTATGGCACGGAAACGGTGAAACCGGCGCTCAAGATCGTCGGCCCCGGCAGCCCATGGGTGGTTGCAGCCAAGCGCCTGCTTGGCGGCGTCATTGATCCTGGCCTGCCAGCTGGACCTTCTGAAGCTGTCATTTTTGCCGATGATACGGTGAAAGGTGGCCTTGCGGCGCTCGATCTTTTGATCGAAGCCGAACACGGCCCGGATTCCTCCGCATGGCTGGTCACGCATAGCCGCCGCGTCGCGGAAGAGGCGCTTGCCGCATTGCCGGACCATTGGGCGCGCATGACCGAACAGCGTGTCGGCTTCTCCAAGACCGTGCTTACCGGCAAATATGGTGGCATCGTCCTGACGTCTTCCGTAGAAGAGAGCTACAAGTTCATCAACGACTATGCGCCGGAACATCTGGAGCTTCTTTCGACCGATCCGTTCGCGCATCTCGGCCATATCACAGAAGCTGCCGAAATCCTGATGGGACCGCACACGCCGGTCGTCATCGGCAATTTCGGCCTCGGCCCGAACGCCGTGCTGCCGACAAGCCGCTGGGCGCGGACCTATGGTCCGCTTTCGGTAACGGATTTCGTCAAGCGTTCGTCCATCGGCTATGTGACGGCTTCCGCCTATCCGGAATTTGCAAAACATGCCCGCACACTGGCGCGTTACGAAGGGTTCTCCTCACACGAGAACGCCGTGTCAGAAATCCGCAAGGATTACCTCTAGAAAGAGCCGGGGAGGCTGACGATGAAGGCTGTCCGGCTTTATGCGGCGAAGGATTTGCGGGTCGAGACAATCGACCCGCCGTCGCGGCCTGAGCCGGGCTGGGTCCGGCTGAAAGTGTCGGCTGCCGGTATCTGCGGCTCCGATCTGCATAATTTCATGACCGGGCAGTGGATCAGTCGTTCGCCTTCGGTCGCAGGCCACGAATTTGCAGGTGTAGTGACCGAAACTGGTGCTGGCGTGACCAGCTTCAAACCCGGCGAGACGGTGATCGCGGACTCCCGCTACTGGTGCGGCGAATGCCAGTCCTGCAAAAGCGGCAGGCACAATGTCTGCGAAACGCTGGGGTTCATCGGTGAAGTCTGCGATGGCGGTTTTGCCGAGGAGACAGCACTTCCTGCACGGCTCCTCGTTCATTACGATCCGGCCATCAACCCGGTGGTCGCCGCCATGGGCGAACCGCTTTCGGTGGCGTTGCACGCCATCCGCAAGCAGCGCGTACCGTCGGGCGAGGCGGTCCTCGTTGTGGGTTGCGGGCCAATCGGCGGGCTTGCAGCGCTTCTTCTTTCCCGCCTGCATGACGGTCCGGTGCTGGTCTGCGACCGCAACGAGCAGCGCGCCAATCTTGTTTCAACTGTCACCGGCGCAACCAAGGTTCCGCTCGACAAGGCGGCAATTGAAGCCGCACTCGATGGCCAGCCAATCCGCTATGCCATTGATGCCACCGGTAATATCGGCGTCCTCAAGGCAATGCTCGACGTGCTTTCCGGCGGCGGTTCACTCGCACTTGTCGGCATATCCCACGGCAGGATCGAGCTTGATCCGAATAGTCTGGTCGAGCGGGAGATCAGCCTGATCGGCTGCCATGCCTATCAGGACGAACTGCGTGAAATTGCAAAAATCCTGCCCGATCTTGAGGCGTCGCTGTTGCAGCTTGTCGACCGGGAAATATCGCTCGATGAGGTTCCGGACGCCTATGCCCGGCTGATTGCCGGTGAAGCGGACGGCTTGAAAACGATCATACGGACAGGGATGTGACTCATGGGTGCTGGCGACAAATCGGAATCCCATCATGCCGCCGACATGGAACTGCCCGAAACCGCCGGGCCGCTCTATGAGAAGGTCAAGGCGCAGGTGCTGGACAACATCCGCTCCGGTCGCTGGCCCGGCAATCATCGCCTGCCTTCGGAACATGAACTGGTGGATGCACTCGGCATTTCCCGGATGACCGTCAACCGGGCCCTGCGCGAACTGACCGATCAGGGCATATTGAAGCGTATTCAGGGCGTCGGCACTTTCGTCGCGCCCCCGAAGCCGGAAACGACGCTGATCGAAGTCGTCAACATCGCCAATGAAATCAAGGCGCGTGGCGGGCAGCACCGCGCCGAAGTCGTCACCCTCGACATTATCGAACCGACGCCCGAACTGCTCAATGCGTTCGAACTGCATAAGAGTATCCCCATCGCCCATTCGCTGATCGTGCACCTCGAAAACGAGGTGCCGGTGCAGCTTGAGGAGCGGTTCGTCAATACGAGTCTCGTGCAGCATTACGAATTGCAGGACTTCCGGGCTATCACGACTTACGATTATCTTCAGAAAAGCACTCCGATGACCGAGGTTGAGCAGGTCATTTCGGCGATAACACCAGACGCGGAAATTGCGCGTCTGCTGCGTCTCGATGATGGTATTGCCTGCCTGCTTCTGGACCGCCGGACATGGACGGGTGAAACGGTTGCGACCGTCAACAAGCTGATCTATGCCGGAAATCGTTACCGTCTTGGCAGCCGTTACAAGCCTGAAATATATAGATAATCCAAACCACTCCGTAACGATCACATTTATCTGACCCAGTGCTTTTCACTGGTTGTGTTGACATTTACTGATTCTCGTAACATTTATAGTTACATGAAAAGAGACAGCAAATTATCGGGCGTTCTGCACGTCCTTCTCCACATGGCGGAACATAAAGGGCCGGTCACATCGGAGGTTCTCGCCAAGGCCATGACCACCAATCCAGTCGTCGTGAGACGTGTCATGGGCGGCCTGCGAGAGCAGGGCTATGTTCGCTCGGAAAAGGGACATGGCGGCGGGTGGGAGATCGCCTGCGACCTCAATAAGGTTACCTTGCGCGACATTTACGAGGCCATCGGAGAACCAGCGCTTCTGGCCATGGGAAACCGCACCGAAATGCCGGGCTGTCTGGTGGAGCAGGCAGTCAATGCCTCGCTCAGCAAGGCATTCACCGACGCCGAAAACCTTCTTCTGGAGCGTTTTGGCGAGGTCACGCTCGCCATGCTGAGCGCGGATTTTCATCAGCGCGCGCTGGAGCGCGGCGTAACATTCGATCTGGAGAGCAGTCATGCATCATGATGCAATCATTATCGGCGGCAGCTTCGCTGGCTTGTCTGCCGCAACCTATCTGGCGCGCGGCAGACGATCTGTCCGCGTGATCGACGCTGGAAAACCGCGCAACCGTTTCGCCGAACATTCGCATGGTTTCTTTGCGCAGGACGGCAGCAACCCGCTGTCCATGCTGGAAACGGCAAAAGCGCAGGTCGAAGCCTATCCGACTGTCACGTTCACACAAGGGAAGGCCGTTTCCGGTAGTGGCGAAATCGACAACTTCGCGATCGAACTTGATAGCGGCGAAATCGTTGAAGGGCGCAGACTGATCCTTGCTTTCGGTATATCGGATGAACTGCCGGATATTCCCGGCCTCGCGGAGCGATGGGGCAATTCCGTCATTCATTGTCCTTATTGCCACGGCTATGAATTCAGCGACCGTCAGCTTGGCGTTCTCAATATGTCGCCGATGTCGGTGCATCAGGCCATGCTGATCTCCGAATGGGGATCGACAACCTTCTTCATTGACAAGGGACTGGAGCCGGATGCGGAGGCATTCGCAGAACTGGAACGGCGCGGCGTGAAGATAGAACGCAGCCCGGTCCGTGCGTTGCACGGCGAGGGGATCGACATTTCAGAGATCGAACTTGAAGACGGGCGACTGGTCCCACTCAATGCGCTTTACATCGGGCCACGCAATTGGCTGAATAGCCAGATTGCCGACACGTTCGGCTGCGCAATGGATGAACTGCCACTCGGCAGAACGATACAGACAGACGGGTTGAA
Source organism: Brucella sp. GW823-FHT04E01 (assembly GCF_058796175.1). NCBI lineage: Bacteria > Pseudomonadati > Pseudomonadota > Alphaproteobacteria > Hyphomicrobiales > Brucellaceae > Brucella > Brucella sp. GW823-FHT04E01. The sequence continues at coordinate 679,365 of NZ_JBXAIK010000003.1, read as the reverse complement.
GACGACAACGGTACCAGGCATTTTTGCGGCGGGCGATATTACCCGTGGCGCACACAGCGTCGCCTGGTCGGTCGCTGATGGCGTGACGGCAGGAACTGCGGCGCATCGATCTCTGGTGTTTTAGCCTCCCAATTTGTTGCAATCCGGCTACATTGGCACATCTGTCTGCGGCCGTCATATATCAGCCCCTTGCTTACACGCTCCAGTCCTGCAAATTCAGCGTTCGTGGCCCTTTCCGCAGTAGGGATTCTAGGGCCGGATCGAGGAATCCATGGTCACCGGGTCAGTTAACTCAAGACCGCTCGCAGGCATCGCGCTTGCTTGCGGCGGTTACGCCTGTTTCGCCCTTCAGGACGCGATGGTAAAATGGCTCGTCGCGACCTATCAGGTGCCGCAGATATTGTTCATGCGCAGTCTGGTGATCGTAGTCATTACCGGCGTACTGATACGCTATCGCCGCCATCCGTCCATTTTCCGAAGCCCATATCGCAACACCATCGTCCTTCGTGCCGCACTTATGCTTGGCGCGTGGCTGCTGTTCTACAATGCGGCCCGCCATCTCGAGCTGGCAGAACTGACCACACTTTATTTCTCCGCACCGATCATGGTCATGTTCCTGTCGATCCTCGTGCTCAAGGAGAAAATCGGACCGGGGAGGTGGATCGCCTGCGCCGTAGGTTTTGTCGGTGTAACGGTTGCTGCTAATCCCACCCATTCGCCCAATCTCATTCCCGCCGCCATGTGCATCGTGGCAGGTTTCTGCTGGGCGTGGAGCACGATCCTGGTCCGGCTCGTCAGCCGCAGCGAAACCACGATGACGCAGATGTATGCCACCGGCCTGCTTTTCGGTCTGGCCTGCGCGCTGTCCTTTCCGTGGACATGGCAGGACCCCGATCTCTCCGGCTGGCTTCTGATGATCTGTCTGGGACTTGTATCGACACTCGGCCAGTTCCTTCTCTATGAAGGATTTCGCCATGCACCCGCCTCGGCGCTGGCGCCAGTGGAATATAGCGGGCTCATCTGGGCCTTTATCTACGGTTATCTCATCTGGGCGGAGGTTCCGGCAGCAAATGTGTTTGCCGGTGCATTCCTCATCGTGCTGGCAAGCCTGCTGCTCATCGCCTGGGAGCAACGGCAGGCAAACCTGCGCAAACGCCGCGCCCCCTGTTGAAAGCCCACTCCAAAACTCGCCCTGTGTGGCTGCAAATGGCAATTTGTCTCCGTTCCGGTGCTCATGTACCCAAAAGTACATTGTGCTCCGGTGCTCGAAAATCACCATTTTCGCACACACATGCCGCTTTTGGATTCAGCCTCTAAGGCGCGGCCGCGTCACTCTTGAAGCGATGTCAAACCGCTTCTGCGGTCTGCCCGAGCGGTAGCGGGAACAGTCTGTCATATGCAATGTTGAACACAAACGCATAGACCAGATAGAAAACGACAATCGCTATATCCATCACAAGGGCGGCAATCAGCGAAATTCCCAGATACCAGGCGATGAACGGGATCAGCAGCACGATCAATCCGGCTTCAAAAAGGATTGCGTGAAGAACACGGACAGCCATGCTCTTGTTGACGCTACCCGTGAAACGCAGCATCGCCTTGTCAAAGCCCAGATTGAACAGAAAATTCCACACGGTTGCAGTGGTTGCCGAAACAACCCCGATCACGCCCATCTCTGCTGCAGGCTTGTCCAGAATGAAGGCGGAACCGGGTATGAAGATCGCCAGACCGATGATTTCGAACATCGTTGCGTGGCGGACACGGTCCATAAAACTGCGCATTTCCTTTAATCCCTGTTGTTAATGCGCGTGCTTCTATCTTATTCTGGCGATAAGAAAAGTTAGATACTATCTGGATTTGCGATAAATGAGTATCGAACTCGAACAGCTAGAAGCCTTTGTGGCCTCAGCGGATCACGGCTCGTTCTCCGCTGCCGCGCGATATTTGCGCAAGGCGCAGTCCGCCGTCAGTGTGCTGGTTTCCTCGCTGGAAGACGATCTCGACGTCAAGCTGTTCAGCCGTGCATCCCGCAATCCGGTGCTCACGGAGGCGGGTGCGCGGCTGTTGCCGGAAGCGCGGTTGCTGCTTGCCCGGCGTGAACATCTGATTTCCGTCGCCAGAAATTTCGGCGATCATGTTGAAAGCCGTCTCGTGGTCGCAATCGACGAGCTTTATCCCGAACCGGCTATCGCGACGCTGTTTGCAGCCTTCGCGCAGGAATACCCGCATGTCGAACTGGAGCTGACTTTTCCGCCGTCAACGGCAATAAGCGGGCTTGTGCTGGAAGGAAAGGCGGACCTCGGCGTGATGTGGCGCGCCGAGCAGATGCCGGATGAACTTGGCTTCCACACCATCGGATGGGTGCCTCTGGTTCTCGTCTGCGGGCGAGAGCATCCACTGGCTCATACGGCGGTCAGCTGGGAAGATTTGAGATCGTTTCGCCAGATCATGGCCCGAAAGCACAGCGATACGGCTGAAAGCCGTCGTCTGCGGGTGGGTGCCGAAGTCTGGTGGGTGGAAAGCCACTGGGTTATCCTTCAGATCCTCACGCGGGGGATCGGCTGGGCATTCATTCCCGAACATATCTTGCAGGATTCACCGCTGGCGCCGGAACTCGTCATTCCGAAACTGCAGTTCGACGAAGGTGCGCATCCGGTCGCGCTTGAGCTTATCTGGAACAAGCGGCGACGGCAGGGGCCAGCCGCCCAATGGCTGCAGGAGCGCTTTGCCAAGAGCCGCTTTTGAACTTCCGGCGACGAAGGGTGCAAAGGGCAGGGAATACCCCTGCCCAAAGCGGATTATGCCTTTGCGGCTTCCACAAAACGTGGATCGAAAGTTTGCGCAAATGAGATATCCGCACTTGCCAGTTCCGGATCGAGCGCCTTGAGCATTTCGAACAGGCTCTTGAAGCCGTCTTCCGCAATCAGGCCCTTTTCGGAATACATGGCGCGGGACTTCTCGAAGCCGGTCTTGTAAAGCTCGCGGTCGCCCAGCAGATACTCTTCCGGCACAGCATCAGCCACGTCATCGGCAGAAGCCTTGTGAATCCAGTTCAGCGACTTGACGAAAGCGTTGACGACCCGCTGCGTCGTTACCGGATTTGCATCGATGAAGCTCTGCTGCACATAAACGGTCGCGGCCGGATTGGTGCCACCGAAAAGCTGGCGCGTGCCTTCTTCGGTGCGCGTATCCAGAATCAAGGTGATGTCGCCATCCACTTCCAGGCGCGTGATGACCGGGTCAAGATGGACGAGGGCTGCAATTTCGCCCTTCTTGACGGCTGCGACCGCGCTTGCGCCACCGCCGACACCGATGATCGAAGCGGCATCTGCTGCCAGACCGTTCTTGATGAGCGCATATTGCAGCAGCAGCGAAGTTGAAGAGCCCGGCGCCGTGACACCGACATTCTGGCCCTTGAGATCAGCAATCGTCTTGATTTCGCCTGCGAGGTCCTTGCGCACGCCGATGCAGATGCCCGGAAAGCGGCCAAGCTCGCAGACGGCCTTGATGTCCTGTCCCTTGTTCTGCATGCGAATGGTGTGTTCGTATGCGCCGGTTACCACATCGACCGAACCGCCGATCAGCGCCTGCAAGGACTTTGCGCCGCCACCGAAATCATTGATAGTCGCCTTGATGCCTTCTTCCTCGAAGAAGCCCTTGCGCTCGGCAATGGTGAGGGGAAGGTAATAGAAGAGCGGCTTGCCACCAACACCGAACATCAGCTCCGGCTTTTCCGGCGTCGCAGATGCATCCTGCGCGTAGGCAGGCAGGCGCGAGGCAATACCCGCCAGCCCGAAGGCGGCGGCGCCCAGCAATATATCTCTACGTGTTGTCCTCATGGTTTCCTCCTTGAATCCTCTTAACCGTTGTGTCCGGCAGCTTTCGGGCGCCAGACAAGCAGGCGCTCCTCGACGATGGACACGCCCCAATCGATGAGCAGTACGAATGCTGTCAGCACCAGCATACCGGCAAAGACACCGGTGACGTCGAACACGCCTTCCGCCTGATGGATCAGATAGCCGAGACCTGCCGACGAGCCGAGATATTCGCCGACAACCGCGCCGACGACGGCAAAGCCGACAGCCGTATGCAGGCTTGAAAACATCCAAGACAGCGCCGATGGCAGATAGACATTGCGCAGAAGCTGGCGCTCGTTCATGCCAAGCATACGCGCATTGGCGAGCACTGTCTGATTCACTTCCTTCACGCCCTGATAGACGTTGAAGAAGACGATGAAAAAGACCAGCGAGACGCCGAGCGCCACCTTCGACCAGATGCCGAGGCCAAGCCACAGCGCGAAGATCGGCGCCAGCACGACGCGCGGCAACGAATTGGCTGCCTTCACATAAGGGTCGAAGATCGCCGCGAGCAAAGGCTTGCGGGCAAACCAGAACCCGATCAGCACGCCGCCAATTGCGCCAATGGCAAAGGCCAGCATGGCTTCAAGCAGCGTGATGCCGAGATGATACCAGATCGTGCCTTCCGCAAACCACTTGTAGATGCGTTGCGCCACATCGCCCGGCGTCGCAAAGAAGAACTTCGCCTTGGCCGGATTGCCTAGCAGATGGGTGGCGGTGAAGAGGTGCCAGACCAGAATAACGGCGACAGCCACGCTGAGCTGCGCCAAAAACAGCATAGGCTTTTTCATTTCTTTTCCCCACTCGTCTGCTGATAGCCCTTGAGAACCTCTTCCTTGAGCGCGCTCCATATTTCGCGATGAATTTCGTGAAACTTGTCGTCGAGACGAATTTCGGAAATCTCGCGTGGGCGGGCGAGGGGGATTTTATATTCGGCCATGATGCGGGCACGCGGCCCGGCGGACATGATGACGACGCGATCCGCCAGCGCGATAGCCTCTTCCAGATCGTGGGTCACGAACATGACCGCCTTCTTGTCCTGCGACCACAGGTCCAGCAGAAGGTCGCCCATGATAACCCGCGTCTGTGCGTCGAGGGGACCGAAGGGTTCATCCATCAGCAGATATTTCGGATTGCGGATCAGCACCTGCGCAAGGCCGACGCGCTTGCGCTGTCCACCCGACAGCATATGCGGATAGCGGTCGCCGAAACTTGCAAGACCGACGCGGCCGAGCCACTCACGGGCCTGTTCGCGCGCCTGAGCCTTCGAGGTGCCTGCAATTTCCAGCCCGATGGAGACATTGTCCAAGACAGTCTTCCAGGGCATGAGGGCATCCTGCTGAAAAAGATAACCTGCCTTGCGATTGAGACCCTGCAGCCGCTGGCCGCTGATTTCGACCGTACCGCTGGCCGGTACGAGAAGCCCGGCAACGGCATTGAGCAATGTGGATTTTCCGCAGCCGGTCGGACCGACAATCGCCACGAACTCGTTTTCAGCAACTTCAAGATTGCTTTCGGCGACAGCATCGAAGCGGCCGCCATCGGCCAGCTTGAACGAAATCTGCACATCCTTGAGCGCGATTGCAGTCTTGCGTGTTTCTTCCGGCTGAATACGGCTTGGTTCGGCGCTCATCGCTCGTCACATCCGGTGAACTTACGATGTGCTTTGCCATAACGGCTCATATTTCCGCTCCTTTTCGGGTAGCGCCTCATGAATGGGGGAACAGACAAGACGCGGGATCTTGGCATCTAAAATGAGACGCAAAAATTTGCGATAGAGTCCCTTCGTATAACGTCCCGGTAAGAACATGCAACGAAAAGCGGACAACACATTTCATTCTGTCGACAATAATATGTCTATACGAAATATTATTGCGATCAGCCACGCCAGGTCAAGAAACGCTTCTCGATCTGCCCGATGATGAAATTGACGATCAGTCCCATCACCGACAGGATTGTGACTCCGGCAAACAGCTTCTCAAGATCGTAGAGCGATCCGGCTTCAAGGATATAGGAACCGACGCCGAACTGGGCGCCGAGCATTTCGGCTGCGACCAGCAGAATGATGGCGATGGAGATCGACACTCGCAGCCCGGACAGGATCGCAGGAAATGCGCCGGGCAGGATGATCTTGCGCACGATAGACCACCATCCAAGACCGAAGCTCTGGCCCATGCGCACAAGCGAACGATCCACATTATCGACCGCGCCGTAAGTGGCGACGACGGTGGGCGTAAAGGTGCCGAAGGCAATGAGCATATATTTCGACATTTCATCGATGCCAAACCAGATCACGAAGAGTGGCAGGAGTGCGATCTTGGGGATCGGGAAGAGAGCAGCAACGAGCGGCACCAGACCGGCGCGGACATAGCTGAACAAGCCGATCATTACCCCGAGACTCACACCGACCGCGATACCGAGACTGGCGCCGACAACAAGCCGCCGCAGCGATGGCAGCAGATGCTGCCACAGAAGGCCGGTCTGCCAGAGCTGGACGAAGGTTTCCAGCACGGCGGATGGGCGCGGCAATGTCAGATTGGATATGAAGCCGCTGCGGGTTCCGATTTCCGCCAGCGCCAGCAGCGCTATAAACAGGATCAGGGCCATGTGGCGCACCGGCTGAGGTGCGAAACCGCCCCCCCGGAAAGGAACCGGGCGAACATCCTGGCTGGACTGCTTCATTTCTGCGATCTCAACCATTGATCAACTCCTGATCTGCTGCCTGCGCTTCCGCCCGCATCAGCTCCCAGAGCTGCTTCTGCTTTTCTTCCAGAACGGGGTCGCCAAGGTGACGCTCGGAAAGCGGAATATCGATATCGACAATCTCCCTGATCCGTCCCGGTCGTCGCGACAGCACCACCACTCGATGGCCGAGCCGCACCGCCTCGTTGAGATTGTGCGTGACATAGACCGAGGTGAATGGCTGGCGCGTCCACAGCGCAATCAGATCATCCATCAGCAGTTCCCGTGTCTGGCTATCGAGCGCCGACAAGGGCTCATCCATCAGCATGACGGCAGGGCGTACCGACAAGGCGCGTGCAATCGCCACGCGCTGGCGCATGCCACCCGAAAGCTGCTTCGGCAATGCCTGTCGGAAATCCGACAGCCGGGTGCGCTCCAGAACATTGGTTACGATCCTGTCCATTTCCGCCCGGCCAAGACCATGATCCTCCAGCACCAGCTTGATATTTCCTTCCACGCTGCGCCATGGCAGCAGCGCAAAGTGCTGGAAAACATAAGTGAGGGGATTGAGTGAATCCTTCGGCGGCGAGCCTATCTGCAGCACTTCGCCCGAGGATGGCCGCTCAAGACCGCCCAGAAAACGCAGGAGCGTGGACTTTCCGCAGCCCGAAGGGCCGATCAGGCAGACGATCTGCCCCTGCGGGATGGTAAGCGATATATCTTTGAGAACTTCGACCGGACCATAAGAATGGCTGATGTTTTTCAGTTGCAGATCCATTTCAACTCCAGTCAGAAAGTCCGCCCTTCGACGTTAGAGCGCGTTTCGATATGATTGGATCAAATCCGCGCTCTATCTCGTTGTTTTGACGCGCATCCCGGTTTGGAATACCTGTCGTCGGGCTTTGCGCCCGACAAAACCTGTCGGGCACGGAATGTTCAGTTTCAACCAGCCTTAGCCAGTTTCAAATTGTCTTGACATAGGATGTGTCGAACAGCTTTTCCTGTGTGACAGCTTCCTTGACCATGCCTTCGGAGCGGAACCAGTCGAGCTGCTCCACGCAGCTGTTGAGCGACAAGGCCAGCCCCTTGTTGATGCGCATAGCACCATCGATAAGGTTCTGTTTTGCCGTCTCGAACGGGCTGTCGCTTTCGACATATTTGTGCACGATCTTTGCAATGTCGTCGCGCGCTGCATCGTCTGCAGTGTTGTCGACAAAGGCCGCATTATAATCGTCGATTGCCTTGGAATAGGCTTTGACGAAGGCTTCGGTCATGGCGCGCTCGTCGGACGCATTCTTAGTAGACGTGAATGCTGTCGTGACCTGATAATCCGGCGCATAATCGGAGACGAGACCGATCTGCTTTGCAGCGCCCTCACGGATGAGCTTCTTGGCGATATTGGGCTGGATGGCCCAGGTATCGATCTGCCCGGTCGACAGGGCACCGACAACAGCGCCGAGCTTCTGCAATGGGCGCAGCTGGATTTCAGAAAGAGGAATATTGTTGGCCTTGGCGATCTTGTGCGCCATGAAATGGAATGACGATCCAGCCGTGGTGATGCCGAAGCTGTGTCCCGCCAGCTTGGACGGTTCCGTTAGCCCGCCTTCATAGGCCTTGTTGGAGGCCAGAATGACGTTGCCGGTAATGCCTTTTTCTTCTGCAAGCGCACCGCCGATGACCTTGATCGCGCCCTTGTCGGCCAGGCTGATAAGCCCGCCACTCATTGCCGTCACACCAAAATCTGCATCGCCGGATGCGATGGCGACAGCCATGGGCTGGGCGGCTTCGAAGAACTTCAACTCGATATCGAGACCAGCATCTTTGAAATAGCCACGCTCGTGCGCGATATAGCTCGGCGCATGGCTCGCCAGATGGAGAACGGCCAGATTTCGCGTCGCGGCGCGGGCAGGGGAGCCGAAAGCCGTGCTGATGCCCAACGCACCAAGTCCCATCAATGTCTGACGGCGTGTCAGGGTGAAATCCATTCCGGTTCTCCTCCGATGCGGGTGTCAGCCTGGCGCAACAGATTTCCTGCTAGGCCCGGCAAACAAAATTTCATTACGTCTCTGCCACGGAAAAATATGGAAGATTGCTTTCGCATAAAGTCACATAGCGGGATTTTCAATAAGATTAACGGTCACGTACTTGTTCTGCCGCCAATGCACCGGCATCGATTCTCCGCAGAAACGGGTCTAACCGAGCCAGTATTGGACCTGAGGCCATCTCAGGCAGAAGATGCCCGCCAGCCAGTCCTTCGCCGTCAACATCGATGGCCCAGTCTGCCCATATATCGAGCGGTTCGCGCCCGCCGCCATAGCGTCGGCCTTGTTCCCAGAAAACCAGAACCGGCGCATGAATGCGCCGTCCTGCCGCCCGATCCGCAAGATCGTCAGCTTCATCCACACCTGCGCCTGCGCGGTAATCCTCGCATATCCAGTGCCGGACTTCCGCACTGTCAAAGGCTTCCCGATAATCCGCAAGTGCAAGCGGATGCAGCTTGTCGAGACCATGCGCCATCTTCTGCAAGGTCGTATCGATCATGAAACGAGGATTGCCGGAAAGAAGCATTTCAGGCAGCGGTTCGGGCTGTGCCAGCATGAACCAGTGCCACGCCCCCATGCCGAAAGCCTTGCTGGCGCCTTCCCACATTTCCGGAGTCGGTACGACCGTCACGGATACCAGTCCAACCACATTGTCCGGGTGATCCAATGCCATGCGATAGGCGACACGCCCACCGCGATCATGCCCGATCACAACAAACCGCTCATGCCCGAGCGCCTGCATCAACGCGACCAGACTAGCGGCCATCCGGCGTTTTGATCCGGCACCAACCGGATTGGACGTGATGCGGCTTCGTCCATAGCCCGGCAGATCAGGCACGACGACTGTGCGGGAGCGGGCGAGTTCAGGGGCAATGCGATGCCATGCAGCCATGGTTTCCGGATAACCGTGCAGCAACAGAACCGGCAGGCCTTTACCACCAGTCATGACCGCAAAACGAACATCATTCGTTTCCACTTCCCGCATCTCAAAGCCGGGAAAGAGCTGCTCGATTGCTGGTTTCATACCCCACCGTTTTGATCTCGTCGGAAACTGATTCAGTTGAAAGTGCTATGCTAGAGCATTTCCTGTTTTGATTGAAACATTGGAATCAGGCCACCGCGCAACCCGTCCGCGCGATGGCCATACAACCAGCCTTTATTTCATTTGCTTTGAAGAGACAGCCAGCGGGTTGCGTGTATGTTCATCAGATTGTCGCTGTAGCCTTCAACCTTATCTGCCACGAGCGCTTGTGATGAAGGGTAGAGCAGTGGGATGACCGGAACCTCTTTCAGCAGAATGCGCTCAGCCTGAGCAAGGGTTTCAGCCCGCGCTCCAGTGTCGGTCATCGTTTCCGATTTTGTAATCAGCGCGTCATAATCCTTGTTCGACCAATCTGAATTATTGAAATAATTGTCGGTCGTGAACATACTCAGGAAGGAATAAGCGTCGTTGTAATCGCCGATCCATGCCTGATAGGCAAAATCATACATGCCTTTTTCATGCAGATAATTGAAATAAGTCGCGCCTTCGACTTCGTCCTGTGAAGCATTGATGCCAATATTCTTGAGCATGTCTGCGATAGCAATCATCGTGTTCTTGTTGTTGACCGAAGTGGCATAGCGCAGCTTGACCGACAGGCTTCCCGGTGCGACACCGGCCTCCTTCAGCAATTCCCTGGCCTTGTCCTCACGATCCAGAATATCGATATTCATGTAATCCAGCCGGGGCGCGTCCACGACATAGTTTTCAGTACCGGGAGGCACCATCGAATAACCCGGCATCATCATGCCACGCCGGATTTCATTGGCCAGAAACATTCGATCAATCGCCATCGATATGGCTTCACGCACACGAGGATCGCGCAACTTACTATCCGGTTCGCCTCTGACACTGACATAAAAGGTGCCGAAATAGGGGGCGACACGCAGATTATGCCCCAGATTGGACTTGATGTAGTCCATCTGCTCGGCGGGGACCGTACCGCAAATGTCGATCTCCCCGGCCTCAAACCGGCGCATGCACGACGCCGGTTGCTCGAATGGAATCCAGTTCACCACGTCGATCTTTACATTGGATGCATCCCAGTAGTTCGGGTTTTTCTTCATGACGATCTGCGCATTTGGTGTGAAGCTGGCCAATGTATAGGCACCGTTCGACACCATGTTTCCCGCCAGAGTGAACTTGTCGCCATATTTCTCGACGGCTTTCCTGTTTAGCGGCAAGGTCGTCTGATGGGTCAGCAGTGAAAGGAAATAAGGGGTAGGGGACGTAAGCGTGATTTTCAGCGTGCGGTCGTCAAGCGCCTCGACGCCCAGCTGATCCAGTGGGAGCTTGCCGGTATTGATTTCCCTGGCGTTCTTGATCGCATAGAGAACATTGGCATAACCCGCACCAGTCTTCGGGTCGATGATACGGTGCAGCGAATATTCGAAATCACCTGCGGTAACCGGATCGCCGTTCGACCATTTTGCACCTGCGCGCAAATGGAACATATAAGTCAGTCCGTCGGGAGAAATATCCCACGACTGCGCTACACCCGGTATCAGCTCGCCCTTTGCATCTTCGGTAATAAGCCCCTCATAGAGATCACGCAGCAAAGCGCTTTCATTGACCGTCGTTGTACGGTGCTGATCCAGTGTTGATGGATCGCTGCCGCTATCACGGTTCAACACGGTTTCGGCTGACGCGACGGTAGCCAACGAAAAACAGCAAGCGCCTGCAAGAAAGAAACTGCGATGCATAAAGCCCTCCCATTGATGGCGCGACCCCGAAACGGAGTCGCCAGATGCATCGACTGTATATTTCTTGTTTTAATCTTACTACTTTAAGTAATAACTCCCTACTTATTGTGATAATTACTTTAATAGCACACATATAAGCACGCACTATAATTCGCTTATTAGAATTTGCGATTATAGAAAATATTTTTTTGTTTTACCTTGGCGACGTTTTAGACCGGGAAAGTATTTCCGGTCATATTTTTATATTTGTGAGGGGACATGAAGTTTACTTTATCGCTGGCAGGCTGCATTGCGACGGCATGCAGTGCATCTGCAGCCTATGGCGCAGACGCAGTTATCGCGCCGGAACCGGAATCGACACAATACGTCCGGGTTTGTGACGCATACGGCACGGGATATTTCTATATTCCCGGAACTGAAACATGCCTGCGTATACACGGCTATGTCCGCTATCTTATGCAGGGCGGGGACGATGTTTATGGCCGCGGCTTCACTGACAAGGACGGCACACCTCATCTCCAGCGCAACAGCAAGCGCGATAGCTGGGACAATTCTGCCCGTTTCACATTGCGTGCCAGCACGGCATCCGAAACGGAGCTCGGCACACTAAAAACCTATGCGGAAACCCGTTTTCAGTGGGGCAATGGCAAAGATTCCGGCTCCACCGGCTCGTTGCGCGTTGCATATGTCGATCTGGCGGGACTGCGTGTCGGCCTCGATTTTTCGACGTTCATATCCTTCGTGGGGTATCTCGGCGACGTCTTTAACGATGATGTGATCCTTGCAGGCGGCTATCGTACAGGCTTGATCAGCTATACCTACTCCGGCAGCAACGGCATTTCGGCGATCCTGTCGCTGGAACAGGGCAACAATCTCGATACAGATAAGCAATATGGCTTTGATGGCACTATCAGTGACTATACCCCGCACATCGTTGGTGGTCTGAAATATGCCCAAGACTGGGGCGCGGTCATTACAGTTGCTGCATACGATGCCCGGAACGAAAAATGGGCGGGCAAGCTGCGTGGCAATCTCAACATCAATGACAAGCTGTCCGTGTGGGCCATGGGTGGCTTTAAGTCCAACAAAGACAGCTATATGGACGTCAAAGGCGACAACGGACAAGTTGCAGGCCAGGTTCGCGCAATCAATAGTTTCTACGGTCAATGGGGCGGCGACTGGGCTGCCTGGGGTGGCGGCGCTTACAAAATATCCGACAAGGCCATCATCAATGCCCAGCTTTCTTACGATGCCACAGACACGTTCTACACGACGGCAAACGTCGCTTACGAACTGGTTCCTGGCTTCACGGTCACGCCCGAAATCTCTTACGTGCGCTGGCGTGACAAAAAGTCTGTCCTTAACGGGTCAGACGCGTGGCAAGGCCTGATCGCGCTCCAGCGGACATTCTGAGACAGACAGAAGGAGGCGCCTGAAAAGGCGCTTCTTTTCATGAGCGATCAAGCTTCCCTTGGCATCAACATGAATCAGATAATATGTATTATGGAACTACCCTATATCCATCTGTCCTGAAACATCGCGACAACCGCTTGCGACGCTATCGACATCTAAGCCCTGAATATTCGCGGCACCAAACACTAGAGAAATGGCACTGAAAACGAGCATGTAACTTCCAGCGAATCGGACCTTTTTTCCACCTCGTTTCAGCTGACATTCAAACGTCGCAAACGGCGGAAATTACGGCGTTTTTCGGGCGCGCTCAGCGGCCATTTCTACTTTGTAAATCCGGTGAAAACCCATAGTTCCGTACCAGAATGCGAGCACTTAATTCGCTCAAGAAAATGTGAATATGTTAATTAAGTCAAAGTGTTGATAAGTTCTCTTGCAAGTGGCGCGCTTATCCATAAGATGCGGGCCATTTCAAAAATTTCAAAGGAGGGGTTCTCAAATGTATCGTAAATTTCTACTGACAGGTGTGTGTCTTCTGGCGCTGGCTGGCGCAGCTTCGGCAGAAGTCGTTCTCAATCGCGGCAACGACACTGATCCGGCGACACTGGACCATCACCGCACCTCGACGGTGGCTGAAGGCAATGTCATGCGCGACTTGTATGACGGCCTGACTATTCAGAACGCAAACGGCGAAGCAGTTCCGGGCGTTGCCAAATCCTGGGATGTTTCCGAAGACGGTACGGTCTACACCTTCCATCTGCGCGATGACGCAAAATGGTCGAACGGCGATCCGGTCACGGCCGGTGATTTCCAGTTCACCTTCCGCCGCCTGATGGACCCGAAGACAGCCGCCGGGTACGCCAGCATGCTGTTCATCATCAAGAATGCCGAAGATATTGCCGGTGGCAAGAAGCCGACTGACCAGCTCGGCGTTGAAGCCGTCGATGACCATACGCTCAAGGTCACGTTGAACGCCCCTGCTCCGTATTTCCTTGAGCTTCTGACCCACCAGACCGGCTTCCCGATGAACCAGAAAAGCGTCGAGGAAAATGGCGACAAGTTCACCACGCCCGGCAAGATGGTGACGAACGGCGCCTATATGCTGGAAAGCTTCACACCGAACGACAAGATCGTGATGAAGAAGAATCCGTATTACTATGAAGCGGATCAGGTGAAGATCGATACGGTCAACTGGATACCGTTCGAGGATCGCGCAAGCTGCATGCGCCGTTTTGAGGCGAAGGAAGTGCAGATTTGCTCCGACGTTCCGGCCGAGCAGATGGACTATGTGAAGAAGAACCTTTCCAAGGAATTCCGCATGGCGCCTTATCTCGGCGTCTATTATCTGCCGGTAAAGGGCAAGACCGCCGACAGCAAGCTGAAGGACCCACGCGTCCGCCAGGCGATTTCCATGGCCATCGACCGTGATTTCATTGCCGATCAGGTCTGGCAGGGCACCATGCTTCCGGGCTATTCGATGGTTCCTCCGGGCATCGCCAATTATGTGAAGGATGCGCCGAAGCTCGACTATTCAGACGACATGCTGGAACGCGAAGACAAGGCCAAGGAACTGTTGAAGGAAGCTGGCGTCGAACCGAACACACTTTCGATCGAACTGCTTTATAACACCTCGGAAAACAACAAGAATACCATGGCCGCCATCGCCGATCAGCTCGGCAATATCGGAGTCAAGGCTTCACTGAACGAAACCGAAGGTGCGACCTACTTCAACTTCATGCGCGACGATGGTCCGTTCGATATCGCGCGTGCAGGCTGGATCGGTGACTATAACGATCCGCAGAACTTCCTTTTCATCAGCCAAAGCAATGTGAGCTTCAACTATTCCAAGGTGAAGAACGCCGACTACGATGCGCTGATGGCGAAGGCAGAAAAAATTCTCGATCTCAACGAGCGCGCCAAGACGCTGGCTGAAGCTGAAAAGCTGAAGCTCGATGAGATGAGCAATATCCCGATCCTCTATTATTCGTCGCGCGCCCTTGTTTCGGACAAGATCGACGGTTGGAACGACAACCTCATGGACAGCCACAAGACGCGCTGGCTCTCGTTTAAGCAATAAATTTTCAGCTTGGGCTGCGCCTGTTGGCGCGGCCCTTTTCTCTTCCGGCAGTTCCGGAGGGCCCTCTTTTGTCGGGGCTAACATTTTTTAATAAGCATATGGGAGTTTTCAATGGTTCGCGGATTCTTGATGACAGGCGTTTGCCTGATGGCGCTAGCCGGTGCCGCATCGGCAGAAACAGTGCTCAACCGGGGCAACGATACCGATCCCGCCACGCTGGACCAGCACCATACAACCACCGTTTCGGAAAACCGTGTTCTTCGTGATCTTTATGAAGGTTTGTTGGCGCAAAACGAGAAGGGCGAAGCCATTCCCGGAGCGGCCGTATCATGGCATATTTCCGAAGACGGCCTCACCTACACATTCCACATGCGCGAGAATGCCAAATGGTCGAACGGTGACCCTGTTACCGCCGGCGATTTCGAGTTTTCCTTCCGCCGCATCATGGACCCGAAGACGGCTGCCGGCTATGCCAGCGTCCTCTACGCCATTAAGAATGCCGAGGAAGTTGCCACCGGCAAGATGCCCGTCGATCAGCTTGGCGTGAAGGCGCTTGACGACAAGACGCTGCAAATCACTCTCAAGAACCCTGCCCCTTATTTCCTCGAACTTCTCACTCATCAGACCGGTTTCCCGGTCAACAAGAAGGCTGTCGAGAAGTTCGGCGACAAGTTCACCCTGCCCGGCAACATGGTGACCAATGGCGCCTATACGCTTGTCAGCTTCACTCCCAATGACAAAATCTCCATGAAGAAGAACCCGAATTACTGGGATGCTTCCAATGTGAAGATCGATGCGGTGAACTGGATACCGTTCGAGGATCGCGCAAGCTGCATGCGCCGCTTCGAGGCGAAGGAAGTCGATATCTGTTCCGATGTTCCTGCCGAACAGATGGACTATGTGAAAAAGAACCTCGGCGGTCAGTTCCGCCTCGCTCCCTATCTTGGCATCTATTATGTCGACATCAAAGGCGAGCCATCGAGCAAGCTGCGCGATCCGCGCGTGCGCAAGGCCATATCGATGGCCGTCGATCGTGAGTTTCTCGCCAATGAAGTCTGGCGCGGTGTGATGCTGCCAGCCAGTTCCATGGTGCCGCCCGGCATTGCGAATTACGTCAAGGACGCGCCGAAGCTGGATTTCGCCGACGAGGATGTGCTGGACCGTGAGGACAAGGCCAAGGAATTGCTGCAGGAAGCCGGTGTCCAACCGGGCAGCCTTTCCGTGACGCTGCGCTACAATACCTCGGAAAACCACAAGAATACCATGGCGGCGCTTGCCAACATGCTGGGCAATATCGGCATCAAGGCAACGCTCAACGAAGTGGAAGGCGCCACCTTCTACAACTACCTTCAGGAAAAGGGTATGTTCGACATCACCCGTGACGGCTGGATCGGCGATTACAACGATCCGAATTCGTTCCTGGAGCTTTATACCACCGGCAATTACTTCAATTATGCCGAATGGTCGAACAAGGATTACGACGCGTTGATGGCGAAATCTGCAACGACGACCGATCTCGCCGAGCGTGCAAAAATCCTGGCTGAAGCAGAGAAGATACTGCTCGGCGACGGCGCTGTCGTGCCGCTGATGTATTATTCGTCCACCGCCCTCGTTGCCGACCGTGTTCAGGGTTACGAAGATAACCTCATGAATTCGCACGGCACGCGCTGGTTATCGACAAAGAATTAAAAACAAAAAAGAAACAAGCCCTTAGTGGGATTTGCCGGATCGTTCAAAGCGGTCCGGCAAAGAAGGGAAAAGAACATGCTGGGCTATACGCTCCGACGATTGGGTAGTGCGATACCCACGATATTCATCATCATCACGCTGACGTTCTTTCTGATCCGGCTTGCGCCCGGCGGACCTTTCGACCTTGAAAGGCCGATTGATCCACTGATCCTGGAGAACCTCAAGAAGGCCTATAATATGGATGCGCCGCTGTGGCAGCAGTATCTGATTTATCTGGGCAATCTTCTGCACGGCGATCTTGGACCGAGCTTCACACGACGCGACTTCTCGGTGAACGATCTTTTCGCTTCCGGCCTGCCGGTTTCTATCATGCTCGGCACGCTCGGTCTGACGCTTGCAGCGATCATCGGAACATTCCTCGGCACGCTGGCGGCGTTGAAGCAGAACTCAGCTGTCGACTATTTCGTCGTCGCACTGGCCACATTCGGCATCACCACGCCCAACTTCGTCGTGGCCCCTCTCCTCAGCCTTCTGTTCGGCGTCATTCTCGGATGGGTTCCGGCGGGCGGCTGGTCTTCGGCCAATATAACTTACTGGATATTGCCGGTCCTGACGCTTGCATTGCCGCAGGTCGGCGTCATTGCGCGTCTCGTGCGTGGCGCAACGATTGAGGCGTTGCGCGCCAATCACGTGCGCACCGCCCGCGCCTATGGCCTGCCATCGCGTGTGGTTGTGGGCGTGCATGCCTTGCGCGCCGCGATGCTCCCCGCAGTCTCCTATCTCGGCCCGACGGCAGCCGCCCTGCTCACAGGTTCGGTCGTGGTCGAGACGATCTTCGGCATTCCCGGCATCGGTCGTTACTTCGTGCAGGGCGCGCTTAGCCGCGATTACACCCTCGTCATGGGAACCGTTGTTGTCATTTCGGTCTTCGTCGTGGTGTTCAACCTGATCGTCGATCTTCTTTATGCATGGCTTGATCCGAGGGTTCGCTATGACTGATCTTACTGTACCGACGGAAACAGCCCGGCTGGAAGTTCCAAGCCGCTCGCTCTGGCAGGACGCATGGTTGCGCCTGCGCAAGAACAAGGCTGCCGTGGCAAGCGCTATCGTCCTTCTTCTGATGGCTTTTCTGGGCATTTTCGGCCCGATGCTGAGCCCGCACCCCTATGACAAGATTTATCCGCAGTTCGTGCGTGTGGCACCGAGCCTCGAAGCCTATCCGCGTGAAGATACAATCATGCCAGGCCTTGAACGCGAACTTGCCCGGGCGCGGCTGAAAGCTGCCGGCGAGCCGGAACTGAACGGCAACAATGTCGTTGTCGACTTTACCGCACAGCGTCCGACGGACGAGCGTGTGCTGCGTTATTTCCAGCGCTCCGACCTGTTCAGCAATCCGAAAATCGAGATCGCTACTGACGGGCTGTCGGGCAAGCTGACCCTCGACGTGGCACGCAATTATTTCCTGCTCGGCACTGATAATCTGGGCCGCGATCTGATGACGCGCATCTTCATCGGTGTGCGCATGTCGCTTGCCATCGGCCTGCTTGCCTCGGCGATGGCACTGGTTCTGGGCGTGTCCTATGGCGCTGTCTCCGGTTATCTCGGCGGGCGCATCGACAATGTGATGATGCGGCTCGTGGATATTCTCTATTCGCTGCCCTTCATCTTCTTTGTGATATTGATGCTCGTCTTCTTCGGGCGATCCATTTTCATCATCTTCATCGCCATCGGCGCGACGGAGTGGCTGGATATGGCGCGCATCGTGCGCGGACAGACATTGAGCCTCAAACGTCAGGAATTTGTGCAGGCTGCGGAAGCGTTAGGCGCGACACGGCGCGGCGTCATCACCCGCCACATCATTCCGAATGCGCTCGGCCCGGTCATCGTTTTCGTGACGTTGCTGGTGCCGAAGGCAATCCTGCTCGAAAGTCTCCTCTCCTTCCTCGGTCTCGGTGTTCAGGACCCCCTCACCTCTCTGGGGCTGCTGATTTCCGAAGGTGCCCAGAACATGCGCGGCGCAAGCTGGCAATTGATCTGGCCTGCCGCAACGCTGACCATCATCCTGTTTGCGCTGAACTTCCTTGGCGATGGCCTGCGCGACAGCCTTGACCCGAAGGATCGCTGAGATGACGAGTGAAAACATTCTGAGCGTGCGCGACCTGAAGGTCACATTCGACACGCATGACGGGCCGGTGCAGGCGGTGCGCGGCATCAATCTCGATGTCAAAGCCGGTGAAACCATCGCCATTGTCGGCGAGTCCGGTTCAGGCAAGAGCCAGACGACCATGGCAATGATGGGGCTTCTGGCCCAGAACGGCAAGGCAACCGGCCAGGCGCTCTATCGCGGTCAGGATCTGATCGGCATGTCCGAAAAGAAACTGAACAATATCCGCGGCGCAAAGATCACCATGATCTTTCAGGAGCCGATGACGTCGCTCGATCCGCTTTACCGCATCGGCGACCAGCTTGCCGAGCCGCTTCGCTATCATCGCGGCATGAACAAGAAGCAGGCGCGTCCGCGTATTCTTGAACTGCTCAAGCTGGTTGGTATTCCAGAACCTGAACGCCGCATCGACAGCTATCCTTATGAACTGTCAGGCGGACAAAGGCAGCGTGTCATGATCGCCATGGCGCTCGCCAACGAACCGGACATCCTGATTGCCGATGAACCGACGACTGCGCTCGACGTCACCATTCAGGCGCAGATTCTCGATCTTCTGGCCGATCTGCAGAAGCGGTTGGGCATGGCGGTGGTCTTCATCACGCACGATCTTGGCATCGTGCGGCGCTTCGCCGACCGGGTCTATGTGATGCGCTCCGGCGAAGTGGTTGAAACCAACGAAACGGAAAAGCTCTTCACCTCACCGGAGCATCCCTATACGAAGATGCTGCTCGATGCGGAGCCGGAAGGCGAAAAGGCCCCTCCCCGTGACGACGCGCCGGTGCTTGTTCGCGCCGACAATGTGAAGGTCAATTTTCTTATCAGCAAACCATGGCTCGGCGCTGCGAACTATCTCACCGCCGTCAACAATGTCTCGCTGACATTGAAAGAAGGCCAGACCATCGGCATTGTGGGTGAATCCGGTTCCGGCAAGTCCACGCTCGGTCGCGCCATTCTGCGTCTTCTCCCATCAGAAGGCCGCATCGCTTATCTCGGCAAGGAATTGCCGACGGAATCGCAGGCGATGCGTCCGAAACGCCGCGAATTGCAGCTCGTTTTTCAGGATCCTTTTGGCTCGCTCAGCCCGCGCATGACGGTGGGACGCATCATCACTGAAGGGCTTCTGATCCACGAACCGAACCTTTCGGCGAAAGAGCGTGATCGCCGCGCGCAGGATGCCCTGCGGGAAGTCGGCATGGACCCGGCCATGCGCAATCGCTATCCGCACGAATTTTCCGGCGGCCAGCGCCAGCGCATCGCCATTGCGCGCACGATGATCCTGAAACCGCGCGTGATCGTGCTCGACGAACCGACAAGCGCGCTCGATCGTTCGGTGCAGAAGCAGATCGTCGCCCTGTTGCGCGACCTGCAGAAAGACCACGGCTTGTCCTATCTCTTCATCAGCCACGACATGGCGGTCGTGCGGGCCGTTTCGGACTATGTGATTGTGATGAAGAACGGAAAGATTGTCGAACAGGGCGATACCGAACAGGTCTTCGACCACCCGCGCGAAGATTATACCAAGGCTCTGATGGCGGCGGCGCTCAGCGAAGAGCGCTTCGGTACGTGATGTAATGACGGAATGAAAAGCGAAAGGGCCTGATTTCAGGCCCTTTTCATTTGAAAGAAGCTCAAGCGACGCTGTGCAGTTCGGTGCAGACCTTGTTGCGGCCCAGATGCTTGGCACGATAGAGCGCCGCATCTGCCCTGCGGAAGACCGTTTGGAAATCTTCGTTACCCGGCATGCAGAAAGCGATGCCTGCGCTGGTCGTCGTTGAGAAATCTCCAGCCGAAGCCTCGAACACGATCGCCGAAAAGGCTTTCCGGATCGTGTCGGCCAAGGCAAGAACATCGCTATTATGTTTCTGCCTCAGGATCAGAACAAATTCCTCACCGCCGATGCGGGAAATGAGAGCCTGACCTTTGACATGATTACGCAGAACGCCGGAGAACGTGTACAGCACTTCATCCCCGACGATGTGGCCATGCGTATCATTGATGGATTTAAAAGCATCAAGGTCGAAGATCACGACTGAATCCCCGAGCTGCAGTTCATTATCGTCCAGCACGTCATAAAGCGCGCGCCGGTTCAGCAATCCGGTCAGGCTGTCGGTGCGCGCCTCGTTGGCATGACGACGCGCAATGCGCGACTGGGTGAAATTCAGCGACAGCGCGCCAATGCCCGTAATGCCTATGATTGCGGTGATGGCATTGATATCTTCAGCCCAATTGCTTGGGATCGTAGTCATGACCCACTGTTGTTGATGCAGGATGACAGCGCCGCACAGAAAGAATGAAATCGCTGTCAGGGCATAAAGAACGATCATGCCAATGACCGGAACCGGCGCTTCCCGATAGACATGGAAATATTCTTTCGCCGTCAGCAGGAGCAACAGGGCCGAAGTCAGGTTGAAGATCGCTGTGCCAGTGCCCGTCTGTCCGGCCAGAATGGGCAGCGTCGTAGCGCATATTACAGCAATCGCCAGCACGACCAGAAAGCTCCGTTGTATCGGACGTCCGGAAATCTGCCGTGACCCGACAATCAGGAAGATGAAACCGACGCTCTCCAAACCGAAGGCGACAATGGAGGCCGTAGCCAGCGGCAAAGGCCCCGCATAGTAAAGTACTGCCCCCGTGCCGAGCAGGATCATGCCAAGGCAACCCCAGAGCAGAAATTTGTCACGCGAGTTCTGATACCAGACGCTGAGAATCGTCAGCCCTACTGCCAGAGAGCAGATACCTGTCGCAAAAAACAAAGTGTTCTGGTCGAGTCCCAAAGCTGCACTTCCCCCGCTGCATAGCCAAGTGTAGTTCAGCTCTTGATAATAAGCGATAAGCAATATGTTTAAATCGATCAACCATCGGTCGACATGATGCCATATCTATACAGAACAGATGAGCTATGGTTAATAATCGCCATACATGGCTTTGGTAAAAGAGGTCGAGATGTTGAAAATTGCATTGCTGGCAGGCAGCCTGACACTTCTTGCAGCACCATCGTCTTTCGCCGACGAACAGACAATCGAAGGTGTGGGCCTCGGCAGGGAAATCACCTGCACCTCCGGCGATGTCGGGATTTACGGTGCGGAAAATAACGTCAAGCTCAAGGGAGAATGCGGCCATGTCACCATACATGGCGTTTCTCATACTGTGACTTTCGAAAACGCCCGGAAGCTTTCGGTATCCGGCACGGACAACACGGTTTCGGGTGGAGCAACGCAAAATCTGATCGTTGAAGTGTCGAACAATCAGGTAACCGCCACCTTGAAGAAAGGAACAGATCCTTCAATTCTGGAGGTTTCCGGCGCGGAGAATATCGTCAATGTGAAGGTCGATGGACCTTCGCAGTTCGATGTCAGCGGCGCGAACCATCAGGTGACCTGGTCGCTTGCAGGCGGTTCCGCCGAACCGACGATCTCGATCTCCGGCGCCGATAACGATGTAACCAAGGCTGAATGAAAATGATCTGCGCGGCACCGTGATCTGGCGCCGCGCAGATTATCGATTTCAGGCTGCCAGCGAAGCCATATCGATGACGAAGCGGTAGCGCACGTCGCTCTTCAGAACGCGTTCATAGGCTTCGTTGATCTCCTGAATGTTGATCTTCTCGATTTCCGAAACGATGTTGTGCTGGCCGCAGAAGTCCAGCATTTCCTGCGTTTCCTTGATCGACCCGATCATCGATCCTGCAAGCGACTTGCGGCCGGGAATAAGCGAGAACGCATGCACCGGCACCATGTCTTCGGGAACGCCAACGACAACCATCGTTCCGTTTACCTTGAGCAGGCCAAGATAGGCATTCCAGTCGATGGCGACGCCAACCGTGCAGATGATGAGATCGAACGATCCCGCCAGCTTTTCGAAAGTGGTCGCGTCGCTAGTCGCATAATATTCATGAGCGCCGAGCTTGAGGCCATCTTCCTTCTTGGAAAGTGACTGGCTTAGAACCGTAACATGCGCGCCCATGGCATTGGCGAGCTTGACGCCCATGTGTCCGAGTCCACCCATGCCGACGATCGCCACACGCTTGCCGGGACCTGCATTCCAGTGACGCAGCGGCGAATAGAGGGTGATGCCTGCACAGAGCAACGGTGCTGCCGCATCAAGCGGAAGATTGTCAGGCATGGAAAGGACATAGCCTTCCTTGACGACGATATGGTCGGAATATCCGCCCTGCGTCCGCGCCTTTCCTTCGGTGTCGAAGGTGTTGTAGGTCTGGATGAGGCCCGGAAGATAATGCTCATTGTCGACATCCCGGCTGGCGCAGCCAACACAGGAGTCCACGAAGCAGCCGACGCCGACCTTGTCGCCGACCTTGAACTTGGTAACCGCATCACCGACGGCGGTGACGACACCTGCGATTTCGTGCCCCGGAACGATGGGATAAACTGCGTTCTTCCATTCATTGCGGACGGTATGGATGTCGGAATGGCAAACGCCGCAATACTGGATCGAGATGACCACGTCATCTGCATTGGGCTCGCGCCGTTCAAAAATGAACGGAACCAACGGCTCATCTGCATCCGTAGCAGCGTAACCTCTTGCTATGGCCATGATAGACTCCATTTATTGGATTGGGGAAGCAGGCAGAATATGCCGGAAGCAAGGGCAGAAGCGGTAGACCGATCCTGCAAGCTTCTTGCACGATCCTGCAAAACTGCCTGCTTCGCGATTGCCGATGCATGCCTGCCTGATCAATAATTGCTGTATTCTATCTCATCTGAAGCGGATCACCTATGACGTCACTGAACGACACCTACGAGGAACTTGCCGCGCTGGCGGAGCGTTTCACCGCACAGGACGGCGAATACCGAACACCGATCGAAGGTCTGGGGATCAGCAGGCGGACGACGCCAAGCATACCGTGCCACAGCAGCTATCGGCCCTGTCTCGCCATGGTGTTGCAGGGCGCGAAATCCCTGCGTCTCGGCTCCGAGACGATCAATTATACCAAGGGCGAATATCTGGTGACGTCGCTGGACCTGCCCGTCACATGGCGGGTGGTCGAAGCTAGCCCGGAAGCACCACATCTGTGTCTGGCGCTTGCCATCGACAGCGAAAAGCTCACCGACCTGATCGGGCGCGCCGACGTTCGCAGGCACGTGATGGCAGATGGCGATCAATGGGGCATTACCGTCAATGCAGCGCCTGCTGGACTGCTGGATGCGGCTCTGCGCCTGCTGCGCCTACTTGACAATCCCGAGGATATTCCGGTGATGGCGCCCCTGATCGAACAGGAAATCCTTTATCGCCTTCTGACTGGTCCCGGCGGCGAGCGTTTGATCAACATCGCAACCGCCGACAGTCAGGCCAACCGGATAGCACGGGCTATCGGGTGGCTTCGGCAGAACTTCGCAGCGCCATTGCGGATTGAACAGCTTGCCGAACACGTCAATATGAGCGCGTCGTCATTTCATCATCACTTCAAGGCGATTACGGCAATGACGCCGGTTCAGTATCAAAAGCAACTGCGTCTGAACGAGGCACGCAGGCTGATGCTGGTCGAGCGTCTGGATGCTGGTACGGCTGGCCATCGCGTAGGCTATCAAAGCCCGTCACAGTTCAGTCGCGAATATAGCCGCTTCTATGGAAACCCGCCGATGCGCGATATCGAAGCGGCTTAGATAGCAGAACGGCGGAACTTTCGTTCCGCCGTTCTATTGTTAGTGCCCCTGGCTGTTGCGGACAGCCGCGACATCTGTCGCCTTTACCGGTCCTGCGCTGTTACCCCATGCCGAGCGGACGAATGTTGCCAGTTCGGCGACTTCATCATCCGACAGGCGGTCGGCATAACCCTGCATCACCAGACGCATCGGACGCTTCGCCGTGGACGGAACCTCTGCGCCATGCAGGATGATCGAGATCAGCGGTTTCGTCTCCGAACCTGTCACAAGATCATTACCGGCAAGCTCAGGAAAGATTTCCGGCGCGCCCTTGCCCGTCACGAAGTGGCAGGCGGCGCAGTTATCGATGTAGAGACGTGCGCCCAGAGGCATATCCGGAGAAGCTTCCGTCAGCATCTTTGTCGTTGCTTCACCGGCCGCATCGGCCGGAGCCGCTGGCAGCGCCATCGACGCCTTAGAAGCGAAGCTCTGCGGCACTTCGACAGCCGCACCGTCGATCCCCTTCAGGAAAGCGGCCATCGCCAGATTGTCTGCATCAGTGAGATGCTGCAGCGAATGTTCGACAGCGAGGCCCATTTCGCCATTGGCCGTTGAATGGGAATTGCGGCCTGTTGCGAGATAGGTTGCCAGTTCCTCGATGGACCATTTCTGTGGAGCGGAATTGGCGCCGCGTAGAGACGGAGCGTTCCAGCCATCGACGACACCGCCGATGAGGAAGTCCTTGTCACCGACCTGCGTGCCGCTCTGCGCCATCAGCGTATTGCGTGGGCTGTGGCAGGCAGCACAGTGTGCCGGTCCTTCGACCAGATACTGTCCGCGATCCTCTGCTTCCGACTTGCCGGCGGCCTTGAAGGCCGCTTCCTGACCGAGAGCAAGCCAGTTCCAGGCGCGAATGCCGAAACGCATGTTGAACGGGAAGCCGAGCTTGGTTTCCTGAACGACATTGTTCACCGGCTCCACCTGATGCATGAAATAATCATACAGAGCGCGGACATCTTCTTCCGTCAGCTTGCGATAGTTCTCATATGGCATTGCTGGATAAAGATGCGAGCCGTCGGCACGAATGCCGTCATAGAGAGCGGCGCGAAACTGATCGAGTGTCCAGTTTCCAATGCCGGTTTCCTTATCCGGAGTGATGTTGGTCGTCCAGATCGTACCCATCGGGCTTGCAATCGGGCGGCCACCGGCAAAGGGCTTGCCGCCTTCCGCCGTATGGCAGGCCATGCAGTCAGAGGCATACATGACATATTGGCCCTGCCCTTCGGCAGGCTTCCAGTCTGCGGCCAGTTCCTTGGTCGGTTTAGTCAGTTGTACCGGCACGAAGATGAAGGCCAGCAGCGCGACAATACCGATGACGACCAGAGCGCCGATTATGCGAAGAAAAGTTTTCATCACCATTCTCCTCAGATCAGCGGACGCGGATTGGACAGATATTGCGTGCGGATCGCATGCGCAGTCGAATAGGCAAGCCCGCCGAGCAGGCCTGTCGGATTGTACTGCGTGTTCTGCACGAAATTGCCCGCGCCGGTCATGAACACATTGTGCTTGTCCCATGCCTGCGAATAGCGGTTGACCACGCCCTCACGCGGGTTTTCCGACATGCTATGGCCACCCGTATTGTGCGTCGTCTGATAGGGACGCACGTCATATTGCGCGCCTTCCTTCTTGAAGGACGACTGCATCAGGTCCGGGTTCATCGTTTTGGCCAGTTCTTCCATCTTGGTCTTCATGTACTGGGTCATCCGGATATCATTCGGATTCCAGTTGAAGGTCATGCGCATGAGCGGGCGACCGTGACGATCCTTGTAGGTTGGGTCCAGATCGAGATGGTTAGTCCTGTAAGCCATATGCGAGCCATGGCTGCCGATGGACATGGCATGGCCGTACCATTCGGCAATGGCCTTCTTCCATGCACCGCCCCAGCCCGGCGTACCGGACGGCAGTGGCATACTGCGGATCGGCTGGCCGTTGGTCTGGCCTGCGCGCCAGTACGAACCGCCGATGAAGCCTTCTCGTCCGAAATCGATCTGGTTGACACCGAAATCGTCGATGCACATGCCGTTCGCGCCGGTGCCGATGAACGGATTGAACTCTTCATCCTTGAAGAAGAGCGTCACGCCGCCATTCATCTGATAGGCATAATTACGACCGGTCACACCTTCGCCCGTTGCCGGATCGTATGGCTGGCCGATGCCGGAAAGCAGCGCCAGATGCACGTTGTTGAGCGAGAAGGACGCAAGAATAACGATATCGGCGGGCTGGAACACTTCCTCCTGCGTCGCCTCGTCGAAATAGGTCACGCCCGTAGCCGTCTTGCCGTCTGGCGCCATCTCGACACGCAGAACTTCCGACTCCGTGCGATAGGAGAAGTTCGGCATGCGTTTCAGTGCATCGAGAATTGCTGTCTGAGGCGAAGACTTGGAATACTGGTAGCAGCCGAAGCGCTCGCAGAAACCGCAATGGTTGCACGGCCCCATCTGCATGCCATATTCATTGACATAGGCCGTCGACGCGATGCCGCCGGGCGACGGGAAGGGATGATACCCCATGCCCTGCGCGGCATCGGCAAACTTCCGGCCGTCCCAGGTCGTGTGCATCGGTGGCATGGGGTAGTCGTTTGAGCGCCATCCCTCGAACGGATTACCGCCCTCGACGGTCTTGCCCTTGAGATTGCCAGCCTTCCCGGAAATACCGGCAATACGCTCGAAACGGTCGAAGAACGGTTCCAGCTCGTCGTAATGGATCGGATAATCGCCCAGAAGCATGTCTTCCGGAATGATCTGTTCGCCCCAGCGTTCCTGCACATAGGAGCGCAGGCGCAGCTCTTCCGGCTGCGGACGCCAGTTCAGGCCGTTCCAGTGCGTGCCCGCTCCGCCAACGCCGTTACCAGGCAGAAACGAACCAAAACTGCGATACGGCAATGCAACTTCATTCTCGTTGCGTCGGATCGTGACCGTCTGCTGGCTGGCGCGCTGCATCAACTTCAGACGCACGCCATATTTCAGCTCATCGATCATGTTGGGATATTTGAAATCGGGGACCGTGTTCTGGTCATGCCCGCGCTCAAGCGCAACGATTTCAAGCCCTTCCTGAGCCAGTTCCATGGCCAGAATAGCGCCGGTCCAGCCGAGGCCGACGACGACCACGTCTTTTTTCTTTTCCTGACGTGCCATTGTTAAGCCCTCTCGCCCTTGATCGAAACTGGGCCTAACGGGTAGCGAACATTGTAGCGTTCGACCCATTCCTTGTAGCTGCCGCGCGCGCCGGGGAAGCCGATAAAGCTCCAGGCCTGCATGCCGTGATTGCCGCCATACATCGGATCGGCGAAATAGCCTTCCTTGGTGTTCTGCAACAGGACTGTGAAGAAGTCGCGCAGTTCAGGCTGCAAGCCGACCTCCCCCTTCTGCAGCGAGGTCAGCGCCGCATCTTGCTGTTCCGCCGTCAAGGCCGAGAACGCAGCGCCATGCTTCTGCTCGCACCACGCATTGAAGGCAGGAATACCCTGCCTGTAAATCTGCGCAGGGTTGAGCGGCGTCTGCCAGCCGCGCGTCGGATCGGCGGACGCATCGTGGGGGCCAACCATGTACCAGTCATCCGCGCGACCGTAATCACCGGCAAGCTGAAGATCGATGAAGACAGGAACACGGGCTTCGATAGCGCCAGGACCATCGCCTTCGGACGGGATCAGTCTTGCCGTTGCGGCGAGAATGAAAGCCCATTCGACTTCATTGAAATATTGACGTTCATATTCTTCGAGTGGAACCGGGGGAGTTTGTGGTTCCGCTTTGGCTGAGACAGCGAGCCCTGAAAGCATCACGCTTGCCGCGGAGGCTTTCAGAAAACTGCGACGACTCGGATATCCGGGAAGGTCGGTCATTGTCGTTTCCTGCCGATTAGGTGGGTAAGACTTTTGGAGGTGTTTCCGAGAAAATTCCACGATACGCAGATGAGAAACATACACTCTGGATACACAAGCCTTCAGAATTGTTCAAACAACTTGTACCCTAGTTGTGCATAACCAACCTGCGTTCGCTATAAGACTAGAGCCTTAGCGCAATCCGAAAAGGCCCGGAGAACGACGAAAATCCGGTTGAATGACGCCGAGGCGCGGGCAGTTTTCACAATCACGTGAAGACAATCCCTGCCCGCCACATATTGCCCGGTCTTGCAGTCACGATCACCCGTCAAAGCTGAATTGGGTTCGACTGACCGGAACCGGCAGCGGCTTTTCACGTTGAAAGCGATGGCCGGAAGTGGCCATTATGGTGCTGTCGCGGTTTGCACGCGACTGGAGTGAAACGAAGGGAGGTCAGAAAAATGAAGGCACGCACAGCGACTGTCGGTGATCTTGAAAGCGTTTTTCACGACCTTTCGAGGCGTATGGCGATCGAATATATCGCCGCCGGCAAGGATACCAAAGCCGCCTATGACAACCTGATGATGAACCTGCGGGAAGGCCGTGCACATGCTTTGCTGCAGGACGGCAAGGTGGTTGCTATCATCGCCTGGCATGAGGGGGATGGCGCCACCGATACGCTTTTTGCGGCGAAGGAAGAATTTTTCAACCGAAATACCGTGCGTTTCTGCAAGCAGCATATCCGGCAGATTCAGGCTTTGGCCGGTGACCTGCCAATCCATTCACGAAGCTGGCTCGACCGATCCGACATCGTAAAATGGTTCAAGATCATTGGTTACCAAGAAAAAGGAACCGACAATGGTGCCCGCCTCTTCGAACTGCCTGCCCGCCGTGATGGCATAGTGGCAGCATGACACCTCGCCACCGGAGCAATTTCCGGTGGCGTCTCTATCCCACGCCTGTTTGAAGCAACAACCGAATTCTGTTTTTCGTTTTCTGTGAATACAAAGTAAAATCAAAGACATAAAATAATTACTAGAGCCAATTGCGAGTCTCGCATGAGTTGCGGGGAAAGATCGTTTCTTTCAAGCCTTTAACGCATTCCTGACGATTAGCCGTTATTTGGAAAGATGACTGCCATTCGGGGGAAATCATGGCTTGGAAATTCATGCTTGCAAGTGCCGTTCTTGCTGTAACTCGAACGATGCCGAGGGGTTTCGCTGCGCCCACGGGACCGGCTGTGGTCTCCGATAATGCAATGGAAATGGAACTGAAACCCGCACCGATCAATCCTGACTGGGTGCTGGACGGCACTCCGCATGCGCGCTCCAGCGAGCAATCGGTAAGCCGGGACCGAGCCGCCTATACGGCCATCTGGGATTGCACCGCAGGCACTTTCCGCTGGTATTTCGGCTGGGATGAAACCGTCTATATTCTGGAAGGTGAAGTGCACGTCACCGACGCGGACGGCGGCACACGCACCTTGCGGGCTGGCGACGTTGCCTATTTCCGGGGCGGCACATGGGCAACCTGGAAAATCGACAATTATCTGCGCAAGGTCGCCTTCATGCGGCGCACTTTGCCTGCACCCGCTTCGTTCATCTATCGCGCCAGCGACGCGGTGAAACGGCGGCTGGGACGCCGCAAGAGCGGCGCGCTGAACTGATTACCGGTTTGTGATCGGGATGGGCGCCGCATCCGCGCCCATTACGTTGACGAACAGTCCGATATTTCAGTATAAATCAATGACGGTTTTCGCCGTACATGATGGGAATGGGGTTCTCCCGAAACTGCCAGCAATTGGCTGATGACTCCTGCTTGAATTGAAACAGGAGAAGAGTGCGTCGCAAGACCTCTCGAAGTGAGATATTCTATCGAATTTCCAGACGTCACCGACTAATCTCTATCCATTATTGAAATGGACACAGAACAATGCAAGCAACCCTCATGGTAGCGCTCGGTGGAGCGATCGGAAGTGTCGCGCGGTACTGGCTGGCCCTCTTGATGCTGCCGATAAGCCGCGAACTTCCCTGGGGCACCATCGTCATCAATATTGTCGGCTCTTTTGCAATCTCGTTCTTCGGTGCACTGACACTGGAGCAAGGCCGTTTTCCCATACCGGAAATCTGGCGCCTCGCCTTCATGGTCGGCGTGTGCGGTGGCTTCACCACTTTCTCGTCTTTCAGCCTGCAAACGATGGATCTTCTGCGCGCTGGACAACCCGGCAAAGCCCTGTTCAATATCGGTTTTTCGGTTGTGCTTTGCCTGATCGCCGTGTGGCTCGGGCTGCTTGCCGCAGAACGCTTCAATGGTGGTATCGAACAGGTTGCGCAGAATGTAATCGAAGAAGAAGCATCATAAGCTTCACATACGATTGCAACAGCAACGGCTGGTGTTGACGCGTGCCGTCCGGCAGTGGGCGCGCAACGCGCTCTAAATATTTGTTTTAACGCGCATCTTATCCGAAAACCGTTTCACACTTTTCGGGATGCGCTCTAATGGACGCACGTGTGAAACTGCCCCGGCTTTCAGACCCACGGCTCATATGAAAACACCCTCCATTTGCTATATTATGCAAATAAAAGATGGAGATATATTGACTTTTATGGCTGTCGTTTACCTAGAACGAATCAATTACTGGCCATAAATTAAGTTTTGTGATATGTTTTACCTATATTATATTTTAGGATTTATAAATATGGGACTTGATACATTCTCTGTTCTTCAATCTCTTGCATTGTTTGCAGTCGTGATAGTGATAATGTTCATGATATTTATCGGCATAAATACCAATGGAACATTGTGATTTAATCACGATCTGCTTCACTGGAACGTATCTGGAAAAATGTGAAACAATTTCCGGAACAGGAGGTACTTAAAAAGACAGAAAACATTCGTAGTAATTCGGGAGATATCTGCGAGGCGACCTCTCAACGCTTTCCGTCACCAAATTTCTCGGCTGCGAAATCCAGGAAGCTTCTGAGCTTGGGTGTCATCTGTCGATCTGATGCATAAAGCGCATGCAGGGAGCGCGATGGGGGTTCGTATTCAGGGAGAAGCCGGATCAGCTTTCCTGACGATATCTCATCGGCAACCAGTTCATACGGTTGAAAGAGGATGCCCATACCAGAAAGTGCTGCAGCACGCAGTGCTTCACCGCTGTTGGCACAGAAGCGGCCCGTGATTGAAATAGTCACCTCACCTTCCGGCCCAATGAATGACCAATGGGTGCGGAGCGATGAATGCGTGAAGATCAGGCATTCATGTTCGACCAGATCTTGTGGTGTCTTCAGGCTGCTTGCAGAATCCATATAGGCAGGCGCAGCACATAGAATAAGGCGATAGGGCGCAAGACGCTTGGCAATAAGGCTGCTGTCGGGGAGATCGCCAGCGCGAAAAATCACGTCAAACCCCTCCTCCACCAGATCGACATTTCTGTTCGTAAGATTGAGGTCTACCGACACCTCGGGATGCCGCCTGAGATATTCCGAAAGTTCGGGCGCAAGCGCGTGGCTTCCAAAAGTCACCGGAGCGCTGATGCGAAGCCTTCCCCTTGGTTCAGACCTTGTCTCCGCCATCAATGCTTCGGCAAGGTCCATTTCCGCCAGAATGTTCTTCGCGCGCTCGTAGAACACTTGCCCGCTGTCAGTAAGGCTTTGCCGACGCGTCGTCCTTGTCAGCAGTCTTACGCCCAGTCCGAGCTCCAAGGCACGTATCTGCTTGCCGGCAAGCTGTGACGACATCTCCAACTCGTGTGCCGCCGACGAGATGGACCCGGATTCGACTGCCTTTACGAAGACTCTCATGCCAGTCAACCGATCCATTACAAACAATCCATTTCCATTATTGAAAAATATGAACCATTTTATCCTCATTGTTTCATAACTACAATATGCACGAAGCTGCCATTATCCCGCGATCAACCGGGACAACACCATTTAGAAGGAAAGGCACAAAGCCATGCAACCCATCTCTGATACAACAAGCACCGCGACCCGTCCCAGCGCACAGCAACCAACTGTAGTCCTCGTGCATGGAGCATGGGCCGATGGATCGACGTGGAGCCGACTGATCTCCCTGCTGCAGGAAAAAGGTGTGAATGTCGTAGCCGTACAGAACCCGTTGACCTCCCTGGAGGACGACATCGCGACCACCCGGCGCGCGCTTGAAAGACTGCAAGGCCCTGTTGTGCTGGTCGGCTGGTCATATGGTGGAGCCGTGATTACCGAAGCCGGCCAGAACGACAATGTGAAAGCACTTGTTTATGTGGCGGCCTTCGCGCTTTCCGAAGGTATGTCGGTCAACCAGACGGCCAAGGACTATCCGCCTCCTTCCGGTTTTAACCACGTCCAAGCCGACAAGGATGGCTTCCTGACATTGACATTGGAAGGTGTGCAGCAGCATCTTGCTCAGGACATTGCACCTGAACAAACCAAGGTGATATTCGCCACACAGCACCCAACCCACGCCAGTAGTTTCGATGGCAAGGTGTCCGTGGTTGCGTGGACGACGAAACCGTCCTGGTATGTGGTGAGTGAACAGGATCGCATGATCCAACCAGATCTCCAGACAGCAATGGCGCAGAAAATCTCCGCAAAGGTGACTACTCTGCCAGCCGGGCACGCACCGCACATTTCCCAACCGTCGGAAGTCGCAGAAGTTATTCTTGAGGCGATTGCCCACGTTACCCAGTGAAGAGAAGTTCGCTTCCGAACAGGCCGCCACCACACGAAGCCTGCCCCCAAACCGGGGCGGGCTTTTTGCGTCTTACCAGAAATGTTGATGGAAGCAGGCTCTGGACCGTGCAGCTTGCACCGAAGCACCCATGCTCGCAACCGGAGTAACGCGATCGGCTTCGGTTTGCAAACGACAGGCGGCGGCTAGTGCCAGTGTTTTGATTTTATATCGAAATGGCGGAGGGGGTGGGATTCGAACCCACGGTACGATCTCTCGCACGCCGGTTTTCAAGACCGGTGCCTTAAACCGCTCGGCCACCCCTCCAGGCAATTGTTTTATCTATGCTTTTCACAAGTCTGGAAAAACAGCAAATCACAGCAAGCTATCGATTTGCGCCCAATTGCTTAGCGAGTGACTTCTTAGCAGCTTTTCTTGCGGCGTCAACGTGCACTGTTTCATTTGCCAGCATTCTGAACAACACGGAACGAAACCAGCATCCGATCACGATCAAAAGAGTTCGATCCAGCCTTCAGCAATACAACTTTCAGTGTGGCCACCATGGTCAGTTTCTGAAAACGCGCTAACTTCTCTCACGCAGCCTCAATTGCAGATTGCCGTTCCGGCATCATTCAACACGGAGGATTCCCCATGCAGCACAAAATCCAGGAGAATATGGAAGTCATCGGCGCCGATGGCGTACATGTCGGCACGGTCGATCGCATCGAAGATAACCGCATCAAGCTGAAGAAAACCGATAATTCCGGTATGCACAGCGACCATCATCACTATATCGAACTCGGCTTTGTTGCCGACGTCGAGGGCGACAAGGTGAGATTGTCGGCTAATGCAGATATTGCAGTAACCTTGGAAGAGGAAGCATCCGGCCGCCCTGTCGATCTTTGAAGCAAAGCGCAAAGCCCCTCATAACACGGGGCCAATGGCAGCCGTGTTATGAGACAAACTCCCCTCACCTGCTTCCCATTCTCGGTCCTGGCGCATTGTTGCAGATCGAGACTTCGATCTGTTAGAAACTGAATGCCAAAACGCCGCAAGGAAGCAACCAGACTTGTCCTTTGCCACATTGCGGCTTAAACTTGAGTTTAATAATCAAAATAAGAAAAAGGGAAGCTATGAGTCTGGATTCCGTTAAGGCTTTTTTTGCGGCCAAAGCGCCTGAAATCGAAGTGATTGAACTGCCGACGAGCACCGCCACCGTTGTTCTCGCCGCCGAAGCACATGGCGTGGAACCGGGACAGATCGCCAAGACGCTTTCTTTTTCCGCCAAAGACCAGACCATTCTTATTGTCACCCGTGGCGATGCGCGTATCGATAATCGCAAGTTCAAGGATCAGTTCGGAACCAAGCCTCGTATGCTTGATGCCGAGACCGTTCTTGCCGAAACCAGCCATCCGGTCGGAGGCGTGTGTCCGTTCGGTCTGCCGAGCGCCCTGCCCGTTTACTGCGATGTATCGCTGAAGAATTTCGAGGAAGTCGTGCCCGCTGCCGGAGCGACCAACAGTGCCGTGCGCATCGCTCCGCACAAAATGGCTGAGCTGGTCAGCGCCGAATGGATAGACGTTTGCCAGTAGGTCAGAATGGGCTTTTGCAGCGGGTCTGGGAGGAACTCGCGGTTATTTGATACCGGTAACAACTTTTCCCCTTTAAAGGTGAGAAAAGACTTCATATATTTTAAGAATGATTCTAAAGTGGGTTAAGAAACAGATATCCGCTTTAGCGCATGATCCGATCGAGCCTTGAACCTTTCCGGATCGCAAATGCGACAAGACCAGAATTTTGGAGCAGTTCCGAAACAGGGATAAACCGCTTTCGGTTTGGAATTGCGAACTCAAGGATTGGAGCATCGCGTCCTCGGCATCGAGGTTGCAGTTGTTCCGAGACGTGTTGAAAGGAACAGTGATGCGTCTTACCCGCCAGACGAATTATGCCGTTCGTATGCTCATGTATTGTGCTGCCAATGACGGCAAGCTCAGCCGCATTCCGGAAATCGCACGCGCCTACGGCGTTTCTGAGCTGTTTTTGTTCAAGATTCTTCAGCCGCTCGTTGAACATGGGCTGGTGGAAACTGTGCGTGGCCGCAATGGCGGCGTGCGCCTCGGACGTGCAGCACAGGACATTTCGCTGTTCGATGTTGTGCGTGTGACCGAAGAAAACTTCGCCATGGCGGAGTGCTTCGAGAACGATGCCACCGAATGCCCACTGGTCGACAGTTGCGCACTCAATTCAGCGCTGCGCGAGGCACTCAATGCATTCTTCGCCGTGCTGATGAAGTACAGCATCGCAGACCTCGTCAAGGCGCGCCCGAACGTGCGACACCTGCTTGGTCTCGATGAAATGGAAGAAGAGCGCGTAGCGAGCTGATAATTCAGCGCGAAGTTTGAAATGAAAAGGTCCGGCTTTACGCCGGACCTTTTTTATTCTGCGGCTGCGCGATAGGCAGACTGGGGCAATACAAAAGGCACCCCCTTTTCCGGCGGGACACCCACCCGCAACGTGCATTCATAAACACGTTCGAGCCGCTCGTCGGTCAGTGCTTCGCGCGGTGTGCCCATCACATCAAGCTTGCCTCTGTTCATGACCGCAATACGGTCGGCGAACATGGCAGTCAGGTTGAGATCATGCAGGATAGCAATCACCCCGCCGCCCGCTGCCGCGAAATCTCTTGCAATCTCCATCACCACAATCTGGTGACGTATATCGAGACTTGAAATCGGCTCATCCAGAAAAAGATAGCGCGCCTCACCATCCACAACCGGTTTCCAGACCTGACAAAGAACACGGGCAAGCTGCACGCGCTGCTGTTCTCCGCCGGAAAGTTCCTGATAAAGCCGACCGCCGAAGCCAGCGAGATCAACCCTTTGCAAAGCGAGATCGGGCAAGCGCTTTTCTTCTTCGCGAGAAACGCCACTATAGCCGCCGGTGAGCCCGATCTTCACGATCTCGCGGACCGTGAAGGGAAACGACAAGGCGCTTGCCTGTGGAAGTACCGCCCGCCGCGCCGCCATCTGCCACGGCTTGATTTCAGCGAAGGAGCGACCGTCCAGATAGGCTGTTCCCGTGTAAGCGACGTCACCGGCAAGCGCACGCAACAGCGTAGTTTTGCCTGAGCCGTTCGGCCCGACGATTGCGGTCACCTCGCCCGGATTAGCGGAGAAGGCAATGTCGCTGATGATGGTCTTGCCTGACAGGCTTACGCCCAATGCTTTTGTTTCAATCATGATACCCTCACAGATCGAGCAGGCCGCGCTGGCGCAGCAATATCCAGAGGAAGAACGGCGCGCCAAAAAGTGCGGTGATGATGCCAATCGGCAATTCTGCCGGGGCCACAATCGTCCGACTTACCGCATCCGCCAGAAGCAGAAGCGTAGCGCCGAGCAGCGCTGACGCTGGCAGGAGATAGCGATGGTCCGGACCAATGCTGAGGCGCAGCATATGCGGCACCACAATGCCGACAAAGCCGATCCCGCCAGCAACGGCGACAGTCGCGCCGGTAGCTGCCGCTACGGTAACGATAGCGATGTTTTTGATGCGTTGCACCTGAATGCCGAGATGACCGGCTGCAGCCTCGCCCAACGCCAGTGCGTTGAGACCACGCGCAAGCAAAGGTGAAACCACTAGAATGATGGCGATGATTGGTCCCGCAGCGCCAATCTTGGCCCAGGTGGAACCTGCAAGCGAACCAAGCCCCCAGAATGTCAGGTCGCGCAACTGTCGATCATCAGCCAGATAGATGAGCGCGCCGGTTGCAGCGCCCGCCAGGGCGCCAAGTGCAATACCTGCGAGCAGCATGGTTGCAACAGACGTGCGGCCCCGACGCGTCGCGACACGATAGAGCAGCAAGGTACTGGCAAGCCCGCCCAGAAATGCAGCCAGAGGCAAGGCATAAACGCCAAGGATCGCAATAACGGGAGCAAGAAAAGTGCCGCCCAGAACAATCATCGATACCGCGCCAAGTCCTGCCCCGGCAGACACCCCGACGAGACCCGGATCGGCCAGCGGATTGCGGAAAAGGCCCTGCATCACGGCACCGGAAACCGCCAACCCCGCCCCTATCAGCATACCCATGACAATACGCGGCAGGCGAATCTCCATGATGATCAGGTGATCGCGACGGAATGCATCCGCGCCTTCGGCTGCGCCGGAGGAGGTCAGAGCGCGCAGAACCGAAAGCACGGACGCATCCGAAGCGCCTGCTGTCAGGCTGAACAACGCCGCGATGCATAAAGCAACGGCGAGCAATATGATGGTGAACCGTGCACGTGCGGCACGGTCTCCCGTGATGTCACCTTCTGAGGTGGTGACTTCATTTTCTGATTGACGCGCTGCAAAGCGCTGTTCGCGCGCTACGCGACCTTGGCTGGTCATTTCGAATAATCCTTACAATCAGACTTGCGTGCTCTTCAATCCCGCAAGTCTGATTATGTTATTGCGCTGCAGAGGCGCCATAGAGTTTTGCTGACAGGTCCCGAATGGCAGAACCAGTTCGAGGCCCAAATCCCAACAGATACGACGCTTCCATCGAAACGACATTCTTGTTACGCCCTGCCGGTGTTGCAGCAATAATGGGATTCTTCAACAGCGATTCCGGCGTCATCCCGTCCGCTCCCGTATCCATCATCAGGATCATATCGGGCGCGGCCTTCTCGACGGCTTCGTCGGTCAGCTGCTTATATCCGTGAAATTCGGTGATGACGTTTTCACCACCGGCAAGCTCAATCATGCCGTCGGCCGCAGTGCCTGTGCCCGAAGCCATCATGCGCCCGCCGGGCGCCGACAGAACGAAAAGTACACGCTTGCGCAAACTGTGGCCAGCTGCGGCCTTCTCAGCCGCTGAGATATCGCGTGAGACTTCGCTCGCAAGCGCCCTGGCCTTCTCCTCCAGACCGAGAGCCTCGCCCACGATCTCGATTTTCCTGACGACGCTTTCGCCGGTATAGGTTTCCGGCACAACGATCATTGGCACAGACGCTTTCTTCAAAACATCGAGCGTATCCTGTGGGCCGCTGCCTTCAAGGAGCAAAATGCCGGTCGGATTGACCGAGAGCACACCTTCTGGTGCAAGCTGACGCATATATCCGATATCCGGCAGCTTCTTTACCGCGTCGGGATAGGCGCTTGTCTGGTCGCGCGCGGCGAGCATCTTTTCTGCGCCAAGAGCGTAGACGATTTCCGTCAGCGAGCCGCCGACGGAAACGATGCGCGACGTATCGCCGAAATGGTCGACGGCTTCTGCGCGTGCAGCACCACCAGCTGCCAGCGACAAAGCGATGGCAGCCAGAGCAGCTCCGCGCCTGAAGCGCAAGGAAATGAACGACATTGCCGTCACCTTATGCAGCGGAAGACTGTGGCAGACGCGGAAGATTTTCCGCGATCATGCGCCAGTCGGCCAGTTCGGCTTCGCCTTCATGACGCTCACCAAAGAACTGAACAATCAGTTCGCCATTGGCATCATAGGCCTCCAGCGACGTCACATGCCCGTCCTTCGTCGGCTTGCGCACAACCCAGACGTCAGCGATGTGATCGATGCGCAGATGCATATGGAACGTCGGGTCCAGCACGTTCAGCCACGGGCCCATCATCTTGATTTCATGGATTGGGCCAGTGTGAATCTGGATGCAGCCACGGCTTCCGACAAAGCACATGATGGGCAGCTTTTCCTGCACCGCATGGTTCATCATGGCCTCGACCGATGACGTATCGACACGCCAGGCGAAATCATGACCGGCAAGATGCACGGCCTGATGGCGGTCCACACCGAAATCCTTCAACAGGCCAACGAACTGGTGCACATCGGTGAGTGCGCCCCAGCGTTCGCGGAATGCGTCGATATCGAGAAGCGATACGTCTGCCTTCGGTCCCTTTGTTGCAAGCGCGCTGGTCTCAACAGCTGGCGACTGATCGTCCAGCAGCAAATCGGCGACAAGAGCCTCATAGGCTTCAATGTTCGAAGCTGGGCGCAGATGAATCTTGAAAACCGCCTCGCCCGTGGCATCGAAAAATTGCAGGCTGCGACGCGTTGCTTCGCCATCCTGCTTGGCAACGGCAAAACCGTGAACCCAATGCTTCGGGAAAATACGAAGGTCGATTTCCTTGCCGAGCGCCAGCGAAGCATGTTGGCCCCAGATCGTCTTTTCAAAAGGCCCGATCTTTTCATGAACGACGCTCTCATTACGCGTCAGCACCATGATTTCGCCGACAGCAGCAATGCGGTTCAACAGCGTTTCGACATCGGCGCGAATACGCCGCGCCGAAATGGGGGCTGCTATATCCTGTCCGCAATGTGCTGCTACAAAATCGGCTTCTGATACACCGAGGCTCTGCGCAAAATCACGTTCGCGCATTTTCGGATTATCAGCCCGTGCCTTGAGAATCTGCTCTGGGGAGGGCTTGGAATGGGTCGTCATCTGATGGTTGCCTACTTGTTTAGGATGAGCTTGCCTTGGCGGGTGATCTTGAGACGATAGAGCGAACCGCCGTGCTCTATGCCCACTTCCCGGGAGCCGTCGAAGAGTTCGCGGCTGCCATAGGTTTTCAATTGCGGCTCAAGACCGCCTTCGCCGAAGCGAGGTTTCGCCTGAGCTGGGACAGACCCGGTTGAATCGCTGCGGAGCTGGCTTTCAGGAATGCGATTTGCGGCTCGTTCGGAAACGGGTCCGCGTGGTAACCGCACCTGCATGTCGATATGGATTCGCCTGTTCATTTTCTCGCCTCAGCATCGACTTTCCACACGGTGATGACAGCAAATTTGTTTTGTTGACATCAACAGTCATGTTTATTAATCACTGCATTACTGGAATAATCGAGTCAAGTTTAAATCTCGCTTTTTCCGCGCAAGCCCGGAAGAAATCCTCTTCCCAGCCAGCACGCGCCTTCTCCCGAGGGGGAAGTCATAAACAATTGAATTTTTTAATTTCTTCGTCACCCATCGGGTCGGCGAAGCGCGTCTGGGTCATGAAGGAAACATTGGAAATGCGGGCGACTGGTGGGGTTCACAAACGGTCAATTCTGGCGAGCACGGGGCTTGCTGTCATTCTTGTGGCGATGACGTCACAAGCCTTTGCGCAGGAACAGAAAGCTTCTGAAGAAGAAGCTGGCGTCGCGTTGAAGACGATCACCATTCGCAGAGCGAACGACGCACAGGCGCCGACTTCCGTTGCGGCACCGGTTGGCAGGGTTGACCGCGAAGAGATCAATCGTTTCGGCGGCGCGAAGCTCGACGACGTGTTGCGCGGCACCGCTGGCGTGTTTACCTTGCAGAATGCTTCCAATCCCGGCGTTGCGGTCAATATTCGTGGTTTTGAAGGCTCCGGCCGCGTCAACATGATGATCGACGGCGTACCGCAGAGCTACCGCAACACCGCGCACGATGCGCAGGGCTATGCCTACATCGACCCGAACCTGTTATCTGAAATCGACGTGGCGCGCGGCGCTGTGACGACCGAAGGCGGCACTGGCCTTGCAGGCAGCGTCAATTTCCGCACCCTCGGCGTCGATGATGTCATTCTGGATGGCAAGGACAAGGGTGTTCTCGGCCGCGCTTCCTGGGGTAGCAATGGAACCGGCTTCTCCGAAATGCTGGCCGGTGCCGCCCGCGTCAATTCCATCGGGATTGTTGCGGCCATCAGCCGTCACGATTCCAACGATTACAAGAACGGCGACGGCGTGACCGTCGAGAAAACCGGCGAAGAACTGACTTCCGGCCTGTTCAAAGCTGAGTTCGGCCTTGGCGAAGACCAGAAGCTGACGCTTGGTGGCGTGCTCTACAACAACCACTACGGAACATATGCGAACGGCTACCGTCCGGGAACCTATACGATCTACGATATGTTCCTGCAGAACCGCACGTTCTTCGCACAATATAACTACAATCCGTCCGACAACGATCTCATCGGCCTCGACGTCAACCTCTACCACAACAGCACATTGCAGAACTGGGAAGACGGCAATGGCAGCTTCGTAGGACGGCAGGTTTCGACCGAAACCACCGGCATGACGGCCTCGAACACGTCGCGCTTCACCTTCGGCGAAGTGGCGGTCGCGTGGAAGAACGGCTTTGAAATCAACCGCGACACCGCTGGCGGCACCAAAACGGGCGTCAACCCGACAGATGCCACATCCAATCGCGGCGCGGTCTTCTCGGAAGCGACATGGAATTATCAGGCCCTGCAGGTCGTCACCGGCCTCCGCTATGACTATTTCAAACTCGAGAGCGACGACAGCTCGATTTCGAACAGCGACAGCGAGTTCAGCCCCAAAGTCACCGTTGCCTATAACCTGACCGACTGGCTTCAGCCCTACATTACCTATGCGCATTCCATGCGTTCGCCGAGCCTGCAGGAAACATTCCTCGGTGGTGTGGCGCATACCGGAACCGGCATGATGCACGGCAATCCCAACCTTCGTCCTGAAAAGCAGCGCGGCTGGGAATTCGGCGTCAATATCGCTCGCGATGGCATCCTGACTGCTGAAGACGGCCTGCGTCTTAAGGCTAATTACTATACGATGCGCGTTGAGGATTACATCACGGCTGCATCCGACTACAGCCAGTTCATCAATGTCGACGGCACTTCGACAGTGAAGGGCTTCGAACTCGACGCGCGTTATGATGCGGGCTTCGCGTTCGGTGGCATTGCTTATACGCATTCCACCTCTGAACTGCCTGAGCAGACAGCTGGCATGGGCGCAAACCAGTATTTGCCGGAAGATGTCGTAACGGTTACCGCCGGTGCGCGTTTCTTCGAGCGCAAGCTCGAAAGCGGTCTGCGCGTTCAGCACGTTTCGAGCGGCAAAAGCATCAGCGGAAACGATACCGATCCCTACACGCTGGTCGACGTCTTCGCGAAATACAAGTTCACCGACACGGTCGATCTTTCGCTTCAGGTGCTGAACATCGCCGACAAGGAATATACCCCTGCCCTCAGCACCTATGGTTCTGGTCGCGGACGTACATTCCTCGTCTCGACACAGTTCCAGTTCTAAAACTTTGGGAGGCGTTCTCGCCTCCCGTTCATGATCGTCACATCTTCGAAGACCGACCAACCTGACCGCGGCGGCCTTCTGATCCCGAGATGTGACGCGGCGGGTGCGGCCCCTACCGCTGCACTCGCCAAAAGTTATATAAAGTAGCCAATCCCAAACCTGATGGAAAAGGATCAGCAATGTTCATAGCCATGAATCGCTTCAAGGTTCGCGTCGGCAGCGAAGCCGACTTCGAGACCGTATGGAAAAACCGCGACTCGAAACTGTCCGAACTTCCCGGTTTCGAGAGTTTTCACCTTCTCCGCGGTGCGACCAATGAAGAGGAAGGCTACACGCTTTATGCTTCGCACACGGTCTGGCGCAACCGCGATGATTTCGTCGCCTGGACGAAGTCCGAACAGTTTCGCGATGCGCATCGCAATGCCGGAGACAACAAGCCGCTCTATCTGGGACCTCCGCAGTTTGAAGGCTTCAGCGCCGTTCTCGGCTCCTGACGTACGGTAGAAACGCCTATCCACAAGGTGCGGCGAAATAGCGCATAATGTCATAGCGGCATCATTCGGAGGCCGCTATGACGATAGTAAAGCACCAATTATCTTTTAAAGATGGGTAGTTAACTCATATTTAGAATGATTCTAACTTATTGATTTTTAGAACATTTCAAAAACATAAAAATTGACAGAACGGAGCCCTACCGGCCATAACCTGACTTAATTTGGTGGGTTTTATAAACGCCACTTAAGTAATGCCTTTAATGTTCGGGCCTTTAACCCTTGCAGTTGGAGGAACCATTGACCGGTTCAGTTCGGCCTTGCGCCACGAGTGAAATAAAGCTGCCAGTTTTTCAGGTCAGCAACCCAGTTGAAGTAAAGAGTGAGCCGGTAAAGTCTCTCCAGTCGACGCTTTTTGCGTCTGATTTCTGCTTTGCGGGTATGGGAGATACTTCCTCATGCTAGTCTGCAGCTGTAACGTTATTACCGATAAAGACATTGAAGCCGTTGTTATTGAGCTTCTCGATCAGGATTGCTGGCAACTTATCGTTCCTGGCACCGTCTATAATGTCATGTCCAAACGCGGCCGTTGCTGTGGCTGCTTCCCAAACGTCGTGGAAACGATCATAAGGGTGACTGAAGAGTATCATCTTCGTCATAACCAAATGGACGAAAACGTGGTCCAGTTCATGGATCGTGTACGTTCTCTACGCGACAAATTCGGGAGTTCATGGAATGAAAGGCGAACCAAAGGTCATCGAGCGGCTTAACGAGGCATTGTTCCTCGAGCTTGGCGCTGTAAACCAGTACTGGCTTCACTACCGCCTCCTCAACGACTGGGGCTTCACGCGTCTTGCCAAGAAGGAACGTGAAGAATCCATCGAAGAAATGCATCACGCAGACAAGCTGATTGACCGCATTATCTTCCTCGAAGGTCACCCGAACCTGCAGACCGTAGCTCCGCTGCGCATCGGCCAGAACGTCAAGGAAGTTCTCGAAGCCGACCTTGCAGGTGAGTACGACGCACGCGCTTCCTACAAGAAGTCCCGCGAAATCTGCGACGAACTCGGCGACTATGTTTCCAAGCAGCTTTTCGATGAGCTTCTGGCGGATGAGGAAGGTCATATCGACTTCCTCGAAACCCAGCTCGACCTCCTCGCCAAGATCGGCGAAGAGCGTTATGGCCAGCTCAATGCGGCTCCAGCCGATCAGGCTGAGTAAGCCAAATCCGCTTTGCGAATGGAAGCCGGGGCTTTGCGCTCCGGCTTTTTTTATCATCTCAACTTTACCGTTGCCCCTTTATCGTGATATTGCGCGCGCAATTTCCGATATTTTGCAAGGTTCTCCCAATGAGCGCACCGCGCGTCAGTTTCGTTTCTCTTGGCTGCCCGAAGGCGCTTGTCGATTCCGAACGCATCATCACCAGCCTTCGCTCCGAGGGCTATGAAATCTCCCGCAAGCATGACGGTGCCGATCTGGTGATCGTCAATACCTGCGGCTTTCTTGATTCCGCCCGCGATGAATCGCTGGATGCCATCGGCCTTGCTCTCAACGAGAACGGCAAAGTCATCGTAACCGGCTGCCTTGGCGCAGAACCCGATGTCATCCGTGAG
The DNA here is from genome assembly GCF_058796175.1 of Brucella sp. GW823-FHT04E01. Lineage (NCBI taxonomy): Bacteria > Pseudomonadati > Pseudomonadota > Alphaproteobacteria > Hyphomicrobiales > Brucellaceae > Brucella > Brucella sp. GW823-FHT04E01. The sequence goes on along the minus strand of NZ_JBXAIK010000003.1, from coordinate 635,447 downwards.
CGTCATCCGAACGTACTGGCCATCACCGGCCCGCAGGCTTATGAAAGCGTAATGAGCGCGGTGCATGAAGCCGTCCCTCCCGCGCACGATCCATTTGTGGACCTGGTGCCGCCGCAGGGCGTGAAGCTGACCCCGCGCCACTACGCCTACCTCAAAATCTCCGAAGGCTGTTCGAACCGCTGCTCCTTCTGCATCATTCCGGCGCTGCGCGGCGATCTCGTCTCGCGCCCGATTGATCAGGTGCTGCGCGAGGCCGAGAAGCTGGTGACTGCTGGCGTGAAGGAAATCCTCGTCATCTCGCAGGATACGAGCGCCTATGGCCTCGACATCAAGTATCAGGAAGCCATGTGGCAGGACCGCACGGTTCGCACCAAGTTCCTCGACCTCTCGCGTGAACTGGGCGATATGGGCGTGTGGGTGCGTATGCACTACGTATACCCTTACCCGCATGTCGATGAAGTCATTCCGCTGATGGCTGAAGGCAAGATTCTGCCTTATCTGGATATTCCTTTCCAGCACGCCTCCCCGGCGGTTCTGAAGAATATGCGCCGTCCGGCACATCAGGAAAAGACCTCGCGCCGCATTCAGGCCTGGCGTGAGACCTGCCCGGACCTGGCCGTGCGTTCCACCTTTATCGTCGGCTATCCCGGCGAAACGGAAGAAGATTTCGAAATACTTCTCGACTGGCTCGATGAAGCCAAGATCGAACGCGCCGGCTGCTTCAAATATGAACCGGTCAAGGGTGCAAAGGCCAATGATCTTGGTCTCGAGCAGGTGCCGGAAGAAATCAAGGAAGCCCGCTGGCATCGTTTCATGGCCAAGCAGCAGCAGATTTCGACCAATCTCCTCAAGAAGAAAGTTGGTAAGCGCCTGCCGGTCATCATTGATGAAGCAAACGGCACAATCGGCAAAGGCCGTACGCGCTACGACGCTCCGGAAATCGACGGCAGCGTTCACATCCAGTCGCGCCGCCCGCTACGCGTCGGCGACATCGTAACGGTGAAGATCGAGGCGAGCGACGCTTACGATCTGCATGGTATCGCGGTCTGATGGCGGCGGAAGCTGCCATAGCGATCAGAAAAGCCGCCGCGGCTGACGTGGCGGCAATTATCGCCATGCTCGCCGATGATGCGCTCGGCGCACAGCGCGAAGATGCGAGCCTCCCCTTGCGGGATTCCTATCGCAGCGCCTTTGCGGCAATCGATGCCGATCCCAATCAGCTCCTGGCTGTCGTTGAACATGATGGCGAGATCATTGGTTGCATGCAAATCAGCTTTATACCCGGCCTGTCGCGGATGGGCATGTGGCGCGGACAGATCGAAAGCGTGCGGATTGCGAGCCATATTCGTGGCGGCGGAGTAGGCCGTCAGATGATCGTTTGGGCAATCGAGCAATGCCGTGAACGCGGCTGCGGCCTTGTGCAACTGACGACCGATAAGTCGCGTTCCGACGCGCTGCGTTTTTATCAGTCGCTCGGCTTCACCGATAGTCATGAAGGACTTAAGCTATCGCTTTAACAAATAGCTTCAATATTTTGTAAGAAAATGAAAAGGGCGCTTTGAGCGCCCTTCTTTGTTTCTGTATGGAACCGCTTACTGCGGCAGCTTGTCGTCCACGCCAGCGACGTAGAAATTGAGGCCAAGCAAGGTCTTGTCGTCAGCCTGCTCGCCTTCTTTCAGCCAGACGGAACCGTCCTGCTTCGTGATCGGACCGGTGAAAGGCTTCAGTTCGCCCGACTTGATCTTGGCTTCGGTTTCTTCGGCCAATTTCTTCACATCGTCCGGCATGTTGGTATAAGGCGCCATCTTCACGAGGCCTTCCTTCATGCCCCACCAGATGTTTTGGCTCTTCCATGAACCGTCGAGAGCAGCCTTGGCGCGATCAATGTAGTAAGGGCCCCACTCGTCCACGACAGCGGTAAGCTGCGTGTCAGGCGCAAACTTGATCATGTCCGAAGCCTGACCGAAAGCCTTGATGCCGCGATCATGCGCCACCTGAATGGCAGCGGTGGAATCGGTGTGCTGGGTGATGATGTCTACACCCTGGTCGATCAGTGCCTTGGCTGCATCAGCTTCCTTGCCCGGATCGAACCACGAATTGACCCAGATCACCTTGACCTTGAAGTCGGGATTAACCGACTGCGCGCCGAGCATGAACGCATTGATGCCTTGCACGACTTCCGGCACCGGTACGGAGGCGATGTAACCGGCAACACCCTTGGTCGACATCTTGGCGGCGATCACGCCCTGCACATAACGGCCTTCATAGAAGCGCGCATTATAGGCAGACATGTTGTCGGCAGTCTTGTAGCCGGTCGCATGTTCGAACTTCACGTCCGGGAATTTCTTGGCAACCTTGAGGGTCGGATCCATATATCCGAACGACGTCGTGAAGATCAGCTTGTTGCCAGCACGCGCCAGACGTTCGATGGAACGTTCAGCATCGGCACCTTCCGGAACGCTTTCCAGAAAGGTGGTTTCGATCTTGTCGCCGAGTGCCTCGACCAGCTCCTTGCGGGCCTGATCGTGCTGATAGGTCCAGCCAAAATCGCCCGGAGGTCCGATATAAATGAAACCGATCTTCAGTTTTTCTTCTGCATGCGCCGCGCCGCCGAGCATAAAGCTCGCCGCAGTGGCAATCGCCATAAGCGTCTTTTTCATGTTCCCTGCACTCCTTGTTTTTACCCTCTAACCAAAACGAAAACCCTTGGGACGGTTTACGTCTACCCCTCAGCCGTTCGTTCTACCGGTCTGGCACGAACGGTTTGCCGAGCGAAGCCGGCGTATTCATCATCGTCAGGCGCTTGTTGCGCGATATGATGACCAGCACCACAATCGTCGCGAGATAAGGCAGCGCAGACAGAAACTGCGATGGCAGGCCAAAGCCCAGCGCCTGCGCGTGAAGCTGACCAATGGTCACCGCACCGAACAAGTAAGCGCCGATCAATACGCGCCATGGCCGCCACGATGCGAACACGACAAGCGCAAGTGCGATCCAGCCACGACCAGCCGTCATGTTTTCCACCCATTGCGGCACGTAGACGAGTGACAATTGCGCGCCTGCAAGACCAGCACAAGCACCGCCGAACAAAACCGCCAGAAAGCGCGTGCGCACCACATGCACGCCGAGCGCATGGGCCGAGCCATGGCTGTCACCGATGGCGCGCAATGTAAGCCCTACCCGCGTGCGGAACAGAAACCATGCCACGCCGACGACCAGCAGGATCGAAAGATAGAAGATCGGATCCTGCCCGAAGAAGAACCGCCCGACAAGCGGCAGATCGGTCAGATAGGGAATATGGATGGCTTCAAGCCGGACACCGGGAAGCCCGACAAAGCTTTCACCGAGCAAGGCCGATGCTCCAACGCCAAGGATCGTCAGCGCCAGCCCGGTTGCGACCTGATTGGTGACGAGTATGAGCGTCAGAAAGCCAAAAATAGCGGAGAAAAGCGCACCGACCAGAACGGCGGCAAACAAGCCCAACCAGGCCGAACCGGTCATTTGTGCAATGGCGAAGCCGGACACGGCCCCCATCAGCATCATGCCCTCGACACCAAGATTGAGCACGCCGGAACGTTCAACAACCAGTTCGCCGATGGCAGCGATCAGGAGCGGCGTCGCTGCTGTTGCAATTGTGAGAAGAATAGCCTGCGTCAAATCCATGGGATCAGGCCTTTCCCGCTTGGCGACCGGATATGAAGCGAATGCGATAAAGGATGAGTGTATCGCAAGCGAGAACGAAGAACAGGATCATGCCCTGAAACACGCGCGCAGATTTTTCGGAGATGCCGATAGCAACCTGTGCAGCTTCGCCTCCAAGATAGGAAAGCGCCAACACCAGACCGGCTGCTATTGCTCCCAGCGGATTGAGGCGTCCCAGAAACGCGACGATGATCGCCGTAAAACCGTAGCCCGGAGATATGACCGGACGAAGCTGGCCGATGGCACCGGAGGTTTCCGCGATGCCTGCGAGACCGGCAAGGGCACCGGAAACCGCAAAGACGAAGAACACCATCTTGCCCGCGCTGAAACCCGCGAAACGCCCGGCTCTTGGACTTTGGCCGATCACCTTGACCTCAAAACCCTTCAGCGCGTGCTTGAGCAGGAGCCAGACGACAACCGCTGCAACGAGCGCAAAGATGAAGCCCCAATGCGCGCGGCCCGATGCGCTCCAGATTTCCGGCAGAATGGCGCTATCGTTGAACTGACGGGTTTCCGGGAAATTATATCCTTCCGGGTTGCGCCATGGCCCGCGCACCAGCCAGTCGAGGAACAGCTGCGCGACATAGACAAGCATAAGGCTGGTCAGGATTTCATTGGTATTGAAGCGCACTTTCAGCAAAGCGGGAATGGATGCATAGGCCGCGCCGCCTGCCATCCCCATCAGCATCATCAGGGGCAGAACCACCCAAGACTGCAGATCAGGGAACATGACGGGCAGGATCGATCCCGCTATGGCACCGGCGATGAACTGCCCCTCGGCACCGATGTTCCAGTTGTTGGACAGAAAGCAGACGCAGAGGCCGACTGCGATCAGGATCAGCGGCGCAGCCTTCACGAGCAATTCATGCCAAGACCAGATGTCGAACAAAGGCTCGACAAAGAAGACATAAAGCGCATGTAACGGATCCTTGCCCATCAGCGCAAAAGCAAGTCCGCCGAAAATCAGCGTCAACGACAGTGCCAGCAATGGTGACAAGGCGCTGAAAAGTCTCGACGGCTGCGGGCGTTTGACGAGTTCAATCCGCATCATGCAGCTCCCGCCTCTCCTGAGATACCGCCCATCAAAAGACCGATCTTTTCCAGCGTTACATCGGCAATCGGCAGAGGATCGGAGAGCTGGCCATGATTCATCACGGCAATGCGGTCACTGATTTCAAGAAGCTCATCAAGGTCCTGACTGATGACGAGAACTGCGGAACCGGAGCGCGCAAGATCGACAAGTGCCTGCCGGATATGTGCTGCGGCACCGGCATCCACGCCCCATGTCGGCTGGTTCACAACCATGACCGATGGTGAGCGATCAAGCTCGCGCCCGATGATGAATTTCTGCAGGTTTCCGCCAGAAAGTGCAGATGCGGGCGGATTTTCAGCACTCTTGCGCACATCCATCCGTTCAATGATGCGTTTGGCAGCCGATCGAAGCGCGCTCTCTGCGATCAGCTTCATCTTGCCACCACGCAGGAACATCTTTGCGTCGGTCTTGTATCGCGACAAGAACAGATTGTCGGTCAGCGTCATGGTCGGAACAGCACCGTGACCAAGCCGCTCCTCCGGAACGAAGGCTGCCCCCATCATGCGGCGGTCGCTGATGCCGGCCTTGCCTGCATCCTTCCCGCGAATGCGCACATTCGATGGATTTGACTGCAGCACTTCGCCCGAAACAGCTTCGAAGAATTCACCTTGCCCGTTGCCTGCAACACCGGCAATGCCAACGACTTCGCCTGCGGCGACCGAGAGAGAAATATCTTTCAATGCCGTCGAAAATGGCCCACGCGGCGGTTGCGACAGTGACTTGATTTCAAAAAGCGCGTCCTTACCGACATCTACCGCCGCCGCGATGGGACTGCGTGCCACGACATTGATATCATTACCGACCATCATACGGGCGAGCGACGCGGCGGTTTCCTTGCGCGGATCGCAATGCGCAACGACCTTGCCATGCCGCAACACGGTCGCGCGATCACAAAGCCGCTTCACTTCCTCAAGACGGTGGCTGATGTAGAGGATCGACTTGCCTTCGGCTTTCAGGCGCTCCAGCGTTTCAAACAACTTGTCGGCTTCTTGCGGCGTCAGCACCGAAGTCGGTTCATCGAGGATGATAAGATCCGGCTCCTGAAGAAGACAGCGCACGATCTCGATACGCTGACGTTCGCCGACGGACAGATCACCAACATGGGCCTGCGGGTCGACCGGAAGACCGTACGTCTTGCCAACCTCACGCGCACGCTTCGCAACGTCTGAAAGCGGCAGCGAACGGTCGAGCGACAAGGCAATGTTCTCAGCGGCAGTAAGCGAGTCGAACAGCGAAAAATGCTGAAAAACCATGCCTATACCAAGTTTTCTTGCGGTGGCCGGTTCGTCTATCGTGACAGGTTGCCCCTTCCAGACGATTTCGCCTTCAAGTGGCTGCAACGCGCCGAACAACATTTTCACAAAGGTGGATTTTCCGGCACCGTTTTCACCCAGAAGCGCGTGAATTTCGCCTTCCCCGATGGTGAGATCGACACCATCGCAGGCCCGCAGCTGACCAAATACTTTCGTGAGCCGGCGGACATCCAGAAGAGGCCGGTCGGTTAAAGGCGCTGTCATTGTTCCCCAAAATTATATTTTTGAGCGACCTTATCCAGCAACTCTGCTCTTGAAAAGCCCAAAAGCAAGCAGCGGTGGACATATACACACTGCTGCAATCATCAGCCCGATCATGGAAGCAGAATGGTGGTTCCCGTCGTCTTGCGGGCTTCCAGATCCTCATGCGCCTTGCCCGCATCCTTGAGCGCATAGGTCTGGTTGATCTCGATCTTGACGGCTCTGCTTCCGACCACGTCGAAAAGCTCTGCTGCCGTCTTTTCGAGGTCCGCCCGCTTGGCGATATAATTGAACAGCGTAGGACGCGTGGCAAAGAGCGAACCCTTCTGCGCCAGAATGCCGAGATCAAACGGCGGAATGACACCCGATGACTGGCCAAAGCAGGCAAACATGCCAAGCGGCTTCAACACGTCGAGCGAGCCCATATAGGTATCGCGCCCAACAGAATCATAGACAACGTCGACACCCGCTCCGCCCGTCAGTTCCTTCACCTTTTCGGCAAAGTTCTCGGTGCGGTAATTGATGACATGGTCGTAGCCATGCTTTCTGGCCAGCGCGATCTTTTCTTCCGATCCCGCCGTACCGATGACGGTGGCGCCAAGATGCTTCGCCCATTGTCCGGCAATCAAGCCTACACCGCCAGCAGCGGCATGAAACAGGATCGTCTGCCCCGGCTCCACCTTGAATGTACGCCGCAGAAGATATTGCGCCGTCATGCCTTTCAGCATCATGGAGGCGGCGGTTTTCAGATCGACATTATCCGGAACCTTGACCAGCCGGTCCGCTGGCAGAATGCGCTCGTCTGCATAGGAGCCCGGTGTCGCCACATAGGCAACACGGTCACCGACACGAACACCCTTAACACCCGGACCGACAGCAATGACTGTGCCCGCGCCTTCATTGCCGGGCGTGAAAGGCATCTGGGCTGCCTTGTAAAGCCCGGTGCGGAAATAAACGTCGATGAAGTTCAGACCGACGGCTTCATGGCGCACTTTTGCCTCGCCCGGACCGGGTTCGCCTATCTCGATCTGTTCATACTTCATGACTTCCGGCCCACCGGTCTGATGGACGCGAATGGCATTGATCATCATGCTTCTCCACTCTTCTTTGCGGCAGCGGCTTTCTCAGCCGCGATGACGGTCGCAGTCCGTCCCAATCCTGGGAAAAACTGCATGACAGCGCCGATGAAGTAGATGTAGAGGCCCGTCACGGAAATACCGACGCGAACCCACAGCGGCGCGTCCAGAGTATAATAGAGCGCAGCCGCGCCAAAGGCACACCAGAGCAGGAAAACCGTCAGATTAAGCGGTCGCAGGCGCACAACGCGCACTGGATGCAGGAAATTGATCGGCAGGAACGACAGGATTGCCGATACGACAACGGTTGCGAAAGCGACCCACTCGCCCGGTTTGACGATGAAAAGCGTAAAGACCACCATGTTCCAGACGACCGGGAACCCCTTGAAGAAGTTCTCCTTCGTCTTCATGCCGGTATCGGCATAATAGATCGCGCTCGAAACCACGATGATCGCGCCGGATATGAAGGACAGATAAGTCCCCATAAACCCGCTTTGATAAAGCGCGAAAGCCGGTATCAGAACATAGGTGACATAGTCGATGATGTTGTCGAGAAGCTCGCCAGACCAGTTCGGCAGAACATATTTGACTTCAAGCTTGCGCGCGATGGGGCCATCGATGCCGTCGACGAAAAGCGCCAGCCCCAGCCACCACCACATCGCCGTATAGCGCCCATCACTGGCCGCCACGATGGAAAGGAACGCCAGAAACGAACCCGATGCCGTCAGAAGATGAACCGAAAACGCCTTGGCTTGCGGCGCGGTGACTTTTTTGGCTTTGAGTTTTCCGGTCAGTTTGGTTTTCACGCCGTCCGCCATTTCAGTTTGTCGCCGCGCATATCCCGCCCAAGACATTCCCCGCATCGGCTCAAAAATCGGAATCGCTTTTTGAAAAGCACGATGCGTAGATTCAACAAGTTAGAGCGTCCTTTGTGCGTCCGCAAGGACGCACGGCGCTCTAAGGCAGCGAGTAAATTTCATCAAACGGGGAACGCGTACACCAAACAAACTGACGTCCCCAACCCTCAAGATCGTTGAATAGCTTCTCCCCCAGGAAAAGCCATGATCCTGCAAGCAGCTTTCCCTGAATAAGCACAAAAGAGCAAGTAAGGCGTGAGGCAAATCCGCCATAATCCCACGGAAGAATGGTCTTTTGCCTGCAATTCGGTTTAAGTGCAGCTCAAACGCATCCGTCTGGAATCATCAGACAATGCGATATGCATAGCGAACGGTCACGAGGTCTGCACTGTCGGACCAGGGATGAAACACGATGAACGATCTTGTTGTGAACAAGCCTCTCACTGACATTGTCATCAGCGGCAGCGGGCCTGCCGGGATGATGGCAGCGCTGGCGCTTGGCGCAAAAGGCTATCGCACCGTGTTGCTTGGACCGGAGACCGATAAGGGTGACCGCCGCACCACCGCACTCATGATGCCCGCCATCAGACTACTGGAGGGACTGGGCGTCTGGTCGGATATCGAGCCGGAAGCAGCCCCCCTCGCTTCCATGCGCATTGTCGACGCAACGCGGCGCCTCGTGAGAAGCCCTGTCGTCACCTTCCGTGCGGGCGAAATCGATGAGACTGCGTTCGGCTACAATATCCCCAATGCCGTTTTGAACGAGAAGCTGGCTGAAGCCGTTTCCCGCAATCCGAATATCCAGCGCATCAATGCCTCCGTCATCGAGTACCGCCACAATGGTGACCACGTAACCATCACGCTTTCGGGTGGCGACACATTGCATACGCGGCTGGTCGTGGCTGCCGACGGGCGCAATTCGATGGCCCGCGAAGCGGCAGGCATCCGCACACGCCGCTGGAGCTATCCGCAAACAGCCGTCGTGCTTTCCTTCTCGCATAGCGTCGACCACGAGAATATTTCGTCGGAGTTCCACACCGAAGAAGGCCCTTTCACTCAAGTGCCGTTGAAAGGCAAACGCTCAAGCCTCGTCTGGGTGGTCAATCCCGGTCGCGCCGAAGCACTGCTTGCGCTTGACGAAGCCACGCTCGCTCAGCGCATCGAAGACATGATGCAGTCCATGCTGGGCAAGATTAACCTCGAGATCAAGCCGCAAGCCTGGCCCCTTTCCGGCCTCGTGCCCCATGTCTTTGCAGCCAAGCGCACGATCCTGATTGGTGAAGCCGCGCATGTGTTTCCACCGATTGGCGCACAAGGCCTCAATCTGGGTTCCCGCGATGTCGAAACGCTGGTCAAGGCTATCGAAAGCGATCCTGTCGACCCGGGCTCAGATCGGGTCATTCGCGCCTATGACCGCGCAAGACGTCCGGATATTCTAGCCCGCACCGGCTCTGTCGATGCGCTCAATCGTTCGCTTCTCTCCGGCATGCTTCCGGCGCAGATCGCGCGTGGAGTGGGATTGGAAATGCTTCGCTCATTCGCACCGCTACGCGCATTCTTCATGCGTGAGGGGCTTCGTCCTGGCAGCGGTTTCTCGCATCTGCTACCGAAACTGCCAAGCCTTCCACACCGAAGCGACGGCAAACGTTCCAGCTAACTTGATTTTCGGACCATCCGAGACATCGAACAGACAGAATTGCCGGTTGCCGCCGACTTTAATTTGTCACGCGGTGAACTACATAGTGTTGCATGGGTATGACACAGATAAAGCACGCGAAATTTCAGATCGGTCAGGTCGTCAAGCACCGGCTATTCCCCTTCCGCGGGGTTATCTTTGACGTAGACCCCGAATTTGCAAATACGGAGGAATGGTATGAGTCCATTCCGGAAGAAGCGCGCCCGCATCGCGACCAGCCGTTTTACCATCTGCTCGCGGAAAACGCGGAATCCGAATATGTCGCCTATGTATCGGAGCAGAACCTGGTGCCGGATTTAAGCGGCGAGCCTTTGCGCCATCCTCAGATCGAGGAGATGTTTGATCGACAGGACAATGGTTCCTATCGCGTAAAGTCGCAACATTCTAACTAATATAGCACTATCTTCTAAAGTGATGGTTCAAAAAAGGGGCGCTCAAAGCGCCCCTTTTTCATAACACACTGGACAGACAGCAATTTAGTTCGCTGCGCCTTTTGCCTTGTCCTGTTCAGCCTTCATCTTGGCTTCGAAATCCTTCTGGCGCTTCTGGACGGCGTCCTGAAGTTCCTTCTGGCGTTCTTCCAGTTCCGACTGCTTGAGAGCCGGGCCGGTCAGAGCGCCAGAGAAGCCGGTGAGTGCAACCGGAATCGGGTTCGGCTTGTTCTGATAGTTGACCGAAGTCAGGGTTAGCTTGCCGCCCTTCTTGAGCGCATTAATGAGATCGTCGGTCAGCGGAGCTTCTGCGATGCAGCGATCCGGGAAGCAGATGCCGTATTCAAGCTTGACCGGCTTGTTGTTGTCGATCTGGAGGCCGACGCCGGCAGGAATCAGACGACCAATAGGAACGGTCACCTGAAAGATCTTGCGGTTGATCTTGCCTTTGATCTCGATGAGGTTGACGGCAGTCAGGAGCTGGCCAGAATCCGCGGTGACGATGTTCTGCGTGTTGCAGATGTCATTGTCTTCCTGCTTCGAGCAAACCTTGAACCAGCCCTGTGGCGGCTGCTGTGCCGATGCAGGCATCGTCGCGGAGGCAAGCAGGGCGAACGCGCCAGCAATGGCAGATGCGGCAGCGATTGTCTTAGTGCTGGACATGATCAACAGGTTCCTTTCAACGCTCTGATCTATAGTTCCCGTTCTGTATTATAAGTCAGCGATAGACCGTCACTGGTTTTAAAATGCGGCAACAGCGTGACCTTGGGGATTTTAGCCCCCATCCGGACCCTTGCGGGCCCCAATCCGGAGCCGTGTTACAACGACTAGGGGTATGAATCCAGATGAGTTTCGACATTCCATGCCCGGAATCCGCCAAAATCTTTATTTTAGCCCCTACTGTCGCGTGACGGACACGCCCTAATTCCGCACTTAATGTACGATCATGCTAGTTTTCGGTTCCGAATCGACGCCTCCCGGCGCCGACCATCAAACTTATTTACAATGGACGATTGAAGTTGAACGGATTGATTGCCTTTCTCCGCAAAGTGGTTCTTGCGAGCCTTACCGGAGCTGTCGTCGGCGTGCTGCCGGCGCAGGCGATAGCCGAAGCACAGCCGGACTATGCGCTCTCCATGCATGGAGATGTGGCGCTGCCGGCTGACTTCACCCATTTCCCCTATGCAAATGCCGACGCCCCGAAGGGCGGCGCCATCACAATGGGCGTTGTCGGCACTTTCGACAGTCTCAACCCATTTGTTCTGAAAAGCATGCGTACGACAGCGCGCGGCCTGTTCGGGGATGTCGACCTCGGAAATCTGGTTTACGAAACGCTCATGCAGCGCTCGCGGGACGAACCCTTTACCCTTTACGGCCTGCTTGCTGAAAAGGTTGCGGTTGACCCGGACCGCAAATGGGTCGAATTCACCCTGAACCCGAAAGCGAAATGGTCGGACGACCAGCCGGTGACGGTAGATGACGTTCTCTTCACCTACGATATCCTGACGGAAAAGGGACGCCCTCCCTACAACAACCGGATGAGTCGGGTCGAGAAGATCGAAAAGACGGGGGAGCGCTCTGTTCGCTTCACCTTCAACGACAAGTCGGATCGCGAATTTCCGATGCTGATTGCCTCATCGATGCCGGTGCTGCCAAAGCACGCCATTGATCGCGAAACCTTTGGCAATTCATCCCTGAAACCGCCTGTCGGCAGCGGCCCGTATCTCGTTTCCGGCGTGCAGCCCGGCCAGCGTATTATCTACAAGCGCAACCCTGACTATTGGGGCAAGGATCTGCCGTCGCAGCGCGGTCTCAACAACTTCGATACGTTGACGATTGAATATTACCGAAACGAGACGTCCCTGTTTGAGTCTTTCAAGAAGGGGCTGCTGGATGTTTTCATCGAGGCAAACCCGACTCGATGGGAGAAGCTTTATGATTTCCCGGCTGTAAAACAGGGCCGTGTCATCAAGGACAGCTTTGAGAAAGGCACGCCAGCCAACATGTTCGGCTTCGTGTTCAACACGCGCCGTCTGATTTTCGCCGACCGTCGTGTCCGGCAGGCTCTGGGACTGCTCTTCGACTTCGAATGGGCTAACCGCAACCTTTTCGCCGATCAGTACCGCCGCACGCAGAGTTTTTGGGAAGGATCGGAGCTTTCCTCCGTCGGCAAGCCTGCCGATGACCGCGAGAAGCAGTTGCTGAAACCATTCCCCGAAGCCGTTCGCGACGATGTCATGAATGGTACATGGCATCCGCCGGTAACAGACGGTAGCGGTCATGACCGCACGCCTGCAAAGAAAGCCTATGATCTCCTGACTGACGCGGGTTTTCAGTTTGAACACGGCCTCGCCGTTGATCCCTCTGGCAAGCCGCTTAAATTTGAGATCATGACGCGCTCGCCCGACGAGGAAAAAGTCGCGTTGGCTTACAAGCGCAATCTCGCACGACTGGGCATCACAATCGAAATACGCACGGTGGACGATGCCCAGTATCAGCAACGCCTCCAGACATTCGACTACGACATGATTCTCGGGGCGCTGACCGGATCGCTTTCGCCCGGCAACGAACAATGGATGCGCTGGGGCGCAGCCTCACGTGACGTTCAGGGAAGTTTCAACTATCCGGGTGTTGCCGATCCGGCAGTAGATGCGATGATTGAAGCACTGCTGGCTGCAAGAAGCCGCGCCGATTTCGTGAGTGCGGTCCGCGCGCTCGATCGTGTGCTTATCTCCGGGGATTACTACATTCCGCTTTACCACCTGCCCTATCAGTGGGTAGCGCGCTGGGATCGCATCGAGCATCCGAAGAAGACTTCGCTCTATGGCTATCAACTACCGACTTGGTGGCGCTCAAAGCCATGATCGGGCTTTAACGTTGATGTAATTCGCCCTACATGCACCCAATATATGATGAGTATTCAACCGGAGGCCACGCCTCTGGTTCTCGTATGGAGACATTGCCATGGCCACCAGAAAGATAACTATCGATGTCGTGTCCGACGTCGTCTGCCCTTGGTGCTTTCTGGGGCGCAAGCGCCTTGAGGCGGCACTTGCCATGGTGCCGGATGTGGAGGCGGAAGTGCGCTGGCGTCCCTTTCAGCTCGACCCTACCCTGCCTCCGCAGGGAAAGGATCGCCAGACCTACATGCGCGAGAAATTCGGCACCGGCGGAAAGATTGATGACATCCACAAGCAGCTGACCCAGCTTGGTGAGGAAAACGGCATTGTCTTCGATTTCGATGCCATCGCCCGAGCGCCAAATACTCTGGACGCACATCGCGTCATCCATTGGGCAGCACAGGCTGCACCCGATACGCAGGACCGGATGGTCGGCATGTTGTTCTCGCTCTATTTCGAGCAGGGACAGGATATCGGCGACCACGAAGTGCTGGTTGATGCTGCGGCAAGCGTCGGCATGGATGCCGAAGTGGTCGCCCGGCTCCTGCAAAGTGAGGCAGACAAGGCAACGATTCGTGAGGAGATCGATACCGCCAGCCGCATCGGCGTGCGCGGCGTACCATGCTTCATCATCGATCAGAAATATGCCGTCATGGGCGCTCAGACGGCAGATGTCCTTGCTGACGCTATTCGCCAGACGGCTGAAGGCTTTGAGCCGGGGATTTCTGAAGATCGCTAAAAGACGCGAAGCGGCGGGTTAACCCGCCGCGATCTTCGCCAGTTGGGTCATGATGACGGCAGAACCGTTGAGGCGTTTCTCGGGTGTCGGCCAGTCGCGGATGAAAACGATGCTCTGATCCGGCCTGATCTTGGCCATGGACCCTTGCTCGCCGATCATTTTCACCAGACCGACCGGGTTGTTGAACGTCGCATGACGGAACTGGATGACCACGCCCTTCGGACCGGCATCGAGTTTCTCGACATTCGCGCGGCGGCAGAGCGCCTTGATGTAAACGATCTTGAGCAGATGCTGCACTTCATCCGGCATCGGACCAAAACGGTCAATGAGTTCCGCACCGAAAGCATCTATATCCTGCGGCTCTTCCAGATCGGCCAGACGGCGATAAAGGCCAAGACGCAGTTGCAAGTCAGGCACATAGGCTTCGGGGATCATCACAGCCGTGCCGATGGCAATCTGTGGCGACCACTGGCTATCTTCGACTTCGCCCACACCCTTGAGCGTGGCCACCGCCTCTTCCAGCATCTGCTGGTAAAGTTCGAAGCCAACTTCCTTGATATGGCCCGATTGCTCCTCGCCGAGCAGATTGCCTGCCCCGCGAATATCCATATCGTGGCTGGCAAGCTGGAAGCCTGCGCCCAGCGTGTCGAGCGACTGCAGAACCTTAAGGCGACGTTCCGCCATCTGCGTCAGCATCTTACCTGCCGGAAGTGTGAACAGCGCGAAAGCGCGCTGCTTCGAGCGACCAACACGACCGCGCAGCTGGTAGAGCTGTGCCAGACCGAACATATCGGCACGGTGCACGATCATCGTGTTAGCCGTCGGAATATCGAGACCGGATTCCACAATGGTCGTGGACAGAAGCACATCATACTGGCCGTCATAGAAAGCGTTCATGATGTCATCGAGTACGCCCGGCGCCATCTGACCGTGGGCCACGGCCACTTTCAGTTCGGGCACGTGCGTTTTCAGGAACTCCTCTATCTCGCCAAGATCGGAAATGCGCGGGCAGACGTAGAAACTCTGGCCGCCACGATAGCGTTCGCGCAAAAGCGTCTCGCGAATGACGAGCGGATCGAACGGTGAGACGAAGGTGCGCACCGCCATACGATCGACGGGAGGCGTAGTAATGAGCGAGAGTTCTCGCACACCGGTCAGCGCAAGCTGCAAAGTGCGCGGGATCGGCGTGGCGGACAATGTCAGCACATGCACGTCCGACTTCAGTTCCTTCAGCCGCTCCTTGTGCTTGACGCCGAAATGCTGCTCTTCATCGATGATGAGCAGACCGAGATTCTTGAACTTGATCGAGTTGCCGAGCAGCGCATGCGTGCCGACGACAATATCGACAGTTCCTTCTTCCAGCCCTTTCTTGGCAGCAGCAAGCTCCTTCGTGCCGACAAGACGCGAGGCATGGGCAAGATTGATCGGCAGGCCATGGAAGCGCTTCGAGAAGGTCTTGAAATGCTGGCGCGACAGGAGCGTTGTCGGCACGACTATCGCCACTTGAACGCCACTCATCGCCGCAATGAAGGCAGCACGCAGGGCTACTTCCGTCTTGCCGAAGCCGACATCACCACAGATCAGGCGATCCATCGGCTTGCCAGCAGCCAGATCGTCCGCCACGGACTCGATTGCCGTCAGCTGGTCGTCGGTTTCATCATAGGGGAAGCGAGCAGAAAATTCGGCATAGAGACCATCTGGCGGCGTCATCACCGGCGCACCGCGCATCTGCCGTTCGGCAGCGATCTGGATCAGATGCCCGGCAATCTCAAGCAGGCGTTTCTTGAGCTTGGCCTTGCGCATCTGCCACGCGCCACCGCCAAGCTTGTCGAGAACCGCATCGGAGCCCTCCGAACCATAACGCGAGAGCAGTTCGATATTTTCAACCGGCAGAAACAGCCGGTCATCACCCGCATAATGGATTTCAAGACAGTCATGCGGAGCGCCAGCGGCGGTAATGGTCTTGAGGCCAATGAAGCGACCGATACCGTGATCGACATGGACGACGATATCGCCAGCGTTTAGCGAGGCAACTTCCGAGATGAAATCCTGATCGCGCTTGCGGCGCTTGGAACGGCGGATAAGACGGTCGCCCAGAATATCCTGCTCAGCCACGATGACGAGATCGCCCGCGTCGAATCCGCTCTCGACGGCCAGCACCGCCGCCGTCACCTTGTCGCGTGACAGCGCCTTGACGGTAGAAAGCCGGTCAACCGACTCGATCTTTTCCAGCCCATGTTCATCCAGGACCTGCAAAAGACGGTCGAGAGAACCTTCAGTCCAGGCAGCAACCAGCACTTTCTTGCCCGCTGCACGCAGTTCGGCAATATGCTTCACCACCGCTTCGAACAGGTTCACGTCGGTGGCCGCGCGCTCCTCGGCAAAGCTGCGGCCCTTGTGCACATCGGCATGAATAATCGTCCGCCCCGTAACCTCCGGCGCACCGAATGGCGTCAGGTCGATGCGCATACCTCCGGCCTCAGCGTGCTTCTCGACCTCTGACGGGGTTAAATAAAGCGCTTCCGGCTTGACCGGCTTGTAAGGCACGGCATCACTGCCCGGCTCCTTGCCCTCCGCCTGTCTCAGCCGCGCTTCGTAGTGATCGACAACCATTGTGTGGCGCTCGGTCAGCGCTTCATGCACCAGATGATCGAAAACCACCGGCATATTGCCCGCATGGTCGAAGACGGTATCAAGCTTGTCGTAGAAAAGCGGCAGCCAATGTTCCATGCCCGCAAAGCGACGACCTTCACTGATCGCCTGATAAAGCGCGTCATCGCGCTGCGGCGCACCGAACATCGCGACGTAATTCTTGCGGAAACGGCTGATCATGTCCGGCGAAAGCGTGATTTCGCTCATCGGCTGGAGCACGAATTCCTTGCGTGTGCCCGTGGTACGCTGCGAAGCCGGATCGAAAGCGCGGATCGATTCCAGTGTGTCGCCGAAGAAATCAAGCCGCAACGGCTCTTCCGCGCCGGGTGCATAAAGATCGAGAATACCACCACGAACGGCAAACTCGCCGATGTCGCGCACGGTGGAAACACGTTCGAAACCGTTGCGCTCCAGCCGGGATGCCAGATCGTTCATATCCAGCTGGTTGCCGGGACGCGCCGAAATCACCTGTTCGGCTATCGCCGCTTCCGGCGGCAGCTTTTGCAGAACGGCATTGGCTGTGGTGAGAATGATGGCAGGATGCGGTGCCTTTTTAAGCTGGGACAGCGCACTGAGTGCGGCGAGCCGACGTGCCGATGCGTCTGCGCCGGGCGATACGCGGTCATAAGGCAAACAATCCCATGCAGGCAGATGCAGAACCGGCATATCCGGCGCCACGAAACTCAAGACCTGCTCCAGATCGGCAATGCGCTGCCCGTCGCGCACGATATACATAATCGGCCCGCGTTCGCCGATCTCTTCCGCCAGACGAATAAGACAGAACGCCTCGTAACCGTCGGCAACGCCGTCGATCACGATATGACGATTTGCCCCGAGCGCGCTGGAGGACTTGAGACCTAGTTTGCTGAAAACGGGCATGGGAACCTTGAACTCAGAATTCTATGCGGTCGCGAAACGCGACAATATCGCGGAACAGAGGCGTGTCGTAATCGATCGGGATCGGGCTTTCACCCGTCACCCATTTCAGAAGATCGCGGTCAAGCACTTCAAGAATATGCTCGAACTCCTCGAGCTGCGGATCGGTGAAGCCGATAATATATTCATCCGCATATTGCCCGAGGATCAAATCCATCTCGCGCATACCGCGATGCCACGCCCGAAACAGAAGCTTGCGGCGCCGTACATCCAGATTTTCCGTCGCCAATGTGCTGCCAGTCATCCTCGGTAAGCTCCAATCATTCAAATTGCTGCTGGTATATAGCATCTGCGCCGCAAACGGGAACCCGTTTATCCAACAAGAACAAAAAGAGCACAGAAAGATTGCGCACCGCCCTTGCACCGCAGGACGAAGCAGTTAATGCTCAAGCCCATGCGCCCATCCATGCTCGATCCATTTTTTGCTTCCGTTCGTTCGCTTTCCGGCATTGGCCCGAAGGTTGCCGCCCTGCTTGGCAAACTGCTTGGCACCGACATACCGGGCGCGGAGCCCAAGGTCGGTCAGCTCCTGTTTCTGGCACCGCACAGCGTGATCGACCGACGCAATCGGCCTGGTATCGCGCTTGCTCAGGAAGGCGCAATCGTGACGCTGGAAGTCATCGTAGACCAGCATCAGCCTGCACCACCCGGGCGTGGCAATGTTCCGCATCGCGTCTTCGCTCATGACGACACCGGCGAAATCGCGCTGACCTTCTTCCATGCGCAATTGCCTTGGCTGCAAAAAATGCTGCCTGAAGGTGAGACTGTCATCGTCTCGGGCAAGGTGGAATGGTTCAACGGTCGCGCCTCCATGGTCCACCCGGACTATATTGCGAGCCTGGAAGATGCAGCCAATCTGCCGATGGTCGAACCGGTCTATCCGCTGACCGCGGGTCTGTCGCCAAAGACATTGGCGCGCGCCGTCAAGGAAGCACTGACCCGCGTGCCTCCGCTGCCGGAATGGATCGACGGCCCGTTGCTGGCGCGGGAGCGCTTCATCAGTTTCCAGCAATCGCTGAACACGCTTCACCTGCCTGAAGACCCGTCGGATATCGCGCTTGAAAGCATTTCGCGGCGCAGGCTTGCATATGACGAGTTTCTGGCCGGACAATTGGCACTCGCCCTTGTTCGCGCGAAAACACGGCGGCTTTCCGGTCGTCCTCTGGAAGGTACAGGGCGCATCGTCGCCGAAATCATGCGCCACCTGCCCTATCGCTTGACCAAGGGGCAGGATCAGGCTGCTCGCGAAATCATCACAGATCTTAAGTCGCCGGAGCGCATGTTGCGGCTTTTGCAGGGCGATGTCGGCTCCGGCAAGACGGTCGTTGGATTGCTTTCCATGGCCCACGCCGCAGAATCTGGTGGACAGTCAGCACTCATGGCGCCGACGGAAGTTCTCGCCCGTCAGCATTTTGCAACCATCGCGCCGCTTGCGGAGAAAGCGGGACTGAAAGCCGCCCTTCTGACCGGTCGCGAAAAGGGCCGTGACAGGAATGCAGTTCTCGAAGGATTGAAAACTGGTGAAATCGATATCGTCATCGGTACACACGCGCTGTTTCAGGAAAAGGTCGAGTATCACGACCTCGTTCTGGTCATCATCGATGAACAGCATCGTTTTGGCGTGCACCAACGCCTGATGCTGACCGCAAAGGGTTCTGCACCGGATATGCTGGTCATGACGGCTACACCTATTCCGCGCACCCTCGTCCTCACCGCCTTTGGCGATATGGACGTGTCGAAACTGACCGAGAAGCCTGCCGGACGCCAGCCCATTACGACCGCCATCGTGCCAATGGAGCGTATGAGTGAACTTGTCGAGCGCATCCGAAAAGCTGTGGCAGAAGGACAGAAAATCTACTGGATTTGCCCGCTCGTTGAGGAATCCGAAGTCGTTGAACTGACTTCGGCAGAGGAACGTTTCGAGAGCCTCAAACCCGTCTTTGGGGATCGCATCGGTCTCATCCATGGCCGCATGAACGGGGCTGAAAAAGACGAAGCCATGCGGGCATTCAAGCAGAGCGAAACGCGGGTACTGGTCGCGACCACTGTGATCGAAGTCGGCGTAGATGTCCCCGATGCGACGATCATTGTTATCGAACATGCCGAACGTTTCGGCCTGTCGCAACTGCACCAGTTGCGCGGTCGCGTGGGGCGCGGCGACAAACCGTCAACGTGCTTGCTGCTTTACAAAGGCCCGCTGGGCGAAATCGCACAAGCCCGACTGAAGGTCATGCGCGAGACCGAAGACGGTTTTCGTATCGCGGAAGAAGATTTGAAACTGCGTGGCGAAGGCGAATTGCTCGGCACGCGGCAATCCGGCACCCCAGGCTTCCGCTTGGCCTCCATCGAAGCGCATGGTGATCTTCTGGAAATAGCCCGCAAGGATGCGCGCTATATTCTGACAAGCGATCCAGATCTGGAAGCCGAACGCGGACAAGCACTGCGCGTGTTGCTATATCTTTTCGGGCGCGACGAAGCGATCAGGCTCCTGAGAGCAGGATAGCAAAATGGCGGCCATCAGCCGCCATTTCTATTAACTTATCAAGATTTTGCTATAATAAGCTGATTTTACTCGACAGTTACCGACTTTGCGAGATTGCGTGGCTGATCGACATCCGTCCCCATCAGAACGGCTGTATGATAAGCCAGCATCTGGATCGGCAGCGCATAGACGAGCGGCGTGATAAATTCCGGCACATCCGGCAGAATGATGGTTGCCATCGTGTCGATGCTTGCTGCCTCGGCACCCTTCTTGTCGGTGATGAGAATGATGCGACCGCCACGTGCTGCAACTTCCTGCATGTTGGAAACGGTCTTCTCATAGAGCCGATCAGACGGCGCGATGACGATAACCGGCATGGTTTCATCGATCAGCGCAATCGGGCCGTGCTTCAACTCGCCGGCGGCATAGCCTTCAGCGTGGATATAAGAAATTTCCTTGAGCTTCAGCGCGCCTTCCATGGCCAGTGGGAAAGACGTGCCACGACCGAGATAAAGCACATGATTGACCTTGGCCAGTTCATGGCAGACCGCAGCGATCTGGTCTTCAAGCTTCAGAACCTGGTTGATGAAACGCGGCGCCTCGGAAAGCTGGCGTACGAGTTCCTGTTCCCGCTTGTCATCGATTGCGCCACG
This sequence comes from Brucella sp. GW823-FHT04E01, assembly GCF_058796175.1. NCBI lineage: Bacteria > Pseudomonadati > Pseudomonadota > Alphaproteobacteria > Hyphomicrobiales > Brucellaceae > Brucella > Brucella sp. GW823-FHT04E01. The sequence goes on along the minus strand of NZ_JBXAIK010000003.1, from coordinate 614,716 downwards.
CGATTTTGCAGCCGCAATTACCAGCGATGCCATGGCCGAAAGCTGGCAGGTAAAGGCCTTGGTAGAAGCAACGCCAATTTCTGGGCCCGCAAGCGTCGGGAAAACAGCATCAGATTCACGCGCAATGGTCGAGCCGGTGACATTCACGACAGCTGCGATCTTCAATCCTTGCGACTTGCAGTAGCGTAGCGACGCCAGCGTATCAGCTGTTTCGCCCGACTGCGACACGAACATCGCCAGCGAATCCTTCGAGAGAGGCATTTCGCGATAGCGGAATTCGGAAGCGATATCGCTGTCGACTGGCAGTCGCGCGATCTGCTCGAACCAGTATTTGCCAACCGAAGCCGCGTAGTAGGCCGTACCGCAGGCAGAAATCGTCAGGCGATCGATCTTGCTGAAATCGATATCAATGGCTTCCTGACGAACCTTGCCCGTCGTGAAGTCGAGATAATTGGCGAGCGTATGGGAAATGACTTCCGGCTGCTCGAACATCTCTTTCTGCATGAAGTGACGATGATTGCCCTTGGAGACGAGCATATTCGCCGTCTGAGTCTTCTGAATCGGACGCTCAACTTCGTTGTTGTTTTCGTCGTAAACGGTCACACCCTTGCGCGTCAGCACGGCCCAGTCGCCATCTTCGAGATAGGCGATGGTATCCGTGAAAGGCGAAAGTGCGATAGCGTCGGAACCGAGGAACATTTCGCCCTCACCGTAACCAACGGCGAGTGGCGGCCCCTGGCGCGCTCCGATCAAGAGTTCTTCGTCACCCTCAAACAGGAAAGCGAGTGCGAAGGCACCATGCAGCATCGGCAGGCTGTCGCGCACAGCTTCAACCGGAGACTTGCCTTTTGCCAGTTCACGGGTGACCAGATGGGCAACAGCTTCGGTATCGGTTTCCGTCTGGAACTTGTAGCCTTCGGCCTCAAGCATGGTGCGAAGCTCGGCGAAGTTCTCGATGATCCCGTTATGGACGACCGCGAGGCGCTCGGTAATGTGCGGATGGGCGTTGCGCTCCACTGGCTTGCCGTGCGTAGCCCAACGGGTATGGCCGATACCAATAACGCCGGGAAGCGGCTCTCCGGCCAGGCGCTTTTCCAAATTCACCAGCTTGCCTTCGGCACGGCGACGGTCGAGCTTGCCGTTCTGTAGTGTGGCAATACCGGCAGAATCATAGCCGCGATATTCAAGCCGCTTCAGTGCATCCACAAGAAGCGGAGCGACTTCGTTATTTCCGATGATGCCGATAATTCCACACATAGGCTGCTCCAAATCCGACGTTCAAGCGTGTTGCTTTGCGGTTTAAAGATTCTAACGCAGAACGGCAACCCAGAGGATTGCCGTTCGGTTAAACAATTGGACGACTTATTTGGTCGCAGTTTTAGCCGCTTTGATGGCAGCGTACTTCTCTCGCAGGATCTTCGCCCGCCCCTCTTTTGTTTCCTGCCGGGCACGACCGAAAGCCAGCGCATCGGCAGGGACATTGTCGGTAATCGTGCTGCCTGAGGCAATATAAGCATTGTCGCCGATTTCCACCGGCGCGACCAGTGAGCTGTTCGACCCGATAAACGCGTTTTCGCCGATCACCGTCTTGTATTTGTTGTAGCCGTCGTAATTGCAGGTGATCGTGCCAGCACCGATATTGCTGGAGGCTCCCACAGTCGCATCGCCGATATAGGTTAGGTGATTGATCTTCGCGCCTTTGTGCACGGTGGCATTTTTCACTTCGCAAAAATTGCCGACCTTGGTTTTCTCACCGAGATTTGCACCCGGGCGCAGCCGCGCAAACGGCCCGATTTCGGCCTTCGGCCCAACGTCAGCACCTTCCATATGCGAGAAGGAATGGATCAGAGCTCCCGTCGCGACATGCACGCGAGGACCAAAAAACACGTTCGGCTCAACAATGACGTCGGCTTCGATCAGCGTATCATGCGAAAAGAAAACAGTTTCAGGTGCAATAAGCGTTACACCTGCAAGCATCATCTCGCGACGTTTGCGCTGCTGCCAGATGGCTTCGGCTTCGGCCAGTTCAACACGATTGTTGATGCCGATGACATTATCGACCGGCACTTCGATGGCCGTCACGTTCATGCCCTTGCCATGGGCGATGGCGACGATATCGGTCAGGTAATATTCGCCCTTGGCGTTGTCATTGCCCACCGCATCCAAAAGCGTCAGGGCGTGTTGACCGCGAACTGCCATCAGTCCGCCGTTGCAGAATCCGATCTGTTTCTGCTCTTCGGTTGCTTCCTTTTCCTCAATGATGGCGACAAGTTTGTCGTCCTTCTCGATGAGGCGACCGTAGCCATGTGGATCGTCTGGGCGAAAACCGATAACGACAACGTCTGCACTCTCGGCCAGTCGTTCGCGAGCTTTCTGCAGAGATTGCGCCTCGATCAGTGGCGTGTCGCCAAAAACGATGAGCAAATCGTCATAGCCGCGTTCGATCGCTTCGCGCGCTGCCAGGACGGCATGCGCCGTGCCGAGACGCTCCTTCTGTTCGAAGGCCGACACCGGGCCTGCGTTCTTTTCCACTGCCGCCCGCACATCGTCGGCGCCACGCCCGACCACCAGCGCAATGTCGCTCTTTCCGGTCCCCTGAACCGCCGTGACCACGTGAGAGACCAGCGGCAAGCCTGCCACCTGATGCAGTACTTTGGGCAAGTTGGATTTCATGCGTGTGCCTTCGCCAGCAGCAAGTACGATGGAAAGGCAGGTACGGTCTGTCATGGTATCGTCCAGAAAATTGAGATGATTTTCGCTCTTAACATCAAAGCGTCTATGAAAACTTACGGGCTGCTGCCAAACCTTTAACCCAACCGCCCCAGCGCGGGGAAATTCTCAAGCAGCCAGAACGAGAAGGATTGCATGCCTCCGGTCAGGAACAGGACACCTGCAGCGACCAGAAGCGCGCCCATTGCTTTCTCCACCTTGCCGAGATGCACGCGGAAACGTGAAAGAAACCGCATGAATGCGCCGGAAAAAAGGGCGGCGATCAAAAACGGAATGCCAAGGCCAAGCGAATAGGTCGCCAGCAATAACGCGCCCTCACCAACCGTGCTGCTGCCGCCTGCAAGCGTCAGAATCGGCCCAAGAACTGGCCCGATGCACGGCGTCCAGCCGAAGGCGAATGCCAGTCCCATGACATAGGCTCCAAGCGGCGATGCCGGAGCGTTGCGTGCCTGAAAACGAGCTTCGCGGGACAGGAACGAGAAACGCAAGATGCCAAGAAAATTCAGTCCCATCAATATGATGACGACGCCCGCAACGATTGCGATCTCCTGCTGCCACGCGCGCAGGAAGGCGCCGATGGACGAAGCTCCAGCGCCGAGCGCCACAAAAACAGTTGTGAAACCGAGAACAAAACAGATTGCCGCAAATGCCAACGAGCGGCGCGCTGAAGGCGCGGCGGCAACGGCTGTCGCCTTATCTGCGCGAAAATCTTCTACGCTCACGCCCGCCATATAACACAGATAAGGCGGCACGAGCGGGAGAACACAGGGCGACAGGAACGACAGTGCACCGGCTCCGGCTGCGGTCATATATGAAATATCGAGCACCAATACCTCTTTCAGTTCATCAAATCGCTTGCGGTCTGGCCAAACCACAGGCTTATATAGACTAGATTCTGCTCTACTTAGAATATTTTCAATGCGGCATCTCGCTCGAACACAAGTTCGCCCTAAATCGAGATCATTGCGCGATTTATAATATATTGCTCCAACCGGACGACGTTCCTATGAGCCTTATTGATGATGAAGTGCCTTCAACACCACCTGCAACGTCGACAAGACATTCTGGCTGGCTCAAGCGATACCAACATTTTCTGTTTCCGATAGCGGGCATCGCCATTGCGCTGCTGGCGATCTATGTGCTGGAGAATCTGCTCCAGAATACGTCTCGCACGGAAACACTCGCTGCCTTCCACAACATTTCGTGGACGACACTTGGTTTAGCTGTGTTCTTCACAGTTCTGAGCTATGCAGCCGTCGCACTCTACGATGTGGTGGCTGTCGATACGATTGCGCCCAACCAGATACCGCGCCGCATCGCTGCCGTCGCAGGTGCTGCCGGCTACGCAATCTCCAACGCGCTTGGGTTTTCCCTGCTGACCGGCGGCGCATTGCGTTATCGCATCTATGCTGCGGAGGGTGTTAGCCTTGCCGATATCGGCAAGATTGTCGGGACATCATGGTTCGCGATCTGGTTCGCACTGATCATCATGGTCGGTGCAGCGCTTCTCATCGACCCGCAGGATGTTCCCTGGCTTTCCGCCATCGATTCCCGAATCGATATCGTCGCCGGTATCGCCATTCTGGGTGGCATCGGCTGGCTGATCTACTGGCTGTCGCATGGACAGCGTAGTTTTACGGTGGGTTCGTTCAGTCTGCGCCTGCCGAACTCAAAAGGCGCTCTGACCCAGATCTTTGCCGGGCTTGTGGATGTGGGCGCAGCTGCCGCTACGCTCTATGTGCTCATGCCTGCAGACGCCGTGCCAAGCTTTGCGGTTTTCGCGCTGGTCTATGTCATCGCCATCGTGCTGGGCATTGCCAGTCATGCTCCGGGCGGTCTAGGCGCATTTGAAGCGACAATCATTGCTGGACTCGGCCTAGGCGGGAAGCCGGATGCGATTGCGGGGCTTCTCGCCTACCGTCTTATCTATACGGTTATGCCGCTCGTTGTAGCGACCGCAGGCATTCTCATATGGGAGATCATGCGGCGGCGCCATATGCTCGGCAAGCAGGCGCGCTTCGCCAAACGTCTGGTCGAGCCACTCATCCCGAGCCTTTCTGCCAGCATCATCTTTCTCGGCGGCATCATTCTTCTGGTGTCCGGTGCGACACCAGACCTTCGCTACCGCGTGAAATTGCTCTCCGACATAGTTCCTGAATCTTTCATGGAAATGTCGCATCTTGCCGCCAGTCTGGTAGGTGTAGCGCTGCTGATCGTTGCACGCGGTCTGTCGAAGCGGCTTGCACGTGCGTGGGTCGCAGCACTAATCCTCCTCCTCAGCGGCGCTGTCTTTTCCCTCGCCAAAGGCCTTGACTGGGAAGAGGCGACCATCCTTTGCATTTCTGCATTCACACTTTGGGGCTTCCGGGATTCGTTCTATCGCCGCCCGATTTCCGGACCGTTCGATTTAAGCTGGAACTGGATCGCGACCGTCGGCACGACGGTGCTTGTCTCCACATGGCTCGGCTTCTTCGTCTATCGCCACGTGGAATATTCCAATGACCTCTGGTGGGATTTCGCATGGAACGGCAATGCGCCCCGGTTCTTGCGTGCGACTGTCCTTGTCTTCGCAGTGGTCGCTGCAGTGGGCCTTTACTCGATTATCAACCGGGCTGGTCACCGCAAACGCAAGGTAGATTATTCCATACCTGATGCCGTGCCGGATCTCGTCGCCCAATGGCCACATACGGATGCCGCTTTGGCAATGCTTGGTGACAAGCAATTCCTCCTTGCGCCAGACAAGAGCGCCTTCATCATGTATGCGCAATCAGGTGGCAGCCTGATTGCGCTCGGAGAACCCATAGGCCAGGAACAGACGGCTAAGGAGCTTGCATGGTCATTTCACGCACTGGCCGACGAGCTTGCCCTGCGAACCGTATTCTACGGTGTCGGCCCGCAAAGCCTGCCCCTGTTTCTGGATATGGGATTGATTGCCCTGAAGCTCGGCGAAGTCGCCCGCGTTGACCTCACCAATTTCTCGCTCGATGGTCCGCGTCGCCAGCCATTCCGCTATGCCGACCGCAAGATCGACAAGGACGGCCTTACGTTTGAAATCATTCCGGCGGCCGACGTACCGCCACTCATTCCACGCCTGCGCGAGATTTCCGATGCGTGGCTCGATTTCAAGTCGGGCAGCGAGAAAGGCTTCTCGCTGGGGTACTTCGATGACGAATACATGAAACGCTTCGACGTCGCAGTGCTGAAAAGTGACGGAGAAATTGTGGCTTTCGCCAATATGTGGCGTGGCGCGGACAAGTATGAAATCACCGTCGACCTCATGCGCTACATGCCCAATGTACACAAGCTTCTGATGGACGCACTGTTTGCAAAACTGCTGATGGCCAGCAAGGAAGAAGGTTACAAGTGGTTCAATCTTGGTGCCGCCCCGCTTTCCGGCCTGAGCGGTAGCAGGCTGGCGTCCCGCTGGAATCGTTTCGGCTCCTTCATCTACAAGCGTGGAGCCGATCTCTATCATTTTGACGGACTGAAAGCTTTCAAGGAAAAGTTCGATCCGGTCTGGACCCCGCATTATATGGTTTGCCCGGGTGGCCTGGAAACGCCGCGCGCGCTTCTCGATGCCACAACCCTCATCAATGGCAGTCCTCTGGAGTTCATCCGCAAATGACGAAAAGACGCGTTCTCTTCATTTTTCTTGGACTGGCGTTGGTGGCTGCGGTGGGCGCGTATGGCGCAATGCATACAGGCAAGATCGCCCGACTCTGGACGAAAATCACCGATTCCGATGAACCGGTCATCCACGCCAGTGCTGAAAGACTGTCCAATATTCCGGTCTACATGCCGAAGAACGACCCCGTCGGCCTTGCGATTTTACTAAGCGACGAAGGAGGTATGAGCGACCGGGAGAAAAGCTTCATGGACGCCATGCTTGCCCGGAACATGATCGTTCTGCCGGTCGAGCTTGGCCCGTGGCGCGCCGCACTCGATAAGGAAGATGGCGATTGCAACTATCTCGACTCTGATTTCGAAGCCATCGCCAAGGAGGCTCTGCGTGGACTTGATTTGGGCGTCTATTTTCATCCCGTTCTGACAGGCGTTGGACAAGGCGCTACCATCGCATATGCCGCAGCCTCGGATTCTCCGGATGCGACGATTGCAGGCGCCGTATCGCTTGATCCGGTCCCAGCCAAGACCCGTCTGCCTTCCTGCACCGAGAAAGCCGAAGCGACCAAGGCGCCCGATGGCGGCTTCACCTATGGCTTCAACGCGGTAATTCCCGCCCCTGCCCTTGTGGTCGGTCCCAGCGGATCGCCGGTCAACAATCCGGTTACAGCCCGCCAGGAAAATGTTGCCGTGCTTCAATCCGCTCCGGAATTTCCTGCTCGCATGAAAATGGCTGTCGACAATGTCGTCGCCATGGCGGATCAGGATGCCAAGAACGAGGCCCTGCCTATCGTCGATCTTCCCGCCAAAGGCGGCAAAGCCGATATGGTTGCCGTTTTCTATTCGGGTGATGGTGGCTGGCGAGATCTCGACAAATCCATTGGTGAATGGCTGCAGGCTCATGGCGTTCACGTGATCGGTGTGGATTCGCTTCGCTATTTCTGGTCGGAACGAACGCCGGAAGAAATAGCCAATGACACGACGGCCATGATCAAGAAGGCCGACCCGACGAACAAATTGCCGGTTGCAGTTCTGGGCTACTCATTCGGCGCCGATACATTCCCCTTTGCCTGGAAATATCTCGACCCTTCCATACAGGACCGGACGAAAATGATCGGGCTTCTCGGTGTCGAGACGACGACGACCTTCCAGGTTTCGATTGAAGGCTGGCTCGGAATGGATGGCGACAAAGATGTCGTTCCTGCTATCTCGACAATCCCGCTTGATCGGGTTGTTTGCGTCTATGGCGAAGAAGAAGATGATACCGCCTGCACAGCTGCCGAGCTCAAAGGGATGGAAGTCATGAAACTGGCCGGAGGTCATCATTTCGATGAAAATTATGAGCCAATTGCCGCCAGTCTTCTGGAAAAGATGCGCGTCCGTGCCGGATTGCCGCCACGACCGGCCAGTTGATAATTAAGCCAGAGCTGGCGCCCGGAAGACGGGCGCCAGCCTGTTGATTTAGCGCACGACTGGTTTTTGACCGCCAAACCACCAGCGCACGGAATCAACCAGCAAGAATGCAATCAGACTGATACCGACCAATGGCAGCGTCCAACCTACAAATACAGCAGCGATTGCGATCCCAATCTGTTGCGCGGCAGTGAGACGTCTCCAGCTTGCAATCAACGTTCTGGGCATTGATCCGGCAGGCGGGCGACGCTGCCACCAGATGCGATAGCCATAGACAATCATCACAATCAGCGAGAGGCCGAGCGCAGCCATCACGATCTGATTAGTGACCCCGAACAGGACACCCATATGGAGATCGATACCCCAGCGGATCAATTTTGCGATAAGCGGAAAACTCTCGAAGTCAGCACGGCTGATAACCTCCATATTTTGGGGATCGAGAGCAATCGTATCCACTTGTGTCGGCCAGGAACGGTCATATTCACGCACCAGCCAGCCTTGATCCGATGAACGGGGCAGTCGGATTTCAAGCATCGGGGAATCGAGTCCTGCCTGTTGTACAGCCAGATAAACACTATCCAGCTGTCCGACATGATCCTGCGCATCCCCTGTTCCGGACGGCATCGGCATGCCGCCATGGTCCTGATGCGCACTCTCTTGGCTAGATTCTGTCGCCTTATTCAGAACTGTCGAGACTGAAGGCGTAATCCAGCCAACCGCCGCTCTGAACTGATCAATCCTTTCCCCCGCCAATTGCGACCAGGTCATGCCGGTTGCCGAAAGGAACAAAAGACCGACAGCTATCCAGATACCGACCTGACTGTGAAAGCGACGGGTCTTCAGGTGGAGATTTTTCGTTTGTTTTTGTTTTCGCCGGATATTCCGATTCCACCACCAAAGCAGAGTGCCGCCTAGAGACGCGATCCACAACCAGGATGCAGCGAGTTCACTGTAGTAACGCCCAAAATCCCCGAGCATCAGATTGCGGTGTAGGTAGTCGATCGCCGCGCGAAACGGCAAGGTCCCGCTTGTGCCATAGGCAACGAGGTCGCCCTTTACGGCCAGCGTGACGGGATCGATGAAGATTGCCCGGCTTTCAGATTCTCCCAATCCAGGTTGGGTGAACATGACCCGTGTATTCCAGCCGGGAGCAATTGAAGGCCTCACAGCAAAAAGTTTTGGGCCCTCGCCTATAAAGGTTTCGGCCGCCTTCACCTGATCCGCCAATGGCTGCAAGGTTCCAAGCGATGCGGTACGCAACTGGTCGCGGTAGATGTAGTTTTCAAGCTGGGGCGTCAGCACATAAAGCGTGCCCGTCACAGCTGCGATCAAGATAAAGGGACCAACAAACAGGCCGACATAGAAATGAAGCCGTGTGATGAAGGCCTGGAAGCCGGAGTTCGCAGAACTAGCGGTATTCGGTCGTGCTTGTACCCCAGTTTTTCCTTCAAGAAGCGTATCCGTCATGGAACCCTCCTTGAAAAACAGTAGAAGCACAGCACAGTGCGTGGGCAGCCAGCATTGGCTGCCGCGATAAAATCATGATTTTGCATCGATATCTCCAAACGATATGAAATTGCCGTCGCGGGGCGGCGGCGTCGTTTTCAAAGATCGTGCAAAGCGGGAGGCCCTCTGGCTTGAGCAGCCGTAACAAACTGATCAGGAGGTGCGCGAACCGCGAGAGGAAAAGCGACCGTGTCTTTCGCAACAATCGAATCGAAAGACACGGTGACCGGCTGTTCTGGCAATCCTGTCCCAATGGCACATGCGGCCTGACATAGGGTCGAGCAGCAATGTCTGGCGAGATCTTTCAGGGGAGCGTTTGCATCTGCCTGCGTCGTGTGGACTGAACAGATCACGGACGAGGGACCAGCGCTCCACGCCGCCATGGAAGCCTGCGCGTATGCCGTTACCAGCCCTTGCAGAAGAATAACAAGCGTCAGCGATACAACCCAAAGGGCGGTATCCGACCGATCGCCAACAATTCTTCTACGCAAGGTCATGATCGCTCATGGCACTCTTGCAATGCAAAGTCACTACGACAAAGGTGAAATGAACTAATTTGAAGAGAAAGTGGTGAGCGCGCAGGGATTCGAACCCTGGACCTACTGATTAAAAGTCAGTTGCTCTACCGGCTGAGCTACGCGCTCCCTGTAGGAGCAAATCGCCCCCGGAAGTGCGGCGGAACATAAGGGTGGCTTACGGATTGGTCAACACCATAAAATCAGGTTTCTTCAACATAAATTCAAAAAAATCACAGGTCTGGGATACTCCATGCCAGACCGCCTCTTCCATATGCCGGTAAACAGGCGCTTTTCATGCTCATTTGGATACTTAACACCCTGAGCAGAAGGGCGATTCTGAATCGCGAGGCGCCTAACCAGGACTATTCAGCTCCTGCTTCTCCGTGCCGGGCCTTGCCGCCCGCTCTTGCTACAGCTAGTTTCATTCCAATGACTTAATCTGCGTGGTGCTTCATGTCTCTGGCCACCAAGGCATTTTCTCATTTCCGACGTTCCTTGTCCGGCGTGGGTATCGCGCTCGGAACACTGTTTTTCGCCGCAGCCCTCACCCCCAGCCTTATCCCGCGAACCTACGTCATGCAGGGAATTCTCGGAGGTGTCGCCTTCGGAGCCGGTTATGGCATCGGCGTATTGTGGCGCTGGCTATGGCATTATCTGGAATTGCCTGAACCCCGGAATCGGCTGCGCAGTCGGGCCAATCTTGTGGTGGGTTTGGTTTGTCTCGCCGTGGCCGTCGTGGCACTCTATTTTGCCGCGGGCTGGCAGAATTCAGTTCGTGCAGTCATGGATATGGAGCCGGTGCCCAGCGCCTATCCAATGAGTGTCTCCGCGTTAGCTGTGCTGACATTTCTGGTTCTGCTAATTCTGGTTCGCTTTCTCATTCTACTAGGGAAATTCGTCTCCGCCAAAATACAACTCGTTATGCCTCTCCGGTTAGCCAATGTCCTGGGCATTACGATCACTGTTGTGCTCATCTGGACCATCGCCAACGGCCTGCTCATCCAGTCCACTTTCAAGGTTCTGGATCGTTCGTTTCGCGAGTTTGACGCTCTGATCGAACCGGACCGCCCACAACCGACATCACCGAACGAGACTGGCAGCGCCGCTTCGCTTTTGCATTGGAACGAGCTTGGGCGAGCTGGACGTGAGTTCGTTTCCTCAGGTCCCGGAGCTGCCGATATTGCTGCCTTGACTGGCGAAAAGGCTATAGACCCGATACGGGTCTATGCAGGTCTGCAAGTAGCCGATACGCCTGAACAAAGAGCCGAACTGGCACTTGAGGAACTGAAGCGTCAGAACGGTTTTGAACGTTCTGTGCTGGTCGTCATCACTCCAACCGGTACAGGGTGGGTAGATCCAGCAGCCATGGACGGACTGGAGTTTCTGCACAATGGCGATGTGGCCAGCGTTGCCATGCAATATTCCTATCTTTCCAGTCCCTTGTCGTTGTTGTTTCAACCGGAATACGGAGCAGAAGCGTCTCGAGCTCTGTTCATAACCGTCTATAATTACTGGAAAAGACTTCCGCACGATCAGCGCCCACGTCTGTATCTCTATGGCTTGAGCCTTGGGGCGATGAATTCTGAAGTCTCAGCCGAGCTTTTCGAAATGCTTGACGATCCAATCAACGGTGCCTTGTGGAGCGGGCCACCTTTCCCGAGCAGGGACTGGAAAGCCATGACCAGACGAAGAAACCCTGGAACTCCAGAATGGCTACCAGTGTTCCGAGACGGCTCCTTTGCCCGTTTCATGAATCAGAATGGTGAAGCGCCGGGAAATGGAACCCGCTGGGGGCCGTTGCGGGTGGTGTATCTGCAATATGCCAGCGATCCGGTGACATTCTTCGACAGTCTATCGTTCTATCGTCAACCTGACTGGATGCAGGCACCGCGCGGACCGGATGTTTCACCAGAGCTGCGGTGGTATCCTGTCGTGACCATGCTGCAATTGGCACTAGATATGGCTTTTGGGACCGCCACACCGATAGGACACGGGCATGTCTATGCTCCGGAACACTATGTCAATGCGTGGCTGGAAGTCACCGACGTGACCGGATGGGACGCAGACAAGATCATGAAGCTAAAGCAGCACCTGCGCCAGAAAATGGATGGAGAAAACGTCGAAGGTTATGACCAGCGTGGGGGGTAGAACACATCCCGAAAAGGATGAAACGCTTTTCGGGATGTGCGTCAAACGTGACAGTCACGACCCAGCTGGTCTCTCTGCAACTATATCAATAGTCAGGTGATTTCTGCTGCGTCTGGGAATTGCTCAGGTTCAGCATGGGTATTGCTCCATTCGGTAGCATCGTGCTTGGCAGCTGACCGTCCCATCGTTCTGCTTGCGTCAGTGCGACAAGACCCGGATTGTCACGAAGCGCATCGCCACGCGCCTTGATGGCAGTTGCTTCTGCCTCACCCTTTATCCTTATCGCTTCTGCGTCGGCTTCCGCCTGCAGACGAACCGCATCGGCCTGAGCCTGGGCTTCGGCACGGCGTGCGTCTGCCTGCGCCTTTGCCTGCGTCACTGTGATTTCAGCCTGTACCTTTTCGCGCTCTGCATTCTGGCGGAGACGCTGCACTTCAACTTCGGCCAACATACGCTGTTCGATGGACTGCTCATAGGAGTCCGAAAAATCGATATTCTCGATCTGCACCGTGTCGATAATAACCGGACCGCGTACACTGCTCTGAATTGCCTCAGCAATTTCCTGATTGAGACGGCTACGCTCCTGAATGGCTTCCACAGCATTGAATTTGCCGAAAACAGTCTTGCTTTCCTCAAAAACGCGTCGCTCGACAAGGCGGGACAAGAGGCCGTCTTCACCGCCGTAGGTCGCGTAGACTTCCTCCACACGGTCTGGCGGAATGCGATAATTGACCGACAGGTTCATCGTAGCTGGTTGCTGATCGCGGCTATAGGCTTCCATGCTGTTATAGATCGCAGCCTTGGATTGCACCGATATTCGCACAATCGAATCGATCACCGGAATTTTGAAGCCCAGCCCCGGTTGTGCAACGCCGGAAACCGCCCCATAGCGCAAAACAACGCCGCGCTCACCTTCGTCAATCGTGTACCAGGAACCAAGTACTACGCTCAGTATGCCGAGTATAACTATACCGGCCAAAGCCTTGGGTAAAATCTGGCGCATCCCGTCTCCTTTAGCGCTTCGTTATGAAATGGGGAGACCGAAAGCGATTCAACAAATGCACCCCGGAATCTTATCCCGCCGCCTTTTAGAATGCACTGATATGGATGACAATTACTCACGGATACAGTTGATAGACTTAGTCCACAAAAACAAAGCCGCCCATGAAGGGCGGCTTCATTGAGTTTAACAAATTTCCACTGTCAGTATGGCGAATAACACTGCTGACGGGGACCGTTATACGGCTGGAAAGTGTTGTCGGAAGCCCGATAGGACCGATAACGATTATAACACCACTGGACATGCGAGTTGCTGTAACCATAAGCAGGCGCGCGATAGACCGGTGGGGGCGGCGGAGCTGCAATTGCACCACCAATGATTGCGCCAGCGCCGAAAGCTGCGAGCGGATACCACCACCCATCATTGCTGCGACGATAGCCATGACGGTAGTGCCGATAACCGCGGTGTCCATTCCAATAGCCAGGTCCCGGACGATGAGGACGACCATGCCAGCCCGGACGATACCCAGGTCGGTGTCCACCCCAGTTTCCATGTCCTGGCCCGCGGCGCCAGCGGTCATCGCGGACCTGCTGAACATTCTCATTACTCGCCGCAGGCGCAGTTGGCATGACAGGTGCAGCCGAGACCGGAACCATTGCGCCGATCAGAAAGCTTGCACCGACGAGGCCAACCATCATCTTTTTGAAGGTGTTCATCCTGTGCTTCTCCATTTCAATGATGCCATCATTGCTTTCCGTTTATGAATGCACGCTGAATATTGTCGGTAAATTATGTGCATGCCTTATTTTCACGTCGCAATGCATGGCCATTCCATCAATGATTTAACGAAAGATCCAATATTTTCGTTCGAGCTACTCCATTATTTTTGTTCGCAAATTAAGCGACAATGAGATAACTTGCGTGAATTAGGACAGCTTGTAAGCGTTTTCAGCGAGTGGGGTTTGCATTGGCAACAAGAGTACAGCCGTCCGTGAAAGTTTTGGGAGCATCTTTCTCCCAGGAAGCGAATCCCTTCACGGCAGCGGTTGAACTGACGCCCATGCCAATGCTCATCACAAATCCGCGTCTGCCGGACAATCCGATCATCTTTGCAAACGAGGCCTTCCAGAACCTCACTGGTTACGAGGCCGACGAAATCATCGGGAAGAACTGCCGCTTTCTTCAAGGCCCTGGCACAGACCCGAAACATGTCGAGATCATCCATTCGGCATTGGAAGCCGAACAGTCCGTTGAGATCGATATTCTCAATTATAAGAAATCTGGCGAGCCGTTCTGGAATCGACTTCATATCTCCCCGGTCAAAACCGAGAATGGCGAACTTCATCACTTCGTTTCGTCGCAGCTTGATGTGACGCTGGAACTCGGCAAACTGGTTGAGCTCGAAAAAGAACGCGAAACGCTCTCAATTGAAAAGCAGCGTAGCAGCGATCAACTCCAGTATATCGTTGAAGTGGCGAATGTCGGTTTCTGGACGCGGGATTACACGACCGGGGAGATTAGCTGCTCGGCCGAATATCGTCGCATTTTCGGACTGACGCCGGACGAACCAGTCAACTACGACAAGATCATCGACATGGTGATGCTTGAAGACCGGATAACGCTTATCCAGCGTTCGGAGGAATCTTTTGCTACAGGCAAATCTTTCCGGGTCGAATATCGCATTACCAACAGGCTGGGACAGGTGCGCTGGGTGGAAACACGAGCCAAAGCTCTCCTCGGCAAATCACCTGCGCTTCTGGGTATCGTCATCGACGTCACCGAACGCAAAAAAGCCGAGGCTGACAAGGCACTTGTGACCCGTGAAATTTCGCACCGTTTCAAAAACTCAATGGCAATGGTGCAATCAATCGCCAACCAGACCTTGCGCAATGCCACCGATCCGCAAACCGCGAACGAACTATTCAGCGAGCGGCTGCGAGCGCTTAGTCAGGCTCAAGACATGCTGCTTCGGGAGGACTGGACGGGCACAACGATCAGCCAGATCTGCGAAACTGCCCTCGCCCCTTTCAACAGCACGTTCGGTCATCGAATCCGAACCAGTGGTCCAGAACTCGTGGTAAGCGACCGTGTAACGGTTTCGCTTTCGCTTGGTTTGTACGAACTCGCGACCAATGCCGTGAAATACGGCGCGCTCTCCAATGAAAACGGCACGGTCCAATTCAGCTGGGATGTGCTCGAAAGGCAGGGCGAGCGAAAATTTCATATGCGCTGGGTTGAAGACGGAGGACCTGCAGTCGAACGCCCTACCCGTCGTGGCTTCGGCCAGCGGCTGCTCTATTCCGTTCTCACGGGCGAACTCAGGGCCAAATGCGACATCAACTTCGCGCCAGATGGACTGGTGATTGACGTCCTGGCCCCTATGACAGCGGATGTATTTCCGCAACTTGACAGTCTTTCCGACACACAAGCCGAGCCGGTATAAAAAGAGCAGCGAAATCGCTGCTCTTTTTCTTTGTTAGTTGTGCGGGCCGCGACGACGTGGCTCGATATAGATTCTGTCGCGATGACGATCACGATCATGGCGCCAGCGGCGATCACGATCCCGTTCGCGATAATAACGTGGTGAGTGACGATCCCATCCGCGACGATCATCCCGCCAGCG
This sequence comes from Brucella sp. GW823-FHT04E01, assembly GCF_058796175.1. Lineage (NCBI taxonomy): Bacteria > Pseudomonadati > Pseudomonadota > Alphaproteobacteria > Hyphomicrobiales > Brucellaceae > Brucella > Brucella sp. GW823-FHT04E01. The sequence goes on along the minus strand of NZ_JBXAIK010000003.1, from coordinate 599,157 downwards.
GCGATCCGTAACACAGCGACCGCTCGGCGTGCGAACCATGCCGCGACGGCAGCGATAGTCGACCTGAATGGCCGAACCAGTGCTATTGGCGGCTACAGCCGGAATCGGAGCCGGAGCAACCGGTGTGCCTGCTTCAGCGACAGCGGTAACCGCAAAGAGCGCGAGAGCCGCAGAAATTAACGTAAATCTCATTCCGGAGTCCTTTCCAGAGATGGCCAGAATTGGAATCTTGCCCGCAGATAGGTAGGCCAAACAACCATTTGGTAAAGTCACTTAATCTTACGACGCTCTATCAATCTCGACCGCACTCTACAAAAAGCGCTGCCAATTAAACCCAATTACTAACCCGCCATTTTGCGGAGAGACTTTTTAAGAAAGTCGGGATATTAGGTGCCTGTTGAATTCGCACGCAGCCCTTTCCAAGCAAAGGGAAAGCCGCAGAATCTCCAATCCGCGAGGCCGATCCGGCACCGGTCCAGCACCGGTAGCGGGCGGAGCTTTGCGGTCATCGCAAGGAGCAGGAACATGGACTATTCGACCTCTGAAATCGACATGACATGGGGATCGAAAACTGGACTGGGCGCAACCCAGACCGAATGGGTCGAGCTGGTCAGCGGCCTGCCCGAAGAACATGCTCTCTTTCTCCGTGATCTGATTGGCCGTCACCGCGAGCAGTTTGTCGGTGTTTTTTATAATCGCCTTATGAACAATCGTGATGCAGCGACATTCCTGTCCCAGAAAATGGTGCAGGAACGTTTGCACAATTCACTGAGCGACTGGCTGTTGAAAATGTTCCAGAGAACAGCCGACGATGTTGAGGCATTCATTCGTGAACAGCGCAAGGTTGGCGAGGTTCACGCCCGCATCGATGTGCCGATCCACGTCGTCATGCAAGGCGCGCGCCTGCTGAAAAACGAAATCGTCCGTCAACTGAAAGTGGAAGTTGCCTCAAGAGAGGTTCTGGCGCGCCTGATCGTGCATGTCAGCAATGCCATCGACATCGCTATCGAAATCATGAGCCAAGCCTTCGTCAAGGACGCGCGCGAAAGTGCCCAGACCGACGAAGCCTACCGGGCTTTCACGCTAAGTCACGATTTTCCGCTTGAACGCGAATCGCAACGTGCAGCGCTTATGGAATGGAGCCAGTCGCTTCTCTTCAACCTCTACGGCAATGCCGATAGTCCGCTTCACTCGCTCGCAAGCTCGGATTTCGGATTGTGGTTGCAACACAAGGCTGATCTGATGTTCTCCAACTCCGGTACGTTGGAAAACATCCGCCGGAATGTAGAACATATCGACAATGTTCTCCTGCCTGCCATCAACAGCGCACGCAAGGACAACCCCGCCGGCCTTGCGGCTTCGTTGGCACAGTTTCAAACCAAGATCGGTGAAGTGAAATTCCTGCTATCCGAATTATTTCAGGCGGCCGCCGCGATGGAAACAGGTCGTGACCCACTGACACGTGCTCTAAACCGGCGTTTCATGCCTTCGATCCTGACCCGTGAAGTGCGCATGGCCTCGCAAAAGGCCATGGATCTGAGCGTTTTGATGATCGATATCGATCATTTCAAGAACATTAACGACACATACGGACACAGCAGTGGCGATGCAGTCCTTCAGCAGGTGGCCGAAGCGATCCTGTCGCTTTGCCGCCCGAGCGACTTCGTGTTCCGCTATGGTGGCGAAGAGTTTCTCGTCGCTCTCGTAGAAGCCGACGAGAACAAAGCTTTTACAATCGCCGAAGAGCTTCGCAGACAGATAGCACAACAACCGTTGAACCTTCCCGATGGCGCACGCCAGTCTGTAACGCTGTCCATCGGGGTTGCAGCATTCAACGGTCATCCCGATTATAGCCATCTCGTCAATGCCGCTGACCGCGCGCTTTATCGGGCCAAGCAGGCAGGACGCAATCGCTGTGAAAAGGAAGTACCGCTCGCGATTCATTGATCGGGGAGGCATTTTGCCATCTGGCGGTCGCGCTGCAAAACCGCCATATGGTGCCATCATGACGAATAATTCCGCCTTCCCCATTTTCGAGACAGCTTCACAAAAGCCGCGTGAACGCGATGCGCTGGAGGCACATTTCCGGCCTGTCGCCGCTGATGCGGCTCCGGTCGATTGGGTCGTTGCCGAAGGGCTGACGGATTATGAAGAAGCACTCACTTTCATGGAAGCACGTGTCCAGGCCATCCGGGACGGCACTGCCAATGAACTGGTGTGGCTGGTCGAGCATCCCTCGCTTTACACGGCAGGGACGAGCGCCAATGCAGACGATCTCCTGACCCCGAACAGTCTCCCTGTCTTCAACACGGGGCGCGGCGGAGAATATACCTATCACGGACCTGGCCAGCGCGTTGTCTATGTGATGCTCGACCTGAAACGCCGCCGCGAGGACGTGCGCGCCTTCGTGACAGCTCTTGAGCAGTGGATCATCGAGAGCCTTGCCGAGTTCAACGTCAAAGGCGAGCGTCGTGAGGATCGTGTCGGCGTATGGGTTACACGGCCTGAAAAGCCGCGCCTTGCCAATGGCGGCATGTGTGAAGACAAGATTGCTGCTATCGGCATCCGCCTCCGTCGCTGGGTGAGCTTTCACGGCATAGCCATCAATGTCGAACCCGATCTCAGCCATTATTCCGGCATCGTTCCTTGCGGAATCTCGGAACATGGCGTTACCAGCCTTGTAGACCTTGGATTGCCGGTAACAATGGGCGACATGGACGTCGCTTTGGGAAGAGCGTTCGAGACGGTCTTCGGAGCCCGTCAGCTGAAATAGAGCATTTCCAGCAAAAGTGCGAAGCGGTTTTGCGTTGGGTAATGCGTAAAATAAAGAAATAGAGCGGTCCCACGATTCCGTTTTAACTGGAACCGCTCTAGCTCTGCCTCAGGCCACGGCGTCGACTTTCACACGGCGCTCGCGCATGAAAACATAGAAGCCCGATCCGACGATGATCGCGATGCCGCACCATTTCGACGGTGTCGGGAAATCGCCGAACACGATCAGGCCGACCAGAACCGCATTGACGATTTCCAGATATTGGAACGGTGCCAGCATGGATGCCGGTGCCAGCTTGAACGCCTGCACAACCATCAAATGGCTGACGGTTCCGATCGTCCCCAAAAGCAGCAAAAGCAGCCAAGGCTGAATGCCTTGCGGCAGACCTAAACTCAGATCACCAAGCCCCGCCGCAGTTCCGAAAATCACGGCAACGCCAGCGAGTACCCACCCGCCCACACCCGCATAGAACTGCATGACCAGCGGGCTTTCCTTCGCACCATATTTTCGGTTCAAGATCAGGTAGATGGCAAAGGTTACGGCTGTCGCCAACGGCAGAAGCGAGACAGCACCAAATATCTCGAAACTCGGCTGGATCACGATCATCGTGCCGATGAGACCGATGCCGACCGCGCTGAACCTTCTCCAGCCCACTTTTTCTTTCAGGAAAATTGCCGAAAAGAGCGTCAGAATAAGCGGCTCGGCGAAGAAGACGGCCATAGCATCAGCCAGCGGCATATATTTGACCGCCGTGAAGAAGCAGAGCCCACCAAACCCCATCAAGGCTCCGCGGATGAGATTACCGGCCAGATACTGTGTTCGCAGCGCAGCGAAACCACCAACGATGAGCAGGATAAAGAACATCAGCCAGCATTGAATGAAAAAACGCATGAAGGTGACAGTGGCAGGAGGCATATTATCCACCATGGCGAGCCATTTGCCGATGGCGTCCATCAGCGGCAGCAAAAGCACCGAGAGCACCATGATCGCCATGCCCTTAACGTGCGCTTCCATGCCGCTTGTCGCGCTGTTTTGCATTTCAAACTCTCGGTATTCTGAATATTCCCCGCTATCGCTCTATGCGAACTGTGGTAGCGTTTCCATCCAATTTGATCGGAAATGTCCTGCTTGTTTGACTTTCGCCTTCTTTCTGGTGCAAATCAGTTCCGTTCTGAACAAAACCCTTTGAAAAAGCCGTGCGGAAACGGAACGTAAGGCGAACTTTAGTCGCCTTTCGTGAGCGCGCATGGCATCATTCAGTTGATTCGCGAACAGTATTTTCCGGTCGATGGCGAGCAGGCTCGGCAAAGACCTCCTGAAATTCAGATAGAGAGCTTTTCGGAACAGATGGACGATAGCAACGATCTCTTCTCGAGAGTGGTCAACAATGCCCGGGCCCGAGAACGGGAACAAGAACAGGGGCGCCAGGGGGAAAAGCCTAGCGCAAAGCCTGTGGCACCACAGCCTGTTGCGCAGCCAGTGGCAGCGCCCTCGCTCTCTGTTCCAAAGCCGGTAACGGCCAAGGCGCCGCCTGCTTCATCGGCAGGCGACGACTATAACGCATCATCCATCCGCGTTCTGGAAGGGCTGGAGCCGGTGCGCCTGCGTCCCGGCATGTATATTGGCGGCACGGACGAAAAGGCGCTCCATCATCTCTTTGCCGAAGTCATCGACAACTCAATGGATGAAGCTGTCGCGGGACATGCCAATTTCATCGAAGTGAGCTTCGATGCCGACGGGTTTGTCACGGTGTCGGACAACGGACGCGGCATTCCTGTGGATGAACATCCCCAGGTTCCCGGGAAGTCCACGCTCGAAGTCATCATGACCAAACTGCACGCGGGCGGCAAGTTCGACGGCAAGGCCTATGAGACGTCAGGCGGTCTGCACGGCGTCGGTGTTTCTGTGGTGAATGCCCTTTCTGACATGCTGGAAGTGGAAGTCGCGCGCAATCGCCGTCTTTATCGCCAGCGTTTCTCGCGGGGTATTCCGCAAGGCGGGCTGGAAGAGCTCGGCGAAGTGCATAATCGTCGCGGTACTCGCGTCCGGTTCCATCCAGACCCTGATATTTTCGGCAAGACAGCCCAGTTCGATCCGCATCGTCTTTATCGCATGGCGCGGTCGAAAGCTTATCTGTTTGGCGGGGTTGAAATCCGCTGGAACTGCGATCCTTCCCTGCTCGACCCAAAGAAGGAAACACCTGAAAAGGCCGTGTTCCACTTCCCTGGTGGCCTGAAGGACTATCTTGAGGCTTCGCTTGGCAAGGAACATCAGGTCACGCGCGAGATTTTCGCGGGCAAGACCGAGAAACAAGGTGGCCACGGCGCCGTCGAATGGGCCGTTTCGTGGTTTGGTGGGGACGGTTTCGTCCACTCCTATTGTAACACTATCCCGACCGGCGATGGTGGCACACATGAAGCAGGTTTGCGTATTGCCTTGACGCGAGGGCTGAAAGCCTATGCGGAACTGACCAACAACAAGCGCGCTTCGATCATAACCACCGATGACGTGATGGTATCGGCTGCAGGGATGCTGTCGGTTTTCATTCGCGAGCCGGAATTTGTCGGTCAGACCAAGGACAAGCTTGCCACGGTCGAGGCACAGCGCATCGTGGAGAATGCGATCCGTGATCCATTCGATCATTGGCTCACGGCCTCTCCGCAGGAAGCATCTCGCCTGCTGGAATGGGTGATCGACCGCGCCGACGAGCGCTTGCGTCGCCGTCAGGAAAAAGAAACAGTTCGCAAAAGCGCAACGCGCAAGCTGCGCCTGCCCGGCAAACTTGCCGATTGCACGCAGAATGCCGCAGCCGGTGCAGAACTGTTCATCGTCGAGGGTGACTCGGCAGGTGGTTCAGCCAAGCAGGCGCGCAATCGCGCCAATCAGGCTATCCTGCCATTGCGCGGCAAGATTTTGAATGTTGCCAGCGCCGGGCGCGAAAAACTGACGGCAAACCAGCAGATAAGTGATCTTGTGCAGGCACTCGGCAGTGGTACGCGCAAAAATTATCGGGAAGACGACTTGCGCTATGATCGCGTCATCGTCATGACCGACGCTGACGTCGATGGTGCACATATCGCATCGCTGCTCATCACCTTCTTTTATCAGGAAATGCCGGACCTGATCCGCAATGGTCATCTCTATCTGGCTGTGCCTCCGCTTTTCCGCCTAAGCCAGGGTGGAAAGGTCGCTTATGCGCGTGATGAAGCGCATAAGGATGAGCTTCTACGCACCATGTTTACCGGGCGTGGTAAAGTGGAAATCGGTCGCTTCAAAGGCCTTGGCGAAATGCGTGCCGAACAGCTCAAGGAAACCACCATGGACCCAAAGAAGCGCACGCTTCTGCGTGTTCAGGTGGACGAAGATTATGTCGATGAAACCCGCAACACCGTGGATGAACTGATGGGCACCAAGCCAGAGGCCCGTTTCCGTTTCATTCAGGACCGTGCGGCTTTTGTGGAAGAGTTGGATATCTAGAGCGCGTCCCGAAAAGTGGGAACTGGTTTTCGGAACGAGATGCGCGTAAAAAATAGAGCATTTCAGCGGACCCGAAACGTGCCCGAGAGTGCAGACAGGATGAACGGCAATGCGCAAGTACGGTGCCGTTCATTTTCTTTTTCAATAAAACTATTTAAGCCGTTGAGAAAAAGAAGCTTCAGGCTTTCACATCAATGCCTAGCTTGGCTTCAATCTCCTCAATCGACTCTTTGACGAAGAACGTCTGATCCGTACTCAGCGTAACAATACGTGTGCCGGTTCCATAAGCGTTATAAGAGAGAACGTGATTAAAATTCACGGCGAGCTTTTCGCCGTTCACTTCCGTCAACATGATCCACATCGCTTGCCCTCCTCTTGATGTTATCCACTCCAAGGAAGAATAGGCGCGATAGACCATTCGGCAACGGTTGCGGTAAGCTGGCCTTCAAAGATCAGCGCGCATCCTGACTTTCTCGACGGTTCTTTCGAAACTTTCCGACCACTCATCTCCTTGCCGGTCGATCCGGAAACCAGCCTTTTTGTAAAGATTGATCGCGGGAAGATTATCCGCATGGGTGCCGATCAGTGCTTCATCAAAACCATCAAGCAGAATTTGCGCCATCAGGGCATCAAGAATCTGTCTGCCAATCCCCTGCCCGTGATGCGGTGGATCGACCCATAAATCGGAAATGTAATTGCTTTGGGGCACCCTGGCACCCCAGCCTGCTAGTATTCCTGCCTTTTCGGCAGCCAGAACACCGTCCGCAATTTCTTGGAGATCGCGTTGAAACCTGGCTTCCAGCAGTTTCTGCCGCTCAGTGGTCAGTTCAATATCGCGCGCGGCTATCCGCCAGGCCCTGACCGCTAATGCAGCCATAGAAACAAATTCGCCGGGGAAACCCCGGCGAATAAGAAGTTCGGTTTTTACCACCACTTTGCCGGAGTAAACCGTCCGGCAGCCTGCTCAATGGCATGCGCTGCCTGGAACAAAGTCTCTTCTTCGAACGGACGTCCGATCAGCTGAAGGCCAAGCGGCAAGCCTTTGTCATTGATACCGGCCGGCACGGCAATGCCCGGCAGACCGGCCATGTTGACTGTTACCGTGAAGATGTCATTGAGATACATCTTGACCGGATCATTGGCGAGATCCTCATCGGCAAGACCAAAGGCAGCCGATGGCGTCGCTGGCGTCAGGATCGCATGCACGCCCTTGGCGAATACATCTTCAAAATCCTTCTTGATCAACGTACGCACCTTCTGCGCACGCAGATAATAGGCGTCGTAATAGCCAGCCGACAGAACATAGGTGCCGATCATGATGCGGCGCTTTACTTCCTTGCCGAAGCCAGCCGCGCGGGTCTGTTCGTACATATCGGCAATGTCCTTGCCGGGTACACGCAAACCGTAACGCACGCCGTCATAACGGGCGAGGTTCGAAGAGGCTTCCGCCGGTGCCACGATGTAATAAGCGGGCAGCGCATATTTCGTGTGTGGCAGCGAAATATCGATGATCTCAGCACCGGCATCCTTCAGATACTGGATACCCTTCTGCCAAAGTTCCTCAATCTCGTCCGGCATGCCGTCAACGCGATATTCCTTCGGAATACCAATCTTCATGCCCTTGAGTGACTTGCCGATAGCAGCCTCATAATCCGGAATAGGCAGATCGACCGATGTCGTATCCTTGAGATCAAGCGAAGCCATGGATTTCAACAGAATAGCGGCGTCACGCACGTCGCGAGCGATCGGACCAGCCTGATCGAGCGACGAAGCGAAGGCAACCGTGCCCCAGCGTGAAACGCGGCCATAGGTCGGCTTGATGCCAACTGTGCCGGTGAAGGCTGCGGGCTGGCGGATCGAGCCGCCTGTATCGGTTGCGGTAGCGCCAGCGCAAAGCTGTGCGGCGACAGCGGCAGCCGAACCGCCCGACGAACCGCCCGGCACCAGATCGGCGTTGGAGCCGTTGGCGCGCCATGGATTTTTGACCGAACCGTAATAGGAGGTTTCGTTGGACGAACCCATTGCAAACTCATCCATGTTGAGCTTGCCGAGCATAACCGCACCATCAGCCCACAGATTGGCTGTTACGGTTGACTCATATTCCGGCTTGAAACCGTCGAGAATGTGAGAGCAGGCCTGCGTATGCACGCCCTTGGTGGCAAACAGGTCCTTCACGCCGAGCGGAATGCCTTCCAGTGCGCCCGCTTCACCCTTGGCAATACGCTCATCCGAAGCTTTGGCCATCGAACGCGCCTGATCGTGAGTTACTTTCACATAGGCGTTGATGGTTTCATTCGCGGAATCGATAGCGGAAAGATAGGCGTCGGTGAGTTCGGTCGCGGTGATGGCTTTGGCCTTCAGCTTGTCGCGCGCCTCGGCAATGGTCAGTGCGGTCAGTTCGCTCATCGTCAAATCCTGTCAGTGCGCCTCAACGAGACGCTTTTCAAAAAAGGCGCTGTATTCGGAATCCGGATAGTCCAGAACCACACCGCAGCGCGTAAAACCTGAATTCTCATAAAGCCGCCATGCACCTGCAAAACCGGGGCCCGTGCCCGTTTCGAGTACAAGGCGGGAAATGCCCTTGGCCCTCGCCTGATCGACAATCGCATCCACCAGAACCGAACCAACGCGCTTTCCGCGCACTTCCGGAAGTGTGAACATACGCTTCACCTCACCGACGCCATCTTCGTGCATCTTCAAGGCACCGCAGCCGACTGCCTTGCCGTCTTCATCGCGCGCCACAAAAACCGTCGTATCTGGCCCCGCCATCTGCTCAACTGTCATCTTGAACTGGAATTCCAGCGGTGACAGCGGCAGAAGATGCGCATTCAGGCCCTCGACCAGTGCGCGCACATCATCCTGCAAGGGGGTCTCGACTGAAACCCGTATGGCCATAACCTACTCCACGACCTTTGGTACGACGAAGAAATTGTCTTCCGTAACCGGTGCGTTGGCCACCACCGCAGCAGCAATACCGCCATCCGTTACCTTGTCCTGGCGCATGCGCATGTCCATCGGCGTAACAGAAGTCATAGGCTCGATACCATCGACATTGACTTCGTTCAGTTGCTCGACAAAGCCCAGAATAGCATTGAGTTCGCCAGTCATGCGTTCGGCATCGTCGTCATTGACGGCAATGCGCGCCAGATGCGCGACGCGCTTGACGGTAGAAATATCGACGGACATCCTGTTCTCCGCAAATGCTAGATTGGGCGGCGAACCGCCACCCTGAAAAGTTTTCCTACCGGCTATAACGGCGCGATTGTTGAAGCGCAACATTTCTTGCGCTTCAAATCCAAAGTCAGAACGAATGAACGGTGCCAGCTGGATCGGCAATAACCTTCGTTTCCCGATGATCTGCCATTCCGGCCAAGAACTTATCCGCCGTCTGGTCGATGATCGGAAATGAGGCGTAATGGCATGGCAGCACGGTTTTGAAGTTGAAATAGCGCTGGCAGGCGAGAGCCGCGACCGCGCCACCCATCGTGAAGCGGTCGCCAATGGGAACGATGCCGATTTCTGGCTGATGGAGCTCGTTGATAAGCCCCATATCCGAGAAGATGTCCGTGTCGCCCATATGATAGAGCGTCGGTGCATCTTCGAAATGGAATACCAGACCATTAGGATTCCCCAGCGCCTGCGAGACACCGTTTTGCGTCAGCATTGCCGAAGAGTGGAGTGCATTGACGAAAGTAACGGTAAACCCGTCATGCGCCACCGTGCCACCCGTATTGCCAGGATCGAGCTTTTCCACGCCCTGGCTGCCAAGCCAGGTTGCAAGATCGGCATTGGCAATCACAATCGCGCCATGCTCCCTGGCGATGGCAACCGTATCGCCCACATGGTCGCCATGACCATGGGTCAGCGCTATATGGGTTACGCCCTTGGTCGCCTCCTTGAAGTCGATGCCCTTTGCACCGGGATTTCCGTTCAGAAACGGATCGATGAGAATAACAGCCTTTGCCGTTTCAATGCGGAAAGCGGCGTGGCCAAGCCATGTTAGTTTCATAAAGTCTCTCCTCAATCTCTGTTTCCGGCTCGATTTCCGGTTTGCGAACAGATATGACGCCGATAAAGTTGAAGGCAATATGAAACCACTTCAAAATCCGATGAGGACCAATGGCTGTCGTTGAAATCGAGGAAATTCCGGCGCTGCTTCAGTCCGGGCAGACCATTGCCGGACTGGATCTGGGAACCAAGACCATCGGCCTTGCGGTGTCTGATCTCGGTCTTTCCTTCGCGCATCCGCGCCCCGTTATCAAACGGGTGAAGTTTTCCATCGACGCACAGGTGCTTTTGAAGGCACTCGACGCCGACAAGGTCGGCGTTATCGTCATCGGTTTGCCTATGAATATGGACGGAACATCCGGTCCCCGCGTTCAGGCCACACGGGCATTTGTGCGCACCATGCAGCCGTTGACCGACCTGCCCTTCGTTTTCTGGGATGAACGCCTATCGACCGTCGCTGCCGAACGGGCACTGATCGGTATGGACGTCTCACGCGGCAAGCGGGCCGAACGGATCGATTCGGCTGCGGCATCCTTCATTCTTCAAGGCGCACTCGACCGCCTGCACAGTATCAGGCGGTCGGCATCCGACGATTACGACGCCGGATAAAGCTGATCCAGAATCCGTTCCGCATTGTGGCGCGCATCCAGCATGCCATAGGTCGAACGCCACTGGCCGCCAAGACGGGTCTCGATGAACGCATCAGCCACATCGTCGGCCCCAATCTGACGCAATTCTGCTGCTGCAGCAGCATAGGCCAGTTGCTCGGTTAGAAGGCGTGCGACACCCGGATCGGTTTCGGTCAGCTGCAATGCAGCACGCAGCACATCAAGTGTCCCTTGCCCACGCGGACCAAGCTGCCCGCCGATCCACTCCAGCACTTCATCGAAAAGCCCCGGTGCGCGCGACAGTACACGTGCCACGTCCAGTGCCATGACATTGCCGGAACCCTCCCAGATCGCATTGACCGGCGCTTCGCGATAGGCGCGTGCGAGATTGCCTTCTTCGATGTAACCGTTGCCGCCGAGGCACTCCATTGCTTCATAGAGTAATGCAGGTGCGATCTTGCAAACCCAGTATTTCACCACCGGCGTCATGCAACGGGCAAAAGCCGCCTCGGCACGATCACTGGCAGCCATATCGAAAGCGCGTGCCAGCCGCATGGAAAGTGCAGTCGCACCGGCAACATCGAGCGCCATGTCGGCAAGAACGCGCTGCATCAATGGCTGCTCGACAAGAGCCTTGCCGAATACCTGACGATAACGGCTATGGTGCACGGCTTCGGCGAGGCCTGAACGCATCAGTCCGGCCGACGCGACAGCGCAATCGAGCCGTGTCAGCGTGACCATATCCATGATCGTTTTGACGCCTTCACCGGGATTACCGATCAGATGACCGATGGCACCATCGAATTCAACCTCCGACGAAGCGTTGGACTTGTTGCCAAGCTTGTCTTTCAGGCGCTGGAAAAAGAACCCGTTCCCGCTTCCCTCTGAAGTGAGGCGCGGGAGCAGAAAACAGGAAAGGCCTTCTTCCGCCTGCGCGAGCGTCAGAAAAGCATCCGACATTGGTGCGGACATGAACCACTTGTGACCGGTTATGGCATAGGTGCCATCGTCATTGTGTGTCGCGCGGGTCGTATTGGCGCGCACATCGGTTCCGCCCTGCTTTTCAGTCATGCCCATGCCAAGCGTAATGCCCTGCTTGGCAAAAGCGGGTTTCTGCGAAAAATCGTATTTGCGCGACAGGATGACCGGCGACCATTCCTTATAGATTTCCGGCGATGCCATAAGTGCTGCGAGCGATGCGCTGGTCATGGTAAGCGGGCAGAGGTGTCCCGCCTCGAGCTGTGCGGTCAGGAAAAAGCGCGATGCACGCGCCTGATGACGGCGGCCGCTTTCGAGCGGATTGCCTTCCCAGATCGAGCAATGCAGTCCTGACGCGATGGAACGGCGCATCAGCGCATGATACGCAGGATGATATTCGACAAGGTCGATACGGTTGCCCTGCCTGTCATGCGTGCTCAATTTTGGCAGTTCGGTATTGGCGAGACGCGCAAGGTCCTGCGCTTCAGCCGACGACACAAAACGTCCCGTCTGTTCCAGATCGGCATGCAGTTCCTTCGGGAATCCTGCCGCAATCTGCATCAAGAGCGGATCGCCCAGATAGGCATTGTTACCCGTCATGGGTGGCGTCTGGTTGGTAACGTCGTGCGTTTTCAAAAGCTCGTTCCGTATTGTGCGATTCAATTTAATTTAGGTTTCTTGCATTGCATTTGCTAAAATTTTGCCATCCCGAACACAATTTGTCGTCAGAACAGCACAGGTTTTTCTTGGTGAATCGCCTGAAGCCATTATAAGGACGGTTGCGGGACCTGCCTCATGGTCCTATACGGGTGACTTGCCATGATAAATCAAACGGTCCCTCCGCTTTTCCCTCACCGCCACCTGCTGGGCATCAAGGGGCTTTCGCCCCTGGACATTCTCTGCCTTCTTGATCTCGCCGATCAGGAAATCGCTGTCTCCAGACAGCCAGAGAAGAAAAAGTCCGTGCTTCGCGGTCGCACGCAAATCAATCTCTTCTTCGAAGCATCGACACGAACGCAATCGTCGTTCGAGCTGGCCGGAAAACGGCTCGGTGCCGACGTCATGAATATGTCTGTCGGCAACTCGTCGGTCAAGAAAGGCGAAACGCTCATCGATACAGCGATGACGCTGAACGCCATGCAGCCGGATATATTGGTTATCCGTCACGCTTCGGCGGGCGCGGCTGCCCTGCTCGCGCAGAAAGTCGGCTGTTCGGTGGTCAACGCCGGTGACGGCGCGCACGAACACCCCACCCAGGCACTTCTCGATGCGCTGACCATTCGTCGCGCCAAGGGCGGAATCGAAAACCTGATCGTCGCCATTTGCGGCGATGTGCTGCATTCCCGCGTCGCACGCTCCAACATTCTCCTTCTCAACGCGCTTGGCGCAAGGGTGCGTGTCGTCGCGCCATCCACCCTTCTGCCTTCCGGCATGGCCGATATGAGCGTCGAAGTCTTCAATTCGATGGAAGAAGGCTTGAAAGATGCCGACGTCGTCATGATGCTGCGCCTTCAGCGTGAGCGCATGGCCGGCTCCTTCGTGCCTTCGGTACGCGAATATTTCCGCTTCTACGGCCTGGATAAAGAGAAGCTCAAAGTCGCCAAGCCAGACGCGCTCGTCATGCATCCCGGTCCGATGAATCGCGGCGTCGAGATCGCATCCGACGTTGCCGACGGACCGCAGAGCGTGATCCAGCAACAGGTAGAAATGGGTGTCGCCGTGCGTATGGCCGTGATGGAAGCCCTGCTCGATCCGCGCCGTAATCCCAGCAACGGAGAAGCAGCATGAGCGCGATCCTGTTTGAAAACGCGCGCGTCATCGATCCGTCGCGCGGTCTCGATGAAACCGGCAGCGTTCTGATCTGCGATGGCAAGATTGTTGCCGCCGGAGCGGATGCCCGCAATCAGGGCGCGCCGGAAGGCGCAGAAATCATCGACCTGAATGGCAAGGCAGTATTGCCTGGCCTCGTGGATGCCCGCGTCTTCGTCGGTGAGCCCGGCGCTGAACATCGCGAAACCATCGCCTCGGCAAGCCGCGCGGCAGCTGCTGGCGGTGTAACCTCAATCATCATGATGCCCGACACCGATCCGGTGATCGATGACGTAGCTCTGGTGGAATTTGTCAAACGCACGGCGCGTGACACGGCTGTCGTCAATGTGCACCCGGCTGCGGCGATCACCAAAGGTCTGCGCGGCGAAGAAATGACCGAAATCGGCCTGCTGCGCGATGCCGGTGCCGTCGCCTTCACGGAAGGCAGGCAGACGATCGCCAATACCCAGCTCATGCGGCGCGCTCTGACCTACGCCCGCGATTTCAATGCCGTGATTGCCTGCGAAACACGCGATCCGTTCCTTGGTGCGAATGGCGTGATGAACGAGGGTCTGTTTGCAAGCTGGCTCGGTCTTTCCGGGAGTCCGCGTGAAGCGGAGGTGATTCCCCTGGAACGCGATCTCCGTCTAGCAGCCCTGACCAACAGCAACTATCATGCCGCACAGCTTTCCTGCGAAATGTCGGCGGAAGCTGTTCGCCGCGCCAAGGATCTCGGCGCGAAGGTAACGGCAGGCGTATCGATCAACCATTTGTCGCTTAATGAAAACGACATTGGTGAATTCCGCACGTTTTTCCGACTTTCGCCACCTTTGCGCGGAGAACAGGATCGCCTTGCTATGGTCGAAGCCGTGAAGAACGGCACCATCGATATTGTCGTTTCGGCTCATGATCCGCAAGATGTCGATACCAAACGCCTGCCCTTTGCTGATGCCGAAGCCGGTGCCATCGGCCTTGAAACATTGCTGGGGGCCGCACTTCGTCTCTATCACAATGACAGCATTCCGCTGCCGCGGCTGGTTGAAGTGCTATCAACAGCTCCAGCGCGTATTTTCGGCCTTGATGCTGGTACGCTAAAGCCAGGCGCCAAGGCAGATCTCGCCATTGTCGATCTGGATGAGCCTTGGATCGTACGTGAAGAAGATCTGCACTCGCTATCCAAGAACAGTTGCTTTGAAAGTGCTCGCTTTCAAGGTCGCGTCGTCCACACCTTAGTGGCTGGCAAGACCGTTTACTCGGCTTGAAAAACGCCGCATAACCCGGAACAATCATTCGAAAATTCCGGGTAGGCGGAATCAAGAAACAAGGGGACATTCATGGCCGAACCGGGATTCCTTAGCTTGACGCTCATAGGGGCGCTCGTCTTCGGCTATTTTCTTGGCTCCATTCCATTTGGTTTGATCCTGACCCGGCTTGCAGGATTGGGCGACGTCCGGTCCATCGGCTCGGGCAATATCGGCGCGACGAACGTGCTGCGCACCGGTAACAAGAAGCTTGCCGCTGCGACGCTGATTTTTGACATGCTGAAAGGTACGGTCGCCGTTCTCGTCGCTTCACGCTACGGCCCGGACGCCGCTATTGGTGCAGGCTTCGGTGCCTTTATCGGGCATCTCTTTCCAGTATGGATCGGCTTCAAGGGTGGCAAAGGCGTCGCCACCTATCTGGGCGTCCTCATCGGGCTTGCATGGCCCGGAGCATTGGTCTTCGCTGCCGTCTGGATCGTGACGGCACTTTTGACGCGCTATTCCTCCCTTGCGGCACTTATCGCCAGCATCGTTGTTCCCATTGCGCTCTATTCGCGGGGGTATCCAGCAATCGCAGTGCTCTTTGCGATCATGACGGTCATCGTTATCTTCAAACATAAGGCCAACATTACGCGCCTCTTAAACGGCACCGAGAGCAAGATCGGAGCCAAGGGATGAAGGAAAGCGCGAATTCGAAAACTGGAATTCGCCTCTCTGATCGCCAGCGGCTTAACTGGCTACGCCTCATCCGAACCGACAATATCGGCCCTGTCACCTTTCGCGATCTGATTCTGTTTTGTGGCTCAGCATCAAGCGCGATAGAAATGCTACCTGATCTCAATATCAGAGGCGGCAGTGCCCGTCCGATCCGCGTTGCGTCCATGGACGACGCTGAGCGCGAGCTTGAAGCTATTGAACGCGCCGGTGCCCGTCTTGTCGGCATGGGCGAACCGGATTATCCACAGCAACTCAAGAATTGTGAGGCTCCGCCCCCTTTGGTTACGATCAAGGGGAATGCAGCCATTTTCAGCAAGCCACCCATCGCTATTGTCGGTTCACGTAATGCTTCGGTGATTGGCGCACGTTTTACCGAGCGTCTGGCACATGATCTTGGCGAGGCAGGATTTGCTGTGATTTCCGGACTTGCCCGCGGCATTGATGCCGCTGCGCACCGCGCAAGCATGAAAACCGGTACCGTAGCAGTACTTGCAGGTGGACTTGACCGCCCCTATCCGCCGGAAAACCTTCCACTCTATCACGCCATACCAGAACAAGGTGGCGCGCTCATAAGCGAAATGCCAATGGGCGCAGAGCCACGCTCGCGTGATTTTCCACGCCGCAATCGGATTATTGCAGGCTTGTCGCTGGGTTTGATCGTCGTCGAAGCAGCAGAGCGTTCCGGCTCGCTTATCAGCGCGCGTATGGCTGGGGACATGGGACGCACCGTGTTCGCTGTTCCTGGCTCTCCGCTTGATCCTCGTGCGCGCGGCACAAACCTGCTTCTGAAACAAGGTGCGACACTGGTTACCGAAGCAAACGATGTCATTGAAGCACTCCGGCCGCTGGCCGGTCCAAACGCCTATCAGGCGAATATACCAGCACAGCCAGATCTTTTATCCCCAGCGCTGGAAGAACCGGAATCGCTCCAACCGTTCGCAACGGAAGAGCAAAGAGACATCGTTATCGATGCGCTCGGTCCTGTACCGACCGACATTGACACCCTCGTTCGTCACACGGGTATGGATACTGGAGCTGTTCAGCTCATTCTGCTGGAACTGGACTTGGCAGGGCGGCTCCATCGATATGCCGGCAATCAGGTGGCATTGGTTCCGATGGAGTGACGACTGTTACGACTCGGCCTCATTGTGAAGCGCTTCCCGAGCCTCAATGAGAGCTATTTCGATCATATAGGCCAGCAACACATAATTCGTACTTTTCGCCATCAAACTGAGCTGTTCAAGCATCTGCTCTATATATGCTACCGTCTCGGAGCGAGTCGCGGTTTCCATATCCTCACCGTCTTCCATCTCTGGAAAACTCGCCGTATCATCCATACCTATCTCCTCGAGAGATAAACTCGATTTCTTCATACCCTATGCTACTATTGGTTTCATTCAACTTAACAGCAATCTTAAGTTGTATTTCGTGATTTTTGTTGTCCTGCTCTTGACCAAACGCTGCCCGCTGTTCATGTGAAGGCAACGAATTTCACGCGGAGAGGAGGTATTTTATCTCCATGGGGCGCGAATCTGGGCTGCTTTAAATGAACGTCGTCGTTGTCGAATCGCCTGCCAAGGCTAAAACCATCAATAAATATCTGGGCTCGAACTATAAGGTTCTGGCCTCGTTCGGTCATGTGCGGGACTTGCCAGCCAAGGATGGCTCGGTTCGTCCCGACGAAGACTTTGCAATGTCGTGGGAGGTGGATAGCAATTCCTCCAAACGCCTTGCCGATATTGTCAAAGCGCTGAAAGACAGCGATGGCATCATTCTCGCAACCGATCCGGATCGCGAAGGTGAAGCCATTTCCTGGCATGTGCTTGAAGTGCTCAACCAGAAAAAGGCGCTCAAGGGCAAGACAGTCAAACGTGTGGCTTTCAATGCCATCACCAAGAAGGCTGTTCTGGATGCCATCGCCAATCCGCGCGACATCGATGAACCTCTGGTCGATGCATATCTTGCACGCCGTGCACTGGATTATCTTGTCGGCTTCACGCTTTCGCCCGTTCTGTGGCGCAAACTGCCGGGCGCGCGCTCGGCTGGCCGCGTTCAGTCTGTTGCGCTGCGTCTCGTTGCAGATCGTGAATCCGAGATCGAACGCTTCATCCGTGAGGAATACTGGAATATCGCGGCGTTGTTGAAAACGCCGCGCAATGACAGTTTCACCGCCCGTCTCACTGCCGTTGACGGCAAGAAGCTCGGCAAACTCGACATCAAGAATGGTGAACAGGCAACGGCCATTCGCACCATGCTGGAAGGCGCAAGCTTCAAGGCTCTTTCTGTCGAGGCAAAGCCAACCAAGCGCAATCCGGGACCGCCATTCACCACGTCAACCTTGCAGCAGGCCGCATCCGGCCAGCTCGGATTTTCTGCCTCGCGCACCATGCAAGTGGCGCAGCGACTTTACGAAGGTGTCGATATTGGCGGCGAGACTGCCGGCCTGATCACCTATATGCGTACCGATGGCGTGCAGATAGCTCCGGAAGCCATCAATGCGGCCCGCGACGCCATCGGCAAAAGCTTCGGCGCAAAATATGTGCCGGAAAAGCCGCGCTATTATTCCAGCAAGGCAAAGAACGCACAGGAAGCGCACGAAGCCATCCGGCCAACGGATTTCTCGCGTCACCCGAAGGATGTGCGTCGCTATCTCGATGACGATCAGGCGCGGCTCTATGAGCTCATCTGGAAGCGCGCCATCGCCAGCCAGATGCAGGCTGCCGACATTGAGCGTACAACCGTCGACATTGAGGCGGTCAACAGCTCGCGTTCGGCCATGCTGCGCGCCAATGGGTCTGTCACTAAGTTCGATGGCTTCCTCGCAGCCTATATGGATCATCGCGAAGAAGAGGACGACGACGAGGATAGCGCAAAGCTGCCGGAAATTCGTTCCGGTGAAGCTCTGGCGCGCGCGAAGATCGATGCGACCCAGCATTCGACCGAACCGCCGCCGCGCTATTCGGAAGCTTCGCTCATCAAGAAGATGGAAGAACTCGGTATCGGTCGTCCTTCGACCTATGCCGCGACTCTGGCCACGCTGCGCGATCGCGAATACATCACCATCGACAAGCGCAAGCTCATTCCGGAACCCAAGGGTCGTCTGGTCACCGCCTTCCTTGAGAGTTTCTTCGAGCGCTATGTGGAATATGATTTCACGGCAGACCTTGAGGAAAAGCTCGATCTTATTTCGGACGGCAAGCTTTCCTGGAAAGACGTTTTGCGCGATTTTTGGCGCGACTTCTCGGGTAATGTCGATGACATCAAGGAATTGCGCGTCACCAATGTTCTCGACGCACTGAACGAAGAACTGGCACCACTGGTGTTCCCGGCACGAGAAGACGGTAGCGATCCACGTTCGTGCCCGACCTGCGGCACAGGAATGCTGTCGTTGAAGCTTGGAAAATACGGTGCATTCGTCGGCTGTTCCAACTATCCGGAATGCAAGTATACTCGCCAGCTCGGCGGCGACGCCAACGGCGAATCTGCTGCTGCGGACGAACCGAAATCGCTCGGCAAGGACCCCTTCACCGGTGAGGAAATCACCGCACGGACCGGTCGTTTCGGCCCCTATGTCCAACGTGGCGAGGGCAAGGAAGCAAAGCGCGCCAGCCTTCCGAAAGGCTGGACCGTAGATACGCTCGACCATGAGAAAGCCGTTGCGCTTCTGTCCCTGCCGCGCGACATCGGGCAGCATCCAGAAACCGGCAAGATGATCTCCGCTGGCATCGGTCGCTACGGGCCTTATGTTAGCCATGACGGCACGTTCGCCAATCTGGAGAATGCCGAAGAGGTCTTCTCCGTCGGCCTCAATCGCGCCGTATCGGTTCTGGCCGACAAACAGTCGAAGGGGGGCGGTCGTGGCCGCTCCACGCCGGCTGCATTGGCGACACTTGGCGACCATCCAGACGGTGGCTCGATTACAGTTCGCGACGGTCGCTATGGGCCTTATGTCAACTGGGGCAAGGTCAATGCCACTTTGCCGAAGGGCAAGGACCCGGCAAGTGTCACGCTGGAAGAAGCATTGGCTCTGATTACGGAAAAGGCCGGGTCGTCCAAGAGTAAAAAAGCCCCTGCTCGCAAGGCTTCAGCCAGCACTGAAAAGAAAGCTGCTGCAAAAAAGCCCGCGGCCAAGAAGGCATCAGCAAAAGCCAAGTCGACAGCCAAGCCGAAAGCCAAATCCAAGGCCGAGACGGTAGAGGAGTAGCAATTGGCACGCCGTTTTTCCAAATCCGATACCGGTCGATCCGCACGGACCGAACGGCGTGCAGCCAAAGCAAAATCTGCCGATGGGAAGAGCGATCCCAATGCGTTTCTGCCAACCCGCGAAGAGGTTCTCAAATATATTGAAGAGAATCCTGACCGGGCAGGCAAGCGCGAACTGGCAAAAGCATTCAACATCAAGGGCGATGCGCGGGTTTATCTGAAAGATCTTCTACGCGAACTTTCTGATGAGGGTCTGGTTGAAAAACGCGCCCGCAAACTGTCTCGCCCCGGCGCACTGCCTGCTGTCACCGTGCTGGATATTACCGGGCGCGACGAAGATGGCGGTTTGCTCGCACGTCCGTCGGAATGGGACGAGGCCGGTTACGGCAAACCACCTATTGTCCTGATCCGCCGCACCCGGCTCAACAAAGCCTCAGAAGGCGGCCCGGCAGTCGGCGTCGGCGACCGCGTTCTGGCGAAAATATTCCGCAGTGAAGATCGCGACGGACCAGATTATACCGCCCGCGTCATGAAGCGTCTCGAGCACCGCACGAACGCGGTGCTGGGTATTGTTCGCAAGCTCGGCAACGGTGAATGGCGGCTGGACCCTGTAAACCGAAAACAGCCTGAGGTGCAGCTCGATCCGGCACAGCTGGAAAACGCTGAAGCTGGCGATCTTGTTGAAGTGGACCTGATTTCCTCGCGTCGTCAGGGATTGCCGCGCGGCAAAGTTCGACAGGTGGTTGGGTCTATCGACAGCGAAAAAGCCCTGTCGATGATTGCCATCCATGAGCATGAAATTCCGCATGTTTTCCCGGCTGAAGCGCTGAGCGAAGCAGAAGCCGCCCAGCCTGCGACGATGGACGGCCGGGAAGACTGGCGTGACATTCCGCTTCTCACCATTGATCCGGCTGACGCCAAAGATCATGACGACGCCGTTTACGCCGAGCCGGATAAAGACCCTGAAAATCCGGGTGGCCAGATTGTTATCGTAGCGATTGCTGACGTCGCCGCCTATGTCCGTCCAGATTCCGCGCTTGATCGTGAAGCACAGAAGCGCGGTAACTCGGTCTATTTCCCGGACAGGGTCGTGCCGATGCTTCCCGAACGGATTTCAAACAACCTTTGTTCGCTTCGTGAGCTTGAAGATCGCCCCGCTCTTGCCGTCCGTATGATTTTTGCTTCTGACGGGCGCAAGAAGTCACACAAATTCCATCGCATCATGATGAAATCGGCAGCTAAGCTTGCCTACTCGCAAGCCCAGGCTGCCATTGACGGCGCGCCGGATGACAAGACCACGCCCATTCTCGACGGCATACTAAAACCGCTGTGGGACGCCTATGCTGTGCTGAAGCGTGGGCGCGATGCCCGCGAGCCGCTGGAACTTGACCTGCCAGAAAAGAAAATTCTGCTCACGCCCGATGGAAAGGTAGACAAGGTTATCGTTCCTGAACGGCTCGATGCACACAAGCTCATCGAAGAGTTCATGATTCAGGCGAACGTCGCTGCCGCAGAAACATTGGAAGCGCACCGCCAGCCGTTGATTTTCCGCATTCACGATGCTCCGGCTCTTGCCAAACAGGAAACCCTGCGTGAATTCCTACGTACGCTTGATCTGAGTCTTGCCAAGGGCGCGGAGCTGCAGCCAGCACAGTTCAACCGGATTCTTGAGGCCGTTGAAGGCTCGGATCATCAAGAACTGGTCAATCAGGTCGTGCTGCGCACGCAAAGCCAAGCGGAATATAACCCCGATAATATCGGGCATTTCGGCCTGCATCTGCGCCGTTATGCGCATTTCACCTCGCCGATCCGCCGCTATGCCGACCTCATCGTTCACCGCGCTTTGATCAAAGCCCTGAAACTGGGAAGTGACGGACTAACGACAGAAGAAGAAACACAGCTCGAAGAAATCTCCGCACTGATTTCCTCGACCGAGCGTCGCGCCATGCTGGCCGAGCGTGAAACAGTAGACCGCCTCATCGCGCATTTTCTCGCCGCACATCTCGGCGACGAATATGAAGGGCGCGTTACGGGCGTCACACGGGCAGGCCTTTTCGTGAACCTTGCGACATATGGCGCGGATGGGCTGGTACCCATTTCAACTTTAGGTCATGAATACTATTTATATGACGAAGCGAACCATGCGATTGCCGGTGAACGGAGCGGTAAAGGCTTCCGGCTTGGTGATACAGTGACGGTTCGGCTTGTAGAGGCGCTCCCCGTTGCGGGCGCGCTTCGCTTTGAGATGGTTTCGGAACCGCATCCCCTGCCGATGGCGACCCGCTCGCATCATAAGGCAAGCCGGACGATGCGTGGGCGAAGGGGTAAACCCGCGGGTATTCCGCGTCAGAAGAGAAGAGGTCGCTGATGAGCACGCTAGAGGCCAATTCCGCGCAAAATGTTCAGGTTTTCGGTGGCGAAAGCCCCAAGGCCGCTCACCCGAAACGCCCTTTGGGTGAAGCTATGTGGCGCGGCTTTCGCGGACGTTGCCCGCATTGTGGTGAAGGAAAGCTTTTCCGGTCGTTTGTGAAGCCAGTGGCGCAGTGTTCCGTGTGTGGCGAAGACTACACGGAACAACGTGCCGACGACCTTCCTGCATACCTCACCATTCTGATCGTGGGACACGTGGTTGTAGGCGCTTTCATGGGTGTGGAAGCAACCACCAATCTGCCACTCTGGGCTCATATGGCGATCTGGGGACCGTTGACTGTGATCATGTCGCTGCTGCTGCTTCAACCTATGAAGGGCGCGACTATCGGCCTGCAATGGGCGCTCTACATGCATGGTTTCGGAGGTAAGGGCGAAGGTGAATATGGCGACGTGACCTGAAAGTCACCATGACTGCCATGGTTCAGCCCCCATCCACTTCGACTAAAGCCGTGAAAGCTTTGCGACCGCGTGACGCCGCATCCCTTTTGCTTGTCGACCGGTCGGGCAGCAAGCCGCGAATTCTCATGGGCAGACGCCACGCCAGCCTCGCCTTTATGCCCGGAAAGTTTGTTTTTCCGGGTGGTCGTGCCGATCCTGTAGACGGCGCTATCGCTGCCGCGGCTGAACTGAATAGTAATGATGTTGCCAAGCTGCTCGCAGGCATGGGGGCTCGTGCATCGCTGCGCCGCGCCCGTGCACTCGGCCTATGTGCCATTCGCGAAACCTTTGAAGAGACTGGCCTTCGCATCGGGCAAGCGACCTCAGCACCGGTTGCTTTGCCCACACATCGCGACTGGTCGGCCTTCCTCAATAAAGGCATGATGCCGGCTTTGAACAGCCTGCGTTATTTTGCTCGTGCGGTAACGCCCCCGGACTATGTTCGCCGTTTCGACACCCGTTTTTTTATCGCATTTCGCGATCATATATCGAAACTCGATCAGCAGCCACTCGTTCCCAGTGGCGAACTGGAAGACCTCGATTGGGTTTCCATTGATCAAATCGATTCACTCGACGTCGCTCATATTACTCAGGCGATCTTGAAAGAAGCGCGCGTGCTTCTAACGGATACCGAATTTGAACTGCCAGCCACCTTGCCGGTGGTACAATATTGGAAGCGGCATGGCCGCTTCATTCGCGAAGTGATCTGAACCCGATGAATAAAGAAATCCAACCCGCCGATCTTGTCCCGCAAGAACCTGGCGGCGGGCCGGCAGAGGGCCAGATGCACTGGCGTTCGCTTGCAGCAGCCATTGCCACGATCAGTGCAGTTGGTGCAGCAATTGGGCTGGGCATTCCGCTGTTGAGCGTTCTTCTGGAAAGCCGCGGTCATTCCGCCAGTCTGATAGGCGCTAACACTGCCGTGGCAGGACTGGCATCCATCGTTGCGGCTCCCCTTGCCGCCCCCATCGCCGCACGACTGGGTGTGGTCAAGGCGATTTTCCTTATGCTCATCATCGGAAGCGGAGCCTTTCTCGGCTTCCACTTCTTTCAACCGCTCTGGGCGTGGTTTGCGCTGCGCATCGTCCTGCATTTCGCGCTGACCGTACTTTTCGTTTTGTCCGAGTACTGGATCAATGCCTCCGCACCACCTGAGAAGCGCGGGCTCGTGCTTGGAATCTATTCGACATCACTTTCGCTGGGCTTTGCACTCGGACCGTGGTTGTTCTCGAAAATCGGGAGCACGGGCGGACTGCCTTTCTATGTCGGCTTCGTCATCATTCTGATCGCCCTCATACCGGTTGCGTTCGCATGGCGCGACAGTCCCGACTTCGAAGAAGGCGAACACGTCCCGTTCCTGCCCTTCATCTTTGCCGTTCCGACTGCAACTATGGCTGTCTTTGTTTTTGGTGCTGTGGAAACCGGCGGCTTTGCCCTCTTTCCAGTCTTCGGAGCGCGTATCGGTTATCCGGAAGCAGACGCAGCACTTCTGCTTACGATGATCGGCCTCGGCAATGTGTTGATGCAGATTCCATTAGGCCTTGTCAGCGATCGCATTTCGGATCGCCGCAAACTTCTGCTCTTCTGCGCCACGACGGGCCTGATCGGTATGATCGCCCTGCCCTATCTCATGCAGCACTGGTATCTCATGGCAGCCATTCTGTTCCTATGGGGCGGTGTAGTGGCTGGCCTCTATACGATCGGCCTCGCGCATCTCGGCTCCGAGCTGACGGGACGTGAGCTGGCATCCGCCAATGCCGCTTTCGTGTTCTGTTATGCCATCGGCATGCTTGCAGGACCGCAAGCCGTTGGTGTCGGTATGGACATGCTGGGACCAAAAGGATTCCCCATGACTCTCGGTGTGTTTTTTGCCGCATATGCACTCTTTGCAGCAGGAAGGCTGCTTTTGAGGAAGAAGCGGGCTTGACTTTTCGCCGCCAATACGTAGTGTCGCGCCAAATTTCCGCTGCCGGATGAGATTACCGGAATCGCTGGAGGTTTCCATCCATTGAGCATGATCCCGAGAATTGGGAACCGATTTTCGGCAAGATCATGCTCCGGCAAAGATACAGAGCAGGTAATTCGATATGGCCAAGGCTACGACGATCAAGATCAAGCTTTTGTCGACCGCTGACACCGGCTTCTTCTACGTAACGAAGAAGAACAGCCGCACGATGACGGAAAAGATGACAAAGACCAAGTACGACCCGATTGCGCGCAAGCACGTCGAGTTCAAGGAAACGAAGATCAAGTAATTCGTTTTCGGTCGTCATCGACAAGATGATTGAGATAAAAAGCCGTCTCTTCCGAGACGGCTTTTTTGCTTCCAGCTTCGTGGGTTCTTCAGGCAGCCGAAGAGACAATGCGATTGCGACCACCTTTCTTTGCCTGATAGAGCGCAGCATCTGCCCTCGAGAAAAGAGCGTCAGCGCTATCCCCCATCAGCCTCAGCCCTGCAACGCCCATGCTTATGGTCAAGTTGACCTTGTGCTTACCGGTGGCAACCGCAAAGGGCGTGTCTGACACAGCAACCCGGATTCGCTCGGCAACAGCCTTCGCAGCCTCCACATCGCTATCCGGCAGAACGACGACAAACTCCTCTCCGCCGTAGCGACACATGAGATCCATCCCACGGATATTCTTGCGCAGGCGCGTCGCAAATTCGCGAAGAACATCGTCACCAGCATCATGCCCGTATTGGTCGTTGATCCGTTTGAAGTGATCGAAGTCGAGCATGATGACTGACAATGGCCGCTCGCGCCCCATGGCGCGGGTCAGCAGGACAGGCATATGTGTATCGAGATAGCGGCGGTTGTGCAGCCCTGTGAGACTATCCGTCACCGCCATGGTGATCGTACGGTTCAGGCTCTGCCGCAGTAAATCGTTATAGCACTTCCGTTTGATCTGGGTTCGCAAGCGCGCAAACAGCTCCAGCTTCTCAAGCGGACGCATCAGATAGTCATTTACGCCAAGCTCCAGCGCACGCACCACGAGCGCGCCCTCATCTTCCCGAACAACGAGAATGATCGGCACCAGCCTTGTGCGTTCGATGGTTCGCAACTGCGAACAAAGGCGCAGCGGATCGTAATAAGTGAAGTTGGCTGAAACGACGATACTGTCGTAATCCGTATCTATCGCCCGGATCAAAGCCGTGTTGGCATCGCTGGCCACATCGACACGATAGGTCTCTCCAAGAATGAGACGAAGGCGTGCAGCCGCCAGTTCGTCCTCATCAACTATGAGAATGCGGGCGACCTCATCCTTATCGGCATAATTCCCGCCCATCTTGCTTGCCAGCAGCGTTTCCACTTCCGCGTCCGCAACTGTGCCCGTTCGCTGGAAAAGCTCATCAGAAACCAGTTTCAGCCGCGCCAGACTCTTCACACGCGACAATAATTGAAGATCGCTGACGGGCTTTGACAGAAAGTCGTCGGCGCCAGCTTCAAGGCCGCGAATCTTGTCATCGACACCATCGAGCGACGTCACCATCACAACAGGAATATTGGACGTACGTGGATCATCTTTCAATCGACGACATACTTCAAAACCGTCCATCTCCGGCATCAATATATCTAGAAGAACGACGTCAATCTGGCCGCCCAGACAAAGCTCAATGGCTTCAGGACCGCTATAAGCCGTAATAACCTCATAATATTCGGAGAGGAGCCTTGCCTCGAGGAGCTTTACATTGGAATCCACATCGTCAACGACGAGAATTCGTGCAGTCATGATGCCCCTCGCCCTGATTTCCGCTAAGCGTCGCCCAAATAGGATTTGATTGTCTCTATGAAGCGCGGCACCGATATCGGCTTGGATATATAGGCTTCACAGCCGCCCTGCCGAATACGCTCCTCGTCGCCCTTCATTGCAAAAGCCGTCACGGCAATAACCGGAATGTGCCGCAACTCGTCATCGTCTTTCAGCCATTTTGTGACTTCCAGTCCCGACACCTCGGGAAGCTGTATGTCCATGAGAATCAGATCAGGTCGATGTTCGCGCGCAAGATCGAGCGCCTCAAGCCCGTTTCTCGTCCGGATGGTCTCATATCCGCTGGCTTCGATAAGATCGCGAAACAACTTCATATTGAGTTCGTTGTCTTCGACAATCATCACGCTTTTCGGCATCGAAAATTCCTTGGTCTTATTCCCTGCAGCAACCCGGCATTTGCTCGATTTTCTTATCCGCCAGAGAGTCCCCACTTCTTAGACTGCGGGTAGTTTAACCTCATTTCATTGATGAAAGGCAAATAATTCCATTGTTCCTCGACTGAGCGACCGTTACACATTCGGCAAAGCAACAGAAAAAGCGGAGAAACCACATGAAAACGCCGATGAGCCAGGCGGATGCGGAAGCGATCGCCATTGAAGCGTTGGCGTGGTTGGCTCAGGACAAGGACCTGCTGCCTCGCTTCCTCGCCCTGACAGGCATTGAAGCTGCGTCGATCCGGCAGGCAGCACGTGAACCTGGCTTTCTGGCGGGTGTATTACAATTTTTTCTGACACATGAGCCGACGCTGCTGCGCTACTGCGACGAGGCTGGCCGTGATCCGGCAACAATTGAGAAAGCCTTGTCATATCTGCCCGGCGGGCTGAACCAGCACCTTTAGCAAAGACTTCGATCCGCAATTAAAAGCCCGGCATTGCCGGGCTTCTTGGTAATTATTCAGCAGCGGGATTTGCCGCAGAAACCTCGGCTTCGTTCGAAACCGACAATACGTTCAACTCGTGCTGCTTGCCATCCCGTGCAGTCCAGGAAATCGACTGGCCGGGTGCAAGGCCGATCAGCGCAGTACCGATAGGCGTGAGAATCGAAATTTTGCCCTGCGCGATATCCGCTTCGCCCGGATATACCAGAGTCACCCGACGCTCCTGCCCGTCATTGGAGCGAAACTCCACAGTAGAGCCCATGTGAATCACATTCTGCGGCAAACGCTTCGCAGGAACGACTTTCGCGCGGTCAAGTTCAACCATCAACTCCTCGGCGATCTCCTCGAGACGTTCCGAAACGTTTGTGGCCAGCCCCATCAGACGCTCATAGTCGATTTCGCTAACAACGATATTGGGCTTCTTGCGATTCTTTCCGCTCATGGCGAGTGCTCACTGCTGTTGAAAGGTAATAAGTCTCCGTGCTGTTTCTGCACGAAGCCGTTCAGATTGATTTTAATGAAAGCGCTTATTTGAAATCCGCTTTTGGACAAGCGGCGTACCGTCCCCCGGAGTTCCCCTGCGCTAGGCAGAACTCGAGGGTAGCTATCCCGTGATCGGATAAACCCGATGAAGTATGGATGCAAAACGGTTGTTCATATTGCTAAACTTGGTGATATTCCCGGCAATGTCAAGTGTAAGACCAACCGGGATGATATATCCCCATGGCACTTCGGCCTTTCGATGCTATAAAAGGATGTTCCTTTTATGTTCATCAGACGGTTCGTCCTCATGGCTGACACCATTGCACCTAACAGTTCGGAAAAAGGTGTATGCCGCGACTGCCTTGCGCCGCAAAAATCGCACACTGGCAGACGATGCCATGCATGCGGCAGCCCTCGCCTTCTCCGTCACAGCGAGCTTTATAAGCTCTCTCTGGCGCATGTTGATTGTGATGCGTTTTACGCCTCGGTCGAAAAACGCGACAATCCGGAACTGCGGGACAAACCGCTCATCATCGGCGGCGGAAAACGCGGCGTGGTATCGACGGCCTGCTATCTTGCCCGCATTCATGGCGTGCGATCTGCCATGCCCATGTTCAAGGCACTGGAAGCCTGTCCCGACGCCGTCGTCGTTAAGCCAAACATGGAAAAGTATGTTCGCGTTGGTCGTGAAGTGCGGCAAATGATGCGTGACCTGACGCCCCTCGTCGAACCTCTTTCCATCGATGAGGCTTTTCTGGATCTGAGCGGCACGGAACGCCTGCATAAAGCGCCACCTGCTATTGTTCTCGCCCACTTCGCCAAACGCGTAGAGGATGAAATAGGCATTTCTGCCTCGATCGGGCTATCCTATTGCAAGTTTCTGGCCAAGGTTGCATCAGATATCGAAAAGCCGCGCGGTTTTTCCGTTATCGGTGAAGCAGAAGCCCTGACGTTTCTGCGAGACCGATCCGTCAGCACGATCTGGGGAGTAGGCAAGGCTTTCGCAGCCAAACTGGAGAGTGACGGAATCAGGTCGATTGGCCAACTCCAGACGATGGAAGAAGGTGCACTTATGAAGGCGTATGGCACTATGGGGCAGCGTCTTTACCGTTTGTCACGAGGACAGGACAGCCGGAAGGTCGAGCCGGACCACGACATGAAAAGTGTTTCGGCAGAAACAACCTTCAACAATGACTTGTCGGATGCCAACGATCTCGTTCCTGTTCTTCGGGCGCTCGCCGAAAAGGTCTCGCGGCGACTGAAAGCAAGTGAAATAGCCGGGCGTACTGTCGTTTTGAAGCTGAAAACACACGACTTCAAATCGCGTACGCGCAATCGGCAGCTTTCTGATCCCACCCAGCTCGCGGACAGAATCTTCCGCCACGGATTGCAGCTTCTTGAAAAAGAACTGGATGGAACACGATTTAGATTGCTAGGGATTGGGGTTAGCGAGCTTTCTTCAAGTGATCGCGCCGATCCGCCCGATCTTGTAGACACTCAGGCGACCAAACGCGCCGTCGCCGAAAATGCCATCGACAAGTTGCGAAACAAATTTGGATTGAGTGTTGTCGAAACCGGCTATACCTTCTCCAAGGGCAATCTGGCACGCCCGCAAATGCCGCCAGATCGAGACGACCAGCATTGAAATTACAAAGCGCGAAGAAACCTTTGTAGAAATCTTCTACATTTGGCTCTAACGGCTTGACGAGACCGATCTGTATCAATATTGGAACGGGCCAAGGCGCTACCAACTGATTTGGCAACTGCCTTACGGAAGGCCTCGTGGCGGAGTGGTTACGCAGAGGACTGCAAATCCTTGCACCCCGGTTCGATTCCGGGCGAGGCCTCCAATATTTCCATATATAAAATCAATAGACTATTGAGATCAGCGTCGAATTCGACATGGCGAGCCTTGTTGCATCATGTTGGAAGTTAATTCCTATAAATTACAAATGGTGACGCAAAAATTGGGCGAACCCGTGTGACATCGAGCGCAACATACTTGGCTCTGTTTGTTGTCGTGAACAAAACAAAAGCCTCGGCAGGTGAAGTCTAAAGAAATTGCAGTCATGTTTGGTGGTATTTGTGTTCGTGTAACACGCAATAAATACGTAATTTAGACGCTTTGTAATTTCGACAGAATTGGCAAGCGCAATCCCGCTATTGCCAGATAAGAAATATTTCAAACACTTCTGAACTCTAACGGCGCAAGGACAAGACTTTGCGGCCA
Organism: Brucella sp. GW823-FHT04E01; assembly: GCF_058796175.1. Taxonomy (NCBI): domain Bacteria; kingdom Pseudomonadati; phylum Pseudomonadota; class Alphaproteobacteria; order Hyphomicrobiales; family Brucellaceae; genus Brucella; species Brucella sp. GW823-FHT04E01. Next base: position 569,096 of record NZ_JBXAIK010000003.1, on the reverse strand, counting down.
CTATTCATATCAGCTGACTAAGAATAACGCCCGTACCAGCACTACATAGCGCAACAAGCACCAAGAACCTCGGTATCGAAAGCTGCTCGATCCATTCAATCGCTCGTATACGAGGCGCTTCTATGCCTTTCTTATCAAGCATTATCCCCTCCCACTATTTTTGTATATTTTATCATACGGTCAAAATTTGTCACCCGTCACTTTAGTTTAGAACGAGATCAGCTATTTACCGATGTGTAAGAACACCAAACACCGCGAGAAAAAATGAGAAACCATTGAAAAAAATGACGCATGTATTGTATGACTGATTTGATGCATCGGGCGGGACGTAAACTATACTTGGCAGGAGAGCCAGCTATGTCACCGAAGCTTAAAGCTGCCCTTGTGGGTGCAGTCATCGCAGTTGTTGTCGGCTTTGCCGCGTCGCAAGGACTGATCAGCCAACAGACAGCAGAAGACATAAAAACCAAGACAAATGAGGTCCTTGCAGAAGAACCTGCACCAGCACCTCAACAGCCTGCTCCCGCGCCTGCCGAAGCTTCTCAACCGCAAGAAAACGATACGCCGGCACAATAAGGCTCAAAGCGACTTCAACCCACCGCTTCCGCCGGCATTAAAAACCGGACCAACCTGTAATAAGCGACCCAGCTAGCGTCCGGTTAGAACTTTCGGGGCAAGGATTAACTGACCTTGTCCGTTGACATAATCCATATTGAAGTAAGCTCTGGCCCATTGAGAGAGCCAAGGAATGAAGCGCAACCGTTTCATCGACGAACAAATTATTGGTATTCTGAAGGAGCATGAGGCGGGCACACTGGTCTCGGAGCTTTGTCGTAATCACAGCGTCAGCGATGCCAGCATCTATAAATGGAAGGCCAAGTTCGGCGGGATGGACGTATCTGAGGCCAAGCGACTGAAGACGCTGGGGGACGAAAACACGAAGCTGAGGTGTCTCTTGGCGGAGGCGATGCTCTATAATGCAGCTTTGAAGGACCTTTTGTGACGCCCGCAGCCCAACGGAATGCTGTCGCGTATCTGATGAACCACCATCGGATGAGCGAACGGCAGACGTGTAAAGCCATCAGCGTTTGCCGGATGACGGTTCGTTACGAAAGCAGCTGTATCGACGACCATGACCTTCGCGAGCGAATGAGACTCTTCCGATTCTATCGGGAGGAGAAGTTGACAGTAAGCAAGCGTGGCGGTCGGAAGCGAGCGATAGGCACACGTACACCGATGCTGATCCCGATGGCAGCCAATGATCGTTGGTCGCTAGACTTCGTTTCGGATCAACTCACCGATGGACGCAGGTTCCGGATCCTGACTGTCGTCGATGATTGCACGAGGGAGTACCTGGTACTCGTCGGCGAGACGTCGCTTTCCGGTTTGCGCGTTGCCTGCGAGCTTGACCGGATCATTGAGGAACGCGGCAAACCCCGACTGATCGTCAGTGACAATGGCAGCGAATTCACCAGCAACGCGATCCTGCAATGGACGGCTGCGAGACGAGTTCTTGAATGAAACCTTCTTCTCGTCATTGCCCCAAGCTCGCTCAGCGCTTTCAATTTGGCGCAGCGATTACAACGGCCACCGACCACATTCTATTCTCGGCTGGCTGACACCTGCCAAGTTCGCTCAGACTATCGACCCGCGACGCGATGCGGTACTGCGCAGCCGAAATGGGTCCGCACCGCAACCCGCCGCTACCGCCCCAAATACAGCAACCCAAAACCGCTGGAGCGAACTCAAAACTGGATAAAATTTTTTTGGGGGGGGCACGGTCAGACATTTTCACCAGACTTGAATCACATCAAGTTAGCCTTCTTGATATCTCCCCAACCTTCAATAATCGCTCGGAGGAAGCGCGAACCAACGCTCCCCGCACGGGCCAATGGCAATCCAATTGATCTGCCACCCTTGACCATCAATGTTACCTAATGTTTGTAACACGCCGAATTGTTATCGGATCAACTGAACAAGCATGTGGGCGCAGACCGCGATAACAAAAACTGCGGCGAATCCGGATTCGAGACGAAAATACCAAGGCATTGCCATTCTCCAATCATGGTTAACAGACAGCTAACCAACGCACGAAAAACGATTTGGTTCAAAATGCTTCAGCAAAGAATGAATATCATCACCCGTTAAAGGACGCATCATAGCTTCATTGCTATCTATCCGCTTTGAATTGAGATGATACCGGCGAGCTCACATGGAGGGATTTTGATCATTCGCGAAGGTATGGCCGACCGTACAATGCCTGCGCTCTCAAGCGCTTAGCTACGTCGTCTCGACAAACTCGCTAAATCGTTAGCGTGCCCTTACACCGCAATCAATAGAGTGTCCAAGTAGTTCGGTCACGCACCAAAGTGCACTGCGCCAGAAACTTCGTTTTGAATGCAATGAAAAACTGAGCAACTTCATGAGATGAAGTGGCTCCCCGGGCCGGATTCGAACCAGCGACCAACCGGTTAACAGCCGGTTGCTCTACCGCTGAGCTACCGGGGAACAGGTGCTCGTCGTGTCAGCGAGGTGGCGTATAGCAAAAGGATTTCGCGTTTGCAAAGGGCTAAATCCATTTTTTTTCATCTTTTTGCATTATGGGACAAAAACCCTATATTCTCTGGGACGTTTTCCTCCTGTGAATTGTAACATATCAGCCTAAGAGATGCGCCTGTGAGTGACGAATACGCCGAAACACCCCGGAAAAAAGCCATCGTGATTCTTGGTCGGCGAATCCCAATGCCGCAATCAGTCATGATGCGGCGCATGCTTGGCGGCACGCTCGTCGTCGGCGGCTCGTTGGGGTTTCTCCCGATTCTCGGTTTCTGGATGCTTCCACTTGGGCTTATCGTGCTTTCTCACGATTCTCATCGCGTCCGTCGCTTGCGCCGCAGAAGTGAAATCCACATCTGGCGCAAATGGCTGAAACGAAGGCCGACCGACGCGTAAAGTTGTTCAGCTATTGCGTGCCTGATGTTGCTATCGCCCAGCCCCATTGCTCTATGAGGACGACACAAGAATGGGCCATCATTGCCAAGAGCGCCCCGATAGTTCTACTTGCGTAATTCGCCTGGCGTGGTCTGTCGGTGTTTTCGCAAAGCCGTTGTAAGATGGCTCTGGCTGGAAAAATTCAAATGGTGTGCGATCTCATTTATTGGCATCGATGTTTTTCTGAGGCACCGCTCAGCTTCGTCAAGCCTCAGTTCCATCAGGTACTGGTGAGGCGTCTGCCCAAAACTCTTTCGAAAGCATGTCGAAAAATGCCCAGCTGAAATTCCCAACAATGCTGCCATATCTGGAACCGAAAGAGGCTTGTGAAAGTTTTGGTTGAGATAGGCTTCTATCTGATGACGCGCTGCTTTGCTGAGTCCGACCTTATTGTCGATTGAAGCGCGCTCATTTAACAAGCTGCGCGCGACCGTGCGCATTAGAACCAACCCGAGAGCATTCAGGTAAGCTTCATCCTGCCCACCTCGCCGGCAAATTTCATCCCAGATCATATGAGATAGCGGCATGCAATCTTTGCATGAGAAACTCGCAACGTTCTTGGAGCCGTTGATTTCCCCGAATAGAGAGGCCAGAAAGGGCCCGTCCTGCAAAAGCTGCTCATCTGGCTGCATGGATATGATTTCGATGGGATTCGGCCAGTCGATTGATAAATCCGTAGAAGCCGGAATAATGAAAACAGTTCCAGCGGGGTAACTAGATTTCTCATCTTGCCGCACAGAAGAATACCATTTTAAATTGTGGACCTGTTCTCGCAGAACCATGATGGTTGTAACATCTCTGTGGTAACTCGCCACCCCGATTTGGGTAGTCGCGCACGTTAAACCGCTCTTGCTCGCTTTCGTCTGCACTTTTGTACCAGCCTCCTTCCCCGCTCTCTAACCTGTAATAATTGATTGAAATTCAATCACTAAGCTCATCCTCACCTTAATCATTCGATCTGAAAACAGAGAATAAGAACACACAGTTTGTTGCTAGACCGCGCACAGCCTCCCTGTCGTACACTTGTAAAAAATACAACCAATCAACTTCAATGTTCACAATAATACAATTTAAACGTGTAGTTGAAATTTGCAATCGGAATCTCAAGCGCTAAACATCGATTATTCTTTTGCAAATGGTTCGCAATAGCACTTGATCGTAAAACAGCGATCGGCTATGCAATTGCAACTGATTGGCAACAAGGATTTGGATATGCTGCGTCGTATTTTACGAACAACAACACTCGGCCTCGTGAGCGGAGCTCTTCTCTGGACAAGCGCAAGCGTTGCTTTTGCGGAGAAATTCAAGGCCGTGACGACATTCACTGTTATCGCCGATATTGCGCAGAATGTTGCGGGCGATGCCGCGACGGTTGAGTCAATCACGAAGCCAGGTGCCGAGATCCACAATTATCAGCCAACACCGGGAGATCTGATTAAAGCTCAGGACGCCAAGCTGGTCCTCTGGAATGGCCTTGGTCTGGAACTATGGTTCGAAAAATTCTTTTCGCGTCTCAAGGATGTTCCAAGCGCAGTTGTTTCCGATGGCGTTGATCCAATCGATATCAGCGAGGGACCTTATAGCGGCAAGCCAAATCCGCATGCCTGGATGTCACCGAATGCCGCATTGATCTATGTCGACAATATTCGGGATGCGTTTGTCAAAAATGATCCGGCGAACGCTGACATCTACAAGGCAAATGCAGAGATTTACAAAGCGAAGATTAAAGCGACGATCGATCCTATCCGGGCTGAGCTGACGGCTATTCCTGAAGACAAGCGTTGGCTCGTTTCAAGTGAAGGCGCATTCTCCTATCTGGCTCGGGACTTCGGTTTGAAAGAGCTTTATCTCTGGCCAATCAATGCAGACCAACAGGGCACTCCACAGCAGGTGCGAAAAGTGATCGATGCAGTGCGCGAAAATGGCATTACGGCTGTCTTTTCCGAAAGCACGGTTTCTCCTGCCCCAGCCAAGCAGGTCGCTCGTGAGACCGGCGCAAAATATGCCGGTGTTCTCTATGTTGATTCACTTTCGGACCCCGACGGTCCCGTGCCGACATATATTGATCTCCTGAAAGTCACCTCCAGCACGATTGCCCAAGGGCTCAAACAATGAATGCACCCATAGATCTTCATGGAGATACCTTCGCCGTGCTGGATAAAAGCGCGGTCGACGGTATCAACGTGCAAAATGCAACTGTCACGTATCGAAACGGCCATACGGCTTTACACAATGCAAGTTTTACGACCCCAACCGGAACGATTACAGCGCTTGTCGGCGTCAACGGATCCGGCAAGTCGACCCTGTTCAAAGCGATTATGGGGTTTGTCAAACTAGCCAAGGGCGAAATATCTATTCTCGGAATGCCGGTTGGGGCTGCGCTCAAGAAGAACCTAGTGGCTTACGTCCCGCAAAGTGAGGACGTCGACTGGAACTTTCCGGTTCTCGTCGAAGATGTCGTCATGATGGGTCGCTACGGCCATATGGGCATGATGCGCATCCCGCGCCGCGCCGACAAAGAAGCCGTAGAAAAAGCGCTTGATCGCGTGAATATGCTCGAATTTCGTCATCGACAGATCGGTGAGCTTTCAGGCGGGCAAAAGAAACGGGTATTTCTTGCACGAGCGCTCGCACAAGACGGGCGCGTCATTCTTCTGGATGAACCCTTCACTGGCGTAGATGTGAAGACCGAAGAAGCAATCGTCACACTTCTTCGCAGTTTGCGAGATGAGGGGCGCGTCATGCTGGTCTCGACCCACAATCTTGGCAGTGTTCCCGAATTCTGCGACCGAACCGTATTACTGAAACGAACAGTTCTCGGTTACGGGCCGACTGCGGAGGTTTTCACACAAGAGAACCTCGAAAAGACTTTCGGCGGCGTGCTGCGCCATCTTGTACTCGGCGAGACTAGCGGTGCAGGACGAGGCGCCGTCAGCGTCATAACTGACGATGAGCGCCCGTTTGTTGTTTATGAGAACGAAGACTCCGCGACCCGCAAACGGAGCCAGCAACAATGACCGTATTACTTGAGCCGTTCAGTTATAGCTACATGCTGAATGCGATGTGGGTTTCGGCGCTGGTGGGCGGGGTATGTGCCTTTCTTTCGGCTTATCTCATGCTGAAAGGTTGGTCGCTGATTGGCGACGCTCTATCCCATTCCATCGTCCCTGGCGTTGCGGGCGCTTATATGCTTGGCCTCCCCTTCTCCATCGGCGCATTTTTCTCTGGCGGTCTCGCCGCAGCAGCGATGCTCTTTCTCAACCAACGTACAAAGCTGAAGGAAGATGCGATCATCGGTCTGATCTTCTCGTCATTCTTCGGGCTTGGCCTCTTCATGATCTCGTTAAAGCCGACGGCCGTCAGCATTCAGACCATCGTTCTCGGCAATATCCTCGCCATCACACCGGAAGATACTCTACAACTGGCAATCATCGGCTTCGTTTCCCTGTCGCTGCTTCTTTTGAAGTGGAAAGATCTGATGGTAGTGTTCTTCGATGAAAACCATGCGCGTTCGATCGGTCTCAAGCCCAATCTGTTGAAGATCATGTTCTTCACATTGCTGTCGGCATCGACTGTCGCCGCGATGCAGACGGTTGGTGCCTTTCTCGTCATCTGTATGGTGGTAACGCCCGGTGCAACCGCATATCTACTGACAGACCGGTTTTCGCGACTGCTTTGGATTGCTGTTGCTATCGGCTCTGTCACAAGCTTCACAGGAGCCTATGTAAGCTATTTTCTGGACGGTGCGACGGGAGGCATCATCGTCGTTCTCCAGACGCTTGTCTTCCTCAGTGTATTTCTGCTTGCTCCAAAGCATGGGCTGCTGGCCGCACGCCGCAAAGCGGCAATCGCTCTAAGGGAGTTCCAGCAATGACCATTCTGGATATGCTGGCCTCACCGTTTCAGTTCGAGTTCATGCGCTATGCACTGGCTATTTCCGTGCTCATCGCGATACCAACAGCATTGCTGTCGTGCTTTCTGGTCCTCAAGGGCTGGTCATTGATGGGTGACGCTATCAGCCACGCGGTTCTTCCGGGTGTGGTTGTCGCCTATATTATCGGAATACCCTTCGGTATCGGAGCCTTCGTAGCGGGCATGGCCTGCGCCCTTGCAACCGGCTACCTCACCGAAAACAGCCGCATCAAGCAGGATACGGTGATGGGCATCGTATTCTCCGGCATGTTCGGTCTTGGTCTGGTTCTTTATGTTGCGATCCGCTCGACGGTGCATCTCGATCATATTCTGTTCGGCGACATGCTCGGAATAACATTGTCCGACCTCATCGAAACGGCTATTATCGCCGCACTGACCGCTGGTATTCTTGTGGTCAAATGGCGCGACTTCCTGCTGCACGCTTTCGATCCGGCGCAAGCCAGAGCCGTCGGCCTACCGGTCCGCCTGCTGCATTACGGCTTGCTTTGCCTGATTTCACTTACAATTGTCGGCGTTTTGAAGGCCGTAGGCATCATTCTGGCTATCGCCATGTTGATTGCGCCCGGTGCAATTGCGTTTCTGCTCACACGCAAATTCAGCACCATGATGCTGCTCGCCGTAACAATTGCGGTCACCGCATCCTTCTTCGGTGTCTATCTGGCTTTTTTCATCGACAGCGCGCCCGCTCCGACAATCGTTCTGCTGATGACCGCAATGTTTCTCGCCGCGTTCATCTACTCTTCCCGGAGAAATGCCAAGTTCGAAGAACGTGCAGAAGAAGTTTGACTGAACGCTCATAACAAGCTGGGTCCTGTACACTCTCCGTCGGACCTGCTTGCGTGCGACGTGGACAGCTTTGCAAAGCTGTCCACGTCTTCGTCTTTACGTCATACAGCTGTTATAAATTCTCGCTAAACAGCGCCTAGACGACGTTCCAAAATGGAACTGAAGATAGTTTTTTCAGCGCAACTTCACTTTTGCGGCTTGTCGAGGTGGCTTAAAGATGCTTCAATCCAATTTGCACGGCTGTGCAGAAAAAATAAAATCAGCCGGCGATCCTGGGGAGGAGACGCTTATGCCAGCGTTTTTGGAGGTGGCGGACGCGCGCGTTCGTTATGGCAACAATGAAGTTCTCAAAGGCGTAAATCTATCCGTCAAGAAGGGTGAGTTCGTCGCGCTTCTCGGCTCGTCTGGGTGCGGCAAGACAACCCTGCTGCGTGCGATTGCAGGCTTCAACATGCCGTCCAACGGTGCGATCCGTGTAGACGGCAGAGACGTCACCAAATCGCCCCCGGATAAACGCGGAATGGCCCTTGTCTTCCAGTCTTACGCGCTCTGGCCGCATATGACTGTCGCGCAGAACATGGGTTATGGTCTGCGTATTCGTGGCACGACGAAGGAGACCATCAAGCAGAAGGTTGATGAAGTTGCTTGCCTGCTGGGGCTGGATGCTTTGCTGGAGCGCAAACCTGCCGCCCTTTCCGGCGGACAACGCCAGCGCGTCGCCCTCGGGCGCGCCCTCGCCATTCAGCCTGACATCCTGCTTCTCGATGAGCCGCTCTCCAATCTCGATGCACGCATCAGACTATCGGTTCGCCATGAGATCAGCGCTTTGCAGCGCCGTCTCGGCATTACAGCTGTTCACGTAACGCATGATCGGGAAGAAGCCATGGTCATGGCCGACCGTATCGTCATTCTCAATAATGGCGAAATTGCTCAGGCAGGTGCTCCAGAAGAGGTTTACAACCACCCCGCCTCGGATTTCGTCGCGGCATTTATGGGCGCTGAGAATCTGATCGAAGTACCAATCCAGATCAAAGCCGACCGTATCGAGATCGCAGCAGGCGCCAACAACAAGGCGAGCACGATTTCGGCAGGACGCCGAAATCTGTCCGACGGCATGGCATCGGCTCGTTTCCGCAGCGAAGCAGCCTGTCTCACCAAGCCGGGAGTTGATCGGAACTCCCCGACGTCCGAATTAGCCCTCAACGGCACGGTGGAGCAGACCAGCTATCCCGGTGGCCTCTGGAGACACATGATCCGCGTCGGGGATCGGCACATCATGGTCGACGCACAGGAAAGCCATCAGCCCGGCGCCAATGTAGAAATCCACATACCTGAACACGCCCTGTTTCTGTTCGACAAATAGTCAGGCGCTCGCCGTCTTTTCGTCAGTGTGCTGATGATGCGTCATTGAGTTAATGGGAGACTAGAGATCAACGAAATACGCAATTCACGTTGAACTTGATCGTGCACAGCTGTGCACGTTGACCTCGACGTCTTTCCCGCACCAAAATGGGGCCCCCCGTTTCAAGATCGTTTTCACGGGCATTTTCGTGCCCGTGAATGCCACCATTCCCGATAGACGCCACTGGATGCACTGCATCTGCTTTCAATCAAAAGACCGGAAATCCCGGTTTCATACAGGAGTCCTTTTCATGAGAACTATCCTGAACGCGGCAATGGCAATTGGCCTCACCGTTGCACCCGCCACCGCCGATGAGCTTACCGTCATCACGGCAGGTGACCAGAACATGGTTGACTATATCAATCAGTATCTCGGACCGTTGTTCGAGAAGGAAAATCCCGGAACGACCGTTCGCGTTGTGGGAACAGGTCCCGGCGATGCGGGTTCGCAGAAGGTTCTCGAGCGTTTCGAAGCCCAGTCCAAGGCTGGCGTGGAAAAATGGGACACCGACGTCGCCGTCGTCCACGAGAAGTTCGTCGGACCTATGGTAACAGCGAAGTTCCTCGAAAATTATCGCGGCAAAATCGACAGCGGTAAGCTGGTGACGCGCGATAATGCGAAAATGGCGCTCGGTACGGATGTCGACGGCTACGTCATGCCGATGTTCAACAGCCAGACCGCACTTGCCTACAATCCTGCACTCGTTGCCAATCCGCCAAAGAGTTATGACGAGCTCGTCGCATGGGCCAAGGAAAACCCAAAGCAATTCGGCTATAACGGCATCAAGGGTGGCGCATCGGGCGTGAGCTTTGTTATGGGCTGGATCTATGCTTATGGTGGCGACGCAGACAAGCTGATGAAGGGTCCATTCGAAGAGGGCGAAGCGAAGAACTGGGACAAGGCGTTTGCCTCGCTAAAGGACTTTACTAAGAACGCCACCCTCACCCCAGGCAATGCAGGCACTCTCGACATGTTGAGCCGTGGCGAAATCGCGATGGGACCAGTCTGGGTCGACATGTTCTATTCGTGGAAGGCGAATGGACAGCTTCCCCCGGAAATGAAACTTGTCCTACCGGCTCCCGGCATGCCCGGTCAGCCGATGCATTATGTGATCCCGGAAAAAAGCGCGCATAAGGAACTGGCCGAAAAATTCGTGGCATTGGCGACGAGCCCGAAAGTACAGGCCGAAGGTATCGTGAAGCGCTTCAACTGGTATCCGGGCATCGATGCCGACCATGTCAAGGCAGAGCTGGACGGTGACACCTGGAACAAGCTCTTCACCGACATTTCGCCGGATGAGCTTGCTAAATACGGCAAACCCTTCCCAATCGCACCTTATAACAGCGCGATTCTGGAAGCTTATGAGCGTCAGGTCGGCAATTAAGTCCGACAATCCTGCCTTCTATCGGAGCGCTTTGACGAACTGGGTTCCATTCGGAGCGCTCCGAAATTGACGCCGGATTACGCAATCAAAGCACCACGAGTGTTTCCGGCGCGCATCCTACTTCATGAGGTTTCGAATGTCGCATCGACTGACGGGGATTCTTCTTGTCGCGCCGGCACTGGCGATCGTCCTATTGCTGTTCATCGTACCGCTTTTTGGAGCGATCACCGGAGCTTTCAATGTTTCCGGGGAATGGGGAACCGGCAATTTCACCAAAGCATTCGAACTTTATTCCAGCGACATCATCTTCACCTTTGTCATCGTTACACTGTCGTCCCTGCTGATTGCGTTATTCTCTATCGCCATCGGCGGTTACCTGACGCTTGGCTCGAACCCGCGCGCTGTCACTGTCCTGCGCTGGCTCTATCGCTGGCCGCTTTTCATCCCCTTCATTGTCGTTGGCCAGATACTCCGCACCTTCCTTGCCAAGAACGGGTTGATGAACAGCCTGCTCATCGAAACAGGGGTCCTTACCCCCTTGCAGGCAATGAGCTTTCTCGACTGGCGTGGCATCGTCATTGCATTCGTCTGGAAACAGACGCCATTTGTCACGTTGTTGCTGGCAGGTGCAATGGCATCCATCGATCGCAGCACGATTGAATCCGCTCGCAATCTTGGTGCCGGGCGGCTGCGCATTCTCATCGAGATTGTTCTGCCGCAAGTCCGCCAAACGCTGCTCGTTGGGTTGATACTGAGCTTTGTCACCATGATGTCCGTCTTGTCCGTGCCTTTGATGATCAACGCCCAATCACCAACGATGATTACGGCAAACATGGCATTCCGTATCAATGCTTATGGGGATTACGGCGTCGCAAATGCATTGGGTACGATCTCGCTCCTCATGACCAGCCTCGTCGCCTGGGTTTACCTGCGCCAGACCATGAAGGAACACGGCCAATGAGCAACATCATCGACTGGCGCTGGATACCACGTGGCATATTGCTTGGTCTGCTCGCCTTCGCGATTTTCGGGCCACTCGCCAACCTGCTTCTGTGGGCTGTAGCTGAGCGTTGGTATTTCCCACACACACTGCCGCTTCAGTATGGTTTCTCTTTCTGGACGAATGTGTTTTCGCCTCGCGGCAATGCGCTCTCGTCACTTGGCACAAGCGTTCTTATTGCAGGCCTGACAGTGATCGTTTCACTTGGCCTCGCCATTCCCGCCGGTTACGCTCTCGCACGCCTGAAACTGCCGTTTCGCGGGCTGATCCTGCTGACGCTGCTGATCCCGCAAGCTTTTCCGAACCTGCCCGTTTACGTAAACATCGCGCAGATGTTCTACTCGTTCGGCTTGAATGGCACGATCACAGGTGTCGTTCTGGTGCATGTCACTCATGGTCTGGTCTATGCCGTCTGGATCGCCACGGCAGCGTTTTCGGCAATTGATCGGGAGCTTGAAGAAGCGGCGCGCTCAATGGGCGCTTCCGCCCTCAAGACGTTCTTCGACATCACCCTGCCAATAGCCGCACCGGGTTTGCTTGCAAGCGCGATCTTTGTCTTTCTTGAATCGCTCGACGAGTTCACCGGCACTTATTTCGTTGGCGCCCCTGATATTTCCACCCTGCCCTTGCTGCTTTATACAGCGAGTTCCGGCGGCAATTATCAAATCGCGTCGATCAGCGCATTGATATTGCTGGTGCCATCAATTGCCTTCATGTTCGTGGTCGAGCGCTTCCTCAGGGCCGATGTTCTTTCAAAAGTAGGGCGATAAAATGCCGGATAAAGAAATGCAGCGAGAACAAGACGGCGCGGATAACCAGCCACGGTTCATCAGCGCGCATGAAGTCGCGCTCGAGGCAGGCGTGTCACGCTCCGCTGTGTCCCGAACCTTTACGCCTGGCGCCAGTGTTTCGCCCTCAACACGCGAGAAAGTGCTCAAAGCTGCCGAAAAACTTGGATATCAGGTCAATGACCTTGCGCGCGGTCTTCTTGCCAATCGCAGTCGTATCGTCGGAATGATTGCGGCAGACCCGGATAGTCCTTTTCGCTCCCGCCAGATTGCAGCGCTTTCCCGTCGACTTGCAGCACGTGGCAGTGTGCCGGTGTTGATCCCGACCGGCCAGCATGGAGAAAACCTCTCTGCAGCCCACGAAACGCTGTTGCGCTATCGTGCCGAAGCGACGGTAGTTCTTTCCGGCATGCCCTCGTCGTCATTTGTCGATCTTGCCCAACGAAACGGCCAGACCCTGATCCTTGTCGGGCGAACCGAAGAGGGAGCCGATCATATTCACATCAACAATCGACTAGCCGCCGAAACGGCTGTCGAAATTTTCGCGGCACGAGGCATGAAAAAGCTTGGCCTCATAACGTCGAATGTCGGTAGTCTCAATCTGATTGAACGTGAGGAAGCTTTCATCGCCAAAGGCAAAAGCCTCGGATTGAGCGTCAGTATACAGCGCGGTGACCTGACCGACTATGACGGCGGTTACGGCGCGGCCTCCTTACTCCTCGGCGAGCGAGAGCGCGTCGAAGGCGTGTTTTGCGTCAACGACCTTATGGCTTTCGGCCTGATGGACTGCGCGCGCGATGTCTTCAATCTCTCTATTCCTGACGATATTTCGGTTATCGGCTTCGATAATGTCACGGAAGCACGCTGGGGGGCCTACCGGCTGACAACATTCGATCAGAATGCTGAACGCCTCTCTGCCGAAATCATCCGTCTGCTTGACGAGAGACAGGCCGCGCCAAATGCGCTGCCTCAGACAGTTGTGCTCGAACTACCGCTCATATTGCGGAACAGCGTCAGGCCACTTAAAAACGAACGCGGCGTTCGAGGGATGCCAAATCAATGACTTTCCACTCCATCTGGTTGCGTCCTGCACGCGATGACCTCAAATTTCTGGAATCCATCGTTGCAGAACTGGCTGGCCACTTTGCTTCGCCCGTATTTGAACCACATGCGACACTTGTACCCGATATGATACGCTCGGCAGACGAACTGCTGCCGCTGGTGCTCAGCCTTGCGGTCGGTCGCAAACCTCTGGATGTTCTCATTGAGAACGTGACCGGAACCGAGGCTTATTTCCGCTCTTTCTACGCCACGCTGCAGAAAACACCTGCACTCATGGCACTGAAACAGGATTCACTGGGTATATCTGGAGAGAACGACATCTCGACTTTCCTTCCACATGTTTCGCTTGCCTATGGCGTTGCTGATCGAGCTTCGCGCGAAACAGAGATGACTCGCCTAGCAAGATCACTTGCTGGTCGCAATCTACGCTTCGACCGAATGGTGATCGTCAGTTCTTCAAGCGAGACACCAATCGATCAATGGATCGTCAAACACGAAATTTATCTTGCCGGATAGAAAAAGCCTGCCAGTCGGCAGGCTCTCTATACGTCCTCTCGGCTCTAAAGCGGACGCGGATACTGCCTGTAAACTTTTTCGATATCAGTCAGGACATCTTCCGACAGTTTGACTTGATGGGCCGCGATATCGGTCTTCAACTGATCTACAGTCGTTGCGCCTATGATGGCCGAGGTCATAAACGGGCGTGTCAATGTAAAGGCAATCGCCATCTGGGCGATGTCGAGACCGTGCTTCTTCGCAACATCGATATAGGCGCGAATTGCGGGCTCTGAGTGAACATTGTTCCGCCAGATGCCGCCTTCGGAAATGACCGCGCGCGAACCGGCGGGCAACCTGCCGCCCAGATATTTCCCGGTCAGAACGCCAGCTGCAAGCGTCGAATAAGCAAGCAGTCCAACGTCTTCGCAGAGCGCCAGCTCTGCCATGTCAAAATCGAACTGGCGCTGCAGAAGACTATATTCGTTCTGGATTGAGGCGATGCGTGGCAGACTGTGCTGCTCCGCCAACCGAAGCCACTGCATCGTTCCCCAGGCTGTCTCATTGGAAAGACCGATATGCCTGATCTTTCCGTCGCGAACCATGTCTCCGAGCCCGAGCAGAACATCATGCATCTGTTGAGTTTCTGCCGCACAATCCGTGTTGGACGGATCGAAGCTCCAGCTCTGGCCGAAATGGTAGTGTGCACGCATCGGCCAATGGACCTGATAGAGGTCAATATAGTCCGTCTGAAGCCGTTTCAGACTGTTCTCCACCGCCTCGCGAACACTGGTTCGGCTTGGCCTGGCGCCGTCTCGAATCCACTTCTGCCTACCGCCACCGGCGATCTTGCTCGCCAGTACGATCTTGTCACGTTTTCTAGATTTCTTGAGCCAACTACCAATGTAGGTCTCTGTCTTGCCATAGCTTTCCGAACTCATCGGTATGGCATATCCCTCGGCAGTATCAATAAAGTTGATACCAGCATCGAGAGCAATGTCGAGCTGCTCATGAGCATCGGACTCGGTATTCTGTACGCCCCAGGTCATGGTGCCGAGGCAAATTTCAGTGACAGTAAGGCCGGTACGGCCCAAAGGCTTCATTTTCACGAGAATTTTCCGGATCGATTGTTCGCGACTGCGCGATATGAGAATGGGACCAATTGATAGCCCCGCTCTACCGTAACTGACAAGCCTGTCACGAAAGTTTTAGATAAAACTATAGAAACCGTTCAGCCGAATAGGGTTTCGGATCGACAAACGGCTCTTCTCCCACGAGCATCTCAGCGAGCAAGCGTCCTGTCGCAGGCCCAAGCGTCAATCCATGATGAGCATGACCGAAATTGAACCATAGTCCCTTATGTTTTGGCGCTGCCCCAATCACCGGGCGCATATCCGGCAGGCACGGGCGCAATCCAAGCCATGGCGTCGTTTCGATGGGGTCTCCCAACTGAGGCACAAGCTTGCGCGCGATTTTCTCGTCCTTCCTGAGTTGTATATGGTTGGCAGGCGCATCCGGTGAAGCAAACTCTATGCCTGTCGACAGCCGCACACCTTGTACCATTGGGGCAAGAACATAGCCCGCTTCTTCATCCACCACTGTATGACCAAGCCGCGAGCCATCCTTCATGGTGAAATGAAGATGATGACCACGCTTGATGCCAAGCGGGACCGGATAGCCGAACTTTCGGAAGATGAGGCCGGATTGCGGACCAAGTGCGACCACAACATCGCGCGCACGGACGATACCCACCTCCGTCGCCACCTGCCAGCCACTCTCATTCTGTGCCAGGCTTGCAGCATCTCCGTGAACGGAGACGCCACCATTCCTGCCGAACAGATCAGCATAGGCTTTAACCAGCCCACCCGGGTTCACAACCGTCTTGGGGTCAAGCCAGTGAATGCCACCAACCACATCGCCAAGCGACGGTTCACGCTGGCGCAAGGCTGCCGCATCCAGAATATCATAAGACAGTTTGAAGCGTTGCAAATCGGGCAAACGGCGCACTGCTGCGTCGAATGCAGAAGATGACCGGAACACCTCGATCCATCCTTGCGACCGGATCAACCGTTCACTGCCCGATTGGGCCACCAAAGTATCATGCTCGCGAACACTCGCTTCAATCAAGGGCAACATAGCATTCGTGGCAGTCTTCAACCGCTCTGGCGACGATTCCCGCCAATATTGAAACAGCCAGCGAGCCATCTTCGGTATGTAAAACGGGTTGTAGCGAACGTCTGAGCGACGGTTCATCCCGTAACGCACAAGCGTCCAGAAGCCTTGCGGAAAGGAATAGGGAATAACGCTTGATCGCTCGATCAGACCGGCATTGCCGAAACTGGTGCCATTTCCGGGCTCACCTTTGTCAATCAGGCAGACAGAACGGCCCCGCGCCTGCAGATGTAGTGCCGTGGACACGCCAACAATACCGGCGCCCAGAACGATGACATCTTGTTGCTGAATCGGCATTTCCGGCATCCACAAAACCAAACAAATAAACGCGCCGATTGCAGCCGGCGCGTTGTTGCTTACAGCAAAGAGCTGTATCTTTTACAAGCAATCAGTAGATGTCGAAGTCGAAATATTTCTTCACGATCGTGGCATAGGTTCCATCGTCGCGAATTTTCTTGATTGCCGCATTGAACTGTTCGCGTAGATCGTCATCGCCCTGACGGAGTGCAATTCCGGTATCGGTCTGCGTGCCGGGAATATCGCCGATAAGCTTGCAACAATCCGCACCGTCGCCCTTGATCCAGTCAGAGATCGGGAATTTGTCGGAAACAACCGCATCAAGCCGCCCATTCTTCAGGTCAGCATTGGCTTCGTCGGCAGTCGGGTAAAGCTTAACATCAGCGCCAGCCTTGCCGTAGACGTCCTCCGCATAATTGCCCTGCGTCGTCGATCCCTGAGCGCCAACCGACTTTCCCTTGAATGCTTCGGCATCCAGCGATGTGATCGGGCTATCCTTCGACACGGCAACGGAAAGTGGTGTGGAGTAATATTTGTCCGTGAACGCAACTTCCTTCTTGCGCTCTTCCGTGATGCTCATCGATGCAATGACCGCATCGAACTTGTTCGACTTCAGGCCGGGAATCATCCCGTCCCAGTCGTTAGCAACAATCGTGCACTTGGCATCCATCGCCTTGCACAGGGCATTGGCTATTTCGACATCAAGTCCCTGAAGCGAACCGTCCGCCGCCACGAAATTGAAAGGTGGATACGCACCTTCGGTGGCGATGCGGATTTCTTTCCATTCTTTGGCCTGCGCCGGCAAGGCAGCGATTACAGATGCTACGCCCGCAAATAGGATGGCTTTCAACATAACTATTCCCCTTACTGCTTTGTTATCGTTGTAATTGGCAGGGCACCCCCCGCGAATGGTAGCGCCTGATTTCATGCGCTTGCCATGACTGAAGCACCGGACGCCTTCCACTGCAAGCAGGTTTTGAAGACGCCCGGAGTCTAATTTGTCACATCAATAGATGTCGAAATCGAAATACTTCTTGCGGATCGTTTCGTAGGTGCCGTCGTCACGGATTTTCTTGATTGCGGCGTTGAACTGTTCACGCAGATCGTCGTCACCCTTGCGCAGGGCAACGGCGATCTTCGTTTCAGAACCCGGAATATCACCAAGGAACTTGCAGCAGTTTGCGCCCTGCTTTTTCAGCCAATCTGCGGCGAGGAATTTATCGGCAGCGATTGCGTCCAGACGACCGCTTTCGAGATCGGCATTGGCTTCGTCAGCCGTCGGGTAAAGCTTCACATCCGCGCCTGCCTTGCCGTAGACATCATCAGCATAGTTGCCCTGCGTGGTGCCAGCCTGTGCACCAACCGTCTTTCCATCGAATGCCGACGGATCGAGCGAAGTCATATCCGTATCCTTCGGCACGACAACCGCAAGCGGGGTCGTGTAATAGCGCTCGGTGAAGGCAACCTGCTTTTCGCGCTCCTCGGTGATGGCCATCGAAGCGATGACTGCATCGAACTTGTTGGCCTGCAGGCCCGGGATCATGCCGTCCCAATCATTGGCGACAATCGTGCACTTGGCTTCCATCGCTTTGCAAAGTGCATTTGCGATATCAAGATCGAAACCTTCAAGCTTGCCATCTGGAGACATGTAGTTGAACGGCGGATATGCACCTTCGCTGGCGATGCGGATTTCTTTCCACTCCTTTGCCTGAACAGGCAAAGCGAGGAAGACTGAGGCCAGACCGGCCAGCAAAACTGATTTCAACATGACTTTCCTACTTCTTTAGAAGCGCACCCGAAAACTGTGAAACGGTTCTCAGTCAAGATGCGCCGGTAGACACACATAAGGCGGAGTAGCACATCCATCCGCCAGTCTGGATTGGGCAATGCGCTTACACCCGATCCCATTCAATTGCGACTTTGATAGGACAGATTGACTGAATACCAAAACGCAAAAAGGGTCTGCTGCGTACCAGCGCAACAGACCCAGCATTCATGCGGCAGAAGCTATCAGGCAACCATACGTGCGCAATGATCTTCTTGTGCATATGCCTTGCCAAAGCGGTTCGAGAGGAATGCTTCGAGCGTAATGTCTTCCTGGCGGATAAAGCCCTGCTGTGGAAGATCACCCTTGGCCAGCATGTCGAGCACAGCGCAGATCGCCGAAGCCGTGGTGATCTGGATGCCCGAGCGAATGATCTTGCCAACCGGAGCGGCATAAACCTTGTTTGCGTAGGTTTCCTGAACCAGACGGCCGTTCTTGGTGCCGGAAACGGTCACAAAAATCACCACGACGTCCTGAAGAGTCGTCGGCAGGGCATTTTCGAAGATGTCCTTGAGCACTTCACGGCGATGGCGCAAACCGAGATCGTTGAGGAGCGCCTTCATCAGCGCAACGTGACCCGGGTAGCGGATGGTGCGATAGTTGAGCGTGCGGACCTTGCCTTCGAGCGTTTCGCAGAGCGTGCCGAGACCACCGGAGGTGTTGAAGGCTTCGTAGGTAACGCCGTCGAGCGAGAACTCTTCGCGTTCTTCGAGAGCAGGAACTTCGCTCAGCTCGCCATTCACGATGGCTTCGCACGGCTCGATATATTCGTTGATGACGCCGTCGGTGCTCCACGTCAGATTGTAGTTCAGAGCATTCGAAGGGTACTGCGGCAGAGCGCCAACGCGCATACGAACGCTGTCGAGCTTGTCGAAACGCTTTGCCAGATCATAGGCAACGATGGAGATGAAGCCAGGAGCGAGGCCACACTGCGGAATGAAAGCGGTCTTGGCTTCCTTTGCCAGTTCCTTGACGCGGCGTGTGCTGGCAACATCTTCGGTCAGGTCGAGATAGTGAACACCTGCCTTAGCAGCTGCTTCGGCGATACGGGTCGTCAGATGGAATGGAGCGGCGCTGAGTACAGCGAACTTTCCGGTCAGAGCAGTTTCAAGAGCCTTGGCATCTTCAATATCAAGTGCCTGCGTCTTGACTTCTGCGCCCGATTCCAGTGCATCGAGCTGCGCCTGAGAGCGGTCGACAACGGTAACGGCATACTCGCCTGTGGAAGCGAGAAGATCGGCAATGGTGGCACCGATTTTGCCTGCGCCGACAACTACGATCTCTTTCATATAACTTTCCCCTTGGAATGCAATTCGGATATGCAAGAATCGCATAGTTCCATGCAAAAAGAAGCATACAAACTGACGATATGACGTTGTTTGTTTGCACATATTGACGTATTTAATATGCATTATGACGACAGAAGCCGATCTTACCCTCATCGCCCTCCTCCGTGAAAATGCCCGCGCCTCGACAGCTGACCTCGCACGGCGCCTCGGAGTGTCCCGAACTACTGTCCAAAGCCGCATCGAAAAGCTTGAGAAACGCGGAGTTATCGAGGGCTACACGGTACGAATCGCACCGGAATTCGAGCGTGATCTGGTTCGCGCTCATGTGCTGGTGACCGCACTACCCAAGCTCGCGCCCAAAGTCGAAACAGTTCTGCGCGGCATGATGGCCGTTCGTTCGCTCCATTCCGTCAGCGGGCATTTCGATATGATCGTCGTTGTGGAAGCTCCTTCTATACAGGAACTCGACGCCGTTCTGGATCGTATAGGCGCGCTGGAAGGCGTTGAGCGCACGATGTCATCCATCATCCTTTCGACGCGAATTGATCGCTGAGGCACAAGATTAGTACGGCAGAAAACGAGATCGCTCTCACCTATCAGATGGAGACTGTTCCACTGGTGCGCTTTCGGCGAAAGAGCATTGCCGCAAGGCCTAAAAGCACGGTGCCTGCGATGAACAAAAATGCTGCGGCAGCGATAGCCGGGCTGATATTTTCTCGAATTGTCGAAAACATCTGGCGTGCCAAAGTACGCTGATTTGGACCAGCGACGAACAGCGTCAGCACAACCTCGTCCAATGAAGTCGCGAACGCCAATACTGCACCAGACGCGATGCCCGGCATGGCGAGCGGAAGTGTGACTTTACGAAAAACTGTCAGAGGCGATGCGCCAAGACTTTCGGCTGCCAGTTCAACACGGCGGTCGATACCTGCCAGAGCACCCGTAACGCTCACCAGAACAAAGGGGATCGAAATCACTGTATGCGCGATAATCACACCGAGATAGGAATTCGCTATTCCGAGCCGGACAAACAATAGCTGCATACCGACGCCCATTACCACGGCGGGAACGACCATGGGCAACAGGAACAAAGTTTTAATGGGGCCTGAAAGAAACAAAATCCTGCTGCGCAGGCCAAGTGCGGCCATCGTTCCCAGCACAGTCGCCAAAATCGTCGTTCCTGAGCCGATAATAAGGCTGTTGACGATTGCGCGCCGCCAGACATCCGCCGTGGCGAGTTCTTCAAACCAGCGCACTGACCAGCCGGGCACTGGATAGGTCAGAAACACGCTGGATGTGAAAGCAAGTGGAAGAATTGCAAACAGCGGAGCAATCAAAAAGACCACCGCGGCCACGCCGAACAGGATTTTCGCGAAGCGCCCCATGGTTACGCTCTCCCCGGTTCATCGGCAGTGAGCCGTCCGTAGACAGCATAGAGTACGAGACAGGCGACGAGCAGCACGAGTCCCAATGCGCCGGCCATACCCCAGTTGGCCGAACCGGTTGCGTAATAGGCGATGATCGAGCTTATCATCTGGTCGCCCGGTCCACCGATCAGAGCCGGAGTTATGTAGTAGCCAATAGCGCTCATGAACACGAGCAGCATGCCAGACAGGATGCCACGCATACTTAAAGGCAGTAGTACCCGCACGAAAGCCCTCCAAGGCGGTGCGCCGAGCGATGCAGCAGCCGGCATGAGATTGCTCGGGATCGATACAAGAACGCTATAAATCGGCAGCACCATGAACGGCAAAAGTACATGGGTCATGGCTATCACTACCCCTGCCCTGTTGAAGATCAACGGTAGCGGTCCATCGGTGACACCAAACCAGATCAACGTATCGTTGATAAGTCCCTTGTCCTGTAGAAGAATGAACCAGGCCGCAGTACGCACCAGCAATGATGTCCACAACGGCAACAGAACTGCCGCAAAAAGCACACTCCTGATCCAGCCTGAGGATGATGTGAGCAAGACGGCATAGGGATAGCCAATTATTGCACAGGCAAGTGTTACCAGCGCGGCAATCCAGAACGTGCGCAGCATAATCGCCCGGTTGGCCGATGTACCGGGCGCCATTGAAACAATTTCTCCGGATGTATCGCGCTCCATATCGACCGCCGCGAGCAGGTTGCGATCAGTTGTTGGTGAAAGCGCATTCGCAATAGCATGCCAAAACTCCGGTCGGCTCCATCGCTTGTCGATCATTTCCAGGTCAGGAACAGGATCGCCCTTCTCGATGGCTGAAAGTGTTTTGCTCATCAAGGTACGAAAGCCCGATTGGGCGCTGTTCAAGCGGCGGACCATGTCGCCTACGGCCTGCTGGTCGGTCGAAGCCTTCAGGTCTGCCACGAGCGCCTGTTTCATTTCAGGTGATGGAGCCGATTGTCCGTCCCAAAAAGTTACAGCCTCGGCGGTCTGGGGGAGAACACGCAAAACCGCCGTATCGGACACGGCCTGTTTCATCATCACCCCAAGCGGCCACAGAAAAAACAAGACAATGAAAACAAGCAGGGGCGCGATCAGAAATATCGCTCGGACAGTTTTGCCGGATGGAACCGTCATGCTGCAATAGTCCAGCAATCAGCAGCATTGAACCCCGCTACGACATCTGTTCCAGGCGCCCATTCACGCGCTTTCCTGTCAAGACGCACAATAAAGTCATGAGCGCTGGCATCCAGCTGGATGCGCAGATGGTCCCCTTGATAGACACTGTCGATCACACGTGTTTTAAGAAGATTGTCTGAACCACCCTCCTCGCCCAGTTCGATGCGCTCGGGCCGGATGGACAGAAGAACTTTCTGTCCCGCCCCCAACGTTCCGTTCGATGACGCGGTTAGTGTGCCGCCATCCTTCAGACGAATGAAAGCGCTCGTACCTTCCACCCGCTCGACCGTTCCTTCAGCAAGATTGGTTTCGCCTATAAATTCGGCGACGAAACGGGTCTGCGGCTCATCATAAATTGCACGCGGCGTGCCAATCTGTTCGATTTTTCCTTTGTTGAAGACAGCGATCCGGTCCGACATGGTCAGCGCTTCGCTTTGATCATGGGTGACAAAGACAATCGTCAGTCCTAACCGGCCATGCAACGCACGAATGTCAAGTTGCATCTGTTCACGTAACTGTTTGTCGAGCGCGCCAAGCGGCTCGTCCATCAAGACCACGCCCGGCTCGAAAACCAGTGCACGGGCGAGCGCCACGCGCTGTTGTTGGCCGCCAGAGAGTTGCGATGGCTTGCGTTCACGCATCGTGGAAAGCTGAACCATATCGAGCACCTTATCCACCAGCTCGCCAATCTCTGCTCTCCCAATACCTCGCATCTGAAGCGGAAAGGCGACATTCTCGCCAACTGTCATATGGGGGAAAAGCGCGTAGTTCTGAAAAACCACTCCCATGTTGCGCTTGTATGAAGGAACCGTATTGATTGCCTTGCCATCGACATGGATTGCTCCACTGCTTGGACTTTCAAACCCGGCAAGCATCATCAAAAGCGTCGTCTTGCCTGAACCCGAAGGACCAAGAAGACTCACGAATTCACCGCGATCAATATCGAGGTTCAAACCATCTATAACTTTGAAATCACCGTAGGATTTGCTGATATTCTCGAAGCGGATGCGGCAGTCCGTCAATGAATCACTCCATCTTCCGGAAAACAGGGAAACCCCGCCGATATTGCACCGACGGGGCCATGACTGTGGATTATTGCGCCAGCCAGGCGTTGAAGCGCTTCGTCAACTCCTCGGAGTTATCGATCCAGAAATCGACGTTAAGAGGAAGGGCGCCTTTCAGATTGTCTTCCGCCGTTGGAAGATCCGATGCGAATTCCGCAGGCACCTTGCTTGCAGCTTCCTTGTTCGGCAGACCGTAAGCGACATATTTCGGCAGCTTCACCTGATTGTCGGGCTGGCTGGCAAAAGCAATGAAATCCAGCCCAGCATCCTTGTTCTCGGCATCTTTCAGGATCACCCAGCTATCGACAGCATAAATACTGCCCGGCCAGACCACCTTGAAGTTCTTGCCTTCGCTCCTGTTTATGCCCGTGATGCGTCCGTTATAGGCCGATGCCATCACCACTTCATCCGAGGCCAGCAATTGCAGCGGCTGTGCTCCTGCTTCCCACCAGACGATGTTCGGCTTCAATTCATCAAGTTTTTTGAACGCGCGATCCACGCCCTCCGGGGTTGAGAGCACATCATAGACCTCATCCTTGTTGACCCCATCGGCGAGGAGAGCGAATTCAAGCGTATACTTGGCGCCCTTACGCAAGGAGCGCTTGCCTGGAAACTTCTTCACATCCCAGAAATCAGCCCAGGATTGTGGGCCATCTTTCAGCTTGTCCGCATTATAGGCGATTGCTGTCGACCACACGATTGCCCCTACACCGCAATCATTGACCGCACTGTCGAGGAACTTGTCCTTGCCGCCAACCTTGTCCCAATCGATTTTCTCGTAAAGACCGTCAGCACAGCCGAGAGCGAGTTCTTCGGCTTCTACCTGCACGACATCCCAGTTGGGTTTTCCTGCTTTCACCTTCGCCTGAACGACGCCGTAACCACCGTCCCAGGATTCATCTAGCAAAGGTTTGCCGGTCTTCTCGGAAAAAGGTTTGAAGTAAATTTCACGCTGGGCGTCCTGATAGTTGCCACCCCAAGACACGACCGTCAGGTCGCGGGCAGCAGCGGAGCCAGTATAAAGTGCGGTTGCTAGGAGTCCGCCCATCAGGGCAAGGCGAGCAATTTTCATCGACATGTTCCCCATTTTGGTTCGACGGGTTGTTCCCGCCGTTGTTGTAATGAGGTCATGCTAACTTGATCGGTAGTCGTGGGCAATATTGTAGTCGTCCAAGAATACAAAAGTAGTATCTGCCCAGCTAGATGTGACAAATCCGGGCGGGAAAGCACCCGGATATGTGATCTAGTCAGTGTCAGACGCGTTCCAGCGCAATGGCGATCCCCTGCCCGACGCCGATGCACATCGTTGCAAGAGCGTGTTTGCCGCCATTGAGCGCAAGTTCGAGCGCCGCCGTGCCCGCGATACGCGCCCCGGACATGCCTAGCGGATGCCCGAGCGCAATAGCGCCACCATTGGGATTGACGCGTTTGTCGTCATCAGCAATTCCAAGATCGCGCAAC
This sequence comes from Brucella sp. GW823-FHT04E01, assembly GCF_058796175.1. Classification (NCBI taxonomy): domain Bacteria; kingdom Pseudomonadati; phylum Pseudomonadota; class Alphaproteobacteria; order Hyphomicrobiales; family Brucellaceae; genus Brucella; species Brucella sp. GW823-FHT04E01. Next base: position 544,542 of record NZ_JBXAIK010000003.1, on the reverse strand, counting down.
ACTGCCAGTCCCTGCGACGCAAATGCTTCATTCAGTTCAATCACATCGAATGCGTCGGGTGCGATACCGATACGCGCAGATAGCTTCTTTGTCGCCGGAGCGGGACCAATACCCATAATGCGCGGAGGAACACCCGCCGTGGCGCCGCCCATAATACGGGCAATCGGTGTGAGGCCGTATTTCCTGATGGCTGCTTCAGATGCGATGATAAGCGCGGCAGCTCCATCATTGACACCGGAAGCATTGCCCGCCGTCACAGTGCCACCCTCACGAAAGGGCGTGCCCAACTTCGCCAGTGCTTCCAGGCTCGTGGCGCGAGGGTGTTCATCCTTAACGACAACGACCGGATCGCCCTTGCGTTGCGAGATCGTGATCGGAACGATTTCCTTTGCAAGGCGTCCATTGGCTTGCGCGGCTGCCGCCTTTTCCTGACTGCGAAGTGCAAAAGCGTCCTGATCCCGCCGCGAGACGTTGAAATCTTCGGCAACATTTTCACCCGTTTCAGGCATAGAATCGACACCGTACTGTTTTTTCATCAAAGGGTTGATGAACCGCCAGCCGATTGTCGTATCGAAGATTTCCGCCTTGCGTGAAAATGCACTGTCGGCCTTAGGCATGACAAAGGGGGCGCGGCTCATGCTCTCCACACCGCCAGCAATGAGCAGTTCCGCCTCACCAGCCCTGATAGCACGTGCAGCCGTTATGACTGCATCCATCCCGGAACCACAGAGACGGTTTATCGTCGTTCCAGACACTCCTGCCGGCAGCCCGGCCAGAAGCAGCGACATGCGCGCAACATTGCGGTTGTCTTCGCCCGCCTGATTGGCCGAGCCGAAAATCACATCGTCGACAGCTTCCCAATCGACGGAACCATTACGCTCCATAAGCGCTTTCAGCGGAATGGCGCCGAGATCGTCGGCACGCACGGAAGAAAGCGCGCCACCATAACGACCAATGGGAGTGCGAATGTAATCGCAGATATAGGCTTCACTCATTACATGGTCTCACAATTCGGGAACAACGAGATCGGCGACCGGGCCGTCGATATGCAACGTCGCGCCGGTCATGGCTTGAAGGTCTTCCAGCGTCATGGCGGCCAGCTTTTCACGCAACACGAAACGCCCCTTGTCGATATCGATCACAGCATGGCTGGTATAGATGCGGGTGATACATGCGACGCCGCTTAGCGGAAAAGTGCACTTTTCAACCAGCTTCGGTTCACCCTTCTTCGTTACATGCTCGGTGATGACGACAACTTGCTTCGCACCATGTACCAGATCCATCGCACCGCCCACTGCGGGCACGCCTTTGGCGCCAACACGCCAATTGGCGAGATCACCATTCTGGGCAACCTGATAGGCGCCGAGAATCGCGACATCGAGATGTCCGCCGCGCACCATCGCGAAACTATCGGCATGATGGAAAAATGCCGCGCCGGACTTTAGCGTAACAGCCTTCTTGCCAGCATTGATCAGGTCCCAGTCTTCCTCACCTGCTGGCGGCGCTTCACCGAAATCCAGAACGCCGTTCTCCGTGTGAAAAATCGCTTCACGTCCTTCCGGTTGATAGCGGGCGACCATTTCGGGAAAGCCAATTCCAAGATTTACATAGGCACCATCCTGAATATCCTGCGCGGCGCGCCATGCGATCTGGGCGTTGGACAGTTTGATGTCATCATGAATATCAATCATCATACGTAGGTCACTCCAGCACGAATGAGCTCTTCTTCTTGCTGCGGATTTGCAACTTCAACGACACTGTCGACGAAGATACCCGGCGTGATGATATTTTCCGGCTCAATGCCTCCGAGCGGAACGATTTCCGATACCTGTACAATCGTCCTTGCAGCAGCCATACACATGAGTGGATTGAAATTACGCGCAGCCATGCGGTAGGTCAGATTGCCGTGCGTATCGCCAAGATGCGCTTTAATGAGCGCATAATCAGCTTTCAGCCAACGCTCCTGCACGTAAGGTCGTCCATCAAATTCAGCTATTACCTTGCCTTCGGCGAGTTCCGTGCCATAGGCTGTCGGCGTGTAGAACGCCGGGATACCAGCGCCACCTGCTCGGATACGCTCAGCAAGCGTTCCTTGCGGTACAAGTTCCAGATCGATTTCACCGGCAATATATTTGTCCGTGAAAGCGCGCGGATCGGAAGACCGCGGGAATGAACAGATCATCTTGCGCACCATCCCGGCGTCAATCATTGCCGCGATGCCGATGCGCCCATTGCCCGCATTATTGTTGATCACCGTCAAGTTCTTCGGCCCCTTATCGATCAGGGCATGGATCAATTCTATTGGCGCGCCTGAGCCACCGAACCCCCCGATCATGACCGTAGCGCCATCGTCTATTCCGGCAACAGCCTCGGTCAGACTTCCGATTGTCTTGTCCATTTTACCTCCATACCAGAGCGTTCGAGCTTCGTGCTTGAGCGTCCGGTCGCAATCGCACTGGAGTTAGCCACCTCGTCGGCAAAGGGTCAAACATTTTGTGCGATATTTGACATTTGTTCAGATACCGCACAAAGTATCTACGCAAACTGAGAGGGATTTCATGCGCGAAACAGATTTCATCGGCGGTTTTGCAAAGGGATTGAAGGTCATCGAAGCGTTCGGTGAAGACCAACCACGTCTTTCAATAGCGGACGTTTCAAAAATAACTGGTCTCGATCGTGCAACCGCACGACGGTGCCTGCTGACGCTGACCGAGCTCGAATATGCCGAGTATGACGGCAAGTTCTTCATGCTTCTGCCCAAAATTCTTCGGCTCGGGCATGCCTATCTATCTTCGACGCCATTGCCGACAATTATCCAGCCGCATCTGGACCGGCTCTCTGATGCCGTCGGAGAGAGCGCATCCGCATCCGTTCTGGATGGAACGGAAATTGTTTACATCGCGCGCGCCTCACAAATGCGCGTGATTTCCATCAACTTGATGGCGGGAAGCAGGCTTCCAGCCTACTGTGCTTCGATGGGGCGTGTGCTTCTGGCCTGGCTTCATGAACCCGAGGCTCAGGTGCTTCTCGAGCGCACTGAACGGAAAGCTTTGACACCATTTACAAAGGTGGAAATTGCCCCGCTGATGACAGAACTCTCCATTATTCGTGGTCAAGGTTATGCAATCAACGATCAGGAACTGGAGATCGGACTACGCTCCATCGCTGTTCCTGTTTTCAATCATCGAGGTTTAGTAGTTGCGGCGCTTAACATCGGGGCACCCGTGGCACATGTCGAAACAATTGACCTTGTGGAACGCTTCCTGCCTGCAATGCTTCAAGTCCAGTTGGATCTACGCAATTTGCTGAGATGACCGCAGAGAATGAAAAATCCAATTAATTCTATGATGATGAATCCAGAGCGGCCAGACGCTCGCGCTCCCTCAAACGGAATGTACGGGGTGTTTCGCTCGTCATCTTCAGGAAAAAGCGTGAAAAATATGCGGGATCTGAAAAGCCAAGGCTGTAGGCGATATGCTGCACCGACGATGGCATGGCTATCAAATCGCGCTTGGCCGTCTCAATCAGCCTGCTTGCAACCATGTCTTGTGTCGTCCTTCCTGTCAGTTGTTTGACAGTCCGGTTGAGATGCGTTGATGAAACACCCAACAGTTTCGCATAAAATGAAACGGGCTTGTGTTCTCGGTAATGACGGTCGATCAGTTCCTGCAAGCGCTCAATACGAGCATGCCCATATATCTGACGGTCTTCCTGCTTTGCGGAATTTGAAGAATAAGCGTGTCGCAGAACATAGACGAATGCGGCTTGAACAAGAGATTCCAGCAGGCTGTTTTTATATGGTTTTCTCGTGTGAAACTCATCTTGTACTTGCCGCAGAAGAGAGGAAAGTAACGCCAGATTCTCGTCGCCCGCTCCTTTCATCGATATGAGTTGAGGATGCATCAACCACTTCGCCATAACGCCCCCAGAGCCGTCTCCAATAAACGGCATATGAGGGCTCAAAATCGTTACAATGTGCCCCACTATATCTCGAGAGAATGCAAACCCATGATTGAAACCGGGTGGCACCATAATGGCACATGGCGTTTGAAAGGGGTAGATGACGCCATCGAAGCTCACCTGCCCCGCACCCCCTTCAATATATAAAAGCTGAAAGAAGCTCTCGTGACGATGCAACGAAATTTCGAAATTATGCAAACTTGATCGCGAGAAAAGCGTCTCGCAGTGTAGCCAAAAATCCGGCTTCTGCTCGCGTTCTTCTCCATAAAGCTCGTATGTTGGAACAAAATTATCCGACACTTACCCTCCAATCATGTTCGATTTGTACAATAAATAGTCGAGATTATCCATTGCCAGCAGGAACGTTCCTTCAAGAATAAAGACGGAATTGCATTGGGAGGAACTTATGCGCACTCAGGTGGCAATCATCGGATCGGGCCCGGCCGGCCTGCTCCTCGGCCAACTTCTGACTAAAGCCGGGATAGACAATGTCGTGCTGGATCGCGTCAGCGCGGATTATATTCTGGGCCGTGTACGTGCTGGCGTCTTGGAAGAAGGCACCGTCAATCTGATGGATGAAGCCGAAGCTTCAACACGCCTTCAAGCAGAGGGATTGCCACATGACGGTTTCTCACTCGCCTTCGACGGTCGGGATCACCGTATCGACCTGCACAAACTGACCGGCAAGCGCGTTACGGTTTATGGCCAGACTGAGATGACGCACGACCTTATGGATGAACGGCGGAAGTCGAACACCACCAGCATTTATGAAGCCGCCAACGTAACACCGCATGATTTCGATACGACATCGCCATATATTACCTACGAAAAGGACGGCAAAACCCATCGCATCGACTGCGATTTCATCGCTGGATGTGACGGGTATCACGGCATAAGCCGCAAATCTGTACCGGACAAGGCAATCGATATCTTTGAAAAGATCTATCCTTTCGGCTGGCTCGGTATTCTGGCCGACATTCCGCCGGTCGCTCATGAGTTGATCTATGCCAACCACGAACGTGGTTTTGCGCTTTGCTCCATGCGCTCGCTCACACGCAGCCGTTACTACATCCAATGTTCACTTGATGAAAAGATCGAAAACTGGAGCGACGAACGCTTTTACGATGAACTGCGCTGTCGCCTTCCGGCACATCATGCCGAAGCAATGATAACCGGACCGTCTTTCGAGAAATCCATTGCGCCTCTACGCTCTTTCGTGGCTGAACCAATGCGCTTTGGACAGCTTTTCCTTGTTGGAGATGCCGCTCATATCGTTCCTCCGACAGGTGCGAAAGGGCTAAACCTCGCCGCCAGCGACGTGCACTATCTTTACGAAGGATTGAGAGAGTTTTATCTGGGCAAATCAAAATCTGGCATCGACGCTTATTCTGCTAATGCGCTTGCGCGCATCTGGAAGGCCGAACGCTTTTCATGGTCCATGACCAAAATGCTACACCGATTTCCTGATATGGTTCCGTTTGATCAGAAAGTGCAGGAAGCAGAACTTGACTACTTCTGCACTTCCGAAGCTGCCTCAACCGCACTTGCTGAAAACTACGTCGGATTGCCGTTCTGAACGGTGAATACTATAAATAAGGTTTAACTAATTTTATTTAATAAAACATATAGAACTGATGCTTTAATTTAGAATTGATGTAGAATTCTATTTCTAATCGAACCCCCAGCAAGAAGTTCCGGCCAGAACTTCTTGCAAATAGCGCGGTCAGCTACCTTATTTGGGTAGCTGGCCGCGTTAATCTCTAGAGCTTCACACCAGCAGCTTCGCGCAACGTCTGGATCAGAATTTGCATAGCGGCTGTCTGTGTCGTGTCAGTTCGCATGGTCAACCCTACCGGACCTGTCGTTTCGCTTGTATCGATGGAAAGAGCGACAAGCTTGCCTTCAGATACATCTCTGGCAGCAACCCCTTCTGAAATGATCCACACCGCATCACTGTCGCGGACGAAAGCACGTCCAAATGCATCGGAAACGGTCTCAATCTGAACTGGCAGGGCACCTATACCGTTCGTAATCAGCAAACGATCCACAAACGGGCGAATGATTGAATTGCGTGTCGGCATCAGAACCGGGTAGTCGGCCAGATGCTCGAAAACCGCGCGTCCGTCCGTCAGGGGATGCCCTGTCCTGACAAGAAATCGAACCTGCTCCGAATAAAGATGCTCGAATGAAAAACCGGTCATCTTTTCTGGCGCGGCAAGCCGCCCTACAACCAGATCGAGATCGCCAACCCGTAGCTGCTCCAGAAGAACAGCATTTTCACCCGTAACGATTTTTACACGGCTAGACGTTCTTTCCGCGAGAAACAGGCTCATCGCTTTCGGCATGATGCGTGTTGAGACTGTCGGCAAGGCGCCAATACGAATAGGCGGTCCTGATCCATCCAATTCTTGCGACACGGAATCCAGCCCTTGCCGTAAGGCGGTCAAAGCCGTCCCAGCATGACGCAGGAATACTTCACCGAACCGCGTTATCCTTATGCCACGACCATCGCGTTCCACTACTGGAACGCCCAGAATCTCCTCCAGCTCACGCATCGTCTTGGTCACTGCTGGTTGGCTGATACTCAGGAGTTCGGAGGCCTTGACCACACTCTTCTGTCGCGCAACCTCAACAAACGTATGCAGATGACGAAATTTGATCCTGTTCCCAATCACTTATCTATAACCCTGTAGTTATGATTTTTGCGAATAATATCATTTTACTTAACCAGTTCAAAGCACGACAGTGCGATGCAAGAGGAGAAAGCTGTGCAGTTCGCATCCATAAACGACGTCGTCATCCATTATGATTTCCAGCCAATAGCCGCAGAGAAGCCTGTTCTGGTTTTCATCAACTCGCTCGGAACCGATTTCCGGATATGGGATGAAGTTCGCGCACGCCTGCGCAACGACGTATCGACGCTCGTTTATGATAAGCGCGGCCACGGCCTTTCAGATGTCGGAGCCCCCCCCTACACAATCGAACTCCTTGCGACCGACCTCATCAACCTGCTCGACAAGCTTTCGATAAAACGGGCGATCATTTGCGGTCTTTCCGTCGGTGGACTGATCGCGCAAGGTGTTTATGCAGCGCGCCCCGATCTGGTGGCCGGATTCGTTTTGTCCAACACCGCTCACAAGATCGGTACAGCAGCGATGTGGGACGCGCGCATAGCTGCTATTCAGCAAGATGGCCTTTCAAGCATCCTCGACGCGACAATGCCCCGCTGGTTCACGTCGGACTATCGCCGCTCCGATAATCCTGCCTATCATGCCTATTGCAATATGTTCGTTCGGCAACCGCTCGACGGCTATGCGGCCACCTGTGCCGCGCTGCGTGAAGCGGATTTAACCGAAGTAGCCAGAACTATTTCGGTGCCAACACTTTGTTTGGTCGGTGATCAGGACGGCTCCACGCCGCCTACCCTTGTGCGCGAACTGGCAAGTCTTATCCCTGAAGCAGATTTCACGGAGATTGCCGCCAGCGGTCACATTCCCTGCGTTGAACAGCCCGATGCCTATGTCTCGCTGTTGCGCAACTTTATTTCAAACAGATTCTAACATGGAGAGTAGCCATGGCTGACAAGGCAGTGCGGTCGGAACGCTACAAGATCGGCATGAACGTGCGCCGTTCAGTTCTGGGCGATACGCATGTGGATCGCGCTTCAAACGGTGCAACCGACCTTGATGCTCCGTTTCAGGAGCTTATAACAGAAGCCGCATGGGGCACGGTCTGGGCGCGACCCGGCTGGACCAAACGAGAACGGTCGATCGTTACGATTGCACTGCTTGCAGCACTCGGGCAAGACGATGAAGTTGCCATGCATATACGCGCTACGAAAAATACGGGCGCAACGAAGGAGGACATCTGCGAAGCATTGATGCATGTTGCAATCTATGCGGGGGTTCCGGCATCGAACCACGCTTTCAAGATCGCAAAGCAGACCTATGCGCAGATGGAAGCGGAGGAAACTGAAAAATGAAGAACAGTCTGCCGGAGGCAACTCCGTTCTTTGCTCGCGATCTGTCCATGCATCCACCGGCTTACACGCCGTGGTATAAGACCTCCGTCCTTCGCTCGCCTACTCGTGCTTTGCTTTCGCTCGAAGGCACCAAAAGTGAAATTACGGGCCCGGTATTCGGGCACAGTATGCTGCACGAGCTGGATAATGACCTCATCCTCAATTATGCGCGCCCCGGCGAAATGCCGATAGGTCCGCGCATCCTTGTTCATGGTCGTGTTCTGGACGAGAGTAGCCGTCCTGTTCCAGGCGCACTGCTGGAATTCTGGCAGGCCAACGCTGGCGGGCGTTATCGCCACAAGAAAGAAACCTATCTTGCGGCCATCGACCCCAACTTCGGCGGCGTCGGTCGCACGGTCACGGACGAAAACGGCTACTACTGGTTCAAGACCATAAAGCCCGGCCCGTACCCTTGGCCAAATGGTGTCAATGACTGGCGTCCGGCTCACATCCATTTTTCTGTGTTCGGTCATGGCTTTGCACAGCGCCTCATCACACAGATGTATTTCGAGGGCGATCCGCTAATCTGGATTTGCCCGATCGTAAAAACTATTCCCGACAAATCAGCTGTCGAACGGCTGGTCGCACCTCTGGACATGAACGCTAATTTGCCGATGGATATGCTTGCTTACAAGTTCGACATTGTGTTGCGCGGGCGCCGCGCAACCTTGTTTGAAAATCGCCCGGAGGGCAACTGATATGGTGCAACCTCTCGGCTATCTGAAAGAAACCGTATCACAGACTGCGGGCCCTTACGTCCATATCGGATTGACACCCAATTTTGTTGGCATCAACGGCATTTTCGAGCAGGATCTCGGCTCCGGCCCTCTCTATAATGAGAAGACGACAGGCGAACGCATCACTATCAAGGGCCATGTCATCGATGGCATAGGCGCACCAATCCGCGATGCGTTGGTAGAAATATGGCAGGCTGATGCAAAAGGCCTCTATAACAGCCCCTCTGAAACCGGCGGCAAGGCCGACCCTGGCTTTCGTGGATGGGGCCGTTGTGCGAGCCATATGGACACGGGCGAGTTCACTTTCGAGACGATCAAACCTGGCCGCGTTTTTTTCAAAGATGGCCGCCTCATGGCACCACACGTTACCTTGTGGATCGTGGCCCGCGGCATTAATCTCGGACTGCAGACGCGGATGTATTTTTCCGATGAAGCCGATGCGAATGCAGAGGACCCGGTCCTTGCACGCATCGAACATCGCAGCCGGGCGCAAACACTGATTGGTCAGCGTGAGGGTAGCGTCTATCATTTCGATATTCACTTGCAGGGCGAGAAAGAAACTGTCTTTTTCGATATTTGACGCATGAGCATCTCGGTCTTCGAACATCCGTTTCTGGCACAGCTTTTCGGCGACGACGAAGAGATATTGAGCCTGTTTACTGCGGCGGCTGATATTGCCGAGATGTTGCGCTTTGAAGCGGCTTTGGCTGAAGCTCAAGCGGGGCTCGGCTTGATACCGGTCGAGGCAGGACAAGCGATCAAACAAGCCTCAGAAACGTTCGAACCCAACCTATCCGATCTGGCAACAGCGACAGCGCGTGACGGGGTTGTCATTCCCTCACTCGTGAAAGAACTGCGTCTGGCGGTCGGAACGGATTACGGCGAATACGTTCATTTCGGCGCGACGAGCCAGGATGCCATCGATACGAGCCTGATTTTGCGGCTGAAACGCGCAAGTACAATTCTTTATGGGCGAATTCAGCAACTCACGCAGCGTTTCGATTGGCTTGATGCGACGTTCGGAAGGAATGCTCTGACGGGTTATACACGTATGCAATCCGCTATTCCGATCACCGTATCGGACCGCATCTCAAGCTGGAAAAACCCGCTCAACGCTTATGAGACCAAACTGAACACCATCGTCTTTCCCGTACAGTTCGGAGGTGCAGCCGGAACGCTTGAAAAATTCGGAGATCAGGCACCGGCTCTGCGTGCTTTGCTGGCTGATAGGCTCGGATTGCACGATAGCCCGCAATGGCATAGCCAGCGGGCCTTCATTGTCGAGTTCGGCAATCTGCTTTCGCTCATCACGGGTACTCTTGGAAAATTCGGGCAAGATATTGCGCTTATGGCTGAACTGGGCACCGAACTGTCCTTGACCGGTGGTGGCGGTTCGTCCGCCATGCCCCACAAGCAAAATCCGGTGTCAGCAGAGATACTGGTCAGCCTTGCCCGTTTCAACGCGGCCCAAATGGGTGGTTTGCATCAGGCTATGGTGCATGAGCAGGAGCGCTCAGGCGCGGCCTGGATGATCGAATGGATGATCCTGCCGCAAATTGTTGCGTCGACTGGCAGTGCCCTCAAGATTGCATCAATCCTGATCGATAAGGTGGTTCGAATCGGAAACGAACAATTCTCGGACACATAACCATCCGGGTATCGTTTATGAGGAATTTTTCATTTTACATGACCAATTAGATAGGCATGCTGAAATCAGGACATTCCCTGTTGCGACGAGACGGTCACGCGCGGGAATGGTGGGCGATAGGGAGGAGAACATGAAGAAAATTGTATTCACCGCGCTTGCGGTCTTTTCACTCACAGCATCAGCAGCTTATGCCGATGTGGTAAAGGTCGGCGTCATTGGTCCATTTTCAGGCCCGTTTGCTCTTCAGGGCAAGAACTTCAAGGCCGGCATCGACGCCTATATGACAGAGCACGGCAACACGATCGGCGATGACACTGTCGAGATCGTTTATCGTGATGTGCCGCAGGCCGATCCGGCGCAATCGAAGGCGCTTGCGCAGGAACTCGTGGTCAAGGAAGGCGTCCAATATCTTGCTGGCTTCTATTTCACCCCTGACGCCATGGCGGTTACGCCCATTCTCAAACAGGGCAATGTGCCGATGGTCGTCATGAATGCCGCCACCTCTTCCATTGTAACGAAGAGCCCTTATGTGGTGCGCACCTCGTTCACCACATGGCAAACGTCAACCCCGATCGCAAAGGTTGCACTCGACAAGGGTGTGAAGAAAGTCATCTCGGTTGTCAGCGATTATGGGCCCGGCGTGGATGCGGAAAACGCTTTCAAGGCAGCGTTTACAGAAGCTGGTGGCGAAGTGGTCGAAGCTATTCGGATGCCGCTCGCTACGAACGATTTCAGCCCTATCATGCAGCGTATAAAAGACTCTGGCGCGCAAGGCGTGTTTGCTTTTCTGCCGTCTGGACCAACCACGCTCGGTTTCATGAAATCCTATGTCGACAACGGATTGAAAGGCTCGGGCATTCAGCTTTTTGCTCCAGGTGACCTGACACAAGAATCCGATCTTCCCGCACTCGGAGAAAATGCTCTCGGTGTTCTGACGACTTTCCACTACGCAGTCTCGCATGACTCGCCAGAAAACAAGAAGTTTGTCGAGGAAGCTCGAAAGGCCATCGGCAATCCTGTGGAGTTGTCCTTCCCTTCGGTCGGCGCTTATGATGGCATGCATGTCATCTACAAGATGATCGAAGCGACCGGCGGTGAAAAAGATGCTGAAAAGGCGGTAGAGGCCGTGAAAGGCATGGAATGGATCAGTCCTCGCGGCCCTGTATCCATCGACCCCGAAAGCCGCCATATGACGCAGAACATCTATCTGCGCGAAGTCGCCAAGGCTGATGACGGCACTTACTATAACAAGGAAATTCAAACCTTCGAAAAGCAGGGCGACCCCGGCCTAAAAGCTCAATAACTCCGGCATTCAAGAGTTAACGCCTTGATGCCTGAGCAGGCGTAAAGCGCGCTCATAGCTCATAACTGCTTATTTTAACGCGCACCCGAAAATTTTTTCGTGCTTTTCGGGATGCGCTCAACAGGACCACTCAATGCAGACTGTGCTCAGCATTGCCGTTGATGCCCTCGCCTATGGCATGGTGCTTTTCGTCATTTCCATCGGCCTTTCGGTCACCATGGGCTTGATGCGCGTCGTCAATCTCGCTCACGGCGCATTTGCAATGATCGGCGGCTATTTTGCATCCTATGCTGCCCAGCAGCTTGGCCTCAATTACGGCTTTGCGATCATCATCGCCGTCGTCGGCACGATGTTAATCGCCGTTCCCGTGGAGAGATTGCTCTATCGGCGCATTTATGGAGCGCCTGAACTGACACAGGTGCTGATGACCATCGGCATCACCTTCTGCATCATCGGTCTCACCAACTATATATTCGGACCAACACTGAAGACCATTCCTTTGCCTGAAATGTTGCGTGGATCGGTCGATCTCGGCTTTCGGGCAATTGCCAAGCATCGCATCTTTGCAATCGGGTGCGGCTTCGCGGTGGCCCTTGGTCTTTGGTACATCATCGAACGCACTGCATTCGGCGTGAAACTGCGCGCTGCTGTCGACAATGCCAACATGGCGGCTGCGCTCGGTGTCAGAACCGAAATCGTTTACGCCATCAGCTTTGCGCTTGCCATTGGGCTCGCAGCTTTCGGCGGTGTTGTCGGCGCCGAACTTCTACCTGTCGAACCCTACTATGCACTCCGCTACATGGTGACATTTCTGGTCGTCGTCTCTGTCGGTGGCGCAGGCTCCATACCCGGAGCGCTGATTGCCTGCCTCCTGCTCGGAGCAATCGATACAACCGGGCGTTATCTGGCACCGGAATATGGCGAGTTCTTCTTCTATCTGGCAGTGATCGTCATTGTGACGCTGTTCCCGCGTGGTCTTGCAGGAAGGCTGGCCAAAAAATGACCGATATGACGCAAGCTCTCTCTCAACACCGTCACTCCTATGCGGGTCTTGTCGGCGTAGCAGCAATTATCGCTGCCAGTATTTGCGGCTGGTTTTTGTTCCCCGATAATCTGGCACTGCTGACACGCATCATTGCCATTGCCTTGCTCGTATTGTCACTCGATCTGGTGATGGGCTATTGCGGTATAGCAACGCTCGGCCATGCTGCTTTGTTTGGCGCTGGTGCCTATGGTGCCGGCATCGCCGCTGCCCATTTCGGTATTACCGACCCGATCCTGATGACACTTATCGGTCTTGTTGCAGGAGCTATCACCGGGCTTGTTTCCGGAGCCGTTATTCTGCGCGCGCACGGGCTCGCTCAACTCGTTCTATCGATTGCCGTTGTCCATCTGTTCCACGAAGTTGCAAACAAGGCATCAAGCTGGACCGGCGGCAGTGACGGACTAAGCGGCATTTCACCCGATCCGATCTTTGGCATGTTCGAGTTCGATCTCTACGGACACACGGTCTATGTCTATGCCGTATTCCTGCTGCTCGTTTCCTTCATCGTCCTACGTTATGTTGTTCGTTCACCCTTCGGTATGCTTTGCCGAGGTGTGAAAGAAGACCCGATCCGCATTCATGCCATGGGTGCTTCGGTGCAGTCAGCACAGCTTCGCATGTATGTCATTTCAGGTGCTGTTGCGGGCATCGGTGGCGCGCTGAATGCCATTTCAACGCAGGTCGTCGGGCTCGACAGTCTCAGTTTTACCATGTCGGCGGAAGCTTTGGTAATGCTGGTTCTCGGTGGCACGGGATCGCTGTTCGGCGGACTAGTTGGTACGGTTGTCTTCATGTGGTTCGAAGACCTCGTCTCTGCTGCGAACCCCTTCCACTGGCTTACAATGGTTGGGGCTCTGCTGATCGCCGTCGTGCTATTCGCGCCGCGTGGCCTCTATGGAACCGTCGCCTATTACTTTGAAAAGAAGGCGCGCCGCAAATGAGCACCGTGTTTGAAGTAACGAAACTGCGCAAGAATTTCGGCGGTCTGGCAGTGACAAACGATGTTTCGCTCAACATGGTGAAAGGCGACCGCGTCGCTCTCATTGGTCCCAACGGAGCAGGCAAGACCACTTTCGTCAATCTGGTTACAGGCAACCTCGCGGCAACTTCTGGCACCGTGGCATTGGATGGAGAGAACGTCTCCCGGCTCAACGCCATGCAGCGCGTCAGGCGCGGACTGGTGCGTTCATTTCAGGTGACCCGTCTCTTCTTCGACATGACACCCGAAGAACACGTGGCTCTTGCTGTTTTGCAACGCGAAGGCAAGACAGGACGTATTCTCGGAAACTATCGCAAAATGCCTGAAGTCATGGATGAAGTGCGCGATATTCTCGATGCGCTCGGACTTCTGCATCTCGGGCAGTTGCGGGTGAGCGAGATCGCATATGGCCAACAGCGGCTTCTGGAGATTGCCCTTGCATTGGCGCTTCGACCCAAAGTTCTGCTGCTTGATGAACCAGCTGCAGGTGTTCCACAGAGCGACACAGGCCGCATCGAGGAAGCGCTCGACCGACTACCGGCCGATCTGGCAGTACTCATGATCGAGCACGATATGGACCTCGTTTTTCGCTTCGCAAAACGCGTAGTCGTGCTGGCTGCAGGAACTGTAATTTTTGACGGATTGCCGGAAGATGTCGTGCAGGATACCCGCGTCCGCGAAGCCTATCTCGGGAGCTATGCGCAATGAGTGCCGCCTCGCTTGAAATTCGCAATCTCTCCTCCGGTTACGGCCCCACGCGCATCATCGAGAATGTATCGTTCAAAGCAGAACCGGGATCGCGACTTGCCATTCTGGGCCGCAATGGTGTCGGCAAGACCAGCCTCTTTGCTACTATCGCAGGGCAAACCCGCCGTTATGGCGGTGAAATTCTGCTGAATGGGAAGAATATCGCCACGCTTCCATCAGCCGCGCGCGCAATTGCCGGTCTCGGTTATGTGCCGCAAACTCGTGATGTTTTTCCGACCCTCACCGTCGAAGAAAATCTCTTCGTTGGCCTCAAAAACCGACCAAAGAATGCGCTTGAAGAAGCCTATGCGATGTTTCCGCGTCTTAAGGAACGACGCAGCAATCTTGGGTCGCAGCTTTCCGGGGGAGAACAACAGATGCTTTCCACCGCGCGCAGCATTCTCGGGCGACCGACAGTGCTGCTGCTCGATGAGCCGCTGGAAGGGCTTGCTCCTGTCATCTGTGAAGAGCTGATGGCTGCTTTCTCGACACTTGCACAGAAGGGAGACATGACGATTCTGCTTGTCGAACAGCGCATCCAGAGTGCGCTCGATTTTGCCGATCACATCATCATACTGGAACGTGGGCGCATTGCATGGTCTGGCACGTCAGCAGAACTCGCCGAAAACCAGCAGACTGTCGAAGAACTACTCGGTGTCGGTGGCTTGCATTGATCAGTTCCCGACAAATGCAAACTTGTCGACGTCCACAAGGCCGCGGTCAGTGATCTTGAGATGCGGGATCACAGGCAAGGCGATGAAGGCCAGTTGCAAGAATGGCTCCTCCAGAACGGAACCCAGTTCTTCCGCTGCGTGACGCAGCACACGAAGCTGGTCGCGGACAGTTTCATATGGTTCGGCGCTCATCAATCCGGCAATGGGCAAAGGCATTTCAGCCAACACCTTGCCATCTCGCACGACAACGAAACCACCTTCAATTTCGCCCAATCGGTTGGCAGCTGCAGCAATATCTTCGTCTGACGTGCCAACCACACAGATATTATGGCTGTCATGACTGACGGTTGACGCGATTGCACCTGATTTCAAGCCGAAACCGTGCACAAAGCCGGTCGCAATATTTCCATTTTTGCCGTGACGTTCGACAACGGCGATCTTGACTACATCTTTTTCGAAATCGGGCTCAACGCCGTTCGGGCCAACCTTCAGATCGAATTCGAGGCTTTCCGTTATGATCTTGCCCGGAATTATACCGATTGCACGCGTCTTGCCGCTGTTGGAATGAGAGCGGAAACTGGACGCGCTGACTTTCGATGCCTTGACGCTATTGCGCCCGACAGGAGCAACGATCTTACGAGAGGCAAACAAATCCTCTGAAATCACTCTGCCCGCCGACAACACGATTTCAGCGTGACAACCTTCGAGGCTATCCACCACAACGAGGTCGGCGCGCTGACCCGGCGCAACCAGACCCCGGTCGAAAAGACCGAAAGCACGTGCTGCGGAAATGCTCGCGGCCCGGTAGATTGCAATCGGCTCCACGCCGCCTGCAATCGCCGTGCGGATAAGGTAGTCGAGGTGGCCCTGATCGGCGATATCAAGCGGATTGCGATCATCAGTGCATAACGCCAGGAACTGCGCATGACGTTCGGTAATGATCGGCATAAGCGCTTTCAGATCCTTGGAAACAGACCCTTCACGCACCAATACATGCATACCTTTACGCATCTTCTCCAGCGCTTCTTCCGCACTTGTCGCCTCGTGTTCGGTGCGAATACCTGCGGAAATATAGCCGTTCAGGTCGAGCCCGCGCAGAAGCGGCGCATGACCATCAATATGGCGTCCCTGAAACGCCTTGAGCTTCGCTATGCATTCGGGGTCTTTCGCCAGAACACCTGGAAAGTTCATGAACTCCGCAAGACCAATCACCTTGGGGTGGTCAGCAAAAGGCAACAGATCATCGATCAGAAGCTCGGCGCCAGACGTTTCCATATGGGTCGCGGGCACACAGCTCGAAAGCTGCACGCGGATATCCATGACGGTTTCCAACGCGCTATCGAGGAAAAACTTTATGCCTTCAGCACCCAGCACATTCGCAATCTCGTGCGGGTCGCAAATGACCGTGGTAACGCCCTGTGGCAATACACACCGGTCGAACTCATGCGGCGTTACGTGGGAGGATTCTATGTGAAGATGCGTATCGATAAATCCCGGCACGACGATCCGTCCGGAAATGTCGATTTCATGCTTGCCCCGATAGTTGCCGAATGTTCCAACAACCCGATCACCGCAGATTGCGATGTCACTTTCAACAAGTTCACCGGTTACGAGATCGAAGAAACGGCCACCCTTCAGCACGATGTCGGCAGGTTCCCGACCTGCGCCCTGATCGATCATCCGTTCCAGCATCACGTCACCTCACATTCGGAATCAATTGTCGAAAGTTACCACAATGCAAGACGCGGCGGTAAGGTCACCCTTCCGCCGCGTCCATAACCCACGAATGTCCAGATTACCGGACGTATTCGATCATTCTGGCTCGGCTGAGAACGAGCTCGACCCGATTGTCATCAAGCTTATGCAGACAGACGCGCTTGGTCCAAGGGCCATCATGCAACGTAAACAGCGCGCGCCCCTGACCGAGGTCTTCCAACGGCATGGCTCGGCGTGCCGGGCCTATACCCATGATGAGGTGACCATCCTTGATATCGAAACTGGCGCCATAGGGCGATGCCTGCCAGTGGCCGTCGAGTTCCCGGTACACAGGTTTCGGTGTCACCGGCTTCAACCGGCGAGATACGTAACCAATCTCACCTTCCAGTTCCGTACCCGTCCAGCGGAGTTCAACCGGCGAAGACGGCGACAGGGATGAGAACCAGCCATCGCCGATATCGTAAAGCGTGTCTTCGGAATCAAGCCAGTTGGCTATACCGTTGCGCATTTCCAGCCAGAACGGTCCACTCTCCGTCACATAAAGCCCGTCGGGGATCGTGCAATTGGTTTCTGGCAACGACAATCCGTTGAGAGCGGCCATGCAATCTCGCGCCATCTTATAGGTGTTGGCGTCTTCACGATTTGAAACAACAATCATGCCGGTTTTCGCGGCTGGATCGAGCAGAAAATAGCTCTTGTAGCCGGGATGCGAACCACCGTGCCCGACAAACCGCTTGCCATCCACTTCATTCCACCGCAGTCCGAGGCCGTAAGCGGTTACGCGCCCGTCAGAGAGACGACGGTCAGCTGACAGTTTATCGAGCAAACCTTTGAACACGCCCTCGCCATTAACAAGTGCTTGTGCCCATTTGGTAAGCGCCATGCCACTGCCAGTCAGGCTGCCAGAAGCCGAAATGTGCAGGCCAGCAGAGCTGAGCTGCCATTTTTCGTCAGACTTCCAGTAACCGGGAACCAAGCCCGCGACCGGATCATTCCAGACGTCCGGCGCCTCCATGAAAATATCGAGAAGCTGCGCAATATCCGATTTAACGAAATCATTGAAGCGAAACCCTTTTCGCTCCAGTGCAGCTTCCACCAGACGATAACCGGTGTTGGAATACGAAATTTCCGAACCCGCTTCGAAATTGAGCCGATTGAGAGAAGCAAGGTAGTCCAGAAGCTGACCCGCTTCCGTTTCTGTATAAACAGACAGCCCCAGAAGTGTGAGGCATTCTCGCGTATCGGGCAGACCACCAGTCATGTCGAGTGCACGCCCCACGGTGACATCGGCCAGTGGACTTTGCAACTCCGGCAGATGGTCGCCGAGCCGATCCTCGAGGTCGATGATATCGCTGTGCTTGAGAACCATCGCACAAAACGCATGTTTCGTGACTGATGCGTAGCGAACAACTGTATTCGCCGTGAACGGCACCCCCGTAGACAGGTTTTCAAGCCCGCTCGCATAGGCAAATTTCACTCCATCTGGGCCGAAACCGATGATGACGCCACCCGGCTCATCCTTGGCCCAGGTTCTCGACAAGACTTTCGCGGCAAGCGAAGCCGCATTCCAGTCAGCATGCGTTGACATGAAAACTCCGTCAGGCAGGTTCTTCCAGATTGACGCTTAGCGCGCGCAATTCTGTGGTATGCGGATGTGTCGTTCGCCCGGCGCGCAAATCATCGGCGCTAAGCTGTTCCACCATCTCGCCGTGTTGCATCACCCCCACCTGCGGGCAGAGATGCGCGATCACAGCGAGATTGTGGCTCACCAGCACATAAGTGAGATTCTTTTCAGCGCGCAAGTCCGCGAGAAGATTGAGAATTTCAGCCTGTACCGAGACATCAAGCGCCGATGTCGGTTCGTCCAGTAGCAAAACTTCCGGTTCGGCGATCAGGGCTCGCGCGATTGCCACGCGCTGGCGTTGTCCGCCCGAAAGCTGGTGCGGAAAACGGAACCGCGCAGCTTTGGGCAACGCGACTTCGTCAAGAACCTTTTCAATACGCTTGTCGATATCGCCGATACCGTGAACCAGCAGAAGCTCGCTCAGGATACGGTCGATGGTCTGGCGTGGATGCAGTGAGCCAAAGGGATCCTGAAACACCATCTGCACCTGACGGAAGAAGGCGGGTGCGCGCTTTGGGGCAACGTCCTTCCCGTCGAAAGCGATGCGGCCACTCCATTGTTCGTTGAGACCCGCCATTGCGCGCAGAATAGTGGATTTACCCGAGCCGCTTTCACCAACAATTCCAAAGCTCCCGCCCTTCTCGACATTGAAGGACACACCCTTGACGACTTCATGCTCGTTGAAGCTGATACGAAGTTGATCAATGACTATCATGAGTTCAGCCAGCTTTCTTCGCGATTAAGAACCGGCAATCGATCACGAGGATGCATGAGCGATGGAATGCAATTGAGAAGCCCCTTCGTATAAGGATGCTCAGCACGCACAAGTTCGGCAGCTTTCAATTCTTCCATGACACGCCCCATATACATGACCATGACACGGTCGCAGAAATGCGACACGAGTGGAAGATCGTGGCTAATGAGGAGAAGTCCCATTCCGCGCTTGGAAACCAGATCGTCGATCAGGCGAAGAATTTCCGCCTGAACAGTAGCGTCGAGCGCGGATGTCGGCTCGTCAGCAATGAGCAGTTCGGGATCGGGCGCCAGCATCATGGCGATCATGACACGCTGGCCCATACCGCCCGAAACTTCATGCGGGTAGAGCTTTGCCACGTCACGCGGATTGCGGATCATAACCTGATCGAGAAGATCAACCGCAGCATCCATTGCCTGACGTTTGCTACCGCCTTTGTGGGTACGCCACGCTTCAGCTACCTGCACGCCAATGGTCTTGACCGGGTTAAGCGAATATTTGGGATCCTGAAGAATAAAGCCCGCTCGCTTGCCGCGTATCTGACGCATGCCACGTTCAGTGGCTGACAGAATGTCGATGCCATCGAATGAAAGCCTATCCGCTTTCACCTCAGCGATTGGCGGCAACAGTTTCATGAGGGCCCGCGCGGTCAAGGACTTGCCCGAGCCGCTTTCGCCGACAATGCCCAGTTTTTCACGACCGAGCTGAAGCGAAATCCCGCGAACAGCGTCAAAACGGCTGGTACGCGTTTCAAAGCTGATCTGCAGATTTTTGATATCAACCAGCATCTGTTCTCTCAATTCTGCTTCGGATCGAGCACGTCACGCAGACCATCGCCGAGGAAATTGAAGGCGAGCGATACAAGGAAGATCGCGATGCCGGGGATGGTGGCAACCCACCATTGTTCGAAAATGAAGCGCTTAGCAGTGGCGATCATCGCACCCCATTCGGGCGATGGCGGCTGTGCACCCATTCCGAGGAAGCCAAGGCTTGCTGCGGTGATGATGATCGAGCTCATGTCGAGCGTAATGCGCACAATGACGCTCGGCACACAAAGCGGCATGATGTGACGCAAAATGATGCGGAATGGCGATGCACCGGTCAGCTTGGCGGCTGCAATGAAATCGCTCTTGCGCAAAGTCATGGTTTCCGCGCGCGCCAGACGCGCATAGGGTGGCCACGCAGTCAATGCGATTGCAAGCACGGCACTTTCAACACCTGGCTTCAGCGCAGCCACGAAGGCCAGCGCCAGGATCAGCCGAGGAAACGCAAGAAAGACATCAGTGACGCGCATCAACGCAGTGTCAACAATCCCGCCGAAATAGCCGGCAATACAACCGATAAAGAGCCCGATCGGCGCAACGAGAACGACAACAGCGATAACCATTCCAAGGGTTACGCGGCCACCGTAAAGAATGCGCGACAGGATATCGCGGCCTAGCTCATCAGTCCCGAACAAATGCGCGGCAGTGGGAGCAGATAGACGGTTGCCTAGATCTTGAACACTCGGATCATATGGCGTCAGCAATGGTGCGGCCAACGACAGAACGACGAAAGCGACAATGATAAAGAGACCAATCATCGCGAGCGGATTGGCCCGAAGGTTCACCCAAATGCGGTAGCGCCTGCCCCAGTTAGCCTGAGAACGAGAAGCAGGCGAGTCATCTAGCGCCCAGTTATGAAAATTGGCAAAAATCATCGGACACGCGGATCCAGAACTTTATAGAGAATATCGGCGAGCAGATTGAGTCCGACATAGATGATACCGATGAGCAACGTAGCGCCCACCACCGGATTCATATCGGCATTCATCAGCGACACGGTCAGATACTGCCCCAAACCCGGCCAGCTGAAGACCGTCTCGGTCACGACAGCACCTTCCAGCAGACCTGCATAGGTGAGCGCTAGAACTGTCACGAGCTGCACGGCAACGGTCGGGAAAGCATGTTTCCAGATGACCGAGGTCAGCGACAAGCCTTTCGCACGTGCCGTAATCACGAACTCACCCTTGAGCGCGTCAAGCATGAAAGCGCGGGTCATACGCGTGATATACGCCATGCTGAAGTAGGCGAGGATCAGAACCGGCTGAATCATGTGATAGACGGCATCCCGGAACGCGTCCCAGTCGCCCTCAATAAGAGTATCGATCGTGAGCAAGCCGGTAACATGCGGGATCATGCCCTCATAAATGATGTCCTGTCGTCCCGGACCGGGCGCTATATCGAGCGTTGCATAGAAGACGAGAAGCGATATCAGAGCCAGCATGAAAACGGGAACAGAGTGCCCTGCAAGACAGATCACGCGGATCGTCTGGTCGACGATGGAACCCTGCCGGACAGCAGCCCACACCCCCAGCGGAATACCGATAAGAGCAGCAACAAGAAGCGCAGCCGTTGCCAGTTCCAATGTCGCGGGAAAATAACGGGCGATATCCTGTGTCACCGGATTACGGGTCAGAATAGAGTTGCCGAAATCGCCGTGCAGGACCTGCCCGACATAATGCACGAACTGGATTACAAGTGGCTGATCGAGCCCCATCTCCGCGCGGACGCGCTGGATAACAGCCTCTGGCGCATTGTCGCCCACCGCAGCAATAACAGGATCAACCGGCATGACGCGGCCGATCATGAAGGTAATGACCATAAGCCCGAACAGCGTGATTAACACGCTGCTCAGGATACCGGTCAGGTTCTTGAGGCTTTTCTTCACGCCTTGGCGATCCCTGCATAGGAATGAGAATCGGACAAGACGCCGAGACGCATTCCGGTAACATCCTTGCGGCAGGCGGCTGTGGTAACAGTCTGAAGCATCACGATAAACGGACTATCGTTCATGAATTCGCGCTGCAGATTCTCATAGAGTTCGATGCGCTTTGCTGAATCGCGTTCATCGCGGGCTGCAATCGACTTCTTCGCGAACTCCTCGTTCTGATAGGACGAGCGCCAAGCGAAAGGCTTGGTAGCCGCATTATCCGAATTATCCGGATTGTTACAGAAGACGTCGGCATTGGTGTTCGGATCGAAGTAGTCTGAGCCCCAAGCGGTCAGCGCAATTTCGTGCTCGCGAGCACGCATTTTGGTGAGAACCTGACGGTTCTCGGCGGCCAGAAGTTCGACCTTGATTCCAATTTCGGCGAGGTTCGCCTGAATGGCCTGTGCGATATCCGGCCAAGGCTGAGCAGAATAATGATCCATCTTGATGGTAAAACCATCGGCAAGACCAGCTTCCTGCATCAGGCCCTTCGCCTTTTCCAAATCCTTCTGGAACGGTGTTTCGTTAACTGCACCGGGGAAACCTTCCGGGATGATGGTCTGGTGCACCTTGTGCGTCAGCGGAACGATATTCTTCTGGATGCCCTGATAGTCGACGGCCCACTTGATCGCTTGCCAGAGCTTCGGATTAGTGAGCTTTTCAATCTTCTGATTGAGAGACATCAGGCCAATGCCCGCGATTGCCTTGGTGACGAGCTCGAAATCACCATTGCCCTGAAGAACACGCAACTGCTCGGACGTCAGATTGCGGGCAATATCGACATCACCCTTCTGAAGCATCAAGAGCTGCGAAGACGGGTCCGCGACGTGACGCAGAAGGATGCGCTTCACATTGCCCTTGTATGCGCCATGTGGATTAACGTTCAGGATGATGCTTTCGCTCGGCTTCCAGGAAACGAGAACCCATTCGCCCGAACCGGCGCTGTTCTTCTGAAGCCAGCCGTTACCGAGATCGTCACCGGATGCATTTTCCAGAACGGTCTTCTTTTCCACAATGCTGGCAACGCTTGCCGACAGGCAATACAGCAGGAACGGCAGCGATGTCGACTGCTCGACCGTCAGAGACAATGTCGACGGATCGGTCGCTACGATGTTCTTTTCTGCATTCTCTGGCGTGAAACCGAACTGGCCAATGATGAAAGCCGGGCCCTTGTTCATCTTGATCGCACGCTGCAGCGAGAAAGCAGCATCTTCAGCCGTGATCTGCGCGCCGCTTGCAAATTTTGCATTCGGATCGATCTTGAAGATGAAGACCTTCCCATCAGCGTCGGCTTCCCAGGAAACAGCAACGCCGCCTTCCACCTGGTCCGGATTGGAAAGGCTTGGATGTACCAGACGCTGGTACATGTTGTTGCAGACTTCGCTGCCGACAGCTTCGAAGCTCTCATGCGGATCAAGACTGGTCATATTGTCGAGCTGCTGGGCCACAACCAGAATATCCTGACGCCCGGCTCCAATGGCAGGCAAAATGCTCGCATAGGACAGGAAAGGAACGGCAGCCGCACCTGCCAGAAAACCGCGTCTTGAAATCATTGAGAGCTCCTCTTGCAACGCTTTCTGAATGGCTCCCTGACATCGGGCGCTTATCGACAGCGTTCTATCTCTGGATATATTTTTCCAGCTTCCCGCTATCACGTCAGCGGAGGCAGGGGCCAATGCAGAATTTTGCATTCCCTATGCAGAGTTTGCATGAGGGCAAACTAAAGAAGAGCTTCTGCAAGAAAGAATCGCCCTTCATGCAGGGCCGTCATATCAAGTGACCGAAATCGCATTTGCAATTCTTCTCGCTTGGGTCCATCACCCCTCTCAAATACCAAACTTGATTTTGAAAAGGCTTCCCCATGGCGACAGAACAGAAGATACCCGTTTTCGATGGTCACAACGATGTGCTGTTGCGCCTGTGGTCATCGCATGCTTCCTCGCCTGAAAAGCGTTTTCTTGAAGGAGAAAATGTCGGCCATATCGACCTTCCACGTGCGCAGAAGGGTGGGCTCGGCGGCGGCTTGTGCGCAGTATATGTGCCCTCGCCTTCACGAGAACTCGACACTAATGGCAATCTGGCGACGCCGAGCCAGACCGATGCGATGAAGGCAACGCTCGCCATGTCGGCAATTCTTCTGAAAATCGAACGGGCGTCAGAAGGCAAGGTCCGTATTTGCAAAACTGCAGCCGATATTCGTGATGCCTTTGCCAACGGCATTTTTGCTTCTGTCTATCATATCGAAGGTGTGGAGGCTTTCAGCGAAGACCTTGATGCCCTTTATGTATTGCATGAGGCAGGCCTCAGAACGCTTGGGCCTGTCTGGAGCCGTCCGAATATTTTTGCCCATGGCATCCCGTTCCGGTTTCCGGCGTCACCTGACATCGGCCCGGGCCTCACTGATCATGGCAAAGCGCTCATTCGCGCCTGCAATGAACTCAAAGTCATGGTCGACCTTTCCCACATGAACGAGAAAGGCTTCTGGGACATAGCGGCAATTTCCGCTGCGCCGCTCGTGGCTTCGCATTCAAATGCGCACGCGCTTTGCCAGCAAAGCCGCAACCTGACCGACAAGCAGCTGGATGCCGTTCGCGATACTGGCGGTCTCGTCGGGCTTAACTTTGGCGTTTCATTCCTGCGTGAAGATGGAAAACGCGATCCGAATACGGATCTGAGCGAACTCGTTCGCCATGCTGATTACATTGTCAATCGCATCGGGATCGACCATCTGGCGCTGGGTTCCGATTTTGACGGCACCACGATTTCTTCCACGCTTCGCGATGTCGGTGATCTCCAGCTCGTCATAGACGCCTTCCGCAAGCACGGTTATGACGATGCTTCCATCGTCAAACTGGCTCATGGAAACTGGATCAATGTGCTTGAGCGGACATGGGGTGCTTAAGGGAAAAATAGAAACGATCTCACCCTCGTAGGGTGAGATCGAAAACATGATGGTGGATATGCCCGTCGAACATTTCCAGAAGCCCCTTCGTTGCCTCTCGGCTTTCATATCGCACACGTGAAGCAAGCGCTTTGGCCAATGCTTCCCTACTGTCATACTTGGTCCACAGCACCATCGGATAGGCTGGCGCACCTTCGTCGCGTTCGACAGCATAAAGAACTCGGACTTCCCTGATGCCCGGAAATTCAAGCCACATCGGCATAAGAATATCCGCGACATAAGCTTTGAACGCATCCTCGCGCCCAGCATGGATAGCGCCTTCAAAAAAGGCCTGCCTGACAATCATGGGAATAACTCAGTTTACTTTGGTGGGTGGGACATCGCCGGAAAAATAAGCGGCAAGATTGGCGAGTACGAGCTCACCCATTCCGACACGTGTTTCAACCGTTGCGCTGCCTTGATGCGGCATCAGCACGGTGTTTGGTGCGGACAGAAAATCCTCCCTGATCGTCGGTTCGTTGACGAAAACATCAAGACCGGCGCCGGCTATAGTTCCGTTATTCAAAGCAGCCAGAAGCGCATCTTCGTCGACGACGCTGCCGCGGGCCACATTGACCAAATACCCCCTGCTTCCAAGCGCTGCTAGCACATCCGCGTTCACAATATTCGCCGTCGACGGATTAGCCGCGACGCACACTGCGAGTACGTCGCTCTGCTGCGCTAGTTCCACGGGCGTCGCATGGGCAATCCAGTTTGTGCCCGCGACAGGAGAGCGGTTCCAATAGTGCACTTCCATGCCGAATGCTTCTGCACGTCGTGCAAACGACTTTCCTATCTGGCCAAGGCCCAGGACGCCAACCCGCTTCCCCTTGGGACTAACGCCAAGAGGAAATGCTTCACGGCGCTCCCATTTGCCTTCCCGCACGAATTGGTCACCCTGAACAACATGGCGCATAACCGCCAGCATGAGAGCAATGCCTGTGTCGGCAACATCATCGGTCAAAACGCCAGGCGTGGTGCTGACATGCACATCGCGATCCCGCGCAAAAGCAAGATCGACCTTGTCCGTCCCAACACCGTTGATGGCGATGAGGCCAAGCGATGGCAGACGCTCCATCCAATCATTGGAAAGCCCCGTTCCGCCACCAGTAACAACAGCACGAATGGTGCCAAGTGCCGCGTCAATCGCCGTCGTGTCTTCCGGCTTGTATAGACGAAGAACCTTGTAAGCTGCGTCCAATCGCTCTTCGATCAACGGCATCATCGGCTCGATAAGCAGAACTTCGTTCGTCACTTCAAACTCCATTACTAAACTACTAGAGGCGCTCAGGAAATCTGACCGATAAATGCCTTCGTGCGCTCATGCTTCGGATTGCCGAAAAATTCCTCCGGCTCCGCCATTTCAAGAATTTGTCCTTGATCCATGAAGATAACGCGATCTGCCACCTGCCGCGCGAAACCCATTTCATGGGTAACGCAGAGCATGGTCATGCCTTCCTTGGCGAGATCGATCATGGTGTCCAGAACTTCCTTGACCATTTCAGGATCGAGTGCAGAAGTCGGCTCATCAAAAAGCATGATCTTGGGATTCATGCATAGCGCACGGGCAATCGCCACACGCTGTTGCTGGCCACCCGACAGCTGGGCCGGATATTTATCCGCCTGTTCAGGAATGCGGACACGCTCGAGGTATTTGCGCGCTGTCTTCTCAGCTTCAGTTTTCGAAACACCGCGCACTTTCATCGGAGCCAGAGTACAGTTCTCAAGAACCGTCATATGCGGAAACAAGTTGAACTGCTGGAAAACCATGCCGGTTTCCTGCCGGACGATATCCACATTCTTTCCACCTGCCGTCAGATCGTGGCCGTCTACAATGATGCGGCCTTTCTGAATGGTCTCCAGCTGATTGATACAACGGATGAGGGTCGACTTCCCCGAGCCAGACGGGCCGCAAATAACAATGCGTTCACCGCGAGCGACATTCAGATCAATATCTCTGAGAGCATGATAAGTGCCGTACCACTTGTTTACTCCCTGCATGAGCACTGCAGGATCTGAAGCATCCTGCGGCAACCGGTTCGCTTTTCCCTGAGCCATCTGGTTCATGTCGAGAAACTCACTTTCGTGGACTGGATCGTCATGCCCGTCGGATGGACGGGCATGACGGAATTCGAGAGCTTACTTTGCCTGAGAGACAAAATCCGGTAGTGGCGCACCGAGCCACTTTTCATGAATCTTGTTCAGTTCACCGTCGCTCTTCGCCTTTTCGATGAACTTGTTGACGAATTCGAGCATTTCCGTCGCCCCCTTGCGAACAGCGATACCCTGTACTTGCTGGCTGAGCTGGATTTTCTGATCGTAGCGGCCCGGAGCAGCTTTTTCGATTTCGGCAGCCACTACATTGGAGAGCCCGATCAACTCAACCTGTCCCGAAAGCAGGGCTTGCACTGCGCTCGCATCATCATCGAAACGACGGATGTTGGCGTCCTGCGGCGCTACCTTGGTTACTGCCGTGTCCTGTGTCGAAGCACGAGCGACACCGATCGATTTGCCAGAAAGATCCTCCGGCTTTGTAACAACGGTGTCCTTCGGTCCGAATACGCCAATCGAAATACCAGCATAAGGCTGCGAGAAATCAACGCTCTTTGCCCGTTCCTCGGTGATGCCCAGCGAGGCAACCAGAACGTCCACCTGTCCGCTCTGCAGATAAGGAATACGGTTTGGACCGGTGACTGGCACGATCTGTGCGTCGACGCCCAGCTCCTTCGCCAGCAACTTTGCGACATCGGCGTCATACCCGTCCGGTTCATTG
Organism: Brucella sp. GW823-FHT04E01; assembly: GCF_058796175.1. Classification (NCBI taxonomy): domain Bacteria; kingdom Pseudomonadati; phylum Pseudomonadota; class Alphaproteobacteria; order Hyphomicrobiales; family Brucellaceae; genus Brucella; species Brucella sp. GW823-FHT04E01. The sequence continues at coordinate 516,869 of NZ_JBXAIK010000003.1, read as the reverse complement.
CTGGTGTTCATGATGCCAAATGGCGGAAAGTCGACCAGCATACCGATCTTGATTTTTCCAGCGGACTTGATGTCGTCAACGGTCTGAGCGAATGCAGCAGGTGCCAACGCCGTTGCAAGGGCACCCGCACCAATCAGGGCCATTGCCAAACGTCTGGTAATAGTCATGTTTATCCCTTCCCTATTAAGTACCAGTCTCCTCACCGGCACCGTTTCGTTATTTTCAACGCATTTCCTGACGCCATGTTGGTTTACATTCGGTCGAAAATGCTGATCGTTCCCCCTAAGCCCCCAATTACCGAGCTGTAGCGCGAGAAAACCTCGTTTCCATGCGGCGTGCCAAAATCGATAGCGGCCAGCATAGGACAAAATAGACAGCCGCTACCGTGCCAAACACCATGAACGGGCTGAACGTCGCGTTGTTGATGATCTGTCCCTGTCGCGTCAGTTCTGTAAATCCGATGATCGCGGCAAGCGAAGTGCCTTTGATGAGCTGCACGAGAAAGCCCACTGTCGGCGCAACCGAAATGCGTGCGGCTTGTGGCAGGATCACATAGCGCATGCGATTGTAGTAGCGCAGCCCCAATGCCGTCGCCGCTTCACGTTGGCCGGGGGGCACTGCATCAATACAGCCGCGCCAAATCTCCCCGAGAAAAGCGCTTGCATGCAATGTCAGCGCAATCGTCGCAGCAATCCAGGGGTTGATACCCAGACCGAAAATATTAAGGCCGAAGAACACCAGGAAGAGCTGCATCAGAAGCGGTGTACCCTGAAACAGTCTGATAAAGCCGAGTGCGATGTAACGTGGGGCGCGAGCGTCCGAAACACGCATCAGCGCGACAAGCAGCCCTCCGATGCCACCGCCGACAAAGGCAATAGCCGAAAGAGCAATGGTCCACTGCGCTGCATAGACGATAATGAGAAATTCGTTCCAGCCGAAAGGTCTGATCATGGCCCGCTCCTATCGGCTCAACGGGTATTTAAAAGCCACCTTCTCGATCACTGAAAAAATGGCCGAGAAACCGATGGACATGACGAGATACATGAGCGTGATAACAATATAGACCTCAAAACTCGCGAAGGTCGCCGACTGTAGATCGTTACCCGCCGCTGCAAGTTCGTTTGCGGAAATTACGGAGACCACACTCGAAGTCAGCATCAGATAGATAAATTGGCTGGTGAGTGACGGATAAACCGTCCGCAAAGCTGGTTTCATGATCACATAACGGAACACTTGCAGCTTTGAGAGACCGAGTGCGGTTCCTGCTTCCACCTGACCTTTATGAATGGATTCAATGCCGGCACGAATAATCTCGGTACCGTAAGCGCCGAAGTTCACCACCAGCGCAAGAAGCGCTGCACTGTTGGGCGACAATCGCAAACCAGCAGAAGGCAATCCAAAGAAGATGAAGAAAATCTGCACCAGAAACGGCGTGTTGCGGATAATTTCGATATAGGCATCAATGATTAAGCGTACTGGCTTTGGTCCAGACGTCTTCCCAAGCGCGCAGACTATCGAAACAATCAGGCCGAGCACCATCGCCGCGCAAGACAATTCAATTGTCTGCCACGCGCCGACAAGCAACTTATCCATCGCCGCGAAAACAGGCGCGAAGTTGAAATTATACAATGCTGAACCTCCCGGTACGCAATTGTGCCGATTTCTCCTCCCGGCATCAATAATTTAGATCGATCTAAATGCGTTTTGCCTCATACGTCAATCATTAATTGGGATTAGATAGCAGAGGCTCTCACCGGTCCACAGGACTGTCGAACTCGCAAATATGTTTCACTGATGATCCGCTGCGCCTGTTTTTCCGGGTTTGCCAAACGGGAAAGAAGCAATCCAGCGGCATTCTCACCAACTGTAACAGGTCGGGTTGACACGGAACTCAACCGGGGGCGGGTCGCTTCAGCATCGCTTACATCGTCGAAGCCGATCAACGAAAAATCCCCACCAACCATTCTCCCGCAATCATAAAGCCCTGCCGAAAGGCCTAGCGCAATCACGTCATTGAAGCAGATTGCAGCTGTCGGCTCCCGGCCGTCCTGAAAGAGAAGCGGAGCCGCTTTAGCGATATCCGGCATCGTCTGCGGAAAGCGGACAATCATCTCAGGATCGAGCCCTTGTTGTTGCATTGCCTCGCGAAAACCTTCGACACGTTCGCGGTAAGCGGAATGAATCGGCCCGTGCACAGCGAATGCGATTGTCCTGTGCCCAAGTGTAGCCAGATGATTGACCGCCTGCCGCATACCACCCGCGTAATCAACGCCTGCGTAATCGACACGATCGGTGACATGACGCAACACCTGCACAATAGGCAAGCCCCAGTCGGCAAGCTGCTCGACGAACTCCGGTGCTGTTTCCGCTGTTGGCGAAACGATCACGCCATCAACACCATGCTCACGCATACGCTGCATAAGGGTACTCTGATTGGTGAAGTTCTCGTGACTATTGGCGAGAAGAACGACCAGCCCTGCTTCACCCACAACACTGTCTATTCCTGAAAGCAATTCGCCGTAAAACGGGTTGCCAAGGGTGGGCACGATGACGCCAACCGTATTAGATCTCTCTACCCGGAGGCTAGCAGCCCCCATATTGTAGACATAGCCCAACTCCTGAAGGGCTTTTTCTACTTTTTCGCGCGTTACTGTTCCCACCAACGGGCTTTTGCGGATGACAAGGGAAGCCGTCGCGCGCGATACGTTGGCATGGCGTGCCACATCCAGCAGCGTAACGCGGCTTTTCCTGCGATCGTCACTCGGCATAACTTCACCTGTCAGCAAGTTGGGCAATGTCCGATCCGGTTGAAGACAAAACTCAATAAAACCGCCGGTCAGATTCGAAAGGCATATATCAGTTCAGTCTTGCACATTGGTCAATCCGTTGAACGGTGAACCAGCAGTCATCATGCGGAAATGGCATTACGTGGCGTTCCCAACCCATTAATTATACACATGTTCTCCCCACGATTATCACTTGCCTTTCGTTTTTTTTCATTTGGATCGCTATCGTTTTCGGATTTATTCTGCCATTGGAAGAATCGAAGGTTGATCCTTTGGCAAAAATTGCATTCATATAGGTGCAATGAAAATATTGCAGATGTCGGAACTTTGAGACCATCACCAAGGAACTCAAATGTTCACGCAATCTCACACTCGAGGAGGAAACATGCTTATCCGTCTGATCACGACTTCGGCGCTGACAAGCGCCCTCGCCCTCACCATCAGTTCTCAGGCATTTGCCCAGACGGAGCTGGCATGGTGGCACGGCATGACCGGTGCCAACAACGAAATGGTCAATGAACTCTCGAAGGAGTTCAACGAAATCCAGAGCGAATACAAGATTGTTCCTGTCTACAAGGGAACTTATCCCGAAACGCTGAATGCCGGCATTGCCGCGTTCCGTTCCAAGCAGCCCCCCGCGATCCTTCAGGTCTTCGACGCCGGTAGTGGCGTTATGATGGCAGCCGAAGGCGCAATGGTTCCAGCTGCCGAAGTTCTGGAAAAGGGTGGCTTCAAATTCGACAAGTCGCAGTATCTGCCTGGCATCGTCGCTTACTATTCGAAGCCAGACGGCACCATGTTGTCCTTTCCGTACAACTCCTCGTCACCAATCCTCTATTACAATAAGGATGCCTTCAAGAAGGCTGGTCTCGACGAAAACAATCCGCCGAAAACCTGGCCTGAAGTTTTCGAAGCTGCCAAGAAGATCAAATCCAGCGGTGCGGCACCGTGCGGTTTCACTTCCACATGGCTGACCTGGATTCAGACCGAAAACTTCGCGGCTTGGAACAACGTTCCTTATGGCACGAATGAAAACGGTCTCGGCGGCACCGATGTGAAGCTCGAAATCAACTCACCGCTTTACATTCAGCACTTCCAGTCGATTGCCGATCTCGCGAACGACGGTACGTTCCGCTACGGCGGCCGCACATCGGAAGCCAAGCAGCTTTTCACCTCTGGTGAGTGCGCAATGCTGACCGAATCCTCCGGCGGCCTCGGCGATGTTGTTAAGTCGGGTATCAATTACGGCATCGGCCAGCTGCCTTACTACGAAGGTCACGGTCCGCAGAATACGATCCCTGGCGGTGCATCTCTGTGGGTCTTCGCAGGCCTTAGCGACGAACAATACAAGGGCGTCGCAGAATTCTTCAACTTCCTCTCGCAAACCAAAATTCAGGTCAAGCTGCACGAAAAATCCGGCTATCTGCCTGTAACACTGGCGGCATACGAGGAAACCAAGAAGTCGGATTTCTATGAAAAGAATCCGGGCCGCGAAACGCCTATCCTGCAGATGATGGGCAAGGCACCGACCGAAAATTCGAAGGGCGTGCGTCTCGTCAACTTGCCGCAGGTGCGCGATATTCTGAACGAAGAGTTCGAAGCAATGCTCGGCGGCAAGCAGGATGCGAAAACTGCACTTGAAAACGCTGTCAAACGCGCCAACGACGCGATAGCCGCAGCTCAATAATTGATCACATAAACACAACGCCGCCTGCCCTTGTGGTGGGCGGCCTTGTCACCCACGAGGAAGCTCCCCGTGCAGAAAGTTACCTTTCCAAATAAAATCTTGCCCTACTTCCTGCTGGCCCCGCAGATCGTTCTGACTGTGGTGTTTTTCTTCTGGCCAGCCAGTCAGGCAATTTATCAGTCTTTCATGCGCGAAGACGCATTCGGGCTGAAGTCTACTTTTGTAGGCCTTGCGAACTTCACAACCGTTCTGGCCGACCCGAACTATCTACATTCATTCAGAGTAACGATTGTCTTTAATGTTCTGACCGCGCTGCTTGCCATGGGCGCAGCATTGTTGCTTGCAACGGCGGCAGATCGCGTCATTCGTGGCAAGACATTTTATCGTACGCTCCTGATCTGGCCTTATGCCGTAGCTCCAGCCGTAGCCGGCATGTTGTGGCTCTTCATGTTCAATCCTGCAATGGGTACTTTTGCATATATTCTGCGCCGTAATGGCATTGCATGGGATCCGCTGCTTGACGGCAATCAGGCTATGGGCCTCGTCGTCGTTGCCGCGGCCTGGAAGCAGATTTCCTATAATTTCCTGTTCTTTGTCGCAGGCTTACAAGCAATTCCTAAATCGTTGATCGAAGCAGCAGCCATTGATGGCGCGCGCGGCGCGCGGCGATTCTGGTCTATCGTATTTCCACTTCTTGCACCGACCTCCTTCTTCTTGCTGGTCGTGAATACGGTTTACGCCTTCTTCGACACGTTCGGCATCATCCATGCCGTGACCGGCGGCGGGCCTGCCAAAGCCACCGAAACGCTGGTCTACAAGGTTTACAACGATGGCTTCGTCAATCTGAATCTGGGTTCTTCCTCGGCACAGTCAGTTATTTTGATGGCAATCGTGATTGCCTTGACAGCGTTCCAGTTCCGCTTCGTTGAGAAGCGCGTGCATTATTCGTGAGTGAGGCGACAATGATAGAAAAACGCCCAATCTCCAGCCTGATCGGCCATCTGATCCTCATCCTAGGCATCATTATTGTTGCCTTTCCGATCTACTACACCTTCGTCGCTTCAACGATGACGTCAACGCAGATCATTCGCCCGCCAATCTCGCTGTTGCCCGGCGACCATTTCGTCGAAAACTACGGCGAAGCCATCTTTGGCGGTGTGGAGCGTGTTGTTGGTGTAAGTCTTGAACGACTTCTCTGGAACTCGTTCGTGGTCGCAATGGCAATCGCCGTCGGCAAGATCATCATTTCGTTCATGTCGGCTTTCGCGATTGTGTTTTTCCGCTTTCCAATGCGCATGTTCTTCTTCTGGATGATCTTCATAACGTTGATGCTGCCTGTGGAGGTTCGTATCCTGCCGACCTACAAGGTGATCGTGGATCTCGGCATGATCGATACCTATGCCGGGCTTACGCTGCCATTGATGGCATCCGCGACAGCGACATTCCTGTTCCGTCAGTTCTTCCTTACCATTCCGGGTGAACTGGTTGAAGCAGCACGTATCGATAATGCCGGACCATTCCGTTTCATGCGGGATATCCTGCTCCCCCTTTCGAAGACGAATATTGCAGCGCTTTTCGTCATTCTCTTCATTTACGGATGGACCCAGTATCTCTGGCCACTACTCGTTACCAATGATGCCAAGATGAACACGATCATCATCGGCCTGCGCCGCATGGTCGATTGGGCTGACGCATCCACACCGTGGAACTACGTCATGGTAACAGCCATTCTGGCCATCATTCCACCGATCCTCGTTGTGGTGTTGATGCAGCGTTGGTTCGTCAAAGGTCTCGTTGAAACGGAAAAGTAATGAGCAAAATCGTTCTTGATAACGTCCGCAAGAGCTATGGCGGCAATGTAGAAGTCATCAAAGGCGTATCGCTGGAGATTCACGACGGTGAATTTGTGGTGCTGGTAGGCCCTTCTGGCTGCGGTAAATCCACTCTCCTGCGCATGATAGCGGGTCTCGAAGGTATTACATCCGGCACAATCTCCATTGGCGATCGCGTGGTCAACGAAGTAGAACCCGCAGAACGCGATATTGCCATGGTGTTTCAGAACTATGCGCTCTATCCGCATATGACGGTGCGCGAGAACCTCGCCTATGGTCTCAAGAACCGCAAGACACCAAAGGACGAAATCGAGCGCCGCATCGCCAAGGCTGCGAAAGCGCTGGAAATCGAACCTTTTCTTGAGCGCAAACCACGCCAGCTTTCTGGTGGTCAGCGCCAGCGTGTCGCCATGGGGCGCGCCATTGTGCGCGAACCGGCAGCTTTCCTCTTTGATGAACCGTTGTCCAATCTGGACGCGAAACTGCGCGTGCAGATGCGTGTCGAGATCAAGCGCCTACAGCGCTCGCTTGGCACCACCAGCGTTTACGTGACACACGACCAGATGGAGGCCATGACCATGGCTGATCGTCTTGTCGTGCTGAATGCCGGCCATATCGAACAGGTTGGCACGCCGATCGAGCTTTACGAAAAACCTGCCTCCACCTTCGTCGCGACATTTATCGGTTCCCCATCAATGAACCTGCTGCAAAGCACAGAAAGCACCGGTTGGGCGACAGGCAGCGCGGTACAAAAACCTGACGGGAGTTTCACCATCGGTGTTCGCCCAGAGGATATCCGTATTCTGGAGGATGGCGAGCCGGACGCTGACGGATTTAATGCAACCATTCGTATTGAAGCTGTCGAACTCGTCGGCGCAGAAAGCTACATCCACGCTGCGTTGCCAGATGGCAAGCCGCTTATCTTCCGCGTTGCCGGACGGTCGGCACATAACATTGATGAGACTGTCAGAGTTGGCGCTTCCTCTGGAAACGTGCATGTTTTCAACAATGATGGCCAGCGTGTAAATGATTGACATGAAACGGGTTGCGCCCTTCAACGGAGCGCAACCCGCTATAATAATCGATTTCTGTTTTAGAATTTATCGGTTACAGAGAAGTGGAATATTTTTCCGCCTGTGAGGAAATCCCGATAGATGACGCACCAGCAGATACTCTCCTTCGCGGTAATCATACTCATGATGGGGGCGTTTATCTGGGGCAAGTTCCGTTATGATGTGGTCGCACTTTGTGCACTTCTCCTGGCAATAGTAGTTGGGGTCGTACCCTTCGATCACGCATTTTCGGGTTTCAGCGACGACATCGTTATCATCGTTGGCAGTGCGTTGGTGGTCAGTGCAGGTGTCGCACGTTCCGGCCTTATGCAGGCGGCGGTACAGCGTTTCCTGCCAGAAATGAACAGTGTGCGGCTCCAACTTGCAGTGCTGGTGGCAGTCGTCACTGTTCTCTCAGCTTTTGTTAAAAACGTCGGCGCACTGGCAATCATGATACCGGTTGCTTTTCAATTCGCACGTCGTTCCAATGTTTCTCCATCGACCTTTCTCATGCCTATGGCCTTCGGCGCGTTGCTCGGTGGTTTGATGACCCAGGTGGGCACTTCACCCAACATCGTTGTTTCTCGCATTCGCGGCGAAATGGTCGGTGAACCCTTCACCATGTTCGATTTTACGCCTGTCGGCGCTGTACTGTCAGTGGTAGGACTCATCTATCTGGTACTTTTCTACTGGCTTGTTCCACAGCGCACTCGCGAAAACGTATCGCTGGATGAGGCAATCAAGATCAAGAATTATGCTTCCGAAGCACGTATCACCAAGACTTCGACGATGACCGGCAAGCGCGTGACCGATCTCATCAAGGCAGCTGAAGGTGAAGCGATGGTGACTTCCATCATACGCAACGACCAACGATTGACGCCACTTCCCGATACGATCCTGAACGAAGGCGATGTTGTCCTTCTTGAAGGTGATCCCAAGGCGCTCGATGCTGTCATAAGTGCCGGAAAACTTACCTTGTCCGAGAACCGTAATCCGTCCGAGACAAGCGGTTCCACCGACATCGAGGTTGTGGAAGCTGTTATCGGCAAGAATTCGCGCCTTATCGGCCTAACTGCCCAGAGACTTGCCCTTTTTGCACGCTACGACCTGAACCTCCTGGCGGTCAGCCGGCCAGGCGAACGTATTACTGAGCGGCTCAGTGAAGTCATCCTCCGTTTCGGTGACGTGGTCGTACTGCAAGGCAGACAAGCAAATCTGTCCACCTTCCTGCCGGAGTTCGAATTGCTGCCGCTTGCCCGCCGCAAGCTTATGCTTGGCAGCGTTCGGCGCGGGTTGATCCCGCTCGCCATTCTGATCGCTGCCATCGGGGCAACCGCGTTAAGCCTTGTACCAGTGGCGGTGGCTTTCTTTGCCGCCGCTGTCGCCATGCTGCTGTTCAAGGTGATACCTCTCAACGAGGTCTATGACGAAATCGACGGTCCAATTCTGGTGATGCTTGCGGCACTCATCCCGGTTTCGGATGCGCTGCGAACAACCGGCGGCACGGACCTCATCGCAGAAGGGCTCGCCACAATCGGCCATCAGTTACCGCCAGCAGGTGCGTTGGCGCTCATTCTTGTAGCAGCGATGATGGTGACACCATTTCTTAACAATGCTGCGACGGTGCTCGTCATGGCTCCCATCGCCACAAGTTTTGCTTCCGGACTTGGTTTCAAGCCGGAGGCCTTTTTGATGGCGGTTGCGATCGGCGCAGGGTGTGACTTCCTCACGCCAATCGGCCATCAATGCAATACGCTGGTCATGGGGCCAGGTGGTTATAAATTCAGCGATTATCCACGTCTGGGATTACCGCTATCAATCATTATAGCGATTGTAACAGTCCCAACACTAATGTTCTTCTGGCCCTTGAAATAGTCCTAGAACTGAACTGAGCGTATCCATTCGAGACTGTCGGAAACAATTTTTTCCACGGTCTCGGCGATATCTGCGCGGAAGACCAGCGGTTCTCCAACAGGGCTTTCGAGCGTAGCGATCTGGCTTTCCAGCATAGTGACCGGCATAAAATGGCCTGTGCGATGCCCCATATGTTCGTGCAACACTTCAAAACTGCCATCCAGAAAGACAAACAGCACCGGTGTACCAGCAGCAGAGCGGAGACGATCACGATAGCTCTTCTTCAGTGCGGAACAGGAAACAACGATTCCGTCGGTCGAAGCCGCAAGACGTTCACCGATTTTGTCGAGCCAAGGCCAACGATCCTCATCCTGCAAGGGGATGCCTGCTGACATCTTATCGACATTGGACTTCGGATGAAGAGAGTCGCCCTCAAGAAACGGGAGCGCCAGTTCATCGGCAATCTTCTCGCCTACGGTTGATTTTCCGGAACCCGAAACACCCATAACGATAATACGCAGCATCAATTCCTCATACACTCGCGGTCATGCCGCCATCGACGTGCAAAACCTGTCCATTGACGAAAGAGGAGGCATCGCTGCTCAGGAATACCGCAGCGCCGACCAACTCTTCCACGTCACCCCAACGGCCCGCCGGCGTTCTTTTCTCCAGCCATGTCGTAAATTCGGGGTTATCAACCAATGCCTGATTCAGCGGCGTCTTGAAATAGCCGGGAGCAACCGCATTGATCTGCAAGCCATGTCGGGCCCAATCGGTGGCCATGCCGCGCGTCAGGTTACGGATCGCTCCCTTTGTTGCCGTGTAAGGTGCAATGGAAGGTCGCGCCAGTTCACTTTGAACCGAAGCAATGTTGATTATCTTGCCGTGTCCTCGCGGGATCATATGGCGCGCAGCTGCCTGCCCAGCATAAAATGCGCTGGAAATGTTGGTTTCCAGAAGCTGCTGCCACTTCTCGATCGGAAAATCTTCAAGCGGCGCGCGATATTGCATCCCGGCATTATTGACCAGAATATCGAGCGCACCGATTTCCTCTTCAATCGCATCAATAGCTGCACGAACTTCTTCAGCAACCGTCACATCGAACACCGACGCAAAGACCGTATGGCCCTCGTCTTCCAGTAGCGTAACGGCCTTATTCACTTTGTTCTGATCACGGCCATTGATGATTACCGTTGCTCCATGTTCTGCAAGCCCACGAGCCAATGCAAAGCCGATGCCCTGGCTTGAGCCGGTAATCAGGGCTATGCGCCCTTCCAGACTGAATAGTTCGAAAGAAGGAGCCATCAGAAAGTTTCCAATTTGAGACCGACGCGGCTTGCCGCCTGCACAATGTGTTGACGCATCACTTCGCGCGCTCGCAACGGATCACGTGAATGAATCGCATCCCTGATTGCGGTGTGTTCATTGATTGTAATCTCGACAATCTGCTCTAGTACTGCCCGCGCACGCGCCGCATTGATTGCCTGATTGATGCGTTCGGCAATGAAACCCAAAACCAGCGGAAAATATTCGTTATGCGTTGCGGAAGCGAGCGCACGGTGAAATGCCAGATCAGCGGCAATACCGGTATCCGTCCATTTTTTCGAACCGCTCATCTCTGCGAGTGCTTCATTCAGTTGCATCATGTCATGTTCATCATGATGCACCGCAGCAAGCCCCGCCGCTTCTATCTCCAACGCCATTCGCAACTGGAACAGGCTGCGGAAACTGTCACGATTGGCAAGTGTTTCAGGTTCTATGCGGAGAGCATGTCGCCTGTCGGGTTCCGTTACGAACGCACCTACACCCTGTCGGGTTTCAACCAGGCCCTCGTTACGCAACTGGGCAATCGCTTCACGCACAACCGACCGGCTGACACCGAAGCTTTGTGCAAGATTATGTTCTGTCGGCAACTTTTGTCCCGGCAGAAGACTACCTTCACTGATCTGCCGCGTAATTTCCGAAGCAATACGTCCCGGAAGCTGCTCATTACGCCTGATTTCGCCAAACAAATTGATGAAGTCTCCCTGATTGCCCGTGCAAGTGGTGTGTCGTCAGCCTTTTGAAGAGTCAAGAGAAAGCTGGCAGCCCGGATTCATGATATTGTCCGGATCGATGACTTGCTTGATACCTTCAAGCAGTTTTCGCCGTGCAGGGTCAATGCGCTTCTCGAAATCTTCCCTTTTGAGGCGACCAATGCCGTGCTCTGCACTGATGCTGCCTGCATAACGATCCAGAACAGCATTGATCGTTTCTTTTGCAAGCGTGATCTTCATGTCTTTCGTCGCTACATCGAGATTGCTTTCTGGAATGACATTGAGATGCACATTGCCGTCGCCAACATGCCCATAAGAAACGGCGAGACAATCTGGAAGGACCTTGGCCAGTTCCCTTTCTGCTTCTCCGACGAATGATGCCAGCTTTGAAAGCGGGACCGAGATATCGGTACGCAGGTGCTTGCCGCGCAGCGCCTGTCCTTCGTTCATCGCTTCACGAAATGTCCAGAGATTTTGACCTTGCGCACGAGAGGACGCGATTGTCCCGTCAAGAACGAGGCCATCTTCCATCGCGCCCGCGAGAAACTGTTCCATCAAGGATAGTATGTCGACCAGCCCTGAACCCGAGACCTCCATCAAAACATAGGCCGGGTATTGTCCAAGTGGCATGGCAAGCTCCGGCATCGCCTCTTGCGCCAAGGTAAAAGCCACTGGCGGCATAAATTCAAAAGCGGACATCAAATCACAGCACTGCACACGCGCGCGCCGATAAAGGGCAATCACGTCATCCAGCGAATTGAGCCCCAGCAGGGCAGTTTCCACCTTGTCCGGCAAGGGCATAAGTTTTATTGCCACACCGGTCACTACTCCCAAAATGCCTTCTGCCCCGATAAATAGCTGTTTCAGATCAATCCCACGATTGTCTTTCCTCAGCGTCGAAAGGCCATTGAATATTGTGCCGTCTGGCAGCACGACCTCCAGCCCCAGGACCAGCTCACGGGTCATGCCATAACGCAACACGTTGATGCCTCCGGCATTGGTGCTGACATTTCCCCCGATGCGACAGCTTCCCTGTGCACCAAGTGCTAATGGAAAAAACATCCCTTCGGCTGCCAGTTTGTCTTTCAGTTCGGAGAGAATGCAACCGGCATCCACAACCGCCGAAAAATCATCCGGATCAATCTTCCGAATGTGATTCATCCGCTCAAGACTTAGAATGACGAGATTGTCGCGCCCATCCGGTACGCCGCCTTGCACCAAACCGGTATTTCCGCCTTGCGGAATGATAGACAATCCCAGTGAATAGCAGGTTTTAACCGCGGCAGAAACGTCCGCTGTCGAGCGTGGTCGGATCACGGCAACTGCCGTATTCTCCACATCTCCCGGCCAGTCGCGACAATAGCCAAGCATGTCGTTTTTCCCGGTCATAACCAGATCGACGCCCAATAGAGCAACGAGATCAGCCTGCTTGTTTCCAGTCATGTCCCCCGAACCATACATGATATCCTCTTGGCTTTACCGATATGCAATGCGCTGTCGCGGATGTACGACAGTTTTTAAGATGCGGCAGGCTTTTCCGTTTCATTCCTGTGGCAAGACGGAGAAAACTGTTTTCAACGCCTACATATAAGGTTATCAGACAACCCTACAACACAAATCTGGTGGGAGACTGGAGAAGTGTCGTAATGGTAGCCAACGCCACGTTTTCGAGTAGGGTCGGCTGCGAGGCAAGGAGGAGCCTTCTAGATGCATATTGCAATCATCGGCGCTGCCGGCATGGTCGGGCGCAAACTAACGCAGCGCCTTTCAAACGACGGCCATCTCGGGGAAACTCCAGTTGAAAAACTGACACTTATCGATATCGTTGCAGCGGAACCTCCTAAAGGCTTTGCAGGATCGGTCGATACTCTGGCAGCAGATATATCCACCATGGAAACCGCTCAGAAGATCGTGTCAGGACGCCCTGACGTCATCTTCCACCTCGCGGCAATCGTGTCCGGTGAAGCAGAACTAGATTTCGATAAGGGGTATCGAATCAATCTGGATGGCACCCGCCATCTGTTCGATGCGATCAGGCGTGCACACATTGCTGACGGCTATAAGCCTCGCGTGGTTTTCACATCGTCCATTGCCGTTTTTGGTGCTCCGCTCCCCTACCCGATCCCTGATGAATTTCACACGACCCCGTTGACGAGCTACGGCACGCAGAAGGCTATCAGCGAACTTCTGTTGTCAGACTACACCCGGCGCGGTTTCTTCGACGGCATCGGCATTCGCCTGCCAACGATCTGCATACGCCCCGGCAAACCGAACAAGGCTGCATCCGGCTTTTTCTCCAATATCCTGCGTGAGCCACTCTCCGGGCAAGAAGCAATCTTGCCTGTTCCTGAAGATGTCCGGCATTGGCATGCTTCGCCGCGCTCAGCCGTCGGCTTTCTAATCCATGGAGCCACCATCGATACGGAAGCAGTTGGAGCACGTCGCAATCTTTCCATGCCGGGTCTCAGTGCGACTGTAGGCGAGCAGATTGAAGCATTACGTCGCGTTGCGGGGGAAAAGGCGGTAGGTCTGATCCGCCATGAGCCAGACGAAATGATCATGCGTATGGTTGCAGGCTGGGCTCCCGGTTTTGAAGCAAAACGCGCCCAGGCTCTTGGCTTCACCGCAGAAACATCCTTTGATGAGATCATTCGCGTTCACATCGAAGATGAAATGGGAGGCCAACGTTGACACGCAAGATCGCTTTTCTTGGAACCGGCCTGATGGGCGCACCAATGGCCAGTCGGCTTCTGGATGCAGGCTTTGATGTAACCGTCTGGAACCGGAACAGCGCCAAGGCTGCCCCTCTTGCTGAAAAAGGCGCCAAACTTGCTCAGTCTGCCGCTGAGGCAGCAGAGACCGCGGAATTAGTCATCACGATGTTGACCGATGGCCCGGCAGTACGCGACGTCCTTTTCGATCAAGGAGCCGCAGCAGCCTTGAAAAAAGGCAGTGCAGTCATTGACATGAGTTCAATTTCACCAGGCTTCGCACGCGAACATACCAAGCATCTAAAGGCAATTGACATCAATCACATCGATGCCCCGGTTTCCGGTGGCGTAGTGGGTGCCCAGGAAGGCACGCTTGCCATCATGGCCGGAGGAGATGAAGCGATCATCGCAGGCCTTGCCGATGTGTTCAAACCAATGGGACGCCTCACCCGCGTCGGCCCGTCAGGTGCCGGTCAACTCGCAAAACTTGCAAATCAGCAGATTGTCGCCGTAACTATCGGAGCAATCGCTGAAGCAATGGTTCTGGTTGAAAAAGGTGGTGGGTCGCGGGCAGCATTCCGCGACGCTATCCGCGGTGGTTTCTGTGAAAGCCGCATTCTCGAACTGCACGGCAAACGGATGATTGACCGAAGTTTTGAACCAGGCGGCACATCGCGCATCCAGCTCAAAGATCTCAATTCGATCCTCAAGACTGCGAGCGACCTATCGTTGAGCTTGCCATTGACCGAGACCGTACGCGAAGCCTTCGCAGCTTTCGTGGACGAAGGCGGTGGTGAGAAGGATCACAGCGCCCTGCTCCTTCATCTTGAAAAGCTCAATGAAGGTCAGAAAAGCTAGTTTGCAGGCAATCGAGCTGCATTGGGAGGTGCAATGAAGATCACCGCAATCGAAACCATCCGTATCGCCGAACGGCCAAACCTGTTGTGGGTGGAAGTTCATACGGACGAAGGAATTACCGGACTCGGTGAGACCTTTTTCATGTCCGAGACCGTCGAGGCCTATCTCCACGAATATGTTGCGCCGCGCGTTGTCGGTCGCGATCCTTTGCAGATTGATCTGCTGGCATCTGACCTTGTGGGTTATCTCGGTTTCCGTTCAACCGGCGCGGAAGTGCGCGGCAACTCCGCTTTCGATATTGCCCTGTGGGATCTATACGGCAAAGCTACCAACCTCCCGATTGCTCAACTTCTCGGCGGCTTCAGCCGTCAGTCCATCCGAACCTATAATACCTGCGCCGGAACTGAATACATCAAGAAGGCTACCGGCCAGCAATCCGCCAATTATGGTCTGGCGGGTGCTGGCGCTAATTGTGACGATCTTAATGGCTTCCTGCACCGCGCAGACGAGCTTGCGCTCTCGTTGCTGGACGAGGGCATAACGGCGATGAAAATCTGGCCATTCGACATGGCGGCAGAAAAGACACGCGGGCAGTATATCTCTCAACCTGATCTAAAGGCGGCATTACAGCCTTTCGAGAAAATCCGTGCAGCCGTCGGTGACCGCATGGATATCATGGTTGAATTTCATTCAATGTGGCAGCTCTTACCCGCCATGCAGATCGCCCGCGAACTCGCGCCTTTCAAGACCTTCTGGCACGAAGACCCGATCAAGATGGATAGTCTTGGCAGTCTCAAGCGCTATGCGGAAGCAAGCATAGCGCCGATCTGTGCCTCTGAAACACTGGGGAGTCGCTGGGCGTTCCGTGATCTTCTCGAAACGGGTGTAGCTGGCGTCGTCATGCTCGATTTGAGCTGGTGTGGCGGCATTTCAGAAGCCCGCAAAATTGCCGCCATGGCGGAAGCTTGGCATCTGCCGGTCGCGCCACATGATTGTACAGGACCAGTCGTTCTGTGTGCTTCAACACACCTGTCACTGAATGCACCGAATGCCCTCATTCAGGAAAGCGTCCGCGCATTCTACAAGACCTGGTATCGCGATCTGGTCACGGCCCTGCCCGAAGTGAAGAACGGGATGATCACGGTTCCACCCGGTGCGGGACTTGGCATGGAACTTCACCCAGAAATGGACAAGGCCTATACCGTCAGCCGAAGGAAAACAGATCGATCTAATTTTTGATGTTGGCTCGGCCTAAAGTCTGGACACAGCCCCAGACTGCTAATAACAATAACGCTCTTGTTGTCAGACATCCTGACAACATATGACCTATGGGAAAGGTCATGAAATGGGAGGATATCTGTGCAAGACAAGCGTGAAGTGAAAGCAACGGCGATTTTGCCCGAGGACAGCCATTCTGCGATCTTGATCGGTCGCGTATGGTCGAAAGCCGAAAACGGCCCTTGTCCAGTACTGGTAAAAGACGGTTATGTGCACGATATATCCAGCTTGTCCGCTACAGTTTCGGGTCTTCTGGAGCACAACTCACTGTTACGCGAGTTAGATGGCACAGAAAACTTCACCAATCTTGGCTCTCTGGACGATTTTCTTTCCGGTGATTGTGGAGAGTTGCTTGCTCCCATCGATCTGCAATCGATTAAAGCAGCCGGTGTCACCTTTGCTGACAGCATGCTTGAACGCGTGATCGAAGAACAGGCAAAAGGCGACCCCTCCCGCGCCCGTGAAATTCGCGAACGTCTGGCCCCTGTCATTGGCGACAATTTGAGAGGCGTCGCAGCTGGTTCCGAAAAGGCGGCGGAGGTTAAAGCGCTCCTTCAAGAAATGGGGCTCTGGTCACAATATCTGGAAGTGGGTATTGGCCCTGATGCAGAGATTTTCACCAAGTCCCAGCCGATGTCCGCCGTTGGATGCGGCACAACTGTCGGTATTCTACCGATTTCACAATGGAATAATCCTGAACCGGAAGTGGTTCTGGTCGTCGCTTCTGATGGACGCATTGTTGGAGCAACTCTGGGCAACGACGTCAATCTCAGGGACGTCGAAGGGCGTTCGGCTCTTTTGCTCGGCAAAGCCAAGGATAACAATGCGTCTTGCGCTATCGGCCCATTCATTCGCCTGTTCGATGGCGAATTCACCATGGACGTGTTGCGCAAGCTCAAGCTGTCGCTGACTGTTCACGGAGCTGACGGTTTCGAGATGACCGGCGAAAGCCCTATGGAAGCGATTAGTCGCGATCCTGAAAATCTTGCATCGCAGATGATGAACCGCAATCATCAATACCCAGACGGCGCCGTGTTGTTCCTCGGCACGATGTTCGCACCTGTCAAGGACCGTCGCGGTGTCGGACAAGGTTTCACACATGAAGTCGGCGATCGTGTGGAGATATCAACCCCCAAGCTCGGTCGCCTCGTCAATTGGGTCGACCGGACCGACAAATGTCCCGAATGGACATTCGGCATAAGGGCGCTGATCCGAAACCTGCAAGCGCGCAATCTGCTCGATAAAATTTGAGGACGGATATATGACGAAAGCCATAGACTTCTTCTACAAGATGCTTGGCGCAATTCTCGTCTTCCTCCTCGCCGGCATGGCCATTATGGTCTTCGTCAACGTGATTTTGCGCTACGCCGCAAATTCCGGATTGACCGTATCGGAAGAACTTGCGCGTTATTTCTTCGTCTGGGTATCGTTTCTCGGAGCCGTTCTTACTTTTCGCGAGAACAGCCATTTGGGCATCGAGACGCTCGTTGCCCGCTTCGGACGGCAGGGCCGCATTACCTGCATGGCGATCAGCTATCTGATCGTCGCACTGTGTTCGGGAATTTTCTTCTGGGGCACATGGAAACAATTCGACATCAACGCCAGCATGGTTGCACCCGTCACCGGGCTCTCGATGATCTGGGTTTACGGCGTCGGACTATTCACCGGCGGCGCAATGTTCATCATTGCGGCCGAGCGTTTCCTGCGCGCTGTCACCGGTCGTCTGACCGATGAGGAAATTGCCACCTTTGCGGGCGAACATTCGCTCGATCATCTGATGGAGTAAACGACATGACGCTTGTAGTATTTGTCGGCTCACTCCTCAGCGCTATGGCCATTGGTGTTCCGATCGCCTTCTCGCTTATGTTCTGCGGTGTCATTCTCATGTTGTACATGGGGATGTTCAACACGCAGATCATAGCGCAGAACATGATTGCTGGTGTTGACTCCTTCACCCTTCTGGCAATTCCGTTCTTCATTCTGGCTGGTGAACTAATGAATTCGGGCGGCTTGTCCCGTCGCATCATTGATTTCGCCATAGCTTGCGTTGGCCATATTCGAGGTGGTCTCGGTGTCGTTGCCATTCTTGCGGCCATCATTATGGCCAGCGTATCGGGTTCAGCTGCTGCAGATACTGCAGCGCTTGCCACGATCCTCGTCCCCATGATGGCGAAAGCGGGCTATAATATCCCGCGCTCTGCCGGACTGATGGCTGCCGGCGGCATTATCGCACCTGTTATCCCGCCATCTATGGCTATGATCGTATTCGGCGTTGCCGCCAATGTATCCATAACGCAGCTTTTCATGGCAGGCATTGTACCAGGTCTGATGATGGGTATCGCCCTGCTCTTCACGTGGCAGATCGTCGTCAGAAAAGACAACCTCAAAGTGCTTCCCAAGCAATCCGGCAAAGATCGGCTGCAAGCAACCGGACGCGCACTGTGGGCGCTGGGCATGCCAGTCATCATTCTAGGTGGCATACGTATGGGCGTCATGACACCGACGGAAGCAGCCGTGGTAGCCGCAGCCTACGCCCTCTTTGTCGGTATGTTCATCTACCGCGAGCTGCGGTTTGTCGATCTTTACGGCGTCTTCCTGCGAGCAGCCAAGACAACATCCATCATCATGTTTCTCGTCGCCTCGGCGCTGGTTTCGTCATGGCTGATAACGGCCGCAAATATTCCCGCAGAAATCAGTGGCTATATTGCACCGTTAATCGACAGCCCAAAACTGTTGATGTTTGCGATCATGATCCTGGTGCTGATTGTTGGAACGGCATTGGATCTCACGCCGACAATTCTCATCCTGACGCCAGTTCTGATGCCCATCGTGAAGCAGGCGGGTATTGATCCGGCTTATTTCGGTGTCCTGTTCATCATGAATAACAGTATCGGGCTTATCACGCCCCCAGTGGGCGTCGTGCTGAATGTCGTGAGCGGCGTCTCAAAGGTTCCGCTAGGAAAAGTGGTCGCAGGCGTAAATCCGTTCCTGATTTCGCAGGTGATCGTATTGTTGCTGCTGGTTCTGTTTCCAAGCCTCGTATTGGTACCCATGAACTGGCTTCATTAGGTTTAACATCAACTCTGGGAGGAGAGTTCAATGAGAAAACTGATTATGCTGGCAACGACCGCCCTTGTGGCGGGAGCGCTAACCGTTCCTGCATTTGCAGAGTTTCAGGATCGCAATATTCGCGTTTCGAACGGCATTAACGAGGATCATCCCGTCGGCAATGGCATCAAGGCAATGAATGAATGTCTTGCTGAAAAGTCCGGCGGCAAGATGAAGATAACTGCGTTCTGGGGCGGTGCACTCGGAGGTGATTTGCAGGCCACACAGGCACTGCGTTCCGGTGTGCAGGAAGGCGTCGTCACGTCGTCATCGCCGCTCGTTGGCATCGTTCCTGCACTTGGCGTCTTCGATCTGCCATTTCTCTTCGCAAATGATAAAGAAGCAGACGCCGTCGTCGATGGCCCCTTCGGCAAGATGATGGACGAAAAGCTTGCTGCTGTTGGCCTCGTCAATCTGGCCTATTGGGAAAATGGCTTCCGAAATCTTTCGAACTCAAAACATCCCGTCAACAAGTGGGAAGATTTCAGCGGCATGAAAGTCCGCGTGATGCAGAACAACATCTTCCTCGACACATTCCAGAACTTTGGTGCCAACGCTACTCCGATGGCTTTCGGTGAAATTTTCTCAGCGCTGGAAACAAAGGCTATCGATGCACAGGAAAACCCTTACGTCACAATCGATACGTCCAAGTTCTACGAAGTGCAGAAATACGTAACGGAAACGAAACATGCCTATACACCGTTTCTGTTCCTTTACTCCAAGCCGATCTTCGACACGTACTCACCGGAAGAACAGGCCGCCTTGCGTGAGTGTGCCGTAGTCGGTCGCGACGTTGAACGCAAAGTCATTCGCGAACTGAACCAGAAGTCGCTCGAGAAGATCAAGGAAGCGGGCCTGGAAGTAAACACACTGTCACCGGAAGAGCATGCTCGCATGCTTGAGAAGTCCCAGCCGATCTATGCCAAATATAAGTCCCAGATCGGCGATGACATTATCGACGCAGTGCAAAAGCAGCTTGGTGAAATCCGCAAATAGTAAAAGCCTGAACCAAAAGAACAGGCCGCGCTCTTTGCGCGGCCTGTTTCATTTCATTCAGGCTGCTTTCAGGCGGTTGTTGACGCGTTCAGCCAACTTGCGAGCACGTACAAGACTGTCGGCTTGTTCGGTACTGAAACGATCTTCTCCGATTTCCATGATCAGGAATGTATCGGGCAAAAAAGTCAGTTCGTCGAAAATTTCTTCCCACGGAATATCACCCCAGCCGATCGGCAGGTGCAGATCGCCGATACCGAGTGCTGTTGCCTCGGCAGGATGATAAAACTTGGTCATCGTATAAGGACGGCCAAAACTATCGTGAACGTGCAGATGTCCGGTCACAGGAGCCATAGCGCGAATTTGCGGACGCCAGTCAATCCCCAGACGTGTGCATTCAATATAGGCATGGCTGAAATCGATCAGACCGCAAACGGAAGAATGATTGACCGCAACTACTGTTTCGGCAACCTGAGCCGGTGTCTGGCGATATTCAGCATCGCTCATCGCGAAAATATTCTCCAGCGCGATCCGGACGCCATAAGTTTTCGCAAGCTCCGCCATTTCGGCGAGCGCGTCCCGTTCCATCTTGTCGAGGTCGGGAATACGAGAAAGTGCAGGCATCGGAGCATGGCCGGAGTGATGAACCAGAACTTCCGCTCCGACACGGTCACAGAGTTCCAGCATCGCCCGAACAACCGCCTTTTGATAATCCAGATGCTCTCGATCCATGAAGTTGGAAACAATCTGTCCGTGAACGCTGTAGCGCATGTCGAACTGTCTGGTGATATCGATGAGACGATCCACGCGATGCGGAATGAGACGACCGCCTGAGATTATTTCCTCGCCATATAGCGACAGTTCGACAGCTTCCGAACCGAGTTCGACGATATTGCGGATTGCGCCCTCAAGCGTGCTGAAATTACCGTCACCCGTAGGGGTGCAGAAGCCAATCGCTGATATTGTATGGTCAGAGGTCATGATGCTCGTCCTGTCAGACATGAAAAATGCGCGAGCCGAATATCCGGCATCGCGCATCCCCTCTGGCATGTGCCTATTTCAGGCGTATGACCATATGAAACGATTTCTCCTCAATTGAGAGGAATAGCGTTTCCATCTTTGCTCGCCTGATAAGTGCCGGACAATTCGTCATACTTGGCGAAAATAGCATCGAGCCTTTTGCCGAGACGATGGCGGTCAGCGTCTGGTAGCGACGCAACCATCTTCGGAATCGAATGACTGTGCCAGAAGGTATTATCGCGGTTATACCCACCCGGCTCCAGCGTGAAGACTTCCTTGAGAATCTTCAAGTCGTGAGGGATCGAGAAAGCATCTCGTGAATCCTCATGGCTGAACAGGTAGTAAAAATTGTCGAAACCGCTCCAGGTAATGGCCGAAAGGCACATGGAGCAAGGTTCATGAGTGGAAAGAAAGACCATGTCTTTCGTATCCGGACGTCCATTCTCCGGCATTTCGTAGAAACGCTTCAAAGTGTGCACTTCACCGTGCCAGAGCGGGTTTTCAGTCTCGTTGTTGGTTTCCGCAAGAACAAGGGATAGATCTGATTTGCGCAACAAAGCTGCGCCGAAAACCTTGTTGCCTTCCGCAACACCTCGTTCGGTCAGCGGAATGACATCCTGCTCAATAACGTCGATCAGTTTTTCAAGCAGTTTCAGTTCATCTGTTTGCACAGTTCTATTCCTCCCGATGTTGCAGAAAAGCGCCGGACCGTTTCGGTCCGACGCATCTATTGTTACTCCGCAAAGAATGCGAAGCGGATGACGAAGAGTGCAGCAACCAACCAGGTCGCAAGATGCACATCACGTGCCTTGCCGGTGAAGGCCTTGAGCACGACGTAGCTGATGAAACCGAAGGCGAGACCGTTTGCGATCGAATAGGTGAACGGGATAGCCAAAGCCGTCAGTGCAGCAGGCGCGGCTTCCGTTACATCGTGCCATTCGATCTCAGTCAGTTCACGCATCATCAAGCAAGCGACGTAGATCAGAGCCGGTGCCGTAGCATAGGCCGGAACCGAACCGGCGAGCGGCGAAATGAACAAGGCTGCAAGGAAAAGGAGTGCAACAACCAGAGCCGTCAGACCCGTGCGACCGCCAGCCTGAACGCCAGACGCGCTTTCAACATAAGCTGTCGTAGAAGACGTACCGAGAAGCGAGCCACCAAGGATTGCCGTGCTATCGGCAAAAAGGGCGCGTCCGAGACGGTTTGGTTTACCCGGTTCGATCAGACCACCACGCTTTGCCACGCCAATCAGCGTGCCAGTGGCGTCAAAAACTTCAACCAGTACGAAAACCAGAATGACGTGCAGAATGCCGGTATGCAGAGCGCCCATCACATCAAGCTGAAGGAACGTTGGCGCCAAGCTCGGAGGAGCCGAGAAAACGCCGCCGAACTGGCTGATACCGAGAGCAATCGATGCGACGGTGACGACAAGAATACCGATGAGGATCGCACCGCGAACTTTCAGGGCATCCAACACTGCAATGATGAAGAAACCGGCGATCGCCAGCAGCGGGCCAGCTTTCGTCAGATCCCCCAGACCGACCAAAGTTGCCTGGTTGCCAACAACCACCCCAGCGCTTTTGAGGCCGATCAGGGCCAGGAACATGCCGATACCCGCAGCAATTGCGCTACGTAGCGAATGCGGAATGCCTTCGACCAACCAGCGGCGTACACCCGTCACCGTCAAGATCAGGAAGATAATGCCGGAAATGAAAACGGCACCAAGCGCCTGCTGCCAGGAAAAGCCCATCGCCCCGACCACAGTGAAGGCGAAGAAGGCATTGAGCCCCATGCCGGGCGCCATGCCGATAGGCCAGTTCGCAACGAGCGCCATAATGATCGAGCCGAGAGCTGCCGCAAGGCAGGTGGCAACGAAAACAGCGTTTCGATCCATACCCGTAGTGGACAGAATGTCCGGGTTTACGAAGATGATGTAAGACATCGTCAGGAAGGTCGTCACGCCGGCAATGATTTCCGTTCTCGCCGTAGTGCCGTGTTCCTGTAATTTGAACAGCTTTTCGAGCATCGTCCCTCCAAGGCAAGCGCCCGTCAATTGGCGCCTCAGTTCGCGTTAATTCACGACGCGCAACTTGTTGCGCTTCGTAAAGAGCCGAGCTGAGGCAACCTATGCGATTGCCATAATGTTAGTTGCCGCTGCAGATTTGCAGTCGGACAAGTTCCCCATACACCCATCACGGACAAAAGCACAGTTCTGCCGCGTGAATGCCAGTTTGTTGACATGATTTAGTGTGGACTGAGATTTCATCACGCGCCAGTCACTCATTTGCCGGGAAATATTTGAAACAGATTCAAAAAAGACAATTTGCGAGAGGGGCGCGATTATTTCTAACTAACTGATTGAAATGGGCTTTGTAAGAGCAAAGCCGTGCCATACATGCCAAGAGCAAAAAAAGTATGTGCAATAAGATTGAGCAAACGTACATTACCCGCATTCGGCAATTTTGAAGCCGCCCAACCGATTCCCAAACCGGGTTGCAACAAAAACCACCCTGCCGATACTGTCAGTATACCGAAAATCCAAACCGGCAAAAAGACCGGGTCGGAAAACCATTCCGCACCACCATAAATGGCAAAGATGACACCGTAAAGAATACCGACCGCATAATGCCCAATCCAGCCAAGTGCTACTTCATGCTTATAGGGCTTGGCATCAGAAATATTATCGTGGAAAATTTGCCCGTGGCGGAGATGCCAGAACCAGCGACCGACCAGCCCCCAATTCGGGCGCCTCTGCCCTGGTATTGCGGCCAGTATCAGCGCCCACAAGTCCATTACGACGGTTGCGCCAATTCCAATCAAAATCCCGCGCCAGATAATATCCATACTGTATCTGCCTTTGCGTCATCGGGCGGCCAGATAAGCCTGACACCGCCCGATGCGCAAGAGCTAGATTGCGTGCACTCCTGCATTCCACGCAATACTGACTAGCAATAATTTAGAACAATAAACGCAACACCAACCGGCAATAGACATTGCTATGAAATATGAGGCGATGAAGTTTAGCAAACAAACCGCAGTTTAAAACGGAAACGCCGTATCTTCATCGCCTGCCCCCGCAAATACAAGCTGGCGGAAAATTGCGTTGGCGACAACAGCGATCTGTCCCAAAATGGTACGGATTATGTCTCATTAGCGATAAACAGCTGAATAATGAGCGGGCAAGAAACTAAAGCTGTAACGACTGGGAAAGCGGCATCGCGCAGTCAGAACCACAGACCTTCAGGTCAAGAAACTATTTAAGGGGCAACGCATAAAACAAAAGCGCCGGGACTGGAGACCGACGCTTTGTTACTTTATTCGATTTTCACTTATGGGGCGATCTTTCGAGAGAAACGCCATAAGCTATTACTTACCGAAAACGGCGCTGTGAATCTGCGAACGCGAAACACCGATATCGGCAAGAAGATGGTCGTCCATTGCACCGAGCTCACGGATAGCGCGGCGGCGGGACACGAACTGCTGTACTTTCTGACGAATGTTCATTTGCTTTCTCCTCGTTTGGATGATTATCAGATAGGCGTTTGCCCAAATTTCCACCACGGATATGATTGCAAATGAGGCATGCGTTTTTGCTTGAGCTCAAAACCTTGAAAAGGTCGAATTTACTTCTTTTCCAAGCAATGGCCCAATTATAGTCTTAAATGCGAATTTTCAGAAAAGCCTTTTGCCAATAAGCTTCTAATCGATTAAGGGAGCGGCAGGAACGAACTCCTCCCCCCGTTTCTTTCGGACATTGACATGCTTTACGGTATTTTTCTCGCGTTTGCGTCCTATGCGGCATTCGCTGTAAGCGACGCCTGCGTCAAGTTTCTTGATGGCACGCTGTCACCTTACGAAGTGGCATTCTTCGGCGCTGTACTTGGTCTGCTGGCTATTCCATTTACAAAGAAAGCTGACGATGTCTGGCGCGATATGTTTCGCACCACCAATATCAAAATGTGGCTATTGCGAACCGTAACGGCGGCTATGGGAACAATAGGAAGCGTTACGGCATTCACACATCTCTCTATGGCGGAAGCCTTCGCGCTCATTTTCCTTCTTCCAGCCTACGTGACTATACTTTCAGTAGTATTCTTGAAGGAACAGGTTGGCTGGCGGCGATGGTCAGCGGTTCTGATCGGCTTTATCGGCGTTCTGATTGTGCTCCGTCCCGGGTTCAGGGAGCTCTCGATCGGCCACCTAGGCGCACTGGCGGCTGGCATGGGCGGTGCGATGAGCATCATCATCTTCCGCGTCATGGGTAAACATGAAAAGCGCATATCGCTTTATACAAGCGGACTTGTCGGCCCGATCATCATCTGCGGGTTTTTGATGGTCCCGTCCTACGAGCCACCAAATACCGAGCAATGGGTTTATCTCGCAGGCTATGGCCTTCTCGCCGCGCTAGCCAATATCCTGCTGATGCTTGCAGCCCAACGTGCGCCAGCAAGTGCAATTGCGTCCCCACAGTATAGCCAGATGATATGGGCGATCCTTTTCGGATATTTTGTTTTCCACGATCACATAGATATGCCCATGCTGATCGGCATCGTTCTCATTACCATTTCCGGTCTCTTCACCTTTATCCGCGAAAGGCAACGCGGTGTCGAGGGGCCTCCGGCTGTCGTCACATCGGAACCAACTCCCGCGCTTGTTGAAGACAAGGCCGAACAATCTTGAAAGCGAACAGTGACAAGTTCGCGCTTGTCTCCGGCGTTGCCTGCTCCTACGATATAGGTAGCCTGTCCACGGTTGATGAAATAACGCTTCAAACAGAAGTGCTTAGGACGTTAACCTGATTCAACCATATCAAGACGCTTTGAGCATTTTTCCGATAACGATTTGTGTTTGACAGCGCTCTGACGCGGGCAGAAGCACGAGAAATATATTGTCAAAGGACTAGGGAAATGACCGATAAACGCGCGATGTGGACCTATTACAAGGGCGAATGGCGTGAAGGCGATGTTCGCATTCTCGGTGCAGCCTCACAAGCGACCTGGCTTGGTTCGCTGGTATTTGATGGTGCACGCCTCTTTGAAGGCGTAACACCAGACCTTGACCGCCATTCTGCCCGCGCCAATGATTCAGCTCGTGTTTTGGGATTAGAACCGACACTTTCCGCCAATGACATCGAGACGCTTGCGCGTGAGGGCCTGAAAAAGTTCACGCCTGGAACAGACGTTTATATCCGCCCCATGTACTGGGCAGAAGAAGGTGACGCCAGCGCAGTCGCTCCGCTCGCATCGTCAACGGATTTTGCACTCTGCCTTGAAGCGATCCCCATGGTCGAGCCGAAGGGTTTCACGGTCACCACGACATCGTTCCGTCGGCCATATCTGGAAGTCATGCCGGTCAATGCCAAGGCCGCCTGCCTTTATCCGAACAACGCGCGCATGCTGCGCGAGGCAAAGGCAAAAGGCTTTCACAATGCGCTGGTGACCGACGTGCTTGGCAACGTTGCGGAGACAGCAACCTCAAACGTCTTCATGGTACGTGGTGGCGAGGTTTTCACACCAGCGCCCAATGGTACATTCCTCAACGGCATTACTCGCCAGCGCGTAATCGGGCTTTTGCGCACAGCAGGCGTCACCGTCCATGAAACCACTTTGAAGATCGAAGATTTCCGCGAAGCGGATGAAATCTTCTCGACAGGCAATATGAGCAAAGTTGTGCCAATTGTCGGTTTTGATGATCGCAAACTTGAATATGGACCACTGACGAAGCGGGCGCGGGCGCTTTACTGGGAATGGGCCCACGCCTGACATCCAATCACAACATCTCTGGCCCAACGCCGGAGATGTTTTCTCCCCCCACCGCAAAGCTGCCCTATCACATGCTCGAACACACGCCTCTTTTTCTCACAATCGCAGTCATTGCGGCATTTCTTGTTGGGCTTTCGAAAGGTGGGTTGCCGTCCGTCGGTACGCTCGCGGTTCCTTTGATGGCGCTGGTCATATCGCCGGTCACCGCCGCCGCACTTTTGCTTCCGATCTATGTCATCAGCGACATGTTTGGCCTATATCTTTATCGCCATCACTTCTCGGCACGCAATCTTGCAATCCTGACCCCAGCAGCAATTCTCGGCGTTGGCGTTGGTTGGATGTTCAGCGCACATCTTTCTCCTACCTTCATCGGAATGCTGGTCGGCTTGGTCGGCATCCTTTTCTGCTTCAATGCTTGGTTCGGGGCGCGTTACCGCAAAAGCGCGCGAAAGGCGGATGTTCCTGGCGGCGTCTTTTGGGGCGTTCTCACAGGTCTGACCAGCTTTGTCTCTCATTCCGGGGCGCCACCGTTCCAGATGTACGTGCTGCCGCAGCATCTTCCAAAACTCGTCTTCGCCGGCACCTCGACTATTCTTTTTGCCATCGTCAACGCCGCAAAACTCGTTCCCTACTGGCAGTTGCAGCAGTTCTCCAATCTCGATACCTCGCTCGGCCTTTGGTTGGTCCCTGCCGCAGTCATCGGCACCTTCGTCGGTGCCAAACTAACCCGGATAATGCCCGACGGTCCGTTTTTCCTGCTCGTGCAGCTGACCTTGTTTGGACTTTCCATCAAGCTGATTGCCGACTGGATCGTGCCTTATTTCTTCGGTTGAATACACCCGACGACCGCTTGCAACACATCATCCCTTCAGTCACGATGCGCTCATCGAGCGCCTTTTGGGAGAGAGGAAGCGGGGATGGAGAATGCGGATGCAATCATCATCGGTGCCGGATTAGCTGGGCTTGTTGCCGCTCATGAGTTGGCTCTTGCGGGTCGCAAAGTCATTCTTCTCGAACAGGAAGGTGACAATTCCATTGGTGGACAAGCGTTCTGGTCACTCGGCGGATTATTTATGGTCGACAGCCCGGAACAGCGTCGCCTTGGCATCAAGGACAATATCGACCTCGCGCGGCAGGACTGGTTCGGATCGGCACAATTTGACCGGCCGGAAGATCGTTGGCCGAAACGCTGGGCCGAATCCTATCTGGAGTTTGCCGCAGGAGAAATGCGCTCATGGCTGCATGGTCTCGGCATGCGCTGGTTTCCTGTTGTTGGCTGGGCGGAGCGTGGCGGAGCAAAAGCCGATGGTCACGGCAATTCAGTGCCACGCTTTCATGTAACCTGGGGAACAGGACCTGCTGTCGTAGCACCATTTGAACGATCGCTCCGTGCAGCAATCAGCAAAGGGCTCATAACCCTAAAATGCCGTCATAGAGTCAATAGTATCGCCACTACCGGCGGGCGCGTCAGTGGTGTCTATGGAGAGGTGCTGGTGCCATCGACTGTCGAGCGCGGGCAATCTTCGTCACGCGACACCATTGGCGAATTTGCCTATTTTGCTGACTGTGTAATCGTCACATCTGGCGGCATAGGCGGTGACCCCGACAAGGTTCGAAGGGCATGGCCGCGCGACAGGCTCGGCATTCCCCCGAAAGAAATGGTATTGGGAGTACCAGCTCATGTTGATGGACGCGGCATAGATATTGCCGTGGCTGCGGGCGGGCATGTCATCAATGCTGATCGCATGTGGCACTATACGGAAGGCGTGCGAAACTGGAACCCGATCTGGCCGAACCATGGCATTCGCATTCTGCCGGGGCCTTCTTCCATTTGGTTCGACGCTAAGGGCAATCGTCTTCCCGCTCCCTATCTTCCTGGCTTCGACACTCTTGGCACGCTCAAACATATTCTTTCGACCGGCTACGACTATTCGTGGTTCATCCTGACCGAAAAAATCATCCGCAAAGAGTTCTCTCTGTCCGGATCGGAACAAAATCCGGACCTCACGGGCAAAAACTGGAAGCTTTTGCTTAAAAGTCGCCTCGGTAAAGCGCCACCGCCGCCGGTCCAAGCCTTTCTCGATAACGGAGCAGATTTCATCACAGCTGGAACACTGGATGAGCTCATTGCAAAAATGAACGGTTTGACGGGAGAGAAGCTTCTGAAGCCTGACCATATCCGTGATCAAATCGAAGCGCGAGATCGCGAGATCGTCAACCGCTACTCCAAGGATGCTCAGGTGATGGCGGTCCATAATGCCCGAGCCTATATCGGTGACCGTCTCACGCGCGCCGTGCCGCTGCATTCTCTGCTGGAACCCTCCAACGGTCCGCTTATTGCCGTCAAACTTCATATTCTGACACGCAAGACACTTGGCGGTTTACATACCGATATGGACGCCCAAGTTCTCAATGCGGCAGGAGAAAAGGTGCCCGGTCTATACGCTGCAGGCGAAGCTGCAGGCTTCGGCGGTGGCGGCTATCATGGGTACAATGCACTTGAAGGCACATTCCTCGGCGGCTGCATCTTTTCCGGACGAACGGCCGGTCGTGCAGCTGCCGCGGCAACATCGCTCTAGTGAAAGACAAGACGGCAACATCGGCCTTTATCGACCGCATTCCATATATGAGTTTTTTATTTTTTGAAGCAGCGCTCGCTCTCGAAACCCTATGCAATGCGGCAACATAATGTCCCTGTAAGAAACAGGGAGCCCTTTCGGGCAATTCAGGCATGACTATGGATTTCGCCGTCCTTGCAATCGGCATCGGCTTCTTCGCGCTGCTGTTCGGCTATCTGCGCATCTGCGAAAGGCTTTGAGGCGTCGCCATGATGATCGAATATGTCGCTGGCGCCTTGGTTGCAGCCTTTATAGCCGCTTATCTCCTTTACGCGCTCATACGACCGGAGCGGTTCTAGGCCGATCTCCGGCCAAGCCCGCGTAACCGGCAGCCTTTCAGGCCTCGGAAAAGACCATGACAATCAATGGATGGATTCAGATCCTCGTTTTTTGCGGGATCATCATTTTGCTCGTCAAACCGCTCGGCGGCTACATGACGCGCGTTTTCGGCGGTGAACGGACGCTCCTTTCACCTGTACTCGTTCCGGTCGAGCGGGGGCTTTACCGCCTCGCAGGCACAACCGAACGAGAAGAACAGCACTGGACAACCTATGCTGCTTCCCTGCTATTGTTCAATCTGGCCGGCTTTTTGCTGCTTTACATGCTGCAACGGTTTCAGGGCTCTCTGCCCTTCAACCCGATGGGTATGAGCGACGTCCCGGCGGACCTGGCCTTCAACACCACCGCCAGTTTTGTTACCAACACCAACTGGCAGAACTATGGTGGCGAAAGCACCATGTCCTACCTGACGCAAATGGCAGGACTGACGGTACAGAACTTCGTCTCGGCTGCTACTGGCGTTGCCATCGCCATTGCACTCATTCGTGCATTCTCGCGCAAATCCATGAAGACGCTCGGAAATTTCTGGGTCGATCTTACACGATGCACACTCTACCTCCTTTTGCCCTTGTGCATTATCCTCACGTTGGCTTTCGTCAGCCTCGGTGTGCCGCAAACAATTGGTGCTTATGCCGAAGCAACGACGCTGGAAGGCGCTAGACAGGTGATCGCGCTTGGGCCGGTTGCCTCGCAGCTCGCCATCAAGATGCTCGGCACCAATGGCGGCGGTTTCTTCAATGCCAATTCCGCGCATCCTTTTGAAAACCCGGATGCCATCTCCAACATGATCCAGATGGTTGCGATCTTCGCAATCGGCGCTTCGCTTACCAACGTCTTCGGGCGAATGGTCGGCAACGAACGTCAGGGTTGGGCAATCTTTGCTGCGATGGGCATATTGTTCGTCGCAGGCGTTGCAATCTGCTACTGGGCAGAAGCTGCTGGTAATCCCCTCATCCATGCACTCGGTGTTGATGGTGGCAACATGGAAGGCAAGGAGACACGTTTCGGCATCGCAATGTCCGCGCTCTTCGCCGTCGTTACCACCGCGGCATCATGCGGTGCCGTGATCGCCATGCATGACAGCATGATGGCACTGGGCGGAATGATCCCCATGATCAACATGATGCTGGGCGAGATCATCATCGGCGGCGTAGGTGCAGGCTTCTACGGTATCGTCCTGTTTGTTGTCGTTGCCATTTTCGTTGCCGGGCTGATGGTTGGACGCACGCCTGAATATCTGGGCAAGAAGATCGAAGCCAAGGAAGTGAAAATGGCGATGCTCGCCGTTCTCTGCCTTCCGTTATCAATTCTGGGTTTTACCGCCATAGCGTCCGTTATTCCAACAGGGCTGGCATCGATCGCCAATCCCGGACCACATGGTTTCTCGGAAATTCTCTATGCCTATACCTCCGGCACAGCGAATAATGGTTCGGCCTTCGGCGGCCTCTCCGGCAATACGCCGTGGTATAACATCACCATCGGGCTTGCCATGCTGATGGGCCGGTTTCTCGTGATCCTGCCTGCCATGGCGATCGCCGGTTCGCTTGTCGGCAAGAAAGCTGCACCGCAATCTGCAGGCACCTTCCCGACGACAGGGCCGCTTTTCGTGGGCTTGCTGATCGGTGTCATTCTTGTGGTTGGAGGCCTGATATTCTTCCCGGCGCTGGCGCTCGGCCCCATTGCCGAACACCTCGCAATGATCAAGGGGCAGATGTTTTGATGCTCAAACCCTCAAGCTGCATTCTCTCGATCCTTCTGGCAACGACCGCACTCCTTCTCGCGGTTCAGCTTGCCGGATTGATCTGAGCTTTCCGAACGGAAACGTAATTTTACTGGAGCCTCTGTTATGAGCCAGTCCAAATCCGCGAGCATTCTTGATGCCCGCATCCTTTTACCCGCCATCGGCGATGCCTTTCGTAAGCTCAACCCCAGGAGCCTTGCGCGCAATCCGGTGATGTTCGTGGTTGCCGTCGTTTCAGCGCTTACAACTTTGCTGCTGCTGAAGGACGTCGCTACCGGCAATCCCGATGTCGGCTTTTCATTCCAGATCGTCTTGTGGCTGTGGTTCACAGTTCTGTTTGCGAATTTTGCCGAAGCCGTCGCAGAAGGCCGAGGCAAGGCACAAGCAGACTCGCTGCGCCGGACACGAACGGAAACACAAGCTAAACTTCTAGACAGTCCCGAGGGACCAAACTGGAAAAGTGTGCCGGGAACGAGCTTGAAAGTTGGCGATATCGTTCTAGTGGAAGCCAATGACATCATCCCTTCAGACGGTGAAGTCATTGAAGGTGTCGCATCCGTCAATGAAGCCGCCATTACCGGCGAATCTGCGCCTGTCATCCGTGAATCTGGCGGCGACCGCTCTGCCGTTACAGGCGGAACACAAGTTCTGTCCGACTGGATCAAGGTGCGCATCACCGCCGCACAGGGTTCCACCTTCATCGACAAGATGATTAGTCTGGTGGAAGGTGCCGAACGCCAGAAGACACCCAACGAGATCGCACTCAACATTCTGCTTGCAGGCATGACGCTGATATTCGTGCTCGCCGTTGTTACGATCCCTAGCTTTGCGACTTATGCAGGCGGTTATATCCCCGTCACGGTGCTGGTTGCGCTCTTCGTCACCCTGATCCCGACGACAATCGGCGCCTTGCTTTCTGCCATTGGCATCGCAGGCATGGACCGCCTCGTACGCTTCAACGTGCTTGCCATGTCCGGTCGTGCGGTCGAGGCAGCGGGTGATGTGGACACGCTTCTGCTTGACAAGACCGGCACGATCACTCTTGGCAATCGTCAGGCGACCGCTTTTGTGCCAGTCAATGGCGTAACCGAGCAAGAGCTTGCCGATGCAGCGCAACTGGCCTCGCTTGCCGACGAAACGCCCGAAGGTCGTTCCATCGTCGTGCTGGCCAAGGAAAAATACGGTTTACGTGGGCGTGACATGCAAGGTCTTCACGCGCATTTTGTACCATTCACCGCGCAAAGCCGCATGAGCGGCGTCGATATTGAGGGTTCCGTCATTCGCAAAGGCGCTGTGGATGCTGTGCTTGCCTATGTGGGCCAGAATAGCCACGCCGATGAAAGAACACTGTCGGAACTACAGTCTATCGCTGACACAATCGCCAAGGCTGGCGGCACACCGCTTGCCGTCGCTAAAGATGGCCACCTTCTCGGTGTCGTGCACCTGAAGGACATCGTCAAAGGCGGCATCCGCGAGCGCTTTGCCGAATTGCGCCGGATGGGTATCCGCACTGTCATGATTACCGGCGACAACCCTATGACCGCAGCAGCCATCGCTGCCGAAGCAGGTGTGGATGACTTTCTTGCGCAGGCAACGCCAGAAAACAAGCTGTCGCTTATCCGAGAGGAACAGGCGAAGGGGAAACTTGTTGCAATGTGCGGAGACGGTACAAACGACGCCCCTGCCCTTGCTCAGGCGGATGTCGGCGTGGCCATGAATACCGGCACGGTTGCCGCGCGAGAAGCAGGCAATATGGTCGATCTTGATAGCGATCCCACCAAGCTCATTGAAATCGTTGAAATCGGCAAGCAATTGCTGATGACACGGGGAGCGTTGACGACCTTCTCCATCGCCAATGACATTGCAAAATATTTTGCGATCATTCCGGCTATGTTTCTGGCTTTCTATCCTCAGCTTGGCGCGCTCAATATCATGGGGCTCTCCACGCCGCAGAGCGCCATCCTGTCGGCCATCATCTTCAATGCCCTGATTATTGTGGCTCTGATCCCGCTTTCGCTGAAAGGTGTGACCTACAAGCCGGTCGGTGCAGGTGCGCTCCTCTCGCGCAATCTTCTGATCTACGGCCTAGGCGGCGTCATCGTGCCATTCATCGGCATCAAGGCCATCGATATGGCCATTACCGCCCTTGGCCTCGCATAAGGATTAACAAAAATGCTGAAACAACTTCGTCCAGCACTTGTCATGATCGTTTCGCTCACTGTCATAACCGGGTTGCTCTACCCGCTCGGCATGACCGGTATCGCCCAGGCAATCTTCCCCACTAATGCCACTGGCAGCCTGATCGAAAAGGACGGTACAATCATTGGTTCCGAGTTAATCGGACAGGGTTTTACCGGTGACCGCTATTTTCACGGTCGCCCATCTGCGGCAGGGCAAAACGGTTATGACGCCGCGAGTTCTGGCGGGTCCAATCTCGGCCCAACCAATCCAAAACTCATTGAACGAATTAAAGCTGACGTCACCGCCCTGTCACAAGATGAAGGTTCAGCACCACCACCGATTGACCTTGTGACAACATCCGCAAGCGGTCTCGATCCGCATATTTCACCGGAAGCAGCTTTCTATCAGGTGCCGCGTGTCGCAAAGGCGCGCGGGATCGATGAAGCCGCACTGCGAGAGATTGTTGAGCAACAAGTTGAAGCTCGTGAGCTCGGATTTCTTGGGGAACCGGTGGTCAATGTTCTGAAGCTGAACCTTGTTCTGGACAGGACCAGCACCAAGTAGAATAACTGGCGGCGGCATGATTTGCCGCCCTTCCTTTCAGGAGTTTTATTTGACATCGGACCCGCTTCGCTTCGGCGAGAACAGACCTTCTCCCGATGCTCTGCTTGAACAGGCGGAACGCGAAACGCGTGGCCGCCTGAAGATATTTCTCGGTGCCGCACCCGGTGTTGGTAAAACCTATGAAATGCTGATGTCCGGTCGCGCGCGTAGAGCTGATGGCATAGATGTCGTCATCGGCGTTGTGGAAACACATGGTCGAGTGGAAACCGAAGCGTTGACGGAAGGGCTTGAGATTATTCCGCGTGCGCAAGTGGCCTATCGCGGGCATCTCTTGGATGAAATGGATATCGATGCGGTGCTGGCCCGCAAACCACAACTGGTTCTTGTGGATGAACTGGCACACACGAATGCACCGGGCAGCAGACACCCCAAACGTTATCAGGATGTCGAGGAAATTCTGGCGCGCGGGATTGATGTCTATACGACGCTCAACATCCAGCATGTCGAAAGCCTAAATGATGTTGTGGCACAGATCACGCGTATCCGTGTGCGTGAAACAGTACCCGACAGCATCATTGACCGTGCCGACGACATTGAGCTTATCGATCTCACGCCGAATGATCTCATCAAACGTCTTAATGAAGGCAAGATTTACCTACCAAAGACCGCGAAACGAGCGATCCGCAATTACTTTTCTCCCGGGAATCTGACCGCGTTGCGTGAATTGGCGCTGCGCCGCACCGCCCAGCGTGTCGATGAGCAACTGCTCAGTCACATGCGCGCCCATGCCATTGAAGGGCCATGGGCCGCAGGCGACCGCATATTGGTTGCGGTCGATGAACGCCCCCGTAGTATATCGCTGGTTCGCTATGCGCGTCGGCTTGCGGATCGTCTTCGCGCACCTTGGGCGGCCATCCATATAGAAACGGCACGGTCTGCGGGGCTTACTGAAGAAGCAAAGGACAGGCTTGCAACGGCATTGAGGCTTGCCGAACAGCTCGGCGGGGAAACCATCATCATTCCCGGTCAATCCGTCGCCGAAGACATTGTTCGCTACGCTTCAACACACAACTTTACCCAGATCGTCGCCGGAAAATCGATAAAATCGCGCTGGCGTGAGATGATTGACGGCTCCATCGCACGAGAACTGGTGCGGCTCTCCGGCGCCATCGATATTCACATAACGGCAGGTGTCGACTATGAAAACGGGGAGGCCCCTCGTAAGGTAAAGACCGCCAATCAGAAGGCAACGCCCGACATCACGCCCTATCTGATCGGTATGGTGATGACAGGAATAGCGCTTGTCACCGGCTTGCTGCTCGACCAGTTTCTGGATGTGCGCAGCATAGCACTGGTGTTCGTTGTCGGCGTTCTTGGTGTTGCGGTCACCCTTGGTCTGTGGCCAGCGCTTTTCGCATCCGTACTTAGCGCTTTCGCCTATAATTTCTTCTTTCTTTCTCCCCTCTACACGCTTTCCATCGCCGATCCTGAAAGTGTTGTGGCGCTGGTTTTCTTCCTGTTCGTGAGTTTCATTGCCAGCAATCTGGCAAGCCGGGTCCAGCGGCAGGCTGCAGCGGCACGGCAACGTGCACGCATGACGGAAGATCTATATCTCTTCAGCAAAAAGCTGGCAGGGACTGGCTCGCTCGATGATGTGTTATGGGCCACCGCATTCCAGATCGCATCAATGCTCAAGGTGCGGGTCGTGATCCTTCTCCCTGAAGGAAACAGTATAACGGTCAGAGGTGGTTATCCGCCTGATGACACTCTGGATGACGCCGATATCGCTGCAGCACACTGGACCTGGGAACACGACCTTCCCGCTGGGCGTGGTGCCAATACTTTGCCGGGTGCCAAACGACTCTATCTGCCTCTCAAAACCGCCAGAACATCAGTTGGCGTCATCGGCCTCGACAATGATCGCATGGGACCTATCCTCACGCCTGAACAACAGCGTCTCTTCGAGGCTTTGGCCGATCAGGCCGCAATTGCCATCGAACGCGTTCAGCTTGTCGGTGATGTGGAGCGAGCAAAACTCG
Organism: Brucella sp. GW823-FHT04E01; assembly: GCF_058796175.1. NCBI lineage: Bacteria > Pseudomonadati > Pseudomonadota > Alphaproteobacteria > Hyphomicrobiales > Brucellaceae > Brucella > Brucella sp. GW823-FHT04E01. The sequence continues at coordinate 480,410 of NZ_JBXAIK010000003.1, read as the reverse complement.
CCGCCGAAGCTGACAAATTGCGTTCGGCCCTGCTCACCTCAATCTCACACGATCTGAAGACCCCGCTGGCGGCAATTCTGGGCGCAGCCACGACCTTGCGCGACTATTCCGGCTCATTGCCAGATACAGACCGTTCCGATCTCGTTGCAACCGTGGTAGACCAATCAGAGCGCTTGAACCGCTTCATCGCAAACCTCCTCGATATGACGCGGATTGAAGCGGGAGCGATGAAGCCCAATCTGTCGCTTCACTACGTTGGTGATCTTGTCGGAGCAGCGCTCAATCGTGCAGCCAAGATTCTGGTTCATCATCAGGTCAACATTGCCGTTCCAGCTGATTTGCCTATGGTTCAGCTTGATGCCGTTCTGTTCGAGCAGGTCTTGTTCAATTTGTTCGACAATGCAGCGAAATATGCCCCCGAAAACACACCGATTACAATTAAGGCTCATGCTGCTCCGTCTCGTATAACACTGGAAATCAGTGATCGGGGTCCAGGTATTCCACCCGGTGATCTGGAGCGCGTGTTCGATACGTTCTATCGTGTGCGTAAAGGTGATCACGTGCAGGCCGGTACCGGATTGGGGCTTTCAATCGCTCGCGGTTTCATCGAAGCAATGGGGGGCTCTATTCGGGCCGGAAATCGGCATGAAGGCACCGGTGCCGTCTTTACAATCGCTTTGCCCGTCCCAGCTGATGAAGTTGACAGGAACTCATGAACGATCCGAAACTGAAAATTCTTGTTGTCGACGATGAACCAGCCATCCGCAAACTGTTGCGGGTCGGACTGACGACGGAAGGCTACACCGTCGTCGAGGCCGTGAATGGTGGCGAAGCCGACGAGCGCATTACGACGGAAAAGCCCGATATCGTGGTACTTGATCTGGGCCTTCCTGACACTGATGGGCATGCGCTGCTTCAACGCTGGAGAGAAACCGGCGTGACCTTGCCTATTCTCGTCCTCTCAAGCCGAACCGACGAAGCGGGGATTGTTCGTGCACTTGAAGAAGGAGCCGATGATTATGTCCCGAAACCTTTCGGTATGAAGGAACTTGCCGCGCGTTTGCGTGTCGCGTTGCGGCACAGGTTGCAACAGCAGGGAGAAAAGCCACTTTTCCAGAGTGACGGCCTAACCGTCGATCTTGTGCGCCGTATTGTGAAACTCAATGGTGAAGAAATTAAACTGTCGCCGAAGGAATACGATATTCTCCGTCTTCTCGTGCAGCATGCCGGAAAAGTGCTGACGCACCATTTCATTCTCAGCCAGGTCTGGGGGCCGGCGGCTGATGTGCAATATCTTCGCATCTATGTCCGCCAGCTGAGACAGAAGATTGAAAAATCCCCGGATCAGCCGCATTATATCCTAACCGAAACAGGCGTCGGCTACAGGCTGCGCGAAGCTGATCCAGCTCCCTGAGGCAGCCGGAACCAAGGCTTTGCGAAAGCGTTGTTTGCCAAACAACCCAGAGAATTTCCAGTTTAAATTGAACTGCTGGAAATTCTCTATCTCTTTGTTTTTACGCATTATCCTACGCAAAACCACTTCGCACTTTTGCTGGAAATGCTCTAGGTAACGGAGGCAAGCGTGGTCGAGCTGGTCAACAATATCGACAATCTGGAGTTTATAATCGCCAAAGCCCGGGAGTATGACGTTCAGGTTCCCGCAACCGATGAAGAATCCGGGTCAAATGCCAGCGATGACAATGAAGTTGATATTCTCGACGCCTCACTGGCAAATCCCACCCGCAAGGAACTTTTTGCGGCTATCCGGTCCCTAAACATAGATGAGCGGCAGGAACTGCTCGCTTTGATGTGGGTTGGACGCGGCGATTTTAGTGCAGAAGAATGGGATGAAGCTCTTGCAACCGCGGCTGATCGCGACAATGGCCGTGAAGCCAAATATCTCATAGGCACACCGCTTCTCGGAGATTATCTGGAAGAAGGACTGGTTGCCCTGGGTTTTGATGTTGAAGCCTACGATAATGAATAAGAAAAATTGATGTTTCCATGCACCCTTCTGTTTTGACGCTGCCATGTCCCGGCATTAGTGTCGAAAGCAAATCGGGTTGGCTTATGCTGAACTCGAACATTCAGCGCGACGGAGGACAGCACGATGCTTCAGAAAAACCTCGACCAGAAAACAGACTTCTATATCGATGGAGCGTGGCGCGCTCCGATAGAAGCCAAGACCATTGAGGTCATCAACCCCGCCAACGAAAAGCCTTATGCCGTCATCTCTGCCGGTTCCGCAAAAGACATCGACCTGGCGGTCGCAGCCGCACGCAAGGCTTTTCTGTCCTGGAGCGAAACCCCGGCGGAAGAACGCATCGGTTACATCCGACGGTTAGTGGAAATTTACGAAACCCGTCTGGAGGAAATGGCCAAGGCAATTTCACTCGAAATGGGTGCACCGATTACACTTGCGCGGGAATCGCAGGCAGCGGCAGGCCTCTCGCATACCAAGGCTTTCATTGCGGCCTTTGAAAACTTCGAGTTCGAAGAGATCCTTTCTCCGAAACACCCGAACCAGACGGTCGTGCGCGAACCAATCGGTGTTTGCGGCCTCATTACGCCGTGGAACTGGCCGATGAACCAGATCGCGCTGAAAGTTATTCCAGCACTTGCGGTCGGCTGCACCGTCGTCCTGAAGCCGTCCGAGATTGCGCCGATGTCGGCCATGCTCTTTGCCGAATTTGTGGATCAGGCAGGTTTCCCGAAAGGCGTTTTCAATCTCGTCAATGGTGAAGGCACCGTTGTTGGCGAAGCCTTGTCGCAACACCCAGATGTCGACATGATGTCCTTCACCGGCTCGACCCGCGCCGGAACGGCAGTTTCGCGAGCAGCAGCAGCAACGGTAAAGCGCGTTTCGCTGGAGCTTGGTGGCAAATCGCCGAACATCGTTTTCGCCGACGCCGATCTTGAAAAGACTATGGCACGCAGCCTTGCGCATTGCTTCGAGAATACCGGACAGTCCTGTAATGCGCCGACGCGCATGCTCGTGGAGCGCTCAGTTTACGACAAGGCAGTAGACCTCGCGAAAAAGATAACAGAAGGCACGAAGGTCGGCGACCCGGCAAAGGAAGGCGATCACATCGGCCCGCTTTCCTCCTCAATCCAGTTCGAGAAAGTTCAACACCTGATCCAGAAGGGCATTGATGAAGGTGCACGGCTTGTTGCGGGTGGTACGGGACGTCCCGACGGGTTCACCGAAGGTGATTTCGTCAAGCCAACCGTCTTTGCCGATGTAAACAATGACATGACGATTGCTCGCGAAGAAATCTTCGGACCGGTGCTTGCAATGATCCCGTTTGATACCGAAGAAGAAGCCGTCGCCATTGCCAACGACACTCCATACGGGCTTGCAGCCTATATCCAGACCGGTAGTCCGGAACGCGCAAAACGCGTGGCTCACAAATTGCGCGCTGGCATGGTGCAGATCAACGGCACATCGCGTGCACCGGGAAGTCCGTTTGGCGGCTACAAGCAATCAGGCAATGGCCGCGAGGGCGGCAAATGGGGGCTGGAAGACTTCATGGAAGTAAAGCTGATCAGCGGTTGATCTTTATACTACGACAATAAAAAGCGCCGGTTAGCGGCGCTTTTTAGTTTTTTACTTGATACTCAAGCTTTCTCGATAACGCGAATGCGATGGTCCCCGCCTATATCGATGAATTGTGTCCGTGGCGGCACTTCATGAACATCGTGCGTGCCAAAGCTTTCGGGGTAGAATGCATAACCTTCCGGTGCTTGCGGTGGGCTTGTATCGTCGAGCAGCCGACCGCCCGTCAATTCCGTCATCGGATCGGGAATGGCCGAAATCAGTCTCCGTGTATAGGGATGCGTCGGGTTCGAGAATATCCGATCCCACGGTCCGCTCTCAACAATCTGCCCGAAATACATAACCGCCACACGGTCGCTCATATGCTCTACGACACTCAGATCATGGCTGATCATGATATAAGAGAGACCGAGCCGTTCTTTCAGTTCCAGCAGCAGATTGATGATCTGAGCCCGGATCGAAACATCGAGCGCCGAAACAGGCTCATCAAGCACGATAACTTTCGGATTGAGCAGCAGCGCGCGTGCTATGCCGATGCGCTGGCGTTGCCCACCCGAAAACTCGTGCGGAAAACGCTTTGCCTGCTCGGGCTTCAAACCGACAAGACGCAGAATTTCCTCGACGCGCCCATCGACTTCGCTGCGCGAGGTCACACCGTGAAGTCGCAAGGGCGCCGCCAGGGACGTATAGACTGTCTGGCGCGGATTGAGTGAAGCGAACGGATCTTGAAAGACCATCTGCGCCATCTTTGCTCGTTCCAGCCGCGACGGTTCGTCCTTTCCGGTGATCGGTCGTCCTTCAAAATAGATTTGCCCGCTCGTCGGCTTTTGCAAGCCGACGAGGGAGAGTGCAAGCGTAGATTTACCGCAACCGGACTCTCCAACAATCGAAAGACACTCGCCTTTGTTGAGGGTCAGGCTGAGATTGTTGACGGCACGCAGCAATTGCTTTGAGCGACTGAAAATGCCGCCGCTCACCGGGAAGTAAACGCAGACATCGTCGATGCGGACCAATGGTTCTGCTAGTTTGGCTGAATGCATGTCATTCATGATGGAAACACCTCACCACACCGGCATCTTCAAGTGGCGTCCAGCCCGGTTTTTGCGCACGGCAAATATCAGTCGCGCGCGTACAACGCGGCTCGAACCTGCAGCCCTTTGGAAAAGCGGAAATGGAGGGTACCACGCCTTCGATTTCCTGCAGCCGCAACTGACCTGCTTTTTGTCGTGAGCCGAGCTGCGGTAGAGAGGCCAGAAGACCATGCGCATAAGGATGAGCCGGGTGGTGGAACAGGCCTGCTGTTATGCGCTGCTCGACTAGATGCCCAGCATACATGACCCCCACGCGACGACACATTTTCGCGATGACACCAAGATCATGACTAATCATCAGGACAGAAGTTCCTCGTGCCGTGCAAAGCTCTTGCATCAGACGAAGAATTTCCGCCTGAACAGTCACATCAAGCGCGGTCGTGGGTTCGTCAGCGATCAGCAAATCTGGATCACACGCGAGTGCGATAGCGATCATTACACGCTGGCGCATACCGCCAGACATCTGATGTGGATAGTTCTTCACACGTTGCTCTGGCGCAGGAACTTGAACACTGGCGAGCGCTTCGATCGCTTTGCGCTCCGCCTCGTGCCAAGTAGCACCTTGGTGCAGCACGAACATTTCCGCGATCTGCCGCCCTACTGGCGACAACGGATTGAGAGCAGTCATCGGCTCCTGAAAGATCATCGCTATGCGATTGCCACGCAGCTTGCGCATTTCACGCGACGACATTGACCGCAAATCCTGCCCTTTGAAGCGTATCACGCCATCCGTTATCGACAGTGGTTTGCGCAGCAATCCGATCATCGATAGTGCAGTGATGCTCTTTCCGCAGCCAGACTCTCCAACCAGTCCGAATGTCTCGCCGGCTCCGATAGTGAACGATACGTCTTCGACCACGTTATGTTTGCTCGAACCAGAAACAATATCGATCCGGAGGTTCTCTACCTCAAGAAGTGCTTGTTCGCTCATACCTTGCGTGTCCTCATATGCGGGTCGAGCCAGTCGCGAAGACCGTCCCCGAACAGATTGAGTCCAAGCACCGTGAAGAAGATGGCCAAACCGGGAAATACGGCAGCCCAAGGCGCGTTCACGATCAACTCACGCGCATCAGTGAGCATGTTGCCCCAGCTTGGATCCGGTGGACTGATCCCAAGACCAAGATAGGAAAGTGCTGCTTCTGCGAGAATTGCGTCGCCCATTCCAAGAGTGCCGATAACGAGGATCGGTCCGATCATGTTTGGCACGATCTGCGTGATCATGATGCGGGCATCGCTATAGCCAAGCATCTTGGCAGCCTGAATATAGCCCTGCTTCTTTAGTGAAAGGGTCGAACTGCGCGCAATGCGGCAAGTCCAGGACCAATTCGTCAGGCCAAGCGCGAGCAGAAGGCTTGGCAAACCGGGGCCGAGGACCGCCATAATTGCCAGCGCGAAGATCAGCGACGGAATTGCCAGCATGAGATTAGTGAGACCATTGACGAAATCATCCCACCAACCGCCGAAATAACCGGCAGAAATGCCAAAACACAGACCAATAACCGTGTTGATGCATTGCGAGACGACACCAACGGTCAAAGACACTTGCGCACCATAAAGGATGCGCGAATAAACATCACGACCCTGGGCATCAGTGCCAAACCAGAACTGTGCGTCAGGCGGCAATTCAGCATTCATCAAATCAGCGTCGAGAACCGGATTATAGTGCGCCAGCAACGGCGCAAAGACGGCTGCTGCAACGATGACGATACACACGAACCCGCCGAATACGAGATTGAAACGGAGCTTCATGGGCTTACTCGTGGCTTATGCGCGGGTCGATAACCGCGTAGAGAATGTCAACGATCGTATTGATGACCAAAAACCACAACACGATTACGAGAATTGCCCCCTGCACCACGGGAATGTCGCGCAGCGAAACGCTATCGATCAGCAAGGAGCCAAGGCCCGGCCATGAGAATAGCTTCTCCACCACCACGGCCTGCCCCATCATCGATCCGAATTGCAAGCCGATTGTCGTGATAATCAGCACCAGCGCATTGCGCATGACATGCCATTTCACCAGGCGAAAGCTGCTCATGCCTTTAGAGCGGGCGGTACGAATGAAATCAGCGCCCATCACTTCAAGCACGGCTGCACGCGTTGTTCTTGCCAGCAACGCCAATGGCGCAACACCCAACGTCAGCGCAGGCAAAATGACGTTTCTGATGCCTCCATCGCCATAGCCGAAACTCGGCAGCCATCCGAGTGTCAGTGCGAAGAGATACATGGCCAGCAGGCCCAGCCAGAACTGTGGTAGCGAGAGGCCCGAGACTGCGCCTATCATCGTCACACTGTCGAGAAGGCTTCCGGGTTTAAGTGCCGCGAGAAACCCAAGCGGTACGCCTATCAGGATCGCAAACCCCATAGCCGCAAAAGCGAGCTTCAATGTTGGCCACATGCGCTCCTGAATAAGCGAGACAACCGGCTGTCTTGATCGATAGGACGTACCAAGATCAAACTGTGCCAGTTGAACCAGATAATTGCCGAAACGCACATGGACAGGCTTGTCGAGGCCAAATTCCTGAGTGATCTTTTCGACCATCTTCGGGTCGTTCATGCCCTTACCATTGGCAATTAGGCCAGAAGCGATGCTGCCCGGAACAACACTGAAAATGATGAAGATCAGCAGTGATACAGCGACGACCGTCGGTATCATCTGCAAGACGCGCCGAAAAATAAAATAGAGCACACGGTCCTCCTTTCGGATCAGCGTAAACTACGCTGGAGCAAAGGGGATCAGTGGCCCGCCCGATAACGAGCGGGCCGATCCAGATCAGCCAGAATTAGCGACCGGACGGAACCGTGTCATCAACCCACAGCTTTTCATAGGACTGAACGGCGAGCTCCGCCGAGTTTGGCTGCAGGCCATGCAACCATGGCTGATGTGCCATGACAGCCTTATTGTAGTTGAAGAACCAGACCGGCGCTTCTTCCTGCAACAGGTTGTTGGCCTTCTTCAGAAGCTCGTTCTTCTCTCCTTCGGTTTTCGCCACCTTTGCCTCATCGACAATCTTGTCGAATTCTGCGTTCGAGAACTTCTGGTAGTTGCACGCAGATTGTGGGGTCGTGGAATAGAAGCACTGCATCGCCGTCAGTGCATCCGGACCGCTTTCGAGCGACCACATATAGGCCTGGAAATTGCCAGCCGGAACTACATCCGCAAGCACTGACGCTTCAACCGGCTTTGCCTTCACCTTGATACCGACCTTGGCGAGCATCGGAATGATCGCTTGAACGATGGTCAGGCCCCAACTCTCGTTTTGCGTTGCTGTCAATTCGAATTCGAAGCCGTCGGGATACCCAGCTTCAGCAAGCAAAGCTTTTGCTTTTTCAGGGTCATACGGATAAGGCTTCGCATCCTTGTCGAAGGCTGGCGATGAGTTTGGCAGCCAACCAACAGCACGATAGGCCTTGTCCTTGACGAGACGCTTGATGATGAGATCGCTATCGATGGCGTAGTTGATTGCCTGACGAACGCGCTTGTCCTGGAACGGCTTGAAATCCGGATTAAAGCCGACGGCGCGCGTATAGACCTCGGCTACCTCGACCATATTCTTCGCAAGTTCAGGATCGGCCAGATAGGCCGTATACTGCGCCGGCCCGAGCACGGCTACGTCGATCTCCTTGTTGCGGAACGCAACGTCGCGCGCGGCCGCATCACCCATGATCATGATGTTGATCTTGTCAGCGTAAGGCTTGCCCTTTTCGTAATACTTGTCCCACTTCTCAACCGTCAGGCGCGAGCCGGGAACATATTCGGCAAACTTGTAGGGTCCGAGACCAATCGGGTGGCGCTGAAACTCTTCGCTATCACCCTCACCTGCCGGGTAAATGGCAGTGTTGTTGCGCATGAACTGGAAGCCCGGATCAATTGGCTGTTTCAGCGTGATTTCGAGCGTATGGTCATCGATCTTCTTCAGGCCGGAAATTTCCTTGGCCTTGCCCTGCGTATATTCCTCCGCCCCTTTGATTTCGGCGATGTAACGTGCCGGTGGGAATGCCTTTTTCGGATCCATGATCCGGGTGTAGCTCCAGATAATGTCGTCTGCCGTCAAAGGCTTGCCATTGTGGAAAAATGCGTCCTGACGAAGCTTGTAGGTATAGACGAGCCTGTCGTCGGACACAGTCACATCGGTTGCAAGACCGAGTACCGGTTTGTTGAGATCAGCATCCCAATCATAGAGCGTACGGTGAATCGCCTTGGCGTAGAACTCGTCTTGTGTGGCAGGCGATGCTTGAATATCGAGCGTCGAGAAGCTGTCGCCGTAGGGCGCGACAAAATTGATGACGCCTCCCGAACGTGGTTCGTCCGCCGCGTAAGCCGCCGTTCCGGCCAGCAGGACTGCGGACAGCGCTGCCAGCAATGCAAATTTTCTCATGTTGTTCCCCTTCATAAATGTCATTCTTGCGATTCAGATGAACCGTTCTTCGGGCAGCTCTGTCGAAACCTCGCTGCCCGAAATCGCCCCGAAGCGTTTACGCTTCAATTCTTTTTATTGCCCCCGGAAACCGGGAGCATTTAACTCACGACCGTTCGAATACGACCTCACCGTCACGCATGGTAAGAACACAATGCGTGTCGTTGAGAATCTCTTCCGGCTTCGCGGTGAGCATATTGCGTGAAAAGACCGCAATATCAGCAACCTGCCCAGGTACAAGCTTGCCCTTCACATTCTCCAGCTTCTGAGAGAAAGCACCGAACTCCGTATAAACCTGCAGGGCCTCTTCGATGGTCACGCATTCGCGGGTATCCATCACCGTTCCCTTACCCGTTTCGCGCGTAAGCATCGAATAGATGTTTGGATAGGGGTTCGGATGGCAGACCGGTGAATCACTGCCAGTCGCAGGCTTAAAGCCCAGATCCTTCCAAGTTTTCAGCGGATAGCTTGAAAGAGCGCGTTCCTCGCCAAGAACAGAAATATAGGCGTCACCAAAATCGTATATGAAGACCTGTTGCGGACAAGGATAAATCCCGGCTTTCTTCATCCGCTCATGCTGTTCCGGCGTAGAGAATCCGCAATGTTCGATACGATGGCGGCGATCTGGATCGGGATGCGCTGCGAGTGCCTTTTCATAGGCTGTAATAAGTTGTCCAATCGCTGCATCGCCGATAGCGTGGCAAGCCAACTGATAACCCTTTTTGTGGGCATCGAGCACCAGCGCTTCCAGTTCTGCATCCGGCAATATCTGGACACCTATATTATCGTCGTCGCCGAGATACGGCTTGCTCATCCATGCAGTGCGTCCGCCCGCCGATCCATCAAGGAAAATCTTGACGGCACCGACTGTCAGCATGTCATCGCCGACACCGGAAACAAGGCCTGCTTTGTAGCATTCTTCGACAATGGAAGGTCCCGGATCGCCGAGCAGTACGAGCCAGGTGCGCACCGGCAAGCGCTTGTCGAGTTTGGCGAGGTTATAGGCACGGATTTCATCGAAGCCCGCGACCTGACCGACAGCGGCGTCCATAACGCTGGTGATGCCATAGGAAAGGAGAAGATTGCCTGCGGCCTCAATGGCCTCGATCATCTCTTCCGTCGTTGCCTTGGGGATCGCTTTGCGGACAGCGCCTTGCGCATTTTCTGCAACCATCCCCGTCAAAGTACCATTCTTCTGCTCGATCAAGCCGCCATCCGGTACCGGGGAATTTTCGTCGATACCCGCCAGTTCAAATGCCTTCGAATTGAAGATCGAAACGTGGCCACATGCGCGTACCACCATGACAGGATTGTTTGGAGCAACAGCATCAAGCTCCGACTTATGCGGATGGCGACCGACATCGAGCTTGGTCTGGTCATAGCCGCGTGCTCTGATCCATGCCCCGGGAGGTGCGGAAGCAGCCTGTTCCCGAATGGCGTCAAGCAGGCTTTGCAATGTCGGGGCCGCCTGCGGCGTCGCATCAATCCACTTGAGTGTCAACCCAATCGAAATGAGATGCAGGTGAGCGTCATTCAGCCCGGGTGTGGCAAAGCGCCCTTTCAGATCGATCAAACGCGTATTATCGCCCTTCAAAGACCAGATTTGATCCTTGGTGCCCGTAGCAAGCACCTTGCCTTGCCAGATCGCTAGGGCTTCGACTGTGCCCTCTTCATATCCACACCAGATCGTGCCGTTATAAACTATGGTATCGGCACACAATTTGGGCATTACAGGCATTTCAGCGATCCCCTCCCTACTTCACGCTTTTATAAGTGCAGGGAGATTTCCATTGATGCTTTGAACGATCAAGCCGTGGATTTGTTAAATTTCGTGGGAACAAATTGTTCAAAATGACAACTACACGGTCAATCTGCCGAAACTTTTGAAAAAAAGACCGGCATCCGCTTGGCAAAATGATAAAAGGTTTCCACCATAATGATAGCTGCCGCGCTCACCTGTCAGCAATCGCAGCTTATAAATGTTAGCGAAAAAGCGAAACATGAGCGGCGGTCACTCGTGAGGGTGTCGCATGATCCGGAACAATCTGGATCAACCACGTACCCCCGAACTCGTTCCTTGACGACTGTTGAGACCAGCACAATTAGCCGTCAAGGGATGGGGTGAACAGGGCATCCTCGTCAGCACGACCACGACGCCCTGGAAAATGACGACCAACCTGTCAATATGCCGATCCGGGCGAGCGATCCGCCAATTGTTCGGGTGTCAGCAAATCTGCATGATGAGCACGCGCAACATCAGGATGGGACCGGAGGCGACTTTTGAGATTATTTGCACCGACCTCTCGGAAGATTGGATTTAGCGCATCAACAGTAACGCCGCGCTCCCTGGTCTTCAACTCATCCGGCAAATCTATAACAGGGATGATTGCATCGTATCGGGCGCCCAGGAAAAAGGCGACGGAAAAGCGTTCCACACCGGCTGGCGGCGCGACAACGCCATGCACATCTGCCCGCACGAATCCATTGGTGGCAAGCTCAAGCAATTCTCCCGTATTGATAACAAAAGTGCCGGGAACCGGAGGCGCATCGATCCATTCACCGTCTTCCCGCTGAACGCGCAGACCGGGGACAACATCCTGCAACAGAACAGTAACGAAACCGCCGTCCTTGTGGGCTCCTACCCCTTGTTCGCTTTCCGCCACATCGCGCCCAGGATAACGGATAATCTTCAGGAGCTGAGACGGATGCGGCTCATAAATCTGGGCGAAGAAGTCTTCCGGCTGTCCCAAAGCCGCCGCGATGGCCTTGAGAATATCAATGCCAACGCGTGTCACCTCGGCCTGATAAGCAAGCAACAATGGCTTAAGTTCGGGCAGTGCTTCCGGCCACTGGTTCGGGCCGATCAAACGCTTCCATGCCGGGCTATTCGGACCGATCTCGGCAGGTTCTGCTTCCGTGTTGATATCGAGCTGTTCGCGCCAATCCTGCTCGCCACGCGTCCGTTCAAGGCCGGCACGATTGTAACCGCGGAAATGCGATGACTTCACCATTTCTATCTTGAGTTTTTCTTCCGCTGGAAGTGCGAAGAACGTCTTCGCCGTTGCAACCACGTCCTCCACGAGTTTCGGATCGACGCCATGTCCCGTGAGATAGAAAAAGCCATGTTCGTGAAGAGTGCGGCGCAGCTCCTCAATGAAACTGTCGCGCTCCTCGGCGCTGCCGTTGAAACGGGACAAATCAAGCAGAGGCAGATTGATTGGGGTGGTATGTATATTCATCGGAAGCTCCTGAAAAACTCTCAGCGGGAACGACGGCTGCGCGCCACACGGTGATTGACAAGACGGGCAGCGTAGTCGCCCGTGATCTGGATGGATTGCACGATCGCAACCAGGATGATGACGACGGCAACCATGACTTCCGGCATGAAGCGTTGATATCCGAAGCGAATTCCGAGATCGCCCAGTCCACCGCCGCCGACTGTTCCTGCCATCGCCGAGTACCCGACAAGGCTGACAAGCGTAACTGTTTGCCCCGCAATGATCCCGGGTAGCACTTCAGGCAAGAGCACCTTGAAGATGATCTGAATTGGCGTTGCACCCATGCTCTCGGCAGCTTCGATCAGGCTCTGGTCCACCTCACGCATCGCCGTTTCGGCGAGCCGTGCGTAGAGAGGTGCGATTGCCGCGGTCAGTGGTACGATGGCCGCATAGGTGCCAACGGTCGTTCCGGCAATCAGGCGCGTTAAGGGAATGATCGCCACCATCAAAATGATGAATGGCGTGGATCGAACCAGATTGACGACAGTGCCCGCAACACGATTGAAGACCGGCCGTTCGAGAAACTGGCCCGGACTGGTAACAACCAGTGCAACACCGAGCGGCAGGCCAATCAATGTCGACAGAATGGCAGATGCGGCCACCATAGTAGCCGTCTGCTTCAGCGATTCAAGCAAGAGCCCGACGAGTGCCGGCGGAAGCAGATCGGACAACATGACCGAGGACCTCTCCATGAAGATTGAGTGAAGACAGATAATTGCGAACGTCCGCGAGATCGGCGGAACCATCCTCAGCGACGAGCGTTATGATGCCCAGTGGTCTGCCACCGATATAGTCTATGCGCCCGTGCAATATGTTCGGATTTATCCCGAAGCGCTGTACGAGCGTAGCAACGACCGGCGCATGCGCGGCTTCACCGGAAAAGATAATGCGCAGAACCGGATCCGACCCGACAACTGGTTGTGGAAGCACCCGCTGCGATACTTCCGGCGGTAGGTCGTGGGCGACGATGCTAGCCAGAAATGACCGGGCGATCGGTGTTTGCGGAAAGGCGAAGACGTCGAAGGTCGCTCCGTTTTCAACGACTTTGCCGCCATCAAGAACCGTCACGTGGTCTGCGATCTGGCGCACCACGTCCATTTCATGCGTTATGAGTACAATCGTCAGCCCCAGTCGCCGATTGATATCTTTCAATAACGAAAGAATTTGCTCCGTGGTTTCGGGATCAAGCGCCGACGTCGCCTCATCCGACAGCAAAACGCTCGGCTCCAGAGCCAATGCGCGCGCGATACCCACACGCTGTTTCTGACCACCAGACAGTTCCGATGGATAAGCATCGGCCTTTCCCTTGAGACCCACCAGATCAAGCAAATCGTTCACGCGGGTTCTTATGGTGCTGCGATCAACGCCTGTGAGCTCCAGTGGCAGGGCTATGTTGCCAAAAGCAGTTCGTGAAGACAGCAGACTAAAATGCTGAAATATCATTGATACCTCACGACGAACCTGTCGCAATTCGCCTTGACGCAACGTTGTGATCTCTCGCCCGGAAACAACGACTTGTCCTCCGGTTGGGTGCACCAGACCATTCAGGCAACGCACGAGCGTGCTTTTTCCAGCGCCTGAACGACCAATGATTCCGTGAATGGTTCCCTTGGCGATTTGAAGCGAGACATTGTCGATGACCGGACCGGCCTTCTTGTCAAAGGTCTTTGTCAGCGAACGTATGTCGATGATTGACGGTGCCGGGTTTGTATCGTCCGGTACGGCGTTCGACACAGGTCCGCTGCGTACGAGCACGTTCATGTCACCAACCCGCTACGATATTGCCATCGAACTTCTTCTCGATGAAGGCTTTGACATCAGGAGATTTATAAGCCTCGACAAGCGTCCTGACCCACGGTGCATCCTTGTTCTTTCCCGCGACAGCAAGCAGGCAGAAATAATCGGATAACTGGTCTTCGATCAGGATCGCATCACGGGTCGGAACCAGCCCGGCACTCAGCGCAAAATGTGAAGTGATGACGGAAAAATCCACGTCTTCCAGCGACCGTGGAAGCTGGGCCGTTTCCATCGGTATGATTTTGACCTTTTTCGGATTATCGACAATATCGAGTTCAGTTGCGTTGAAAGTTACACCCGGCGTAAGCTTGATAACGCCGCCAGCTTCAAGAAGCTTCAAGGCACGGCCTGCATTGCTCGGATCATTGGGAATGGAGATTTGTGCGCCCTCTGGCAGCTCACTTAGAGATTTGTACTTGCGTGAGTAACCAGCCATTGGCAGCAAGACAGTACGTCCGCCAACAGCAACGAGATTGAGACCTCGATCCTTGTTCTGTTGATCGAAGTAAGGTGTATGCTGAAAGCCATTGGCGTCGAGATCGCCATCATTTGTCGCCGGGTCGATCAGTGCGCCGTCCGAAAACTCCACAATCTCGATATCCAGCCCCTTTGCCTTGGCAACGGGCGCGAGTGCTTCGGCGATTTCAGCATGCGGCCCCGAAGTTACACCAAACCGGATTTTTTCCGCAAGCGCCGGTGAAGCGACGAGCACTGAGAAGAGTGCTGCGGAAACTGCACCGCGCAAAAATGAAACTGAATGCATCTTATTTTCCCTGTAGTGATTTTCGGGCGCGCCTATGATGCCGCGCGCCAATTGTGCTCATTATTCCACTGGACCAGCCGTGAAGCGGCCTCCCGCAGCGTTTCTTCGCCCTTGGCGAAACAGAAACGGACATGGCTGCGCACATCGCGTGCACCATAAAAAGATGAGATAGGAACCGGGGTTACACCTGCTTCAAGCGTCAACCGTCGGCAAAAATCGAGATCGTCACCGCCATGATCGAGCGACTTTATATCGGCCACCGCGAAATAGGTGGCAGGGACAGCTACGACATCAAAACCCGCAGATTTCAGCCCTTCAACCAGCAGATCCCGTCGCGATGCCAGCGTTGTCCGAAGGCCGACAAAGTAGCTATCAGGTAACGAAAGCCCAACCGCAACCGCCGACTGGAATGCTGGCGGCGTGGCGAAAGTGACATACTGATGAGCACGAGCAATCGGTGCGAGAAGCTTCGCGGAAGCTGTCACATAGCCGACCTTCCATCCTGTCAATGAAAAGCTCTTTCCAGCGGAGCCAATTCGCACGACACGGTCGCGGACTTTCTCAACACCGAACATAGAATGAAACGGGTGACCGTCGAAGACGAGATGTTCGTAGACCTCATCCGAAACGATCACGAGATCATGCTTGATCGCAAGTTCGGCGAGAAAGTCCAGCTCATCTGGATCCAGTATCTTGCCGATTGGGTTCATCGGCGTATTGACGACAATGAGTTTCGTCCGTGGAGAAATGGCTTTTGCCAGCTCCTCTCGCGGTAGCTCCCAATGAGGTGGTTTCAGCCGTACCGGCACCACCTTCCCGCCTGCACGGCGGATAAGCGTAGCGTAAGCATCGTAGACCGGCTCGAACAAGATAACCTCGTCGCCCGTATCCAGATGCGCCAGAAACGTATCGGCGAGCGCTTCCGTAGCGCCGGACGTAACTAGAACTTCCCTTTCCCAGTCTACGTCAATACCGAGAAATCGCCTTGCGTTTTCTGCGACAGCTTGGCGGAGAACCGGCAGCCCCATCATGGGCGGATATTGTTGTGAAGTTTCACGAAGAGCCCGAGCAGCGGCATCAAGGAGCTCGGACGGTTCAAAGCCTTCTGGAAATCCCTGCCCCAGATTGATGGCTCCACGCTCAACAGCAAGTCGCGACATCGCCTCAAAAATAGACGTCCCCGCCTCGCCGAGTACCTGATTGACCATCGAAGCTCCCCTGTTGCAATCGAATTCACGGGGAGAAAGATAAAGCCTACAAAATTAGTAGACAAAGCATGGACTTGCCATCCTCGAACGAGCGAGAGAAAGCTTTTTCAAATTCTGCCGGACGTGAAACAGTTTTACGTTCCACAATCGCAACTACTTCCAAATCACGCCGCCGCCCGGCTGTGGCGATTTCGCCAGAGCTTTTCGGCTTTCTCGAAAAATTGCGCATGGCTTTCGTTGTCTGCGGCGGCGGCCGTCATCATCGCCATGGCAGCCGTCGCAACGATTGTATTTTCTGCACGTTTGTCCGTTGCCGCGCCAGACCAGATGCCATACCAGTATTCGAATGAACTGAAGCTCGAATGCTTGTCACCACTTTCCTTGGAAAGGGTCGGAAGCAATAAATCTGTTTCACGACCATTAAGAAGCCTATGGATCGTATGCGTTCGATGCGGAACTAACTCGGCAACGTCCCGGCTGGTCGAAACTACCGAAATAGAAGGCATATCAAGAAGTACGCCCGCATCGCGGTGTAACTCACGATATGTGGGCTGTGTAACCCCCAAAAACGATGCCTTGAGATTCATCGGATTGAGCAAATGAACGAGGCTATTCATCGATGAACGCGACTCGAACAGTGGGTAAAGCGCCATCAGCGCATGAATCTGAGGAGCGAAACCGGCCAACGGCATAAAACAGATGCCATGCGCTCTTAATGCACCTTCTGCGAGCGAATGTGATGTCGCGATCGGGAGATTGATAGCTTCGGCCGCTATCTCAAGCTTGCCCGAGATTTCACCTGTGCCACAATTACCGTGTAAGACAACAGGATAACCAGCCCGCGCGACCAGCAAGGCTGAAAGCATGAACCACGGTGACTGCACAGAATTCGGCGATAGATAAGCTGGCCAGTCCAGCGCTGGCATGTTCAAGCCCGCCTCCACGGAATAAATTCGTCTCGCTGCTCGCGCTATGCCAGCAAGTTCCGGTGCAGTTTCCCCACGATAGTGAATGAGCCGCAGCAACGCACTGATCTGCATCGGATCGGCATTACCCCTAAAGATCGTCGTGAATGCATCATCAGCCTCAGACATCTCGAGCGGACGGGTGTGCCCGGCTTTTCGCCCTACAACAGCGATATATTTCGCTAGTCGTCTGGCCGGATCGTTTTCGTCCTGGATGTTGGCGAACTGTGCTGCAAGCTGCTCTGGTGTCGGATGGTTTTCAAGCTCAACAACCTTACGGATTCCGAGCGGCGGCGGTGTTACAATGGCGCTTCGCTTCCACCCGTGATGCCCGGTACAGCTCGACTTCGGCAATTCGGTAAAGTCCAAACTCAACAGCGTTTCGGCCTCATTCGCCAACCGCCGTAAACGCCCGCGCAGCGCCTCGGCTTTCGGGGTGGCCACCATGTTTCGGCCGGAGCGAACTAGAATGGGGTCGTTGAACTTTTCGCGAATCTGTCCGAGCAGTCGGCTCATAGCCGCAATGCTTAACCCCATCTGTTTGGCAGCACCGCCAACACTGCCTTCCACAAGAAGTGCATCAAGAGCGATAAGCAAGCGCAATTGTCCCAAACGAAGGCTTTCACTCTCACCTTTCTCCGTTTGTTGCTGCGTTTTCACCGGCTTGCCCGACATCACTTTCTTACCCGTCCATTTGCGGTTTTTGAAATTTAGAACACTTATAAAACATCACGATTGACGTCACCCGACAGCCATACATAAGGAGACTTGAAAACTCAACTTTAAACGGTGACGAAAATGACCAGCTTGTTTCGGGGATTGTGGGCCGATGGTACACAAAACAGGCGTTTGGCCAGCAAATCGCTCATTTATCGGGCGATCCTTGCGGGGACGTGTCTTTCCACAACGCTACTTCTGAGCGAAATGAATGCCATCGCGCAAACCGCGATCAACGCTGCGGAAGAGGCAACTTCAGACGAAGCTGGCACCAAGAAGAAAAAGGCAACGGAAGCGGGCATCGAAACGACCGCTGATGGAGCTGTCAAACTTAACCAGATTGTTGTCACGGCAACAGGGTTCGAACAGAACATCACCGACGCTCCGGCAAGCATCACTGTCGTTCCTGGCGAAGAGCTGGAAAAAGGCGCCTATCGCGATCTGACCGATGCTCTGAAAGACGTTCAGGGCGTCGCGGTGACAGGTCCGGCGGCCGAGCGCGACATATTCATTCGTGGTCTTCCTGGTTCTTATACTTTGCTGCTCGTTGACGGGAAGCGCCAGAGCACGCGCGATGCCCGCACCAACGGCAACTCCGGCTTCGAGCAGAGCTTCTTACCGCCTGCGAACGCAATCGAACGGATCGAGGTCATTCGTGGCCCCATGTCTTCGCTCTACGGATCGGACGCGATGGGCGGCGTTATCAACGTGATCACCAAGAAAGTATCGGACACCTGGAGCGGTTCTTTCTCTGTAGACGGCACGGTTCAGCAGCATTCCAAATTCGGAAATTCGTTGCAGGGGTCTTACTACATGACCGGGCCGCTGGTCCCGAACCTCGTCGGCGTTCAGGTCTGGGGACGCGGTCTCAAGCGGCAGGAAGACAATATCGTCAGCGGGACGCCAGAACAGAAAGATATCGACATCACCGGTCGCGTTACAATCACGCCGAATGAAGATCATGATATCATGCTCGAGCTGGGCAAGACTCGCCTTCGTCGCGACGCCACCGTCGGCAACACGGCGGCATCGGGCTCGGATTCCTACAACTACAATGATCGCGATCATTGGTCGATCAGCCATACTGGTCGCTGGGGACCGACAACGTCGGAATTCTCATTCCAGCAAGAATGGGCAGAACGCACCAATTTCAATTGGGACAACAAGACCAAGAGCTACGTCGAGAACCTGCGTTCGCCGCATATCCGTAATTCGGTACTCGATGGCAAGTTCACAACTCCGTTCGAATTCTACGGTAATCACACGCTGGTAACCGGTGGACAGTTTTCGCAATCGGTGCTGACCGATCAGAACCCAGGACGTCGTACCGGATTGGATGAAGAGTTCAGCGTTCGCCAGTGGGCGCTCTTTGCAGAAGATGAATGGTGGATCACGCCAGACTTCGCCCTGACAGGCGGTCTGCGTATGGACGACCATGAGATTTATGGCTCCCATTTCAGCCCACGCGGCTATGCCGTCTGGCACGCAACTGAACAACTGACGTTCAAGGGCGGTATCTCCACCGGCTTCCGTGCACCGGAACTCCGTACTATCGCCCCGGGATATGCTTATACGACGGGCGGCGCGGGATGCTCGTATGGTCCAAACGGCACCTGCGGCGTAATCATCGGCGATCCAGATCTGCAGCCTGAAAAAAGCACAAGCTATGAAGCGAGTGTTCTCTGGGACAACCAGTCTGGCCTTCGCCTCGGCGCAACCTATTTCTACACGGATTTCAAAGACAAGATCAGCAATGCGCTGGTGACGGATGCCAATGGTAATCCAATTCGCTGGAGCGAAGATCCGAACTATCGTCTCTGGTACAGCTTCAATATCGATGAAGCCGTCATGCAAGGTGTGGAGTTAACCTTCAACTGGGAAGCAACCGACACAATTACCGTGCGCGGCAACTATACCTACACCGACTCCGAACAGCAGACCGGTGACTACAAGGGCTTGCCTCTGACACGTACGCCGAAGCACATGGCCAGCTTGCGTGCAGATTGGATAACGCCGATTGAAGGCTTGAGTGCATGGGCCAGCGGTAACTACCACGGCGAAGAAACCAATGCGGGTGCGCGTATCGGCACAGCCGGTGAACCCGTCTACAGGAACGGCAAGGTAGTCGCTCGCAAGTACAAGCCCTATGCAACCTTCGATATCGGCGGCTCGTATGACTTCAGCGAGAATGTTACTCTGAACGCTGCCGTCTACAACGTCTTCGACAAGAAGGTTGATGTTGATGACTTCAATACAGTCGTCGATGGTCGTCGCCTCTGGGTCGGTATGACTTCCCGCTTCTAGTATCACAACAAAAAGACGCCTGCCCGCAATGGCTGGCGTCTTTTGCATGAATGGGATGCTCTTATGAGCGCACTGACGAATATCGTGAAGAAAGCATGCCTGATGATGACGGGGATACTGATGGCTTCCACCGTGAAGGCTGCTGAGCCTTCCACCTCGTCCTTTGATATGGAAGCCAACGGCATCGCCTATCGTATATTCACCGCTGCACCGCAGGAGGCTGCACCCGAAGGTGGCTATCCTGTCATATACATGGTCGACGGCAATCGCATGTTGCCGATTGCAGCAAAGCTCATGGCAGAAAACTCTGCCCTGAAGGCTGTATTTGTGGGCATCGGCTACCCGACTGACAATCAGGAAGAAATCGTCCGCCTGCGATATTTCGACTTCACGCCTCCGACACCTGACGATCTGATCCCAGTCCACTTCAATGTACCAAAGACTGGAGGACGAGATGCATTCTTCGACTTCATCGACCATCAGGTAAAGCCAGAAGTCGAAAAGCGTTTCAACGTCGATGAAAGCCGACAGGCCCTGTTCGGCCACTCTCTGGGCGGATTGTTCACCCTTTATGCCTTGTTCAACCACACGAATTCCTTCCAGAGCTATAGCGCAGCGGACCCATCGATCTGGTGGAATGATCGTTCAATTCTAACTGATAAAAATCAGTTCATCACGCGCTTCAAGGATGCCCCTCGCCCAATCCGCTTGCTTATAGAAACCTCCGGCAAACGTGGTAGCCGCCCCGGCCAGACGAAGCAGGACGATGACCGTTTGAAGAAACTGCGTGGCGGACCTTCCGGTTCAGACATCTTCAAAGAGCTTTCTGAACTACCGCAAGTTGGCGCAGCCTTTCATCGTTTCGAGGATGAGAGCCACGGCTCAATGATACCGCTCACGGTGGCGGACAGCCTTAATTTCATTGTGCTCGGACAAAACCCCAAGGGCAAAAACAACTGAATTTTCTCTCTCGGTCTTTGACGGAGAAGATACTTGACTGTAAAGCACAGGATTGATGAAAGGATCGAACATCATGCTGAATATCGCTCAACAGGTTACACGCTTGTGCGGTGCCGCCATAATGGCGCTGAGCATTGCCTCAACTGCAAATGCTGCTGATGTGACTATCAAGCATGCTCAGGGTGAAACAGCAGTTCCAGCCTCACCGGCTAAGGTACTGGTTTTCGATCTCGGCACCCTCGACAATCTGGATCGCCTTGGCGTCAAGGTGACTGGTGTTCCCAGCGGCATATCGTTTCCTGAATATCTGAAGAAATATCAGGGCGACGAGTATGCGAAAATCGGCACATTGTTCGAGCCTGACTATGAAGCCGTTAATGCGGCAGAACCAGATCTTATTATTGTGGCAGGTCGTTCGGCTGCGAAATATGGTGAGCTTTCGAAGATCGCTCCAACCATCGATCTGACGACCAATGCGAAGAATTTCATCGCCGACACTGAAGCCAATGTCGAGAAACTTGGCCAGATTTTCGGGAAGGAAGCAGAAGCAAAGGCGGAAGCCGAGAAGCTTGATGCCGCACTTGCTGCATTGAAGGAAAAGGCCGCCAACAAAGGCACCGGCCTTCTGATCCTCACTTCCGGCGGCAAAATCAGCGCTTATGGCCCCGGTTCGCGTTTCGGCGTCTTGCATGACAGTTTCGGGGTCAAGCCTGCAGCGCCTGACCTTTCCATCGGCAATCATGGCCAGCCCGTGAGCTCGGAATTTATCCTCGAAACCAATCCCGACTGGCTGTTTGTCATCGATCGTGACGCCGCCATCGGTCGTGAAGGCAATTCGGCAAAGCAGGTTCTGGACAATGAGCTCGTGCGCCAGACCAATGCCTGGAAAAGGGAGCAGCTTGTCTATCTGAACGCTCAGAACTGGTATCTGATTGGCGGCGGTCTCGGCGCGCTTCACGGCACGATCGATCAGCTTTCCCAGGCTTTCGACAAAGCAAAGTAACAGCTTTCCAAACCCAATCCGGTCGGGCCACACAGTTAATAGCAGGTGGCCCGAAACCGTGATCAGGCAACAGAACAGGAAACGAGCGTGAAGGGACTTGCAGCAGCCATTGCCGTTGTCGCCGTACTGGCTGTCATCAGCCTGTTTATCGGCGTCAGCGATGTGTCGCTGAGCACGCTATTCGGCACCGAAAGCACTGACCGTGCCGCCGAAGTCATGCTTGTCAGCCGTATTCCACGCACCCTTGCAATCATTCTGGCGGGCATGTCCATGGCCGTCTCAGGCATGATCATGCAGATGCTGACACGCAACCGTTTCGTTGAACCATCGACGGCAGGTACGGTGGAATCTGCCAGTCTTGGCATCCTTCTGGTCATACTGTTTGCACCGGAAACGCCAGTAATCGGAAAAATGCTGGTCGCTTCTGTTACGGCGCTTGCCGGAACTGCTTTGTTCCTTCGCATTCTTCGTGCCATTCCGTTGCGATCCGTTCTTGTCGTGCCCTTGGTCGGCATCATGCTTGGTGGTGTTGTCAGCGCAATCACTACTTTCATTGCTTACCGCTTTGATCTTCTGCAATCGCTCAACTCCTGGACAACCGGCGATTTTTCCGGCGTTCTTCGCGGACGCTATGAACTCTTGTGGCTTGCGTTCTTCCTTACAATCATCGCCTACATTGCCGCTGACCGCTTCACGGTCGCGGGACTGGGCGAGGATTTCACCACCAACCTTGGCCTAAATTATCGCCGTGTAGTCACACTTGGCCTTGTCATCGTTTCGATGGTCAGCGCATCAGTCGTCGTGACCGTTGGCATGATACCTTTCCTTGGTCTTATCGTTCCGAACGTCGTCAGCATGTTTATCGGCGACAATATGCGACGGGCTGTACCGTGGGTTGCAATACTCGGCGCTGGACTTGTTCTTGCCTGCGATATTGTCGGGCGAGTAGTCCGCTTTCCTTACGAAATTCCAATCGGTACCATGATGGGAGTCGTGGGAAGCGTCATATTCCTCTATCTTCTGTTGCGGCGGGGATCACGCCTTGCTTAAGCGCCCTACCTTGATCCTCTCGCTCCTCTCTGTGATCACTCTGCTTGCAGTGGCAGCATTCATGACAGTCGGCGCAAAGGGAAGCTGGTCTTTCATCCTGTCCTTCCGCGGCACCAAGCTTGCAGCCATGGTACTGGTCGCATACTCGATTGCGGTTTCAACGGTGTTGTTCCAGACAGTCACGAACAACCGCATCCTAACCCCCTCGATCATGGGGTTCGACGCGCTTTATATTCTGATTCAGACATTGGTAGTCTTCTTCTTCGGCGCTGTTCAAATCGATTGGATCGGACCGAATATTCGCTTTCTGGCAGAAACCGCTATCATGGTGGTTTTCGCTGGTACACTCTATTACTGGCTCTTCTCCGGAGCAACGCGCAGCCTGCACCTCGTTATGCTTGTCGGCATTGTCTGCGGTGTCTTTTTCCGCAGCATTTCCAACCTGATGCAGCGGATGCTTGATCCAAATCTTTTCGCTGTTCTGCAAGACCGTTTCTTCGCCAGTTTCAACACCATCAATAGCGACATTCTGATTATGTCAGCCGTTATTGTCGCGGCTGTTTCGCTCTACGGTCTGCGCTTCGTCTATGTCTTTGACGTCCTGTCACTCGGCAGAGATCCGGCAATCAATCTGGGCGTCGATCATCGACGCATCGTGCGCAAAATCCTGTTCATGGTCACGGTGTTGGTTTCCGTTTCCACCGCACTGGTTGGACCTATAACCTTTTTCGGTCTTCTGGTCGCCAATCTGGCTTACATGCTTGCCGGTTCGGCAAAACACCGGTTTATCCTGCCTATAGCCATCTTGCTTGCAATCCTCTGCATCGTTGGCGGACAGACCATTCTGGAACGGGTCTTCTCGTTCAATACCGCACTCAGTGTCATCATCGAGTTTCTGGGCGGCCTTGTCTTCATTATCCTTCTCGTCAGGGGGCACGCGCGTTGATAGAAATCAGCCAAGTCAGCAAATCCTACAACAGCACACTTGTCGTTGATGATGTGACCCTGAAATTGCCTGCTTGCGGCATAACCTCGATCATCGGGCCGAATGGGGCAGGAAAATCGACGCTGCTCTCGATGGTGAGCCGTCTCCTGCCAATGGACAAGGGTCGTGTGACCGTAGACGGACTCGATGTTTCAACGACATCCGGTGATGTGTTGGCAAAACGCCTTTCGATCCTACGACAGGAAAATGCGATTAATTCCCGCCTGACCGTGCGCGACCTCGTAACCTTCGGTCGTTATCCCTATTCTAAAGGCCGCCCGAATAGTGAAGACCGCAATCATGTCGAGCAGGCCATCGGCTATCTCGGTCTTGAAGATCTAAGCGGACGCTTTCTGGATGAACTTTCGGGCGGACAGCGCCAGCGTGCATTCGTAGCAATGGTGCTATGCCAGGATACAGATTATGTGCTGCTGGACGAACCGCTCAACAACCTCGATATGAAGCATTCAGCTTCAATGATGAAGTTGTTGCGGCGAGCTGCAGACGAACTTGGAAAAACCGTTGTTCTGGTTCTGCACGACATCAATTTCGCATCGTGCTATTCCGACCACATAGTCGCCATGCGCCACGGCAAGGTTGTGCATCAAGGAAGCCCGGATGAACTTATTCATCCGGAAATCCTTGCAGACATTTACGAGATGGAGATTGCCGTCGAAATTATCGGCGGCAAACGCATTGGCGTCTATTATCTTTAAGCAACCGCATCCGAGGGAAGCATCATTTGCAAGGCATCATAGGATGCCAGCACGGTTTCCATTTGCGCCGTGTGTCCCTTGACGAAAGCATCGCCATAAACCGTCTCATCCGGATACTCGGTGATCAGCGTCAATGGCACCGTATGGCGGTCATCCACGCCGACGAGGCACGGAAACCCATTGATGATGCGGAAACCCGTTTCGCCTGCATGCTGCTCGAACAGCCTGATCTGGGCATTGTTATAGGCAACCAAGCCATCAATCGCGGCCAGATGTTTCGTCACGCGGTCGATTAGTTCTTCTGCTGCCTTCTCCCAGGAGGCATGGTGGCGGATGATCAGGAAAAAGCCCTTCGGCAACGTCCACATGGCAAAGGAACGCGGCACATAGCCGGACAGCGGACGCGTCCATTCATGCGATGGATAACCATGCAGGTTGACGTGCAGTTTCGCATCCGTCAGCTTTTCAGCCTCGACACGAATGGCCTTTTCGTAAAGCCCCTCGCCGCTGCGATATTCAAGATCGTCACCCAGCGCCGTATAGCGCGCGGCGTGATGCATGTGGTGCGGCTGAAGTGCGCAAAGCCGCTTGTGTATCTCGTATCCGTCTGGATTCTCCTGCGGGGAGATCGTGAAATGCGCGCTTTTGCGCGCAGCAAGCCGGTTAGCCGCCCGTAACGCGCCGACAACGCCGGTCGTTTCATTGGCGTGCTGTCCGGCGCTGATCATCATCGCGGCATCGCTGCCCTTGCGATAGGTCGCGCGCACCGTTCTGCCTGAACGGGTCTTTGCCTCGAACGGCTTGCCGCCCAGTCTGGCGATTTCACGGCGGATCTGATCGGCGGAAAGCGGCGCTTGCGCCGTCTCCAGAACCTGTTCTGCCGTCAGCGCGTCATCGGTTGAAAGCGAGCGTGTCTCCACTTTGACCGACGGCTCGGCATCGCGAAAGCGGACTTCCGGTACAATCTGGCCCGGTTGCAAGCCACGATCGCCCACCGGACGACCCGACTTTTTCTGAAAAACTTCGAGCAGCGAGAAGTAGATATCCTCGTGCATGGCTTCGGTGAGGCTCAGCGTTTCCTCGTCGTAAGGCAGGCGGCGGTCGGTGATCGGCAGACTGACCGCGATGTTCAACTCATCGAAATAAGGTTCGCCACGCTTCCAGTCATGGGCGGCGATGGCCGCGACGGTGTCATGAAACAGCTTTTCATAGGATGTCTCATAGCGCGCGTTTTCAATCTTGCCGTGCCGCGTGACGGCCAGCCAGCCGGTTGGCGACACCAGCGTTTCGCCGATGAAATCCACATGCACGCGGTTGGGCGCGAAAACCCGATGGCTTTCGCTGTGGCCATCGGCAAAGACCAGATCGACTTCATAATGAAAGTCGTCTTTGCCCGAAGCCGAGAAATCTATCTCCGTCTCCGGAAGAAGCGCTGATAAAGGATAGGTCTCAAGCAGAAACCTGTTCTGCACACAGGCGTCATGACGCGGATAACGGATCGCTGCCGACTTCAGCGCAGAGCCATCAACTTCTTCCAGAAAGAAATGCAGGAGCGGCTTATAAGCCGAGCGCAGCCGCACCTCGACACCAGCCTCGCGCAGCGTCGTTTCCGCGGCAAAGCGGCTCGGCTGATCATCGAACAGCCATGCTTCCACCTTCGCGCCGCGCATTTCCGGTTTCAGGAAGCGTTCGACAAGCGCATGAACCGTACGCGGATAGGTTTTCTCAAAAAGCACGCTCATCGGGAAGTCCTGCCGGTTGGATCTAGGCTGTCGCGCAGCCAGTCGCCAAGAAGATTGAGACCAAGCACCGTGAACAGAATGGCGAGGCCCGGGAAAATGCTCACCCACCATGCAGTCTGGAGATAAGTGCGACCATCGGCCAGCATGCCGCCCCAGCTTGGAATGGTCGGATCAACACCAAGGCCGAGGAAGGTCAGGCTCGATTCCAGCAGGATATTATTGGCGACATTGAGCGTCATCAGCACGATGACCGGACCAAGCAGGTTCGGCAGCAGGTGCTGGAAGATGATGCGCCAATCCTTCACGCCGATGGCCCGGGCTGACAGGATGAACTCGCGCTCGCGCAACGACAACACCGAGCCGCGCACCAGTCGCGCATATTGCACGCATTGCGAGACGATCAGCAAAATGATGGTGTTGAAAAGCCCGCCACCCAGAATGGCCATCACAGTGATGGCAAGCAAAATGAAGGGCATGGCCAGCTGCACATCGACAAAGCGCATCAGCGCCATATCCCAGAAGCCGCGATAATAGCCAGCGACGAGACCCATGATGGTGCCGATAAGAACGGAGCCGATCACCGAGACAAAACCGACAAACAGCGAAATCTTGCCGCCGGTGATGACACGCGCCAGCACATCGCGGCCCAGCGGATCTGTGCCGAAAATATGGGCCTGATTGACAAATGGCGGTGTCAGGCGCGCCAGGAGATCGATCTTGTTGGCGCCGCCCGGAAACAGATAGCCGGAGAAAATCACCGCCAGACAAATGCAGCCGGTCAGCACGACGCCGACGATGAATTCGAGGCTCGCAAAACGCGAAAACAGAACGGATAAGGTCTTGGTTGCCATGGGTCCTACTCCGTGCGGATACGCGGATCGACAAGGCCATAAGCGATGTCCACGAGAAGATTGACGCCGATGATCAGCATGGAAAGGATCGCGATGGTGGCCTGCAGGACAGGATAATCGCGCCCGGCCACCGCGTCGAAGGCAAGTGTGCCCATGCCCGGCCAGTTGAACACGCGTTCCACCACGACGATACCACCGAGAAGACCGCCGAACTGAAGCCCGAGATAGGTGATCAACGGAATGGCGCAATTGCGCAGCGCATGCTTGTAGAGAACCTTGTTCTCGCTCAACCCCTTGGCGCGCGCCACCATAATATATTGCGATTGCAGCGTCTCCAGCATCGCCGTGCGCACAAGACGAACATTGGTTGCAGTCAGGATGACGCCCATGGTGAGCGCGGGCATGATGAAGCTTGCAATGCCGCTCATGCCGCTTGGCGGTAGCCATTGCAGCGAGATGCCGAACAGCAGCACCAGCATGGTCGCCAGCCAGAAGTTCGGAAAGGACAGGCCCACCAGCGAGCAGATGCGGATCAGCTGATCGGCCCATTTTCCACGCGACACCGCAGCCTTGATACCGAGTGGAACGGAAATCACGATAGAAACGAACAGCGAGGCGAAGGCCAGCATCAGCGTGGCGGGCAGAGCGCCAGCAACGAGCGTGGAAACCGACGTTCCACCGAGGAAACTGCGCCCCAGATCCATCGTGAACAGTCCTTTCAGGAACTGCCAGTATTGAACGAAGAACGGCTGGTTGAGACCGAGGCCTTCACGGATGCGCGCAAGATCAGCTTCGGTAATGCTGCCCGCGCCTTGCGTCAGCATCAATGCCGGATCGCCTGTCAGGCGGACCGCGAAAGCGACAAGCAGCGTCATCGCGACAAGCACGAACAACGCCTGCAAAATTCGTTTGATCAGAAATCCGGCCACCAGTGCGCCTCCGAAATGCTGCAGCAAGCCGGATATGACCGGCTTGCCGTATTGTCATTCTTGCTTACTCGACAGTGACGTCCGTGAGACGCAGACGGCTGTCGGGAACCGGCACGAAGTTCTTCACGCGTTTGTTGACGCCGAAGATTGCCTTGAGATTGTAAAGCGGCATTTCGAGTGCACGGTCGGCAGCGTAAACCGCGATTTCCTGCAAGAGCTTTTCGCGCTCGCCGCGATCAATAACCGAGCGCTGCGCTTCCAGCATCTTGTCGAGCTTTTCGTCCTTGTCGTAAGGGTTCCACTTCTCGCCGGAATGGTACATGGAATAGGCGGTGTTATCGTAGTCGAAGGTCCAGCCGCCCCAGGCCTGCTGGAACATCGCGCCGGTCTTGCCCTGCGGGATGATATCGTTCAGCAAAACATTGGTGTCATAAGGCTTGATGGTGGCATTGACGCCGACCATTTGCAGGAAGCTTGCGATAGCCTGCGCCACTTCATTGAAGCTTGCATCCTGACCGCGCACATCGATCTGCACGGTTGCGCCGGGCTTGACGCCCGCTTCTTCGAGCAGTTTCTTCGCGCCTTCCGGATCGTAAGGCAGCGGCTTCATGTTCGGATCGAAACCGAAGGACAGCGAGCCCTGGAAGCTTGCAATCGGTTCTGCCTGACCGGCCAGAATGGACTGGATGATCGCATCGCGGTCAACTGCCATGATCAGCGCCTTGCGAACGCGCTCGTCCTTGGTGATGCCATCAGCCGTGTTGAAGCGCAGGGCATAGACCGTCGGGCCTGCCGTCGTGACGAGTTCCAGCTTCGGATCGCCCTGAATGGTCGGGATCATGCCAATCGGAATGGTCGGCGGAATGACCAGATCGACGCGCCCGGCCTGAAGTTCGGCAACGGCGGTCGAAGGCTCGGTGATGAAGCGATATTCCAGTTCGGAAAGTTTCGGCGCACCGCCCCAATGATCAGCGAAAGCCTCAAGCTTGATGCTCACCTTCGGTTCATAGGACACGAATTTGAATGGCCCGGTACCGACCGGATGCGTGTTGAAATAATCGTCGCCTTTTTCCTGAATGTATTTTGGCGGAACGATCATGCCACCATAACCGGCCAGCTTGGTGATCAGAACCGGATCTGGCGCCTTCAGATGGAAATCGACGGTCTTGTCGTCTATAACTTCCACCTTCTCGATGGCGATATAGTTCGAACGCTGCGGGCCTTTCGCGCCCTCGTCACCGAGCAGGCGATCAAAGGTGAACTTGACGGCTTCGGCGTTGAACGGCTCCCCATTATGGAACTTGACGTTCTCGCGCAGATGGAAGCGGATGCGCTTGCCGTCATCCAGCTCATCCCACGAGGCTGCCAGTGCCGGAACAATCTTGAGGTCTGGTCCGCGATAGACGAGACCGTCGAAAATATTGGTGGCGACAGAAGCCCAGTTGACGAGGAAAGTGTCGATCGGATCCCAGCTGCCCGGGTCCTGCGGCGACGAAACGGTCAGCTTTCCGGCAGCGAAAGCCGGAGCAGATGCAAACACTGCCGCCGAGAGAGCGGAAGCCATAAGAACGGCTTTAAGTGTCTTCCTTATCATTGTTTTTTCCCCTTTGGGTTTCTGTTGAACTTTATGCGTCAGACGGTTTCGGCCACGAAATGTCCGGCTGCGATCTCGCGATGACGATAGATCGGCGGCTTGTCGTCGATCCGGCGCGTCGTGCTTGGAATTTCACCTTCCAGTGCGGACCGGTTGGTGCGCGCAGCGGGATCGGCAATCGGCACCGCCGAGAGAAGCCGCTTCGTGTAGTCATGCGACGGCGTTTCGAAAACCTGCTGCCGCGAGCCGAGTTCCATGATCTGGCCGAGATAGAGAACGGCCACGCGGTGGCTCATCTTTTCGACCACCGCCATGTCATGGCTGATGAAGAGATAAGCGAGATCCTGCTCTTTCTGGAGGTCCATGAACAGGTTGATAACCTGCGCCTGAATGGAAACATCAAGCGCCGACAGAGCTTCATCGGCAATGATGAGCTTCGGCTTGGAGGCAAGCGCACGCGCAATGCAGACGCGCTGGCGCTGACCGCCGGAAAATTCGTGCGGATAGCGCTTGGCATGTTCCGGGCCGAGACCAACCCGCTCCAGCAATTCTGCCACGCGCGCATTGATCGCCTTACTATTGTCGAGAAGGCCATGCGTGCGGATCGGTTCTGCAATGGAAAAGCCAACCGTCTTGCGCGGATCAAGCGATGCAAACGGGTCCTGGAAAATATACTGCACTTCGCGACGCATGGCATATCGCTCGGCAGCACTCATGGCCGAATAGGCCTTGCCGTTGAAGCGAATATCGCCGGAAAGCGGCGTCTGCAATTGCTGGATGGTGCGCCCTATGGTCGATTTTCCCGAACCGGATTCACCGACCAGCGCCAGCGTTTCGCCCGGATAGATATCGAATGCGACCTTCGACACAGCGTTGCAGACATGCGTGACCTTCCCGAACAGGTTCTTCTTGATCGGAAAGCGCACATAAAGATCGTCTACGGAAAGCAACGGCTTGTCGCCATAACGCGCCGTGTCCTGAATGCGCTCCTCGCCCGTCAAAACAGGCATGCCGTCACGCATGGTCATGACCGGCATCCGCTTGGGAAAGGCTTCGCCCGTCATGCTGCCAAGCTTCGGCACTGCCGACAGCAGCGTCTTGGTATAGGCATGTTCCGGTTTCGAGAAAATCTGCCCGACCGGGCCTTCCTCGACCTTCTTACCCTTCCACATGACGACGACATCGTCGGCCATTTCCGCCACCACGCCCATATCGTGTGTGATGAAAATCACCGCCATTTCAAGCTCTTGCTGCAAATCTCTGATAATGTGCAGTATCTGGGCCTGAATAGTCACATCGAGTGCGGTGGTCGGCTCATCGGCGATCAAAAGCTTCGGGCGGCAGGCAAGCGCCATGGCGATCATGACGCGCTGGCGCATCCCGCCAGAAAGCTGGTGCGGATAGCGCTTCAGCAGTCCTTCCGCATCCGGCAGCCGCACCATTTCCAGAAGCCGCCTACCCTCGGCAAGCGCCGCCTGCTGGGTCATGCCCTCATGCAGCATCAGCACTTCGGATAGCTGGTTGCCGATGGTGAAAACGGGATTAAGCGACGTCATCGGCTCCTGGAAGATCATGGCGATCTCCTTGCCGCGAATGCCGCGCATCGTCTTTTGATCGGCTTT
This sequence comes from Brucella sp. GW823-FHT04E01, assembly GCF_058796175.1. NCBI lineage: Bacteria > Pseudomonadati > Pseudomonadota > Alphaproteobacteria > Hyphomicrobiales > Brucellaceae > Brucella > Brucella sp. GW823-FHT04E01. Next base: position 448,861 of record NZ_JBXAIK010000003.1, on the reverse strand, counting down.
CAGCAGATCACGTTCGCCAAACAGAATGCGGCCAGACGGGAATTTCGCGCCGCTCATATCGGCAAGCCGCATGATGGAAAGCGACGTGATGGACTTGCCCGAACCGGATTCTCCAACCACGGCCAGCGTGCGACCCGGATGAACCGAGAAACTCAGATCGTCAACGACACGGCTCGCGCCAAATTCGACACTGAGGCCATCGACAGTCAGCAGAGGCTTTGAAACTGGTGCGTTCAACTCGGTTCCGCTCAAACTTCCAACCCTTTTACAGTGTGATGGCAGACCGCGTGGCCTGATTGAATGCACCGGACATGAAGCGCAAAAGCGCAGCCACTTCCGAAAGCGTTTCTTCCGAAGGGCGTGCATTGGCAGTGGAATCGACCAAAAGGCGCTCGCGAATCTGCGCATAGCGCGCGCAGGCATCAGCGCCCTTGGCGGTGATCTTCACCGTCTTTTCCTTCGCCGCCTTGCCGGTCGTCAACAGACCGGCATTTTCAAGCTTGCGGATGGCATAGGTGGCAATATGCGTGTCTTCAATGTCGAGAACGAGGCAGATATCGGCAAGCTTCTTCTCGCGATCACGATGGCGGATCGAATGGAGAATCAGCACCTCGATGGGCGAAAGCCCCGGCAATCCAGCCGCAGCCATGCAGCGAACCATCCAGCGCGAAAATGCGTGCGATGCGAGAATGAGGCCATATTCAACCTCGGACATACCTGGCGAACCGCCTTCGGCAAGATGCGCAGACGATACAATGGGACCTATTGAGGCGACGGGGCGCAGATGCTTGGGCAACGCGACTTCATCGAAGCTTGCTTCCCGGGTCTCGGAAGACACCGTTACAGTTTCTTCGCTGTCCCTGTTCTTCCCCATTCTTGCTGCTCCCTTATTTATGTGTATTTTATGTCACCATCTTATCGACATTTTGTCAATAAAGTGGGACTATGAAATCCTGAAAAGATTTCGAAATGCACCAGTAGTGCTGTGTGAGGGAGCCGATAATGAGCGGAACAGGACGCGGAGTATGGGACTTCTGGATCGACCGCGGCGGTACGTTTACGGACATCATCGGGCGAGATCCGCAGGGCCAGCTCCATGCACGCAAGGTTCTCTCCGAAAATCCGTCTGCCTATAAGGATGCCGCCGTTCACGGCATTCGCCTGCATCTTGGCCTCAGGACCGGCGAAGCGGTTCCCGCCGGTATCATCGGCGAAGTTCGCATGGGAACGACGGTCGCGACCAATGCGCTTCTCGAGCGCAAGGGCGAGCGGCTGGCCCTTGTCACCACCAGGGGGTTTCGCGATGCGCTGCGCATTGGCTATCAGGAACGCAAGAACATCTTTGCGACTGAAATCATCAAGCCGGAAGCGCTTTACGAAAAGGTGGTCGAGCTGAACGAACGCGTTCAGGCAGACGGCACGGTTGAAACGGCGCTCGATCCCGCCGAGGCGGAAGCCGTACTGGCTGCACTGAAGGAACAGGGCTACAAATCCGTCGCCATCGCGCTCATGCATGCTTATAAGTTCCCTGCACATGAGGCTGAAATTGCTCGCATTGCGCGCAGTCTCGACTTTGAACAGGTCTCCGTCAGCCATGAAGTTTCGCCGCTGATCAAGCTGGTCGGGCGTGGCGACACCACTGTCGTCGATGCCTATCTGTCGCCGGTTCTTCGCCGCTATGTTGCGCAGGTCTCCAACGAGCTGGATGTCGAGCGCACCGGCGCACGCGTCATGTTCATGATGTCGTCAGGCGGCCTCACCGCAGCCGATCTGTTTCAGGGCAAGGATGCAATCCTCTCCGGCCCGGCAGGCGGCGTCGTCGGCCTCGCCCGGACCGGCGAAACGGCTGGTTTCCCGAATGTCATCGGCTTTGACATGGGCGGCACCTCCACGGATGTCGCGCATTTCGACGGCGAATATGAACGCGCTTTTGAAACGGAAGTTGCCGGTGTGCGCGTGCGCGCGCCGATGATGCTGATCCACACGGTTGCCGCAGGTGGCGGTTCGATCCTGCATTACGACGCCGGACGTTTCCGTGTCGGACCGGATTCGGCAGGCGCCAATCCCGGTCCGGCCTGCTATCGCAATGGCGGACCGCTCGCCGTCACCGATGCCAATGTCATGCTGGGCAAGCTTCTACCGGAATTTTTCCCGGCAATCTTTGGCCCCGACCAGAACCAGACACTTGATGTGGAGCGGGTGCGGGAACGCTTCGCCGCGCTGGCAACTGAAATCGGCGATGGTCGTTCGCCGGAAGCGGTTGCCGATGGTTTCATCCGCATTGCGGTTGCCAATATGGTCGAGGCCATCAAGAAAATTTCCGTCCAGCGCGGCTATGATGTGACGCGCTATGCGCTCAACTGCTTTGGTGGCGCGGGCGGACAACATGCCTGTCTCGTGGCCGATGCGCTTGGCATGAAGAATATTCTTCTCCATCCCATGTCCGGCCTGCTATCCGCCTATGGCATGGGCCTGGCCGATATTCGCGCCACGCGCCAAAAGGCGCTTGGCGTCGCGCTCGATTCAGCAGCGCCTTCAGCCTTGAAAGAACTCGGCGAAGAACTGGCGCAGGAATGCGTCGTTGAACTTCTGGCCCAGGGCATAGAGGCTAAAGCCGTGCAGCGTCATCTGCGCGCCCACATCCGCTATGCGGGCACCGACACGGTGCTCTCCATTGAAGCCGCCTTCCCGGCACAGGATAATGCCGACCGTCTTCGCGCCGAGTTCGAGGCCGCCCATAAGCGCCGTTTCGGCTTCATTGCGGAAAACAAGGCTCTCGTTATCGACGCAGTGGAAGTTGAAGCCGTTGGCGGAGGTGCTGGCGAGACCGAAAGCGCCCAGTCGCTCGACAGCGATCTGGAAGCGGCAACCGCCAAACGGACCAGCTTCTTCTCGCAAGGCACGTTGCACGATGCGGGCGTCGTCTTGCGTGAGCAGATGCAGCGCGGCCAGACCGTCACCGGCCCGGCAATCATCATCGAGAAAAACCAGACCATCGTCATCGAAGATGGCTGGCAGGCTCGCCTGACCGCGCATGACCATGTGGTGCTGACGCGCATCAAGGCGCTGCCCGCCCGCACGGCCATCGGCACCGAAGCCGATCCGGTCATGCTGGAGATTTTCAACAATCTCTTCATGTCCATAGCCGAGCAGATGGGCGTGACGCTTCAAAACACCGCCTATTCGGTGAACATCAAGGAACGTCTCGACTTTTCCTGCGCAGTTTTCGACGCGGCAGGCAATCTCGTCGCCAATGCGCCGCATATGCCGGTGCATCTGGGTTCCATGGATGCATCCGTCGCCACCGCCATCCGCGAAAACAGCGACATCAAGCCGGGCGATGTGTTCCTCATCAACGCGCCTTATAATGGCGGCACGCATCTGCCCGATCTTACAGTATGCACGCCGGTTTTCGATGACGACAATCGCGAAATCCGCTTCTGGGTCGCTAGCCGTGGCCATCACGCGGATATTGGCGGCATCGCGCCGGGTTCCATGTCGCCGCTTGCGGTCAATATCGAGCAGGAAGGCGTCTATATCGACAATTTCAAGCTGGTTGATCGCGGCACCTTCCGCGAGGAAGCGCTCGCCGCTCTGCTGACGGGTGCGACCTACCCCGTCCGCAACCTGACGCAGAACGTCAACGACTTGAAGGCGCAGATCGCCGCCAACGAAAAGGGCGTCGCCGAGCTGAAAAAGATGATCGGTCTTTTCGGCGAGGATGTTGTGAAAGCCTATATGGGCCATGTTCAGGACAATGCCGCCGAAAGCGTGCGCCGTGTGCTCGACAAGCTGCCGGACGGCCATTTCACCTATGAGATGGATCAGGGCTGCCAAATTGAGGTGCGCGTCACGATCGACAAAGAAAAGCGCGAAGCGACGGTTGATTTCACCGGCACGTCGGAACAGCGCCCGGATAATTTTAATGCGCCGGAACCGGTGACACGTGCCGCTGTGCTCTATGTCTTCCGTGTGCTGGTCGAAGGCGACATTCCGATGAATGCGGGCTGCCTGCGCCCGATCAAGATCATCGTTCCGCAAGGTTCGATGCTTTCACCGCGCTATCCGGCAGCCGTGGTGGCGGGCAATGTCGAAGTCAGTCAGGCTGTCACCAACTGCCTGTTTGGCGCGACCAAGGCCATGGCCGCAGCGCAAGGCACTATGAATAATCTGACCTTCGGCAATGATGAATATCAGTATTACGAAACCATCTGTTCTGGTGCCCCCGCCGGTCCGGGTTTCAACGGTGCAGATGCCGTGCATACACATATGACCAATTCCCGCCTCACCGATCCGGAGATTCTGGAAACACGCTTCCCGGTGTTGCTGGAAGATTTCCACATTCGGCATGGATCGGGCGGCAAGGGCAAGTGGCACGCTGGCGACGGCACCAAGCGCACGATCCGTGCACTTAAGACGCTCGATTTCGCCATTCTCTCAGGACATCGCCGCGTAGCGCCCTTCGGCCTTGAAGGCGGCGAAGCCGGTCAAACCGGTCGCAATGAAGTACGGCGAAAGGACGGCTCCATCGAAGTGCTCGGCAACTGCGACCAGACCGTTCTGGAAGCAGGTGAAGCCTTCACCGTCATCACACCAACCGGTGGCGGTTACGGCAAACCCTAGTAGTTGGCCTGCCCACCGACACGCAAAGCGCCGCCAGCTGAAATTCTGGCGGCGCTTTGCGTTCAACCGGCATCGATTGCTTAAAGTCATCTCATAGTGACTGAGGGCGGGTGAATGCTTTCTCCACCCTTCCGATCCGGACTGAAGGGTGTTAGAATTATTCACTCAAATTATTCAAATAATTAGTAACCAATCCTAATAATTACTGCGTAATGGTCGTTTTGGACGCATCTTTAGAATTAAATTTCTGCGATCAATAGAACCTCAACCAGTTCACGGATACCGAAAATGAAATTCGCTCAGATCATCGCTACCGCAGGCATCATTCAGGCAGCTCTTTTCACTGGCGCTATGGCCGGAGAAAATCTCGACGCCATAAAGTCGGCGGGCGTTTTAAAGATCGGCACTGAAGGCACCTACGCGCCGTTCACCTATCACGACAAGGACAACAAGCTCGTCGGCTTCGACGTGGAAATCGGTGAAGCCGTGGCTGCCAAGCTCGGCGTAAAGCCGGAATTCGTTGAAGGCAAATGGGACGGGCTCATCGCTGGGCTTGATTCCAAACGCTATGATGCCGTTATCAACCAGGTAGGCATTACCGAAGAGCGTCAGAAGAAGTTCAACTTCTCCAACCCCTATATCGTTTCCAAGGTCGTTCTGATCGTCAACGACAAGGACGATACGATCAAGGATTTTGCTGACCTTAAGGGCAAGAAGTCAGCACAGTCGCTCACCAGCAATTACGGCAAGCTCGCGAAGGAAGCCGGCGCTGAACTCGTAGCCACAGATGGTTTCGACCAGTCGATCCAGCTTGTTCTGACAGGCCGTGCGGATGCGACCCTCAATGACAGCCTGTCTTTTCTCGACTTCAAAAAGCACCAGCCGAAGGCTCCGGTCAAGGTTGTGGCCGAGAAAGAAAATGCCGACGCGTCGGGCATCATCGTCCGCAAGGGCGACGATGATCTCGTAACGGCAATCAACAAGGCTCTCGACGAAATTAAAGCCGACGGCACCTACGACAAAATTTCACAGAAATATTTCGGTCAGGACGTTTCCAAGTAAGCGTTTTCCTGGTTTACAAGACGAAGCCGGAAGCTCCTTCCGGCTTCGTTTTATTGTGATTGTGAAAAACTATTCCCAAGACATGAATGTCAGGCTGTATAAGATAAGGACGCGCAGGTTTATCAGCGCAAGTTCATTTCAGTCTGACTTTATACATTATTGAGGAGCCGAAAACCGTGCCCGATTGGCTTCAACTGATGGTGGAATCCCTGCCGACTCTTTTGTGGGCTGGCTTGATCTTCACTATTCCCCTCACCCTTCTGTCCTTTGCATTCGGCCTGACATTGGGGCTCCTGACTGCGCTCGTGCGGTTGTTCGCTCCGCTTTGGCTTTCATCTATCGCACGCTTTTATGTCTGGATATTCCGCGGTACCCCCCTGCTCGTGCAGTTGTTCGTAATTTTTTACGGCCTGCCAAGCGCCGGCATCTATCTCGATGCATTTCCAGCGGCCGTAATTGGTTTCTCTCTCAGCGTTGGTGCTTATAGTTCGGAGATTATCCGGGCGGTCATATCTGCCGTTCCGAAAGGTCAATGGGAAGCCGCATATTCCATTGGTATGAGCTGGCGTCAGGCACTTGCCCGCACCATTCTGCCACAGGCAACCCGGACTGCAGTGCCTCCGCTCTCCAATTCCTTCATTTCTTTGGTGAAGGACACGTCGCTTGCAGCCGCCATCACCGTGCCGGAGCTTTTCCAGTCCGCGCAACGTATCGTCGCGACCACTTACGAACCTCTCATCCTCTATATCGAAGCAGCCTTGATCTATCTCGTGATGAGTTCCGTACTCTCAGCGCTGCAAGTGCGCCTTGAAAAACGCTTCGGACGTTATGGCGGCACACTGGAGACAAACGCATGATCGAGCTGCAACATATCGTAAAGCGCTTTGACGACGCTGTGATCCTTAATGATATCAACGTTGCGATTGCCGAGGGCACAGTAACAGCACTAGTCGGTCCATCCGGCGGAGGCAAAAGCACGTTGCTGCGTTGCATAAACCTGCTGGAGATTCCGACGTCGGGCACTCTGGTTCTGGGTGGCCAGAGCCTCAGCTTTGAGCCTGACCGTAAGCCGAGCTGGCAGGCAATCCAATCAATCCGCCGCCAGACAGGCATGGTGTTTCAGAACTTCCAGCTCTTTCCTCACCAGACCGCGATCCAGAATGTGATGGAAGGCCTCGTTACGGTTCTGAAATGGCCGAAGGACAAGGCAAAAGAACGTGCGATGGAATTGCTCACAAAGGTAGGGATGGCGCATAAAGCGGATGCTTGGCCTTCAACGCTCTCTGGTGGCCAGCAACAGCGTATCGCGATTGCACGTGCATTGGCACCATCCCCGCGTGTTCTGTTATGCGATGAGCCCACCTCGGCCCTTGACCCCGAACTCGCCTCCGAAGTCGTTGATGTTCTGAGCAAACTTGCAAAGGAAGGCACCACCATGGTGATCGCGACACACGACCTGCGACTCGCTTCCAAAATTGCAAAGAACGTCGTCTTTCTCGAGTCGGGCAACATCGTTGAAACGGGCTCCGCACACGAGGTTTTCACGCGGCCTGCGCGTGAGCGCACAAAACAATTCGTTGCGACAATCAACGCAGCCCATACTTACGACATCTAACCTGCAGACATATCGTCTCCTTAAGGGCTTTCGCCACCAGCGAAAGCCCTCGGGCGCGCCGTTGGCTCAAATTTCATACGTGCATTCAAAATTTTCCGGCGGCTCTCGACAGCCTGCCCCTTGGTAAAACAGAAAACCACTGTTACATTATGCACAACGTAGAAATTGAAGCGCCTTGCTTGCGTCCTGACAGGTTCGCGCGGCGCCATAAGGACAAAAACCTTGAAGAACCCCGACGAGCGCACCGCCGAAATGGTGCATCAAGGGGCGTCCGGCGGACAATCGGGCAATTCGCAGGCCCGGAATCCGTCCGATAACGGCAAGCGCAGACCGCGCAAGAAAGCCGTTACAGATATCGGCAATGCCCGTAGTGCATCCGATTCAGGACGCTCAAAGCCACAGGACGAGACCGAAGGCACGAATTCGCAGAGCCAGCGTAAACGCGCACGTCGGCGTCGGCGCGGTAAGTCTGTGCCGGCTGTTGAAGCTTCTGCGCAAAAGCCCGAGGCTGCAGAAGCAGCAAACAACCAACAGCGATCTTCCGGAAAAATCTCGAATCGCCGCCGCCGCGCTCGTAAAAAGAAGCAGTCACGACAACAGGGTGCGCAGACGCCGCTGGTAGCTGAAGCTGCGTTGAAGTCTACGCATAATGTCGCGCGCGCGGAAAGCCAACATGCATCGACGCCGAACAAGCGTAAGGGCGGCAATGGCCAGATGCCCCGCGCTGCTAATGGCGCGCATCACGAAAAGGGCGACGCTCCACTTTATGCGGCTTTGGATCTTGGCACAAATAATTGCCGCCTGCTGGTTGCGTCGCCGACGCGGCCTGGCCAATTCCGCGTTGTGGATGCATTTTCACGCATCGTACGATTGGGAGAAGGCTTGAGTGCCACTGGCCAGCTTAGCGAAAATGCGATGGATCGTGCCGTTGAAGCACTGAAGGTTTGCCGTGACAAACTTGCAGGCAAGAAAATCAGACGTTCGCGACTGATAGCCACCGAAGCCTGCCGTTCGGCTTCGAATGGCGAAGCATTTTTGGCACGGGTTCTGGCGGAAACCGGACTTGAACTGGAGATCGTAGACCGGCAGACGGAAGCCCGGCTCGCTGTCTCAGGCTGCGGTACACTGGTTACCCGCGAAACGGATGCTGTCGTGTTGTTCGATATTGGTGGCGGTTCCTCTGAAATCGCGTTGATTGATGTTTCCCGTCGCCGTTCTCCTCGTCTGGCAGAGCATATCATGGCCTGGACGTCTCTTCCTGTCGGCGTCGTGACGCTGGCAGAACGTTTCGGCGGACGCAATGTCACGCAGGAAAGTTTCGATTCCATGGTTTCGCATGTGACCGATCTGCTTGCGCAATTTGCCGAGCGGCAGTGTCTCGGAAATCTGACTGCCAGTCCACGTTTCCACCTGCTGGGTACATCTGGAACCGTAACCACGCTCGCTGGAATTCATCTCGGCCTCGACCGCTATGATCGGCGCCGAGTCGATGGCATGTGGATGGGTGCCGACGATGTGACGCAAATGACCAACCGTCTTCTGTCGTGGGATTTTGACGCTCGTGTAGCCAACCCGTGTATTGGCGCAGATCGCGCCGATCTGGTATTGGCAGGCTGTGCTATTCTCGATGCGATACGCAAAGTATGGCCCAGCGAAAAACTACTTGTTGCCGATCGTGGTTTGCGTGAAGGCATTTTGACCGAACTGATGTCGCGCGACGGCGCATGGCGACACAATCGCGCGACAGGCGCTAGAAACAGGCACTGAAAATGAGCAAGGCAGGCGGAAACAAGGGTGGAGTAAAAACTGGTGGTCGCGGTGGCGCGGGCTCCAGCAATCTGCAGGTACGTGTGAAGAAAAAGGCAGGCACGATCAAGGAATCGTCACGCCGCTGGCTGCAGCGCCATTTGAACGACCCCTATGTGCACAAATCCAGGCAGGACGGATATCGTTCGCGCGCAGCCTACAAGCTCATTGAAATCAATGATCGTTATGATCTGCTCAAAAAGGGTCAAAAGATCATCGATCTCGGCGCTGCGCCTGGCGGCTGGTCGCAGATCGCGGCCAAGATTGTCGGTTCAACCGACGAGAATCCGAACGTCGTTGGCATCGACTACCTTCACGTCGACCCCCTGCCCGGCGTTGTCTTGCTGGAAATGGATTTTCTCGATGATGAGGCGCCACAAAAACTGATGGATGCGCTCGGTGACAAGCCCGATTTAGTCATTTCCGACATGGCTGCCCCGACGACTGGCCACCGCAGGACTGATCATCTGCGTACCGTGCATCTGTGTGAAGTCGCCGCTGATTTTGCCATTTCGGTTTTGAAGCCGGGCGGGCATTTTCTCACCAAGACATTCCAGGGTGGCACGGAAAATGAACTACTAGCTCTGCTGAAGCAGAAGTTCCGCTCTGTGCATCATGTCAAACCACCTGCATCACGCGCGGAATCGGTCGAGCTTTATCTACTCGCCCGCGATTTCAAAGGTTGAAGCTTATTTTCCGGCTGAGGTGCTCGCGGCTTCGATGGCTGCGGGCTCCTTACCGTGATGTTTCACGACTGTTGGCGCAGACAGTTCCTTGCCTGCATCAGGTGCGAGCCGCGCAAACCAGAGAAAAGCCAGAGCGGAAACGGCAGCAACCACAAAGAAGCCGATGTGGAAGTCCACCAATTCGAGATGGGCTCCGCGTAACGACGTACTGATTTCCAGAATACCACCTGCCAGTGCCACACCGATAGCAATGGAAACCTGCTGCGCCACTGCCGTGATGGGCGTCGCCTGACTGGTCTTTTCATCGGGGATTTCGGCGAAAGCAAGCGCATTGACACCAGTGAAAAACAACGAACGCGCAAAGCCCCCCACCAGCAAAAAGCCGATGATGATCCAGTAAGGTGTTGTCGGTGTGAACAGGCCGTTGACGGCAATGAAGCAGGCCGAAATCAAGGACCCTGCCATCAAGGCGCGCCGGAAACCAACGCGAACAAAGATACGCTTTGCACCGAATTTCATGCTGATCGCACCGATCGCCGAAACGAAAGTCATCATACCCGACTGAAACGGTGTGAGACCAAAGCCAAGCTGAAACATCAATGGCAGCAGGAATGGAATAGCCCCGATCCCGAACCGGAAAATGCTGCCGCCGATGACTGCGGAACGAAATACCTGATTATCGAAAAGTTTCAGGTTCAGCAGCGGATCATCGGTTCTCCTCGCATGCCGAAGATAGAGAACCGTGCAGACAATACCGATTGCAAGGGTTGTAAAACCCACCGCAGGCGGCAAGGCTGGCAGGCTGACGACCGACAATCCGAAGACAACACCCGACATTGCGATCCCGGAAAGAAAGAAGCCCGTCCAATCAAGGCGCTTTACGATGCGCTCGTCTGTGTCCGGCAGAAACCGCGTTGCAAACCAGATACCGACGAAACCGATCGGTACATTAATCAGGAAAATCCAATGCCAAGTCAGAAAAGTCGTGATGAAACCACCGACTGGTGGACCTACCAGCGGCCCGACCATTGCTGGAATCGTAAGCCACGCCATGGCTGACACAAGTTCACTGCGCGGAGTCGAACGGATAAGTACGAGACGGCCAACCGGTGTCATCATCGCACCGCCCATACCCTGCAAAAACCGCGCAACGACGAAAGCAGTCAGTGAATTCGATGCAGCGCAGGCTACAGAACCAACCACGAATACCGCAATTGCAGCCCGGAAGACATTCTTGGCCCCGAAGCGATCGGCCATCCAGCCGCTGACGGGAATAAAAACTGCGAGCGCAACAAGGTAAGCAGTCAGCGCCAGCTTGAGCGCAATAGGGCTTGTACCGATGTCAGCAGCGATAGCAGGAAGCGACGTCGAGATGACGTTCGAATCCATTTGCTCCATGAATAGGGCTATGGCCAGTACGAGAGGAATGATGCGATTCACGGTAATATTCCGAAATGACGGATATTTAAGAGCTGACAATCCTATGTAGCGCCACACTGATTATTGCTAGTCAGAGCAGCGTCACATTGCGGTGAATATGCGATAAAATCAGTAATTTATCGCGGTTTTGGGCCTAACTGGCTCTCTGCCGACAAAAGTCACTGAATTTCTCACGCCAGATTTCAACCGTTCACATTTGCGTAAAACAGGGTTGCGCTTCCCGTAACAGCTTGTTACATTTCGTTACAGTTTCACGAGGCTTCGAACCGGGTGGGGGGCCGCTCCGGTTCAAGGAGGTAGGAAATGAACGATATTACAAGAACCGCCATCATCTACGGAATGATGATCATTTCACTGAACACTGCGCTTGCAGTCGGCCTTCTTGGGCTTGATTTCCTGCATTAAAGCGTGCCCCTAAACAAAGTTTTTTGCCCTCCAGGCAGACATGAAAAAGAGCGTTTCCAATAAAATGGAAGCGCTCTTTTCGTTTCATACAGTCTCCGCAGTGTTGGCAAAGATTGCACTATGTGCCTCACAGTCAGAGAATTCGACCCTGACTGTTCGGGTCAAAGAAGACCGACTTGTCCAGGTTGAAGGCCAACGTGGCCGGTTGTCCCGCAGCGATGCGGGCATCTGCGCGCAGTCGTGCCACAACGTGCTTGCCGCCCAATCGCGTAACAGCAAACGTATCCGAGCCTGCGGGCTCGACAACATCGATCAGGCAATCCCCTTCCACTATCGCATTTGCATTGCGATCAGCTCCATCCGGATCTGTGAGTGCTTCAGGGCGAATACCGAAGACAATATCCTGGCCTTCATAAGCGCCTAGTCCTTGGGGCGCCGCCTTCAATGGCAGCTTCAACGGTTCACCTTCACCACGTCCGAGATTGATGGCATAGCCCGAACCGTTCTTTTCGACCCGAGCAGTTAGCAGGTTCATTGCTGGCGATCCCATGAAGTCAGCAACGAACATATTGGACGGATTATTGTAGATTTCGGCTGGCGTTCCGAATTGCTGCAAGATTCCATCCTTGAGAACGGCGATCTTAGTTGCCAGCGTCATTGCCTCGATCTGATCGTGCGTCACATAAACGATCGTAGTTTTCATCCGGCTGTGCAGCCGTTTAATCTCGGTGCGCATGTCGACACGCAGCTTGGCATCGAGGTTGGAAAGTGGTTCATCGAACAGGAATACCTGCGGATTACGCACCAGAGCACGCCCCATGGCCACACGCTGACGTTGGCCGCCTGAAAGCTGGCTTGGTTTGCGATCCAGCAGATGGCCGATCTGCAGGATATCGGCAACTTCCTGAATAGCCTTATCGCGCTCAGCCTTCGGAACCTTACGAATTTCCATGCCGAAAGCGATATTCCCGGCAACCGTCATATTCGGATAAAGCGCATAAGACTGGAAGACCATCGCAATATCGCGCTGGGATGGATGCAGGCCGGACACCGACTTGCCATTGATGGCTATGTCACCCGATGTGATCGGCTCAAGCCCGGCGATAGTATTCAACAATGTTGACTTGCCGCAGCCAGACGGGCCCACGAGAACGAGGAAACCGCCTTCATCAATCTCGATATTGATATCCTTCAAAACCGAAACATTGCCGTAGGATTTGTAGAGATCAGATATTTTCAGAAAAGACATTGCAACTTATCCCTTTACGGCACCGGACATCAGGCCACGTACGAAATAGCGACCGGAAACGATATAGACGATCAGCGTCGGCAGAGCTGCCAGGATGGCAGCTGCGAAATGGACATTGTATTCCTTAACGCCGGTGGAGGAGGAAACCAGATTGTTGAGTGCAACCGTCATCGGTGTGGAATTTGCACCCGAGAAGGAGGCACCAAACAGAAAGTCGTTCCAGATGTTCGTGAACTGCCAGATCACCGACACAACGATGATCGGTCCTGAAGACGGTAGCAAAATACGCCAGAATATCTGGAAGAAGCTCGCTCCGTCGATCTGCGCCGCCCGCACCAATTCTGTCGGGAAGGCTTCATAATAGTTGCGGAAATAGAGCGTCGTGAAACCGATACCGTAAACCACATGCACGAGGATCAGTCCCCAAATCGTGCCCGCAATCCCCAGAAAACCAAGAACACGCGCCATCGGAATGAGTACGATCTGGAACGGAATGAAGCACGACAACAGCAATAAGCCGAAAAAGATGTTCGACCCGCGGAATTGCCATTTGGTCAGAACGTAACCGTTCAAGGCGCCGACAATAGTCGAGATCGCAACGGCTGGAACCACCATCAGGATCGAGTTGATGAAGAACGGCTTCAACCCGGTAGGCTGAACTCCGATCTGTGCGGTCGACCATGCAGATAACCATGGTTCGATGGTCCATTGCTGCGGGAGGTTCAACATCCCGCCCTGACGGATTTCTTCAAGGGGTTTGAAGGAGTTGACCAGCATCACATAGAGCGGCAGCAGATAATAGAATGCAAAGAGCAGTAGCGCAGTGTAGATCAGCGCTCGCGTCAGCTTTCCGCTTTTGATGGCATTGTCTTGCGACTGGGCGCTCATGACCGAGACCCTCCGCGAATTTCAGAATACAGATAAGGAATGATAATCGAGAAGATCATCGCCAGCATGATAATCGCCGACGATGCACCGATACCCATCTGGTTCCGTGTGAACGTATAGGAATACATGAAAGTCGCAGGTAATTCGGTGGCCTGCCCCGGACCGCCACCGGTCAGCGCAATAACAAGATCGTATGCCTTGATTGCCAGATGAGCGAGAACCACGAAAGCTGACAGGAAAACCGGACGCATCAACGGGATAATGATGCGGCGATAGATCGTACCGGATGATGCTCCGTCAATCTGCGCCGCTTTGATGATTTCATTATCCACGCCGCGCAATCCTGCTAGGAACATCGCCATCACAAATCCGGAGGATTGCCACACAGCAGCAATCACCAGACAGTAGATTGCCATTGTATTGCTCTTGATCCAGTTGAAGGAGAAACTCTCCCAACCCCATAAATGCATTGTGTTTTCCAGACCGATACCTGGATCGAGAAACCACTTCCATGCCGTTCCAGTGACGATGAAAGATAACGCCATCGGATAAAGATAGATCGGACGTAGAACGCCTTCACCGCGGATCTTCTGGTCAAGAAGGATCGCAAGGAACAGCCCGATGACCGAACAGATAATGATGTAGAGCGATGCAAAGATCGCCAGATTGGTGATCGCACGCCACCAATGAGGCAAGGCCCACAACTTGGTGTAATTCGTAAGTCCGACGAAGCCATATGACGGCAGCATTCGGCTATTGGTTAGCGAAAGAACGCCCGTATAGATGATAAAACCATAGACAAACACGAGCACTATCAGAAAGCTCGGCCCCAGAACCAGCTTTGGCACCAGTTCTTGTAATCGGTTGTTACGCTGCATCTCTGCGTCACCTTGTTTACGCCACCCGGACATACGCCAAACATCAGGCGCACGTTCCGGACATCTGTTTGATCGGCATTCCAGCGCTTCTGCATTATGCGCGACCGAATGCACCCAATAAATTCAGTCTGCTGCAATTTCCGATGGAAACATGCAGGCCTTCATCATGCAATTGTTGTTTTGATTTCTGGCCACTGATGCCAGTACTTTCAGATGCTCTACCAATATCCAAAGCACCTGAGATAGAAGGCGTCCGGAAAGGGCCGGACGCCTCTTTGCTGTTATTTCGCACCTTCAACAGCCGACACGAGTTCTTTGACGGCATCTTCCGAGGAAAGCTGACCGTTGAACTGGCGTGTTACGACGTCATAGATCGCATTCTTCACCGCAGCAGGGTTAGCGTAACCATGCGCCATGGAGCCCAGCATCGTGCCTTTTTCACTCGCTTCCTTTTCGTCAGCGATAGCCTTCTTGCCGCAAGCATCGAAGTCGGTATCAGGCACATCGGTACGAGCCGGAGCGGAGCCCTTCACTACGTTGAATGCCGACTGGAAAGTCGGACTTTCAATCGCCGATGCCATTTCAAGCTGTGCAGGAACCTTGTCTTCCGAGACTTTGAACATGGCAAACATATCGGAGTTGAATGTGATAGCGCCCTGGGTGCCCGGATAGCGCATGCAAACGAAGTCTTCGCCCGGCTTCTTGCCAGCCTTGACAAACTCACCCTTCGCCCAGTCGCCCATGAACTGAAGGCCGGCTTTGCCTTCAATGACCATAGCTGAAGCCAAGTTCCAGTCGCGACCGGAGAAGTTATCGTCAACATAGGAGCGCAGTTTCGTCATACGATCGAAAGCCTGCTTCATCGTATCGCTGCCGAGCGTTTCTGGATCCAGATCGATGAAGGCCTTCTTGTAGAAATCTGTACCGAAAGAAAGCACTACAGCATCAAATATCGTTGCGTCCTGCCATGGCTGGCCGCCATGAGCGATCGGGGTGATGCCCTGTTCCTTGAACTTATCGAGGAGAGCGATCAGTTCATCCCAGTTGGTAGGCTCCTTGCCGCCAGCCTTGTCGAGCGCTGCCTTGTTGATCCACATCCAGTTGGTGGAGTGAACATTGACAGGAGCAGCGATCCAGTGGCCGTCATACTTGGCAAACTCCTGCAGAGGAGCCGGAATGACCTTTTCCCAACCTTCCTTGTTTGCGATCTCATCAAGATTACCAAGAGCACCCTGCTCTGCCCAATCGCGGATGTCGAAGCCGAGCATCTGCACTGCCGTCGGAGCATTGCCAGCTGTGACGCGCGCGCGCAGTACTGTCATGGCTTCCGTACCACCGCCACCGGCAACCGGCATATCGGTCCAGCTAATGCCCTTCTTTTCGAGATCCTTCTTGAGAACGTCGAGCGCGGCGGCTTCACCGCCAGCAGTCCACCAATGCAGAACTTCAACGTTCTGCTTGTCCTGCGCACTGGCAACAGGGGCCATTCCGGCGAGCAAAGCACAGGCGGCTGTACCCATCGCGGCGAGCTTCAAAAGTTTATGCATGTCTACCTCCCGTAGAAACAAACGAAACTAAAACTATCGGATATCTGGCTAAGCCTTTGCTTCAGCGCAGTAATCCGTCTCGTCATTCCCATCCGCGCCTCTTCGGCACAGACCCGAAACCAGCTGCACCACACAACCAGTTTCTCCTACTCACTGCCGCAATACGATGCGAAAGCTTCCGCTTTCACCTGTGCCCGGCCATCCCTCACGACGCTTTTCCTGAAATCCTCCATCCCACTCATACGCCGCTTAAGCCCAATTGACAACGTTGTCTTTTAAGGATGCTAAATATCCACAAGACAAGATGTGAACATAGGATAGGCCCAAACCCTGCCAGGGTGTCAATATCTTCCGATAGATAAAACGCGTAAAATTCAATCGATTAAAACTTCAGGTAGAGCCGGCGCCCTGAAAAACGCTTAGAAATTAAAGCATTACCACCTCAAGGGCAGCGTTTTACATGGCGCCTCCCATCAAACCAGCACTCTAAAATCCCCCTCATCGACCTGAAATGCCGGCAGTATAAAATTTCCCTTATTTTACTGGACAAGCCCGCGACGAAACCCTAATTTCACGCCGCTCGCACAATGGTGTGCGGGCTTGTTCTCGGGGCGGGGTGAAACTCCCCACCGGCGGTATGAAGCAAAAGTTTCGAGCCCGCGAGCGCCTGAAAGATGCCGATTCGGCTTCCGTTCAGGGTCAGCAGATCCGGTGAGATGCCGGAGCCGACGGTTAAAGTCCGGATGGAAGAGAGCGAATGAGCGTTAGGATTGCGCCCTTGGGCACAATCAATGCGTTCTTTTGTGCGCCCTGATTCTAGTTTCGTGTGGAACCTATGAACCAGAGCTATCCGAACAAGACTTCCTTCAAGATCGCATTCATTCAGGCCCGTTGGCACGCCGATATTGTCGACGAAGCTCGCAAGAGCTTTATCGCGGAACTGTCCGCAAAGGCTGGCACAAATATAGAAGTCGAAATCTTCGACGTTCCAGGTGCCTATGAAATTCCTCTCCACGCCAAGACTCTGGCCAAAACCGGCCAGTATGCTGCCATTGTCGGCGCTGCGTTCGTCGTGGATGGCGGCATCTATCGACATGATTTCGTGGCAACTGCTGTCATCAACGGCATGATGCAAGTCGGCCTAGAGACCGAAGTTCCGGTGCTCAGCGTTGTTCTGACACCGCATCATTTCCATGAAAGCAAGGAACATCATGAATTTTTCCATGCCCACTTCAAGGTGAAGGGCGTGGAAGCAGCCAATGCGGTGTTGCAGGTCGTTAGCGAACGCAGCCGTATTGCCGCCCTTGCATAATGATGCTTCGACCGGCCTTTGCGAAAAGGCCGGTCATTCTCCTGCGATACGCTCTCCATGGGCATAAACGTCGAATTCAACACCTCGCACCAGTGCAACAAGCGTTAGGTTGGCATCTTCCGCCGTTCGAATGGCAAGAGCTGTCGGCGCAGAGATTGCGGCCAGAACTGGCGCACCGAACATAACTGCTTTCTGCACCATTTCGACCGAAACACGGCTGGTAATCGCGACGATCCCATTTCCCGGTGCAGTACCAATACGCGAGACAGCTCCGACGAGCTTATCCAATGCGTTGTGACGCCCCACGTCCTCACGTACAGCAATAAGCCCCTCGCCTGGCACATAGAACCCCGCCGCATGAACTGCATGGGTCTCAGCATTCAGTTGCTGCTCTTTCGTGAGAGACACGACAGCCATTGAAATATCGTTGGAAGAGAATTTCCTATCACCTTGTTCCAAAGCCTCAAGCGACCGCAACGCATGGTCGATTGAATCTATACCACAGAGACCACACCCAACGGGACCAGCCATAAACCTGCGTCGCGCGGCAAGCCTCTGCTCGGGGCGTTCGGACAGTCTGATCTGTAGGTCTATACCCTTTTCAAAGGCTACGACATCAACCGCTTCTATCTCGGAAATATGGTCAACGATATTCTCGGTGAGCGTGAAACCGATCGCGAAGTCCTCAAGATTATCCGGTGTAGCCATCATTACGGCTTGGGTTGAACCGTTATAGCTGACCGCCACGGGCACTTCTTCCGGGACCATTCGGGTGCTTTCATGAAAGCTCGACACACGATGCGCGATACGTACAGCGCTCTGGCTAACCTTGTGGATCGTCACCTTAATCGCTCCCCTGTCATCGCATCCGTTCTCCCAGCAGTTTCATGTGGCATGAAAACAACTTTAATGTAAGTTGCCACCGGACAAGCCGTCGCGATTTGAGCGGCAAGTGAGGAAAATATGGATATTCGCCAGGTAGACGACAATTATTCAGTCTCGGGCCAGATCGAGCCCGACGACGTACGCGATATTGCAGCGGAGGGATTTCGCACAATCATTTGCAATCGGCCAGACGGCGAAGGCGGCCCTGAACAACCCGAGTTCAGCGAAATTGCACGTGTCGCCGAAAAAGCCGGGCTTGCAACTTACTACATCCCGGTTGTAGGCGGACAATTGACGCAAGAAGATGTGGATGCGATGGCAGCAGCGCTGGATGAAGCTGAGGGCCCCATTCTTGGTTACTGCCGATCGGGTGCACGCTCTACGAATATTTACGGGATCGTGCAGCAGCAAAAGCGCGGATAAAGAACGAGCGCAAGCTATGTGGGCGGTGAAGCCGCAAAGGCATTTCAACAGTCTTTGCAAACATGGCGATCACCGTCCAGAAAGCCGGGTGCGGCCCGAATGAACACCGCGCGATGTATGTGCGCAATATTGGCGATAATAGCTCATACCGGTACGTGTCACAGTCGCAACAACACCGCCAAGAACGAGAAGCCATCCAATGGCTTGTGGCCAGTTGAAGCTTTCAATCCCGCCGCTCAGCGCGACAATAAAGATACCAGCCCAGAGCAGAGCAGCCGTGCGGCGCCAGAATACCGGGTTGAGCTCATCGAAGACAGCCTTCCACAGTGAGTGAACAAGGCAGGCGAAGAAAAGGGCAGCGGCCAGCCCGATATTGAGCAACTCGACCGGAAGCCATTGTTGCGAAGTAAGCATCGTTTCCATCATCCACTTAACCAAGATGCGTATCGAGGACCCCGTTACGGGATTTGTCTTTACGATCACTAGTACTGTTACTGTTCGTCCTATTCAGCTTTCGCTTTGTGGCCGTAACGTGTTACAAGCACGGAAAGCTCCTTCGGATAAATTCACTTATTATTGCGATCACGCGAAATATCGTGTTGAAAACACTACGCTATTCGCAGTGTTCGACTGCATTGGATGTGGCGCAACCCCTTCCAGCGATTGAGAAATTTGTGGTTCCGCCCCCTGAATATTTCACTATGGAATTTCATTCACAATCGCATCAAATAACAGCTTTGTAACAATTCGGCACAGCAAAGAGGCTCCGGCAACACCGAAGCCTCAAAGTTATTCACAAGGTTGCAGTTTATTAGGTAGTCTTTACTTGCCCACCGCCCTTTTTGCTAGGAAGCCGCGAAGACGGATCCGCTGACGCTGGCGCATTGGCCGGACGTCCGAAAAGAAAGCCTTGAACCTGTTCGCAACCCTCTTCGATCACCATGCGATGCTGGTCAAAGGTTTCTATACCCTCGGCCACCACCGGGAGATCAAGACTACGACCCAACCCGACGATGGCTCGTACAATGGCTCTCGCACTAACATCCGTTTCCATGCTGGTGATGAAACTGCGGTCGATCTTGATCTTGTCGAATGGGAAACTTTGAAGGTTACTGAGCGACGAATAGCCAGTGCCGAAATCATCCATCACGATACGGACACCCAGCTTCTTCATGCGACGCAACAGTTCGAGTGTCGTCAATCGGTCCTTCATTAATGCGGCTTCCGTTACCTCCAGCTCCAATCTCGTGGGATCCAGACCCGTTTCTAGGAGAACCGAACTGACCGTGTCCGGCAGATTGACCAAACGGAACTGTACTGGGGAGAGGTTTACAGCGATAGTTAAATGCTTCTCCCATCCGGCGGCAGTGCGGCAGGCTTCACGCAGAACCCACTCACCGAGTGGGACAATTACCCCCGTTTCCTCAGCGATAGGAACAAAAACCTCCGGTGGTATCTGGCCACGTTCCGGATGGTTCCAACGAACCAGTGCTTCATAGCCGGTACAACTACCATCTGCTGTTGCGAACAATGGCTGATAGGCAATACTGATCTGACCGCGAACCATGGCGTGGCGCAAATCAGCCTCCATCTGGCGGCGCTCTCTTATTTCACGGTCCATTTCCGGCGAGTAGAATGCAACCGTACCCCGTCCTTCTGTCTTCGCCCGATAAAGCGCAATGTCTGCCGCATGTCGGATGGCTTCTGCATCCTTGCCGTCATTCGGGTATACGGCAACGCCAATGCTGACACCGACAGCAGTCGGATCGAGCACTGTATTCAGTTCCGACCGGAAGGTATCCAGAATCTTTTCGGACAGTTTCCGTGCACCCTTGGGCTGCGGAACCCCGACCTGCAGAATGATAAACTCGTCGCCGCCAATACGTGCTGCCGTGTCTATACCGTTTATGGATCGCTTCAGAATGCTGGAAACCGTCTTCAATACCCGATCACCTTCGGCATGGCCGAAAATATCGTTCACTGCTTTGAACCGGTCCAGATCAAGCGCGAGTACAGCAAAAGGCTCTCGGCTGCGGCGTGCCACTGCGTTTGCGAGACGCTCTTCAAAGAACATTCGGTTAGGTAAATCCGTGAGTGTATCATGCCGCGCCATATGCTCGATCTGACGCTGGGCCGTGCGCTTTTCGGTAAGATCACGGACAGCCAGAACTTCGCAAGGGCGTCCCTGATACTCAATCGTATGAACCGCGAGTTCAAAGATGCGCTCATCATTTGGAAATCTGGGTGCGGCCTCGATTGCTTCCGGGCGAGAAGCACAGACGGGGAGCCCATCAGCCGCCAGCAACAGAGTATCCGGCGCAACACCGACAAGCGCCTTTTCACTGCTTCGCATGAGATCGGAAAACCGAGCGTTCATCTCGACTATTCCACCATCACGAACGACGGCCAGTCCGTCCAGGGTAGCGTTCGCAAATCCCTTCAAGTCCGTCATGTAACGATCTACAAATACTGCAATAATCGTTGTCAGCGCTACTATACTGACAACAGCGGCAATTGCACCGATCAGCCAGAGACGCCCTATGCCCAGCGGATCAGCAGCAGGAAGGGTCGGGTTTGGAACCAGCTCGGTCGACGCAACTGCAGTAAAGTGGAGCGTGCAAACAGCAAGAATCCCCCCAACGGTCGGTAGCAAAACGCGCATCCAGCCGGCAGCGTTCATCACAAACCAGAAAGCAGCCAGCAAAAGCAGGATCGATATTATACTGCCAATCAGGATCGGTGGAAGGTCATAGTGAACATCTGCAGCTGCTCTGATTGCACTCATACCAGTGAAATGCATTGCGGCAATCGATAGGGTTGCTGAAATGGCTGCGATCAAAACGTATTTGAACGCCTTACCATTCAGGAAGCGCACACTCAGCCAAAAGCCAAGTACGGCAATTGCCGCTGAAAGAACCGTGATCGTAAAATCGAACTCGATTGCCACGGTGCCACGATATGCAAGCATCGCCACGAAATGGGTTGCCCACACGCCCAATCCACCCGCGAGCGCGCTTATCGCCAGCCAATTGTCACGGCGGCTTTCCGTGCATTCCCGCGCGCGGACGAGCAACAGAAAGAAAGCAAACATGCTTGCAAATGAGATGGATGCAGCCAAAACCACGAAAGGCTGATCGTGCTGTACTGTTACGCATTCCAGGACTTTAAACATACCGCCCCCTGCGCCCGCCTGAAGTGCCACCATATAAAAATACAACCAGAAGCATCATTCAGACTGTGCTTTGTTCCCTGAACAAAAGTACCAATAACTATTTAAGCATTTCTGAACTATGATATATATCGGCCCACATAAGCTGACGTTGCAAGAGTGGATCAAGTACGCTTGCCAAAACGCCGTCCGACACGAGCAAGCAATATCACGGGCAAAATTCCGACTACCACGATGGCAAGCGCCGCAATGGACGCTTCCTCATAAGTCCCGCGCGCAGCCTCACCATAAAGATGCGTTGCAAAAGTTTCGACATTAAGTGGGCGCAGCAAAAGTGTTGCTGGTAATTCTTTCACACAGTCTACGAATACGAGCAAACCTGCCGCCACAATGGCTGTTCTGGATAGTGGCAGATGAACTGCACAGAATGTTTGTGTCACACCGCGCCCTAATGTGCGCGATGCATGATCCAGCGACAAGGGTATGCGTTCTAATCCGGAATCAATACCACCTGCAGAAATGGCGAGAAATCGGACCACATAGGCATAAATGACCGCTGCACCCGTTCCGATCAGTACCAATCCGGCGGAATATCCGAAGAAATGCAATGTGAACTGATTGAAGAGATGATCAAAGCCGCCGGCGACCACCAGAATACCGATGGCGATTACAGTGCCCGGCGCCGCATATCCCATCGTCGAAAAGCGATAAGACCAGCGCGAAATTGAACCCGGAAAAAGTCGGACGGCATATGCGACAAACATTCCGCATATGAGCACCAGCGCAGTCGCGATCGAAGCCAGAGCAACGGTATTAAAAGCTTCTCCGAGCAATCGCGGGGACACACCTGCAAAACGAATACGTTTTATGGCCTCCACGACCAGATAGATTGCCGGCAGTACGAATCCGATAACTACCGGCAGTGAGCAGAGACAGAACAACCAGATCGCTTGCCCTCGTCTGACTTTCAACGGCTCGAAGCCACGCGAATGGCGGATATTGGAAGCAAAGCGCTGCTTGCGCCGTGCCCAGCGCTCGATTGAAACGAGAGCAACAACCAGAAACAGAAGAGCGAGTGCAAGTTGGGCTGCACCAGGCAGATCGGAACGCGTTATCCAGGTCGTATAAATCGAAACGGTCAATGTGCGAACGCCCAGGAACTCGGCAGCCCCCACATCGTTCAATGTTTCCATCAAGGCCAGA
Source organism: Brucella sp. GW823-FHT04E01 (assembly GCF_058796175.1). Classification (NCBI taxonomy): domain Bacteria; kingdom Pseudomonadati; phylum Pseudomonadota; class Alphaproteobacteria; order Hyphomicrobiales; family Brucellaceae; genus Brucella; species Brucella sp. GW823-FHT04E01. The sequence continues at coordinate 425,670 of NZ_JBXAIK010000003.1, read as the reverse complement.
CTGACACCGACCGCCACGGCAGGCCGGGCAAGTGGCAATGCAACCCGCCAGAAGATGCCCTTGCGGCTTACCCCCAGAGTTCTCGCTGCTTCGATGAGGCTGGCGGATTGGGTGAGAAACATGGCTCGTGTAGGAATATAGACATAGGGATAGAGAACGAAGCCTAGCAGAATGATACACCCGGTCATCGAGCGGACGTCGGGCAATCGAAACTGACGCGGGCTTTCATATCCTAGTACGAAGCGAACAGCACCTTGCACCGGACCAATGGGATGCAGGATATCGAGATAGGCATAAGCGATAATATATGTCGGGACAGCCAATGGCAGCAGAAGCGCCCATTCCAGCACGCCTCGACCGCGAAAATCATAAGCCGTGACCAGCCATGCCATCGACGTTCCGAGGACGGCAGCGATAATGCCAACGCCGGTAAGCAAGATGACTGTTTCAAGAAAAGCCGTTGGCAGGTTGGTGGTAAATAGATGCGTCCATAGTCCGACTGAGCCTTGTATGGCTTCCAATGCAAGGGCGAAAACCGGCAGCAAAACCAGAACTGCGACGAAAACCGAGAACCATAACCAGCTGCGCCCTGCTCTTGCGGGTTGCAAAACTCGTTTCCGCATGGCTGCAAGGACTTCCATTCGTCTCTCTATAGTGCAACGCCGGCGCATGAACTGCACCGGCGTTATTCTGCTTAACTTATTCGGCTTTTAGTTGTCGAAACCGACTTTGTCGACCAGTTCGCTTGCCTGCTTACGATGGCTGACGATTTCAGACAGCGGAACGCTGTCGATCTTCAGCGCACCGAACGATTCCACGATCGGATCAAGCGGCGCACCCGGCTTTACCGGATATTCGAAATTTGCCTTGGCATAGATCTGCTGAGCCTCATCGGAAACCAGATATTCAAGCAGCTTGACTGCCGCGTCCTTGTTCGGCGCGTTCTTTGCAACAGCCGCACCACTGATGTTAACCTGAGTACCCCCATCCTTGAAGGTTGGCAGCAGAACCTTGATGCCTTCGCCCCAAGCCTTCTGCTCGTCGCCGCCCTTGCCCGAACGCATCAGACCTACATAATAGGAATTGGCGACTGCTATGTCGCAGATACCCCCGACGATATCCTTAGCTCCGTCACGGTCCCCGCCAGCAGCTTTGCGCGCGAGGTTATCCTTGAGACCCTTGAGCCATTCTTCAGTCTTTTCCGCACCATAGTGCGCAATATAATCCGCGAAGAGAGCGGTGTTGTAAGGATGCTGGCCCGCACGAATGCAGACTTTGCCTTTCCACTTCGGATCAGAGAGGTCTTCATAATTGATCTTGTCGAGTTCCAGATCTTTGGCTGCATAGACAACGCGAGCGCGCATGGAGAGCGCGAACCAGTTATCCTTCGCGTCGCGAAGCTGCTCCGGAACGGCCTCTTTCAGCACCTTGGAATCGACAGGCTGGGTAAGGCCCTTGTCAACGAGATCGACCAGATTACCGGCGTCGACCGTCATAAGGATGTCAGCGGGCGAATTCGCACCTTCAGAGGCCACACGCTCTGCCAGACCATCCTTCAGGAACACCGTATTGACCGTAATTCCCGTGGACGACTTGAAAGAGTCGAGCAAGGGCTGAATGAGACCCGGTTCGCGTGTCGTGTAAATGTTCACTTCATCTGCGTGGGCGGCTCCTGCGAACAGCGTTACTGCGACGAGGGCGAGACCGGAACGCGCAAATTTGGACATTTTACCTCCAGATGGACATGGTTCATTTTGAATTATGAGCGGACTAATCAAGTTATACGGTGAGGCTCGCTGACGGTCAATTACCCATGCAACTCTAACGGCGTATATTTTCCATCACTTGGGGAAAATGAGCGCCTTATCCCAATGTGGGCATAAAAAAATATCGGTCGCAGAGGCCGGAAGCCTCAATTCTGTACGCACCCGCAACAACGGCGCAGCATCAGTCACCCGTACAACCAATTCTTCGATTTCACCGAGAAACGTTCGTGATTCAATATGTCCATGCAGCACAGCTTCGTTGGATTCAGCATCGGACAGAATCGAGAAGTCGCGCGGACGCAGATAAACAAACGCTTCGGCATTTGGTTCAAGCTGTTCAGCCAGAGCAAGCTCTCCAAAGGGAGTTGCCAGTTTACCGTCTTCAGCTTTGCCCGATATCATATTGAAGTCGCAGAAAAAATCTGCGGCATAACGGTTCGTTGGCCGGTCATGGAGTTCGCGTGCCGGACCGCTTTGAACGACCTTGCCAGAGCGCATCAACACCACACTATCCCCAGTCGACAAGGCTTCTTCTGCTTCGTGCGTTACAATAATTGCTGTCGTTCCAAGTTCCCTTAACAAAGCCACTGTCTCACGACGAACCCGGGCACGCAGACCTCTGTCGAGATTCGAAAATGGCTCGTCCATCAGCAGAAGATGTGGGTTCGGAGCAAGGGCACGGATAAGAGCAACACGCTGCTGCTCACCGCCTGACAGCATATGCGGATAGCGATCCGCCATATGGGAGAGCGACACCAGTTCGAGAAGCTCGGTTGCTCGTGCGTTCGCTTCGTCGCGGGGTATTCTTCGCAAGCCGAACAGGATATTTTCTTTGACCGTCAGATGCGGAAACAAGGCGTAGTCCTGAAAGACCACACCAACGTTCCGTTTTTCCGGCTCAATAAAGATAGATGGTCCGACAAGTGTCTTGCCCCCCATCGTGAGTGTTCCACTATCTGGAGCATCAATGCCGGCGATGATGCGCAACAGGGAAGTCTTGCCACAGCCCGAATGACCAACCAGACAAATGATCTCACCCGCATGAACATCAAGAGACACGTCATCAAGCGCACGCACTGCGCCAAACTGGCGACTGACACCGGACAGCGTCAGCGCCGGACCGGAATGACCGGAGACCTGTCGTTCATCATGCGGGTTGCGTGCGTCCATAAGCAAGATCGCGTGTCCAGATTGCAGTTCAGGCGGATATAGAGACACATTCTCCAGAAAGCTACCAAAACAGGATAGAATATCTCAGGAATATCGTAATTGAGTATTTTTAGAATGGGTTATCTGGTTGATCGTGAACAAAAAGCGGGCCATGCTCACCATGCTTCCACATACCCAAATCACCCAATCGCATTGCAGGAGAATACCGAAATGGGGCCGGTCACGGATAAGGTGGCGACAGCTGAAAGCTTGCCGCAGGAAACCAAAATTGCCATCATTGGCGGCGGCATTATTGGTGTTTCTACAGCCCTCTTCCTGGCCGAACGCGGTATTCCCGTCGCTCTTCTTGAAAAGGGAGAGATTGCTGGCGAACAGTCCAGCCGTAACTGGGGCTGGTGCCGCCGCACAGGCCGTGACAGCCGCGAAATGCCGCTCATCGTCGAGAGCATGCGGCTATGGGGTGGTATGAACGAACGTACAGGTCGTGAAACGGGCTTTCGCGTTACCGGGATTGCCTATACGGCTGAAAAAGAAGAGCAAATGGCTCTTTATGCCGAATGGATAAAAATCGCCAGCGAACACGGCATCGAAACACAACTTCTCAATACTGAGCAAGCTGCAGCACTTGCACCGGGCGTCAATCGACATCTCGCAGGCGGCATGATTACGCCACTCGACGGTCGCGCGGAGCCGCAAAAGGCCGTTCCGGCATTTGCAGCAAAAGCACAAGAGAATGGTGCTGTCATCCTGCAAAATTGTGCGGTGCGCGGTATCGAGACGACCAATGGTCGGGTGACGGCTGTCCTCACCGAAAAAGGCCGCCTGCGCTGTGAAGCGGTGGTCATCGCGGGCGGGGCTTGGTCCAGACTTATCATTTCCGCTTTTGATGCCCATCTGCCGCAATTGAAAGTTCGTTCATCCGTATTCCGTACAGCGCCTATTGATGCCGGTGTGGAGCCTGCGATTGCATTTTCAGATTTTGCACTGCGCAAAAGGCTGGACGGAGGTTATACGGTCGCAAGCCTTGGAGGCTCCATCGCCGATATCGTGCCTGACAGCTTTCGGTTCTTCCGCGATTTTATACCATCGCTTTCGACCGAGTGGCGGTCGTTGCGATTCCGGTTTGGCGAACGTTTCTTCGAGGAAGCATTCCAGTGGAAACTTCGTCCCGCCGATCAGGTCTCCATCTTCGAGAAAATCCGCACGCTCGACCCCGCCCCACGCAAGGCAGCAAATGCTCAGGTCCTTGCGAAACTGAAGCAGGCAATTCCTTCTTTCGCGTCGGCCACAATAGCGCAGGAATGGGCAGGCCTCATTGACACAATGCCGGACGTCATTCCGGTCATTTCACCCCTTCCAGGCGTGGAAGGGGCGATCGTAGCGACAGGCTTTTCAGGGCATGGCTTCGGTATCGGCCCAGGCGCAGGTAAGCTTGTGGCCGATATGGTCACGGGAGAAACGCCGGTTGTCGATCCTTCAGCGTTTCATATATCGCGCTTTTCAGATGGCTCCAAAATCCGCATCGAGAACTGGGGATAGATCTTCGCTCCAGACTATTCGATCACACCGCAGGCAAACCGTGCTCCGCCGCCGCCAAGTGGCTTGGGCTCGTCGGAATAATTGTCGCCACCAACATGAACCATCAAAGCTCTGCCTTTGATTTCATCCAGTGACTTGAGACGCGGTGCCATAACGCTTTGCGTTATGTTGCCCTCGGCATCTGTTTTGAGCAAAGGCAAATCACCAAGATGTCCTTCGCCTTCCGGCCCCATGTGATGCTTGGAATGTGAGGGGTCGTAGTGCCCACCGGCGGCTTGCGCCGGAACAGTTTTTCCATCTTGTTCGCCGGGTGCGCAGCTTCCTTTCTCATGGACATGAAAACCGTGCTCACCCGCGGGAAGGCCACGCAAATCGGGTTTGAATTGTAATCCGTCCGCAGTCTGCGAGATCGTGACGGTGCCGATTTCCTTCCCCTGCCCCGTCGGCAGAGCTTCGTAGAGTTTGACACTCACATCCGCCGCAGCGGCTGGAACTGTCAGAAGCATCATTGCTGAAGCAATCAATAACGGCTGCATCATTTCCTCCTGATCGCGATAATTCGTGATGAGAGGACAACGCACACCGTCAGAAATTGTTCGAAAATAAATCTTCCGTGTGAGGACCGCGTGACAAACGCCTGACACGCGGTCCAGCCGGATTATACCGTTACGAACTGAGCCATCATGCCCACATCTTCATGTTCCAGCACATGGCAATGGAACATGAACGGGTGGCTCTTTGCTCCCTCACGGTCAAAATGGACAAGTATTTCGGCCTTGCCATCGATCAAAGCAGTATCCTTCCATCCCGACTGGTGCGCTGGCGGAGCCTTGCCATTCAGGGAAAGAATGCGGAATGAGGCTCCATGGATATGGAACGGGTGTGGCATCTCCTTGGTTGTGAGATCCCAAATCTCCCAGGATCCAAGTTTAGCCTCGACATCAATACGATCCATGTCGAACGGTTTACCCGCGATTGCCATTTCCACACCCGAAGTCAGAGCTTCAAGCGCAGGCCCCGCATCGGCAGAAGTTCTGGCACCGTGCATATCATGATCCATGGCGCTGGACATCGAGCTCATATCCATATTGCCCATATTATGCCCGGCATGAGGATCAGCTGACGGCTTTGCCATCATCAGTTTCATATTTTCCGCCATGCGCTCATCGAAGAAAAATGAACGGCGTTTTACAGATAGTTTTTCATCGGCTGCATCAGGACCATCAAGACGATCTGGAACTGCCGTGATTTTCCCTCGCAAGGTGCTGTCCACGACAAACCGCATCAAGTGCAGATCGTCACCGCCGCTGTCATCCCCATAGGTCAACAAATCAGCGGCTTCACCTTTGGAGAAATCAACCAGAACCTCGTAGCGCTCGCCGGGGCTGATGGTCAGCCTTTCGACCGCTTCTGGCTTTCCAATGAAGCCGCCATCAGATGCTATGACAAGCAAAGGCCGATTGTCGCTCAGACGAATATGAAAATTTCGCGCATTGGCACCGTTCAGGATACGCAGGCGGACAATGGAGGCGGGAACACGTGCTTCCGGTGAAACGACACCATTCACGATAAGCTTGTCACCTCGGAAACCATGCATCAAGTCCATGATATCCGGTTGATAGACCTTATCACCTTCGATCACCCGGCGATCCTGAAGCACCAGCGGAATATCGTCCACTCCGTAATCTTCTGGTAGTCCGCGCTCAGCATCCTTGCCGTCAGTAACCACCATCAAACCGGCAATACCCATATGCGCCTGGCGGGCGGTGTTGCCATGCAAATGTGGATGAAACCAGTTGAACGAGGCCGGCTGGTTAACCGTAACTTTCGGCTTCCATTCTGCGCCCGCCGCAATCAGATTGTGTGGCCCGCCGTCGAGTGCGGACGGAACGAAAAGCCCATGCCAATGAAGTGTAGTCTCTTCATCCATGCCATTTTCAACGGAAAGAGTGACCGTTTCGCCGTTCTTCAGACGAACGAGGGGGCCGAGATAGGCACCATTGATGCCAGCGGATGCCGCTTCGCTTCCTTCTTCAAAGCTGTGCCGGCCTGTCTGCACTTTCAGTTCAACAACGCCCGATGCGTCCGGTTCGATCAACGGCGGTAAAGGCAAAGGCCGTCCAGCCGTGGCGGTCGCTGAGGAAGCAGCGCCGTGGCCCATGTGCGCGTCCTGGGCAATGCTGTCAAAAGGGCGAATAGCGGTTAGAAAAGCGGCCCCTGCCCCAAGAGACAGCAGGCGACGACGTGTAATTCCAGTCATGGTTATTCTCCAGACAATAATCTCATGGCCGCCAAAGGTTTGGCGGCGATTTTCAGATCAAGCCGGAAGCAGTATGGGAGGCCGCAAATCTCTATTCGGCATTTTGCCGCTAAGTGCCGCGACAAGCGGCGGCAAACCAAAATCCAGAACAGGAGTAAAGGCACGCAAATTCGTGCCAAGCTGAACGACGCAGCCACAAATCATCATGACACAAGCATTGGGTGCTTTAGCGCCGTGATCCATTGGGGCAGATTTATCCATGCTCGACGGCATCGACGAATTGTCCACGTGATGCGGCAGGCTCACACTGCAATCAGAAACTGTCTGCACAGATGGCATGTCATGCGCCATTGCGTAACAGAGTTGCACTGAGAGAAGAAACACGAACGAAAGCATTGTCACGAGCACGCGGGAGGGCGAACACAAGACCGCATGGCCTCGTGCTGTATTCCTGAAACCGATATCGTACTGTGCTCGATACATCTTTGCTTCCAAACGGACGACATTGGAAATCTAGTCGTCCGTTACGGCAATTAAAAGACCTGAAGGAGCACTGACGGGAATTTTACCCACTTTCGCTTTTCTTTCCAAAATCGCCTATTCGAAATCATAAAGTTGCTCAAAAGCCGTTTTTTGCTTGCGATTCCATACCCTGCGGTTTTAAAGAAGCCGTATCTCGGGCTCCTCCCCCAAATTTAGACGGCCCGTAAATATTGGATCTGAAACAATGACTGTCGCTGTAGCGGTTGCCCCGCAGAAAAATTCCGCGCGCCGAGTTCTGGCCGCGAGCATGATCGGCACCACGATCGAATTCTTTGACTTCTATATTTATGCCACCGCTGCGGTGATCGTATTCCCGCATCTGTTCTTCCCTGCGAGCGACGGCAATTCCGCGCTTCTCCAGTCTCTGGCAACCTTTGCGATTGCCTTCTTCGCCCGCCCTATCGGTGGTGCTCTGTTTGGTCACTTTGGCGATAAGGTTGGACGCAAAGCGACGCTCGTTGCAGCGCTCATGACCATGGGCATTTCCACCGTCGCCATCGGCTTCCTGCCAACCTATGATTCGATTGGCGTCTGGGCAGCCCTTTTGCTCGCTCTCTGCCGTCTGGGCCAGGGACTTGGTCTTGGCGGTGAATGGGGTGGTGCAGTGCTGCTCGCAACAGAAAACGCACCCGAAGGCAAGCGCACCTGGTACGGCATGTTCCCGCAGCTTGGCGCGCCAGTTGGCTTCATTCTGGCGACGGGCATCTTCCTAGTTCTGGCAGAAGCTCTAACTGAAGAACAGTTTTTCGCTTTCGGCTGGCGCATTCCTTTCATCGCCAGTGCACTTCTGGTCGGTGTAGGCCTGTTCATCCGACTGAAAATCGCTGAAACGCCAGAATTCCAGAAAGCAATCGACAAGGCTGAACGCGTCGAAGTACCGGTCGCAGCTCTGTTCAAAAAGCACAAGATGAGCCTGTTGCTCGGCACGATCGGTGCGGTTGCAACCTTCGTCCTGTTCTATCTGATGACAGTCTTCTCATTGGGTTGGGGCACGCGCGCCCTTGGTTACAGCCGCGAAGAATTTCTTATTCTTCAGATGATTGGCGTAATCTTCTTCGGCCTCATGATCCCGGTAGCGGCCCTGCTGTCAGACCGCTTCGGCATGCGTCCGGTCATGATCATCGTCACCGTTCTGATCGGCCTCTACGGCTTCATCATGGCGCCTTTGTTCATGGCTGGTACGGCCGGCGTACTCGCATTCCTCGTCATCGGCTTCGGCCTGATGGGTCTGACCTACGGTCCGATTGGCGCTGCTCTGGCCGAACCATTCCCAACCTCGGTTCGTTACACCGGTGCTTCGCTGACTTTTAATCTGGCAGGCATTCTGGGTGCTTCAGTAGCGCCTTACATCGCAACCTGGCTCGCAACACATTATAGCTTCGACTATGTCGGCTATTACATGTCTGCCGCAGCTGTGATCTCGCTGATCGGTTTTGCCTTTATCTCGTTCAAGCGCGGCGAATAACGAACTTCCGAAACGAAAAAGCCCACGTGGAGCGATCCACGTGGGCTTTTCTTTTTAGGGAGCTTGCAGCTTTTATTCTGTGTCAGCAGCTTCCAGCGCAATAGCCACTGACTGGATAATCGACGCAAAACGCACGGCTGTCTGGATCGTTTCCGACGTCACATTGGCTTTGCGCAAAACATCCTCATGCGCATCGATGCACATGCCGCAGCCATTGATAGCAGATACGGCCAGCGACCAGAGTTCGAAGTCAATCTTATCGACACCCGGATTACCGATCACATTCATGCGCAGCTTCGCTGGCATGGTGCGGTAGTCCTTGTTGGTCGCAAGATGCACGAAGCGGTAATAGACATTGTTCATGCCCATGATCGACGCAGCAGATTTTGCCGCCTGAATGACGGAGGCATCGACCTTGGCAGCGGCTTCGGCAACAAGCGCCTTGCGCACGTCGGCATTACGAGAAGCAATGCCGCAGGCGACGAACAGACCGTATTTCTGTTGCGGTGTCAGAGTTTCGTCGCTTGCCATCGACGAAAGATTGAGACGAACGTCCTTGGCGAAATCCGGGATCTTTGACTTCAGATCATCAATGGACATGGAACCCTCTTTATCTGTCATTTGGATACTAGAGCATGTCTCCCGAAAGTGGGAACCGGTTTTGGGGTAAAGACATGCCGAAAACAAAGAGATAGAGCGGTTCCAACGATTCCGTTTTAACCGGAACCGCTCTAGATAAAAGAAAGGCGGGCCTTGACCCGCCTTTCTGCAAACCAATCAGGGCCTATCAGGCAGCCTTGAGCGTCTCGCCACCGACTTCACGGTTGCATGGGCAGAGCTCATCGGTCTGCAGCGCATCGAGAACGCGCAGCGTATCCTTGGGAGCGCGACCAACGTTGAGGTTGGTTGCGTAAACGTGCTGGATCGTGTTGTCCGGATCGATAACGAAGGTGTAGCGGTACGCAACACCATCTGGCGAACGAACACCGAGGCCATCGACCAGCGAACCATTGGTGTCGGCAAACGACCAGATCGGCAGCTTGTCGAGATCCTTGTGATCGCGACGCCATGCGAGCTTCACGAACTCATTGTCGGTCGAACCGCCCAGGACGACTGCGTCACGGTCTTCGAAATCCGATGCAAGACGCGCAAATTCGGCGATTTCGGTCGGGCAAACAAAGGTGAAATCCTTCGGGTAGAAGAAGATAACCTTCCACTTGTCCGCAAAGCTTGCTTCGGTGATTTCTTCAAATGCCGAAACGCCGTTTTCTTCGTGATGGTTGAAACCGGGCTTTACGCCGGTGACCTTGAAGGAGGGAAGCTTATCGCCGATACCGAGCATTTTATACCTGCCTGTAAATTCAATTGTTATGCGGAAATTTCTGAACTTACAGAATTTTCCGACTACGAGTCATATATAGGGATTCTTGTTAAATCGGTCAAAGCGATTATAACGATCAAATCCATCGATTTTAACGATGGAGCAAAGTCGAAAGAATCAATGCTCAATATCAGCGTCCGCCAGCTCCATTACTTTATGGCCCTTGTCAAAGCGGGGTCCTTTTCGCGTGCAGCTGAGGTCGTGGGTGTTACCCAATCGACATTGAGTGCTGCTATTCAGGCGCTTGAAACAGAACTTGGCGTAACGTTGATCGATCGCTCGGGCAGACGAATGCAGCTTTTGCCCGCTGGTGAGGATTTTCTGGCACGCGCTCGTACGATTATAGCCCTCATTGAAGAATTGCCTGAACACGCGCGACAAGCTGAACGACCGCTGACGACCAGACTACGAATGGGCGTCATTCCGTCGATAGCGCCTTTTCTGCTACCTAAAGTCCTGCCTGCGACCGCTAAAGCCTTTCCCGAATTGCAATTGACCATTCGTGAAGGTCTCACTCGGTCGTTGCTCGACAGCTTGCGTTCAGGTTCGCTCGATGTAGCACTGGTCGCCCATCCCTACGACCTTGATGAATTTGAGATAGCAGAGCTTGGTCGGGACATCTTCTATCTGGCAGTACGGCGCGATCATGCGCTGGCCAATCGCGAACAGGTCGATGCAGACGACTTGCAGGACCAGCCGTTTCTTCTACTGGAAACCGGGCATTGCCTTCGGGAACACGTCATGGCTGCCATAGGGTCCACACCGGCCCAAGCAAGCGGTGACGTTCATGCCACATCTATCATGACATTGGTGCAACTTGTCGACTTCGGGATGGGTGTTACGCTGCTGCCTGAAGTGGCGGTCAAAGCCGGAGCCACGCGCGGAACGGAGCTGAGCATCGTTCCTTATGAAGGCAAGCACAATTATCGGTCACTGGTTCTCGTCTGGCGCTCCAACGCCGCCCGCCGCAACGAGTTTCAGCTCTTCGCTGACCATCTTCGCGGCAAGTGCATGAAGCCGGCCTAGAGAATTCCCCAGGCGCGAAACCGTCCGCGCCCGGTGACTTCTCTGAGATTGAGTTCCGAGATCAGCTTCAAAGCCCCTTGCTGCGTAACCTGCAATTCCTTCTCCACCATCTGGCTGGAAATAACGGGACTGCGCAAAACCATATCCATCAGTTGCGGCAATCGCGAATTGGACCTGCGCCCCTTGAGCTTACGCTGCATCTGTTCGCGCGCCAGCAGCAGCCGGTCATGCTCCTTCATGGTCGTATCGGCTGCATCTTCGATACTTTCAAAAAACGCCCTGAGACGGACAAGACGGTTAGGTGAGCGCCGTTCATCCGGTCGTTTCGCGCGGAGACCAAGACTGATTGCTGGCAAATGACCGATTGCAAGGCCACTCTGACGCAAGAAGGCGGCTGTCAGCAACCGACCAATCCATGACGATCGCTGCACGACTTCCAGAGAAAACCACGCGTCGTGGATCAATGCGGCGCGCATAAGGGGCGGCAGATGCCTTGTCGCTGCAAGACAGTCCCGCCATTCCTGCAAACGCGCATCCTCATCCCAGTCGTCGTCGTAGAGTAACGTATCGCGCACGACGGCTTCCGGCTTCGACCTGTCTGAGACAGTTCCCTTCAAAAGAGCATCAGTTCGCGCAAGCAAGTTGTCGATGTCATCAAGCATCGGATCAACATCATCGTCGTCCATTGCCCCGGATGGCTCAATTCCAGAGGGCACGGTATCGACCGTGCGGCCAAGCAATTGCTGAACACCAGCAGGGTCAAGAGCCCAATCTGCAGGTCTTCCAGCAATCTGCCGACGCATGCGCAAAACCGCATGTGCGATGGTCAGGGCGTGACTAGGCATCCGGCTGTCCATCAAGGCATCATGCAAGACCAAGTCTTCCATATGTACCAGTTCGCCTTCAAGCCACATCGAAGCGACGGCATCGTGCATATGCATTCGCTCGAGCATCCCTTCGCGAATGGGCGAGCGCAAAAGTCGTTCATCGAGCCGCACCAGAGCCGCCGTAGCTTTGCTCACGGGTACGAAAAATTCTCCGAACGGCAAATCATCGATCTTGTAGGCCATGCCCCGCATATCGCAGCCGATTGCGAACAAAGGCAAACAAAATTACCGCCTTATCCGAGAACTTCCGCAACTTTGACAGTCCGGCCTTCCCTTACCGAACGAAGTGCTGCCTCAGCCAGAGCCAAAGCTTGCAATCCATCTTCTGCTGAAGGATGCGGCGCTTTGCCGGTGTCCAGCGTATCGATAAACGAGGCGATTTCCGCTGCATAAGCAGTCGTGTAGCGGGTCATGAAAAAATCGTGCAATGGCGGACGGTTATAACCGTCTTTAGAAGCGATTTCTATCGAGATCGGACGCTGGTTTTCCGCCGAAACAGCACCGAGCGATCCATGGACTTCAATGCGCTGATCATAGCCATAGGAAGCGCGGCGCGAATTGGAAATGACGCACTGGCGACCGGAAGCAGTCGTCAAAATGACGCTTGCACTATCATAATCGCCAAGTTCTCCAATTTTCGGATCGACCAGCACCGAAGCCGAGGCCGATACGTTCTCGATTTCCTCACCGAGGAGAAAACGCGCCATGTCGAAATCATGGATCGTCATGTCGCGGAAAATACCGCCGGATACTTTGATATATTCTGCCGGCGGTGCACCCGGATCACGGCTGGTGATCGTCACCATTTCAACATTGCCGATGCGCCCATCTTTGATGGCTTTGTGCACCGCTGCAAAATGCGGATCGAAACGGCGATTGAAACCCAGCATCACTTTCGCGCCAGTTTCTCGAATGACATTGAGGCAGGCTCTAACGCGCGCTATGTCAAGATCAATCGGCTTCTCACAAAAAACAGCCTTGCCGACGCGAGAAAACCGTTCAATAAGATCGGCGTGGGTATTGGTCGGCGTGCATATCAGCACTGCGTCCACATCGTCTGATTGCTCAATAGCGTCGATACTGCGGACTTCCGCACCGGCAGAATCAGCAATTGCTCGCGCCGCCGCCTCATTTGCGTCTGCGACCGCGACCAATCGGGCCCGCTTGTCCGCAGCGATTGCGCCTGCGTGAACCTTGCCGATACGGCCCGCGCCGAGCAGTGCCAGACGTGTCACCATTGCCTCATCCTCCCAGGAAACGGCCATCTTCGGGTAAACGAAGATATACTATAGAATATTTATTCTATTTTGCTAGAATGTGACATAAAGATTGTCAAGAGACCATATGAAAGGCCACTGATGGATTCCCCCGCCCCGTCATCAATCAACGTTCCGACGAATATCAAGGAATTCGAGGCGAAGCTGCTAGAGGTTTCCGACCGTTTGCCGAAGAGGCTGAAACAGTGCGCCGATTTCGTTGCCGCCAACCAGGACCGTATCGCTGTGTCGACCGTCGCCGAGATGGCTGAAGGTGCGGGTGTGCAGAGCTCAGCCTTCATGCGTTTCTGCCAGATCATGGGTTTCTCCGGCTTTTCGGAGATGCAGAAGCTGTTCCGGGATTCCTATGCAGGCGGCTGGCCTGACTATTCAACCAGATTGCAACATTTGCGAGAAACGGCGACCGGCAGCGCCCCTGCCCTTCTTGCCGAGTTTGCCGAAGCAGGGCGCACGTCTCTTGAAGGGCTGCTCAAAACCATTGATCCAGATGCACTCGAAAAGGCCGTTCAGCTTTTGGCCAGCGCGCAGACAATCCACATTGTCGGCATCCGCCGTGCTTTTCCCGTCGCGAGCTACCTGGCTTACGCGCTGGAGAAGATGCAAGTGCCTGCCATGCTGCACAGCGCTGTCGGCAAACTGGAGAACCTGCATGCTATTCGCGAAGGTGATGTGCTTCTGGCGATTACCTTCTCCCCCTATTCACCGGAAACGGTCGCAATGGCCGAAACTGTCGCTGCGCGTGGTATCGACGTCGTCGGCATCACTGACACGTTTGTCAGCCCGATGAGTAAATCCGCCAAACAGACATTGCTCGTTTCAGAGGTGGATTTCGGCGCCTTCCGTTCACTCTCCGCAACGCTTTGTCTTGCTATAGCGCTCGCTGTAGCCGTAGGCACCGCACGTCAAAGCGACTGATCCTTCCCGTGCATATTCCATTTTTTAGTTGAAATGGAATAATAAATCCATTTTAATCAAAAATGGAATAACTGCTATGTGTGCATGAATTCTGCACAGCCTTGCAGCAATAAGAAAATAGCGAGGGAGGATTGTAGTGAAGCGGCTCGACTTGATAACGATTGGCCGATCTTCGGTTGACCTGTATGGTGCACAGGTTGGCGGCCTTCTGGAAGACATGGCCTCCTTCAACAAATATGTAGGTGGCTCTCCTACCAATATCGCAACCGGGACTGCACGGCTGGGCCTTAAATCCGCACTTATCACCCGTGTTGGTGACGAGCACATGGGCCGTTTTCTGTTACGTGAGCTGGAACGCGAAGGCGTGGACACACGCGGTATCGTCACCGATCCCGAACGCCTGACCGCGCTCGTTATTCTCGGCATTCGCGATCAGCAGCATTTTCCACTGATATTCTATCGCGAGAATTGTGCCGACATGGCATTGTGCGAGGACGACATCGATCCGGTCTTCATCGCCGAAGCTGGCTGTATTCTGGTTACGGGCACACATCTATCACATCCGAAGACAGAAGCGGCTGTTCTGAAAGCACTCCGTCTTGCTCGCGACAATGGCAGCCGGACGGCCCTCGACATAGACTATCGCCCCAATCTCTGGGGGCTTTCCGGTCATGGCGACGGTGAAAACCGTTTTATCGAATCCGCAGATGTTACGACCAAACTGCAATCGACCCTGCATCTGTTCGACCTGATCGTCGGCACGGAAGAAGAGTTTCATATTGCTGGCGGCTCGACAGACACGCTTCAAGCGCTGAAAGCCGTGCGCGCAGTAACGGACGCTGCACTGGTTTGCAAACGCGGCCCCATGGGAGCCGTGGTTTTCGAAGGCCCAATCCCTAACAGCCTCGACGAGGGACAGAGCGGCGAAGGGTTCCCGATTGACGTTTTCAACGTGCTTGGTGCGGGCGACGGGTTCATGTCCGGGCTTTTGCGCGGTTGGTTGAAGGGCGAAGACTGGCCTACCAGCCTCAAATTAGCCAATGCCTGTGGGGCCTTTGCAGTCTCGCGACATGGATGCACGCCAGCTTATCCGAGCTGGGAAGAGCTTCAGTATTTTTTCCGTACCGGCATTCGCAACAAGGCTTTGCGCAAGGATGCCGCGCTGGAGCAGATACATTGGTCCACCAATCGCAACGGCCACTGGCCAAATATGCGCGTTTTTGCCTTTGATCATCGTATTCAACTGGAAGAAATGGCCGCCGAGGCGAGCGTTTCAACGGAAAAGATTGGCGAGTTCAAACAGCTTTGCCTGAATGCGGCCTTGCAGGTGGCAAACGGGGATGAGGGTTACGGCATATTGTGTGATGGTCGACTGGGCCGCGATGCTCTTTACCGGGCCGCCGGTTCGGGCTTGTGGATCGGACGTCCGACCGAATGGCCCGGCTCGCGTCCACTCAAGCTGGAACCGGAACTCGGACCAGACTGCGGTGGACTGGTCGAGTGGCCTGTCGAGAATGTCGTGAAGTTGCTATGCTTCTATCATCCGGATGACACAGCTGAATTCAAGGCAGAACAGGAAGAAACTGTTTCACGTCTTTTCGCAGCCGCACGGCGCAACCGATTGGAATTCCTGCTGGAAGTCATCCCATCCAAAGCAGGTCCCGTCGATGACGACACAACTGCGCGTGTGATCGAGCGGTTTTATGAAATCGGCGTCTATCCCGACTGGTGGAAGCTAGAACCCATGAAGACCAGAGCGGCCTGGGCCAATGCCTGTGACGCGATCACGCGCAATGATGCACACACACGCGGTATTGTTGTTCTGGGTCTGGATGCACCAGCGGAAGAACTCAAAGCCAGTCTTGCAATTGCTGCCGAATTCGACCTCGTCAAAGGCTTTGCAGTGGGACGTACGATTTTTGGTGACGCGGCACGCAAATGGCTGAACGGTTCGATCAGCGACGAAGAAGCAATCGCCGACATGGTGATGCGCTATCGTGGCCTTTGCAACGTCTGGGACAGCGTGCGTACATATTGAATTCGTTCTGCCGGGAGGAAACTGGAGGAGCTATGAAAACCGTTCGATTAACCGCCGCACAGGCATTGGTGCGCTACCTCGCCAATCAGATGACGCCGGATGGTGAGACCTTTATCGCAGGTGTTTGGGCTATTTTCGGCCACGGAAACGTGGCCGGACTTGGCGAGGCCCTCCATGGCATTCGCGAAGAACTGCCTACATGGCGCGGCCATAATGAACAGACCATGGCCCATGCAGCCATTGCCTATACCAAGCAGCTTGGCCGCAAGCGTGCCTGTGCTGTCACCTCCTCCATCGGCCCCGGCGCAACAAATATGGTCACTGCAGCAGCCCTTGCCCATGTGAACCGCCTACCAGTTCTCCTCATTCCCGGCGACGTCTTTGCCAATCGTGGACCTGATCCCGTGCTGCAACAGATCGAAGACTTCAATGACGGCACTATGACCGTGAATGACTGTTTTCGTCCGGTCAGCCGCTATTTCGACAGGATCACCCGACCTGAACAGCTTCTCACTGCCCTGCCCCGCGCCTTCCGCACCATGACCGATCCTGCTGATTGTGGGCCGGTTACGCTTGCTTTCTGTCAGGATGTGCAAACGGAAGCATATCACTGGCCGGAAGAGTTCTTTGAACCGAAAGTCTGGCACTGGCGCCGTCCACCGCCGGATGAGAATGAACTGAATGCTGCAGCGGCAGCAATCAAGGCAGCGCTGAAACCCGTTATCGTTGCAGGCGGCGGAGTGCACTACTCCGGCGCTCACGAAGCGTTGCGCGATTTTGCCGAAGCACATGGCATTCCAGTCATCGAGACGCAGGCTGGCAAATCGGCGTTACCGTGGGATCACCCGCTCAATTTTGGTCCGGTTGGCGTGACTGGGGCAGACAGCGCCAATGCTATCGCGGCGGAAGCCGATCTTGTGATTGGCGTCGGCACACGCTTTCAGGACTTCACGACCGGATCATGGGCGCTGTTCAAACATCCAGGGCGCAAGCTTGTCTCGCTAAACGTCCAACCCTATGACAGCTCCAAGCACGGTTCGCTTCCATTGGTTGCCGATGCAAAGATTGGTCTTGAAGCGCTCTCGCAAGCGGTTGGCAGCTATAAGCGCCAACCTGCAGACACAGCGTTGAAAGAAAAATGGTTTGCGGCGGCAGATGGGTTTACCGCTGCCCCCAGTGACGGCAACGCTTTGCCAACCGATATGCAGGTGATCGGCGCGGTACAGCGTCAGGCACGAGAGAACACGGTCGTCATGTGCGCGGCAGGCACCATGCCGGGCGAACTGCACCAACTCTGGAAAGCCGGTCGCCCCATGTCCTACCATATGGAGTATGGCTTCTCCTGTATGGGTTATGAGATAGCTGGCGGCCTTGGTATCAAGATGGCCGAACCGGATCGAGACGTCATCGTGATGGTCGGTGACGGCTCTTACATGATGGCCAATTCCGAACTCGCCACTGCCGTCATGATGGGGCAGAAGATTACGGTCGTTATTACCGACAATCGTGGTTTCGGTTGCATCAACCGGCTGCAGATGGCGACTGGTGGCGCTGAGTTCAACAACCTGCTCGACCATTCGAGCCACGTGAACCCGTCGCACATCGATTTCGCCGCCCATGCCGGAGCTATGGGTGCCGATACGAAGAAAGCAGGGTCGATCCGCGAGCTGGAAGAGGCTTTGGCGGAAACCCGCAACAGCCCGCGCACCACTGTCGTCATTATCGATACCGATCCTTACCCGACCCCTGAAACTGGCGGTTGGTGGTGGGATGTCGCGGTGCCGGAAGTCTCGGAGCGCGAACAGGTACGTGCTGCGCGTAAAGATTATGAAGCCAAGCTCAAAGAAAGAAACTGACCGATGATCCTCTATGGCACCAATCCTATTGCCTGGTCGAACGACGATGATCGCAACCTCGGTGCGCATATCACCCTGGATCAATGTCTCGATGAAACAGCCGAGATCGGCTTCGATGGAATCGAGAAAGGTCACAAATTTCCGCAGGAGCCGGCTGCACTCAAAGCCGTGCTTGAACCTCGCAAGCTTCGCTATGTATCGGGCTGGCATTCGCTCAATCTACTGGTCAATTCGGTCGAAGAAGAAAAGAAGGCAATGCAGCCTGCGCTCGACCTCCTGAAAGCAATGGGCTCGAAGGTCATCATTGTTTGCGAAACGTCGAATGCCATTCACGGCGACAACGACAAGCCGCTGTCTGAGCGTCCAGTGCTGGAAGAAGCGCGCTGGGAAGAATTCGGCACGGGCGTCGAAGCACTGGCACAACATGCCGCCGCCCAAGGTATCGCGCTTGTCTACCATCATCACATGGGAACGGTGGTGCAGAGTGAGGATGAGATAGACCTTCTGATGCAGCATACAGGACCGCACACGAAACTTCTTCTCGATACCGGTCACTGCCTGTTTGGTGGTGGCGACCCGGAGCGGGTTGCGAAAAAGCATATGGACCGCGTCGGGCATATCCACGCCAAGAACGTTCGCCCGGCCATAGCCACTGAAGTACGCAACCAGAGCCTGTCGTTTCTGGAGGGGGTCCGTCGCGGCGTCTTCACTGTTCCGGGCGATGTAGATGGCGGCGTCGACTTCGTACCTGTACTGAAAGTTGCTGCTGATAAAACCTATCAAGGCTGGCTGGTGATCGAGGCAGAACAGGACCCCGATATTCGTAATCCGTATCAGTATCAGTCACTTGGGCTAAAATCGCTAAAATCATTCGCACGCGAAGCAGGACTCGACAAAGGAGACTGAGACATGGCCAATTTGTTACGCAAGCCCAACGGCAAGCATGGCAAGGTCCACGACATCACTCCGAAAAGCGCCAAATGGGGTTATGTCGGGTTCGGGCTCTATCGTCTCAAATCCGGCGAGAGTGTCTCCGAAAAGACCGGATCGACGGAGGTGATCCTTGTTCTTGTGGAAGGCAAGGCAAAGATTTCCGCTTCTGGCGAGGATTTCGGCGAGATGGGCCAGCGCATAAACGTGTTCGAGAAACTGCCGCCACACTGCCTCTATGTGCCTGCTGAAAGCGACTGGCATGCAACCGCCACGACAGATTGTGTTCTGGCTGTTTGCACCGCACCGGGCAAGCCAGGTCGCAAGGCACAGAAGCTTGGGCCGGAAAGCCTGACACTTGAACAACGCGGAAAAGGTGCCAATACCCGCTTTATCCATAATATCGCAATGGAAAGCCGCGATGTTGCCGATAGCCTTCTTGTTACCGAGGTATTCACACCGCAGGGAAACTGGTCGTCCTATCCACCCCACAGACACGACGAAGACAATTTCCCGCATATGACCTATCTGGAAGAGACCTATTATCACCGTCTCAACCCGGCGCAGGGCTTCGGCTTCCAGCGTGTTTTCACCGAAGACGGAAGCCTTGATGAAACCATGGCGGTCTCTGACGGAGACGTCGTGCTTGTACCAAAAGGCCACCATCCATGTGGCGCGCCCTATGGCTACGAGATGTATTATCTCAATGTGATGGCCGGTCCCTTGCGCAAATGGCGCTTCAAGAACCATCCCGACCATGACTGGATTTTCAAACGCGACAATCCGTAAACAGAAAAGCCCCGGATCCGGGGCTTTTCAATAAGCTGTCGTTCGTCGCTATCGGCCGGCTGGCAGCGCATTGTTCGCCCGCGATGCATCGATGCTCAGGGGGCCAGGTCCGGCAATAAACAGATAAAGAAAAATGAAGCAGAACAGGATTGCAGCAACACCGCCATTCTGGCCTGGGAAAAAGCTTTGGGATGCATGAGCGATGAAATAGGCGCATGCCATCAGGCCCGAGAGAATGAAGGCAGAAAACCGGCTGAAAAGACCGATTAGCAGCGTGAAGCCCAAAACAAGCTCAAGGACACCCGCGGTCCACGACAATGAGAACATTGCTGGCGAACGGCCTGAAGGAAAGCCAAGTATCTTCTCCGTACCATAACTGAAGAGTACAAGAGCTGCCACGATACGTAAAATACTGAGCATGATCGGTTGATATGCAGCTGTCCATCCGTTTGCCGACATAGGCTTCCTTCCTTCAAATGAAACACTATGCCAGCATATTATTGCGGCCTGCATTAGTTAAATAAAACACATTCACGAGTACGTTATCAGGGCCTCTCAGCTAAACCGAAACAAACAGTTTAGGAAATTAGGCGTTCTTTGTTTCTGTCCTCTCCTTGCTTATCTCGGGCTTAAACGCGCGATTTTTCTCAGATCTTCCACCGCTCCGGGTGCAGCCACGAAGACCTTGTTGCCTTTGGTGAGCTGTTCTCCGTCTACCGGAAAAGGATGCACATAACCTCCCGCCTCACGCACGAGACAGAAGCCTGCCATGCAATCCCAGGCATGCATATAAGGCTCATAATATCCGACCAGCCTGCCAGCCGCGACATAAGCGATCATCAGTGCGCCTGAACCATTACGGAGAAAGGTTCCGCCCGCCTCAAGCAGGTCTTCTACGATTTTTGCAACAACCTGTGGTGTTACGTAGTTGTTGGCGCCGATACCCGTCACCGAATTACGGATCGTGCGGCTCGGATCGAGAACCAGCTTCTTTCCATCAAGTGTTGCACCCAAGCCTTTTGCCGAAGCATAGAGTTCGTCGAAGCACGGCGCCTGGATTACGCCGATGACGGGCTCGCCGTCTTTCAGAACGGCAATGGAAACACACCAGTTCGGCATACCGTTGACGAAAGGACTGGTGCCATCAATAGGATCCACAACCCATGTGTAACCCGAAGTGCCTTCATTCAACCCGTATTCCTCTCCCAGAAAACCATCCTGAGAAAACGCTTCCGACACACGGGCACGGATAAGCTGTTCAACGTCCCTGTCGGCAATCGACACCACATCCTGCGGATCGCGCTTGGTTTCGATAACCAGTGTTTCACGCTGCTTGAAATAGTCGAGGGCCTTGGCGCCCGCCTCGCGCGCGATCTTTTCGGCAAGCGCCAGCCGCGCTTCTAGTTCCTGTCGGGGATGGGAAGTCATGATGATTTTCCGATGAGAGATAAAGAAAGGCGCGACGTTTTTGCGCCTATTGATTGATAATGGCAAGTCCGCGCGTTTTGAACTCGATCGATACATCGGTTTGCGGCGGCAGAGCCTCCTCGACCGCCGGATCGACAATGAAAAGCTTGCCGTGCTCGGTCTCGATTTCATACTCGATATGATCGCCAAGATAGGCCGAATGGGCAACCCTTCCGGGGAATCCGCCGCCAGCCTTTGGCTGCAAGGTCACCGCGTTGGGCCGGATAGCAAGTTGCGCCGGACCTGGTCGAGCGTTGCGCGCGGTAACCCGGTGGGTCAGGCTGCCCACACGAATGACAGCTTCGCCCCCATCTGCCGTCATCACCTCACACGGCACAACATTCGCCTCTCCCATGAAATCCGCGATAAAGGCTGAGGCCGGTGTTTCATAGAGATCACGAGGGCTTCCCTTCTGTGCGATATTGCCCTCCTTCATGACGATGATCGTATCGGAGACAGCGAGCGCCTCGTCCTGGTCGTGCGTGACATAGACGGCGGTAAACCCGAGCCGCTGCTGAAGCTCGCGAATTTCGGTGCGCACACGGCGGCGCAGGCGAGCGTCGAGGTTCGAAAGCGGCTCGTCCAGAAGCAGAACCTGCGGTTCAAGCACAAGCGCGCGCGCTACGGCCACGCGCTGTTGCTGGCCACCCGACAGTTCTGCCGGAAGGCGATGCCCCATTCCTGCAAGACCGACGAGCTTCAGCCCCTCTTCCGCACGTTCGCGCGCTTCCGCTTTTTTCAAACCTGAAGATTCCAAGCCGTAGGCCACGTTGTCGAGCGAGTTCATATGCGGAAAGAGTGCATAGGACTGGAAGACCATGGACACATCCCGCTCATTGGCTGGCAGATTGGTCACATCCTTGCCACCGATCAGAATGCGACCCGAAGTCGGATGTTCAAGCCCAGCCAGCAGCCGCAATGTCGTCGTCTTGCCGCAACCGGATGGTCCAAGGAGCGTCACCAGAGTTCCCGGCTCGACGGTCAGGGACAGATCGGGCAAGGCGGTAAAATTACCGAATTTCTTGGTGACATTTTCAAATGTAACGGAGCCGGGACGGATCGCAGTCATGCGGTTTTCTCCTGACGAACGGTTTTGACGGGGGGGACAGCCGCAACGCGGTTCTCGCGCCTGAGTTTGCGTTCACCCACGAGGAGCTGGAAGCCTGTAATGACCACGATCATCACGACAATCAGCATCGATGAATAAGCGATAGCCACGCCGAATTCACCGTTTTCGACCAGCCCGACAATGTAGGATGTCGCCATGTTGTATTGCGCCGAAACGAGGAAAATAACCGCGCTGATGGACGTGATGGCACGCACGAAGGAATAGACCAATGCAGCTGTGATTGCGGGACGCAGCAGTGGCAGAATGACTTTGCGGATCGTGCGGAAGCTGTTTGCCCGCAACGTCAGCGAGGCTTCGTCGAGGCTCTTGTCGAGTTGGCTCATTGCTGCGATGCCGCCACGCACACCCACTGGCATGTTGCGGAAGACGAAACATGCAATCAGGATCAGCGCCGTGCCAGTCATTTCAAGCGGTGGCAGATTGAAAGCCATGATGTAGCTGACGCCGATGACGGTGCCGGGAATTGCGAAGCTCAGCATCAAGGCGAATTCGAAGACGTTCCGTCCAACAAAGCGCTGGCGAACGATCAGATAGGCCGTCAGCAACCCGACAGCAGCAGTCAGCGGAGCCGAGATTAGCGAGATTTCCATCGTCGTCCAGAATGAATTCCATGCCACACCGGTCCACGCAATGCCACTCTCTGTCCAATTGAGGGAAAACGCCCGCGCGTAGTGCTCGACTGTCAATGTATTGTCGAGCCCCCACTGACGCACGAAGCCGCCAATAAGGATCATCGCGTAAACAACGACAGTGAAAATCATCCAAGGAATGACAAGGGCATAAACGCCGATCTTTAGGCCGCGTGGCAGCCCGGCATGCATACCGGAATCGCCTTTGCCGGTCACAGTTGCGAAGTTCTTGCCTGAGAGCCAGACGCGCTGGATAAGAAACGCAGTCAATGTAAAGCAGAGCAGCACGATTGCGAGAACTGCCGCGCGCGATGGATCGTTCTGCGCACCAACCACGGCAAAGAAGATTTCAGTCGAAAGCACGCCATTGCTGCCTCCGAGCACCATAGGATTGCCGAAATCCGCCATGCTTTCGATGAAAGCAATGAGAAACGCATTGGCAAGCCCCGGTGCCATCAGCGGCAGAGAAACCCTGCGAAACGTACGCCAGCGATCAGCGCGCAGAGTTTGAGATGCTTCTTCCATCGACGGTGACACACCCTCGACAACACCGATAAGTACGAGGAAGGAAATCGGGGTGAAAGACAGGACCTGCGCGATCCATATGCCGGTGAGGCCATAAAGCCACCGTCCCGGCTCCACCCCGAATATATTGGAAATCTGTTCCGTCACCACGCCTGCGCGGCCAAAAAGCAGCGTCAATGCAAGACCGACAACGAAGGGCGGCGTGATGATCGGTAATATGGTGAGAAGCCGTAAGCCTTTCTTGAAAGGGAAGCCTGTGCGGGTCGCAACCAGTGCAAAGGCAAGCCCCAGCACTGTAGAACCAGTCGCAGTCATCAGAGCCAGCCATAACGTGCGCCATGCAACGCCACATCGCCCTTCGCCGATAACGCAGGCCAGACTCCAGATTGAGGAATCCTGAATATTGCCGATAAACCCCTCAGGTTTGAAAGAACCGTCGAAATCCTGCACCGACCCTGCAAACATGCTGATAACAGGATAGAAGACGAATACAGCCACCAATGCAACCAGCAGTGTAATGGAAGAGACGACAAAAGCGTCCCCCTTCATGACGCCGCGTTCTGCGAGACCAAACGAGAAAATCAGCAGAAAGCAGAGACCTGTCAGGATTGCTCCAGCGCCGAAGGCTGGCTGGCCTTCAGAAAGTGCGCCGAACAGGTTTTCACTGATGGTCCAGTTCCAGCCGGAAAAGCCGATGGCCAAGCCTTGCAGCGTCAGGACAAGTACACCAAGAAGGCTCGCCCATATCAGAACACCGCTCCGACGTTCAACAGGCAATAGCAAGCGGGCACCGGCACAAAGCAGCATGAATACAGCAACAGCGCCAATCCAAGGCCGCCCGAAGAAGGCTATCTGCCAAAGGCCGGGCGCCGTTGCACCATCACCGAACATTCCAGCGAGCCAGCCGAAGCTCAGAAAGCCGTCTTCTATGCGATACCACGGCAACAAGACAAATGCCGCGAGTGCAAGTGCCAGAACGATATCCAGTCTGCGATTATGCTGTTTCATGGATGTCCGCGTCCCTCCAGATCGGGGATTTCCAAGGAATGGCTAGAGCATTTCCAGCAAAAGTGCGAAGCGGTTTTGCGCAGGATAATGCGTAGAAACAAAGAGATGGAGCATTTCCAATGATTCAATTTAAACTGGAAATGCTCCAGGTGCGCCGGCTCCTGCATATTTCAGGAAAACCGCTGCCTTGTTCCCTCATCCGGGACAGGTGCGTCGCACAACAAGAGCGGCGCACCCGGATTTCAAGCCAATGAAAGATCAGTTGGCGTGTGCACCGATTTCCTTATCCCAGCGCTCGAGCAATTCCTTGCGCTTGGCGGGTTCGCCATAGGTCTTGAAGTCATAATCAATGAGCTTGATGTCCTCGAAGCGCGGGGATTCCTTTGGAACCTCGGCTGATTTGTTCGAAGGCAACTGGAAGGATTTCGCATCTTTCATGTGCGACTGCACTTCGGCGGTCAGCGCCCAGTCGTACCACTTCTTCGCATTTTCGAGATTCTTGGCACCCTTGATGATCGACATGGAACCGATTTCGTAGCCTGTGCCTTCACACGGTGCGACTGACTTGATCGGGAAACCTTCTGCCGTCATCGATACTGCATCATGCATGAAGACGATGCCGATGCCAGTTTCACCACGCGCAGCCGACTTGACGGGAGCCGAGCCCGACTTGGTGTACTGCGATACATTTTCGTTGAGCTTCTTCAGATAATCATAGGCTTTGTCTTCACCCATGATCTGAACAAGCGTTGCCAGTGCCGTGTAGGCGGTACCGGAAGAATTCGGATTGGCCATCTGGATTTCGCCCTTATAGGACGCATCAAGCAGATCGGCCCAGCATTTCGGCTCTTTCAGGTTCTTCTTGGCAAGAATATCGGTGTTGTAACCCCAACCGAGCGCACCGGCATAAACGCCAACCGTGCGGAAGCCGGAGCTTTCGGCCTGTTTCTTGGCCCAATCATTCAGCTGGTCGAGCATCGGGGATTTATATTCGAGCGTCAGCCCTTCGGCCGCAGCCTGAAGATGCGGATCGCCGGTACCGGCCCACCAGATATCTGTCTTCGGATTGCGCGCTTCGGCCCGCACCTTGGCATAGGTTTCACCGGAGGAAAGCCGTACCATGTTGACCTTGATGCCAGTATCCTTCTCGAACATGTTCTTCATCTGCTCACAGATGACCACGTCCGCGGAACAGATAAGATTGAGATTGCCTGCGGCCTGCGCAGAAAAAGCGAATGAAGATACACCTGCGGCCAGCGCCGCAACCAGAAATGCTGAACGCATTGTTTTCCTCCCTTTATACGGCGCCTCCACGCCGACGCTTTTGCAAGCGTGTGCACAGTGTTTGCCTTTTATGAAAGCCTGTCAATGCCTTTGTAAATTTTATTCTGAAATTATAAAAAATAATCAAATCATTCTGTTTTCAACTATCATTTGCACAGCCATGCAAACTTATATCGATAAAAGAAAAAGGCGGCCTAAGCCGCCTTTTAGTTGTTGCCTGTCCCCAAGGAGATCAGCCAATTGCCATCAAGCTGGCATTGCCACCAGCTGCCGTGGTGTTGATCGAAGTCGAAACTTCTTCCAGCAACCAGTTGAGACAATAGGCATCCGGGTTGTCTGCCAGTTCTTCCGTGGAGGCGGCTTGTGTCAGAACCAACGGTCCGGGAAGCGTTGCAAGCTTCTTGTTGATCTCGACAATGCGTTCAGCGTTCCCTTCGACCAACGCTCCAGCGAACGGTGCGTCCGATTCCCAGTTATTCGTCCAGATCGTGCGCGCTGCGACTGAAGCTGGAACATCTTTCAGGACATTCCGCAAATCTGAAGCCTCGTCGACATACACAGTATTGCCCGTAGCGAGGGCAGCCGTCATCTGGCGATAAAGGCCTGCTTCCGTTTGCGGAACCAGCAGGATATTTCCACGCGGATGCAGCGCATAAAGATTGCGCTCGCCAACAGGACCCGGCAATTCAAGGTCAAGACCGAGAGCCGAAGCGCTACCGGTGTCGCGCGCAGCCTGAGCCAGATCGTTCATGCCGCGTTGGCCAAGCCATTTCGCAAAATCCTTGAGCGCCGGATCAGTGTGAACCGAGCTATGACGCGGCGGGATTGGAGCTGTTTCCACGAGACGTCCGAGATAGAGCGGACCACCTGCCTTTGGACCAGTGCCGGACATGCCGCGTCCGCCGAATGGCTGCACGCCGACAATCGCGCCAATAACATTGCGGTTGATATAGACGTTTCCGACACGGATACGATCCGCAACATTGGCGATGGTCTCATCAAGGCGCGTATGCAGGCCGAAAGTAAGCCCGTAGCCGGTCGCATTGATATCATCGATCAGGCGCTCCATATCATCGCGCTTGTAGCGCACGACATGCAGAACCGGGCCAAAGACTTCCCGCTTCAGATCGCGAAGCGAATTGATCTCGACAATGGTCGGTGCAACGAAAGTTCCATTCTGGGTTTCAGGACCAAGCGGAAGCTGCTCAACCTTGCGACCGAGATCGCGCATACCCTGAACGTGCTTTTCGATGATGTTCTTGGCTTCATCAGTGATAACCGGCCCAATGTCCACCTTCAGCTTGTCGGTGCGGCCGATGGAAAGTTCCCTGAGCGCGCCCTTCAGCATCGTCAGGATACGATCTGCGACATCTTCCTGCAGGCAGA
This sequence comes from Brucella sp. GW823-FHT04E01, assembly GCF_058796175.1. Classification (NCBI taxonomy): domain Bacteria; kingdom Pseudomonadati; phylum Pseudomonadota; class Alphaproteobacteria; order Hyphomicrobiales; family Brucellaceae; genus Brucella; species Brucella sp. GW823-FHT04E01. The sequence goes on along the minus strand of NZ_JBXAIK010000003.1, from coordinate 398,400 downwards.
GAACGCGGAGCGCCGAACAACGCTGACCCGCACTGTCGAATGCCGATGCAATCACGTCGAACACGACCTGCTCGGCCAGAGCGGACGAATCCACGATCATTGCATTCTGACCACCGGTCTCGGCAATCAGCGGGATTGGCTTGCCGTTCGGCAACAGGCGCGAGGCAAGCTGAGCCTGAATGAGGCGCGCCACTTCGGTCGAACCGGTGAACATCACGCCGCAAGTCTCTTCCGCAGCAACCAGCGCGGCCCCAATGCGGCCATCCCCCGGCAGAAGTTGCAGCGCATCCGCTGGAATGCCAGCCTCGTGCAGGATGCGAACACCCTGTGCTGCAATCAGCGGCGTTTCTTCGGCAGGCTTTGCCAGCACGGGATTGCCTGCAACGAGTGCGGCTGCGATCTGACCGGTAAAGATCGCCAGCGGGAAGTTCCACGGGCTAATGCAGACGATAGGTCCAAGCGCCTTGTGGCCGACGCCCAGCGTACGACGGGTCTGCTCTGCATAATAACGCAGGAAATCGATGGCTTCGCGCACTTCAGCAATCGCGTTCGGCATGGATTTGCCGGCTTCGCGCATGATGAGGCCAAGCAGAACCGGCATATCACGCTGCATGATATCCGCTGCGCGCTCAAGACAAGCCGCACGTTCGGCTGGCGCAACCGCAGACCAACTTGCCGTTGCCTTCTGTGCAGCTTTCATGGCTTTCGCCACATCTTCTTCGGCGATCTCCGTCACCGTACCGACAACATCGTTCCGGTCACCGGGGTTGAGAACCGAGCGGCTGGTGCCTTTTACCTTGGTTCCGGCAAGCTGAGGTTCCGATGTCCACACGCGGTCAGCGCTGTCTTTCAGAATCTTGCTGAGTTCAGCGAGCGTGACTTCGTTCGACAGGTCGAAACCGTCAGAGTTCTTGCGAGCGCCATAGAGATTCTCCGGCAGGGCAATCTGGTCGTGGCGTGCTCCGACGACAGCCATTGAGCGAACGACATCAACCGGATCCGCGATCAGCTCATCGACGGAGACACTTTCATCGCCGATGCGATTGACGAAAGACGAGTTCGCACCGTTTTCGAGAAGTCGGCGAACAAGGTAGGCCAGAAGCGTTTCATGTGTGCCGACCGGCGCATAGATGCGGGCCGGACGGCCGAGCTTTTCGGCACCTACGACTTCATCATAAAGCGGCTCACCCATACCATGCAGGCACTGGAACTCGAACTTTCCGGTTTTGAAATCTGGACCAGCCAAATGATAGATGGTGGCCAGCGTCTGCGCATTATGCGTTGCAAACTGCGGGAAAACAGCATCTGTCGCCGCAAGAAGCTTGCGTGCGCATGCAATGTAGGAAACGTCGGTATGTACCTTGCGGGTATAAACCGGGAAGTCTTCCAGACCGTCAACCTGTGCGCGCTTGATTTCGGCGTCCCAATAGGCACCCTTCACCAGACGAACCATGACGCGGCGCTTGTTCTGACGGGCCATATCGATGATGAAATCGAGCACGAACGGGCAGCGCTTGCCGTAGGCCTGCACCACGAAGCCGATGCCTTCCCAATCTGCCAGATCCGGATCTTCGATCAGGCTCTGCAACAGATCAAGCGACAGTTCCAGACGGTCTGCCTCCTCGGCATCGATGTTGAGACCGATATTATAGGACTTGGCGATAGCGGCCAGCGCCTTCACCTTCGGCAGCAGCTCTCCCATGACGCGTTCGCTTTGCGCGCGGACATAGCGCGGATGCAAAGCGGACAACTTGATGGAAATGCCGGGGCCGTCATAGATGCCGCGACCGGCGGAAGCGCGACCAATGGCGTGAATGGCGGTTTCGTAATCCTTGTAGTAACGCTCGGCGTCGGCAGCGGTGGTCGCGGCTTCGCCCAGCATGTCGTAGGAATAGCGGAAGCCGCGTTCTTCCAGCGGCTTGGCGCGCTTCAAAGCTTCGTCGATGGTTTCGCCGGTGACAAACTGTTCGCCCATCATCCGCATGGCCATGTCTACACCGCGACGAATGACAGGTTCGCCGCAACGAGCGATCAAACGTGTCAGGGCAGCTGACAGGCCGCGATCATTGACCGTGTTGGTCAGCTTGCCGGTAACGACAAGTCCCCAGGTTGCAGCATTGACGAAGAGCGAACGACCACCACCGATATGAGATTTCCAGTCGCCATTCGAAATCTTGTCACGGATCAACGCATCACGCGTCGCCATGTCCGGAATACGCAGCAGCGCTTCGGCAAGGCACATGAGCGCCACACCTTCCTGGCTCGACAGCGAATATTCATGAACCAGGCCTTCGACGCCTGTACCCTTGTGCTTGGCGCGCAGCGCTTCAATCAGCTTGCGAGCCGTGGAACGGACTTGCTTGGCTGTTTCTTCCGGCAAGGCGGCCTGTGCAGCCAGCGCGGAAACGCATTCAGCTTCCGGGCGGCGATAAGCGGCGGTAATCGCCTGCCTCAGTGCGCTTTGCTCGCGGATCGGCGGCGCAAAATTCTGGAAAACCGGATTGATAGGAGCGGGTATGGTGTCGGTCATGGTGCAATGCTCACAAATGAAAACAGCCCCGAGCGTCTTTGCCCAGTTTAGCTCTGCTTTAAGTGGGCGCACACTATCATTTGTGCAAATTGCATTCTGCCTTCATTTGCTCCATATAAAGGATTATCGATCTTATTATAGGCTCCAAAGTAGGCTAAAAGAATGCGAAAGATAGATTCTGTAGACGATCTGGACCAGTTCGATCGGCGTATTCTGGAAGTATTGAGCGAAGACGGACGCATTCCTGTCACGGAACTCTCGAAAAAGGTCGGTCTTTCCAAGACACCATGCCAGGCAAGGCTGAAACGACTGGTCGATGAAGGCTATATTGTCGGCTTTCGTGCGGCCATCGACCCTGAGAAACTCGGTCTCGATCATATCGCCTTCACGACGGTCAAGCTTTCCGACACACGCGAAGCCGCGCTTGAGGCGTTCAACACGGCCGTGCGCAAGATACGTGAAGTCGAAGAATGCCATATGATCGCAAGCTCTTTCGACTATCTTCTGAAGGTGCGAACGCCCAACATCCGGCGTTACCGCGAGGTGCTGGGCGAAAAGATATCGAGCCTGCCCAATGTCGCAAGCACATCGACATTTGTGGTGATGGAGTCGGTCAAGGACAACCGCCCGGTAAGGGTCTATCCGGGCGCATTGTAATTTTCAGTTATAGCGGCTCACTTGCCAGATAACGCTCGAGCGTTTTGACAGTCCCATCCTGCCAGATGCGCAGAAGTGCGGATGAAAAAGCCGCCACATAAGCTGGATTTGAAGCGAGCGAGCCAAAGATATCATCCATCGCAAGCCATGCCGCCGGATTGCTTTTTGCAAGAGCCGCCTGCTTTTTCAGGCGGTCCCATGACGGATCGTTCGGCTCAATAACCGTGCCGCTATCGGTCGTGCCATAGCAGTAACGACACCAGAATGCGGAAACAAGCGCCAGCCCTGTCACAGACTTGCCTTCTGCCACCCGATCAGAAGCAGTGGGCAGAATGAACTTCGGCTGACGGTTGGAGCCATCAAGGCAAAGGCGGCGGATCGTATCGCCGATGCTTGGATTGGCGAAGCGTTCGTCGATGAGGATGCGATAGTCTTCGAGATTGGTATCCGGCACGGGTGGCACTTCCGGAATGATCTCATCCTTGCTGAGCTTTTCCAGATAGCGCCGGATCAGCGGATGCTCCATCGCCTCATGCACGAAGTGAATGTCGAGCAGTCCACCCGGATAGGCAATGGCTGCATGACCGCCGTTCAGAATGCGGATTTTCATCAGTTCATAAGCAGCGACCTGATCAGTGAACGTGACACCGACTTTTTCCAACGCAGGACGCCCAGTGGGGAAATTGTCCTCTACCACCCACTGCTTGAAAACTTCGCAAAAGACCGGCCAGCCATCTTCAACCCCGAAATCTTTCGCAGCGATTTCACGCTCGCGTGCACCAGTGGCTGGCGTAATGCGATCCACCATGGAATTCGGAAATGCGACATTAGCTGAAATCCAGTCGGCAAAGGCCGGATCACTAAGCTTCGCGAGGCCGGTGACGGCATCTTCCGTCACATGCCCGTTGCCCGGAATGTTATCGCACGACATGACGGTGAAAGGTTGAACACCCGCCGTCTTGCGCAGTTTCAGTGCCTGCACGATTAAGCCGAACACGGTCTTTGGCTGGTCCGGATGAGTGGCATCTGCCACAATATCAGGATGAGCAGGATCAAAGGTCTGGCTGGCCGGATCGATATAATAACCACCTTCAGTGATCGTCATGGAAACAATGCGAGTAGAGGGCGATGTGAGATAGGCCATCAAAGCCTTTCGCCCTTCTTCGGTCGATATGGTTACATAATCGATCATGGAACCGGTAATCCTTGCCCCCGCATAATCGGCTTCCTGTTCGACAACTGTGGTAAGCCAGTCTTGCGCCTTGAGCGTGTCCCGCATGGCATCATCACTGCCACGCACACCAGCGCCGACCAGCGCCCAATCGTGCCCCTCACCCATTCCGAACAGATCGTCCAGATAGACAGCCTGGTGAGCGCGATGAAAATTGCCGACGCCGAAATGCACGATGCCCGGTTTCAAACCGGTTGGATCGTAGCCGGGTTTGTGTACCTTGTCGAAGCTCTGGAGCGTTGCGCGCGACAGCTTGGTCATGACGATTTCCTTCAATTCAATCGGGTACGAACTGGACTTTCATCGTAGCTGGATCGCCACCGTGCTTGGTGAAGAACGACAGCATTTCACTGAGCGGCAGCCGATGCGAAACGAGGCGCGCCATTTCGCCCTTGTCCTTTTTCAGGATTTCCAAGGCCTGCGGAATGTTGCGGTTCAGCGAATGTGACCCGGCAATTCGGATCTGACGACGGAAAATGTCGAAAGGCGCAATCGAAATCCGCGCGTCAGGTGCGCAAACGCCAAACACCAGCACCGTACCACCGTCAGCCGTGAAGCCAATCATGCTTTCAACGACCTTGGCGATACCGGTCGCATCGGCAACAAAATCGAAACTGCGCTTACGCTTATCCAGCATTTCCGAGCCCGACACGACTGGCTCAAGGCCGAGACTTTCGACAAAAGTCAGACGGTGTTCGTTGATGTCAGCCACGGCAACCTGTTGCACGCTTTGCGCCTTCAACGATAAGGCTAGCAACAAGCCAATCGGGCCTGCACCGAAGACGAGTGCATTTTCGGCACCTTGTGAGCCGATTTTCAGTTCCGCTGCGCCAAGACCGTTGAGGACACAGGCAAGTGGTTCCGCGAGTGCTGCTACGTCAAAAGGCAGATTGCCAATGGAATGGAGATGGCTGGCATCGACAAGGCTCATGCCTGCAAAGCCACCATTATGGGTTACCCCATAGGCCTTTAAGTCCGAGCACAGATTGGTCAGTCCCTTGAGGCAGGCACGGCAATGACCGCAGGGAATATTCGGATCGACCGCAATGCGGTCGCCCACCTTCACATTGGTCACGTCTTCCGCCACCGCGACCACAATGCCCGCATATTCATGCCCTGGCACCAGCGGAAATGCGCTGGACCCATAGCGGCCATGCAAAACATCTATGTCGGTGTGACACAAACCCGACGCCCTGACGTCGATCAAGGCGTGTCCCGGCCGCAATGCTGGCTCCGGCAGATCAGTCAGTCCGGCTTCGCCGTGGCCTGTAAAATAGATCGCTTTCATTGTGTGTCCCGGCCCTGTCTCAAGCCATCCAGTTGCCACCGTCAACGCCGAAGGTCTGGGCGAGGATGTAGTCGCTATCAGATGATGCAAGGAAAACGGCCATGCCGGTAATATCTTCCGGCGTCGCGAAGCGACCGATTGGAACGGACTTCGCTACCGCCGCTTTTTTCTCACCCGGCTTCAGACCTTCCCATTTGGCAAAATTCGCATCCACCACGTCCCAATGTTCACCGTCGACCACGCCCGGTGCAATCGCATTGACATTGATGCCATGCTTGACTAGCGCCAAAGCAGCCGACTGCGTGGCGGAAATGATGGCGGCCTTAGACGCGCAATAGAGGGTCACCAGCGCCTCGCCGCGACGACCGGCCTGGCTCGCCATATTGATGATCTTGCCGCCGCGTCCGCGCTTGATCATCACGTTCGAGACCGCCTTCATCATGAAAAGCGGTCCCTTGAGATTGATACCGAGCACACGCTCATAACTGTCTTCGGTCAGTTCGTTGATAGGAGCCATATCGAAGATCGCGGCATTGTTGACCAGAATATCGATGCCGCCATATTCCGCGTCGATCTCTGCAACGACCTTGTCAATCTGACTGAGGTCGGTCACGTCAAGCTTTACCGCCTTGACCGATGAACCGATGCCGCGTGCGGCCTCCTCTGCCCGCTCAATATTAATATCGGCAATAATAACCCTCGCGCCCTCGCGCGCATAGGCTTCAGCGAAGCCAAGTCCGATACCGCGCGCAGCACCAGTGATGAGGGCCACCTTGTCTTTAAGTCGCATGGGGATACTCCGGGATATTGCAGCCTGCACTCACAGGTGCGTTTTCTTTTCCGTCAGCAATAATGGATGCCGTTCAAAGCGCTCCAAAGCCTTGCCATCGGGTGTAAACAAATGCGCGTCGGTCGGGTCAAAACCCAGTTTCGCCGTTTCGTGTGCACGTGCTGCGCTGCCACCGCCCGCCTCCGCAACAATCAGTCCGGTTGCGCTTTCATTTTGCACATAGAGATAGGTCTCACCACCAAGGCGCTCGACAACCATGATCTCACCTTCGAGGATACCATCCGCTGCCGGATGAAGATGTTCCGGACGAATACCGAGAACCAGCGGCGCCCCAGCGCTTACGCCTTCGCTTTTGACAGGCGCTTTGACCGAACGTCCATTTGCAAGCTGAACTGTCACCCCGTCGGTATCGACGGCACTGGCTTTGACTTCGATGAAGTTCATGGTCGGTGAACCGATAAAACCAGCCACAAAACGATTGACCGGATGATGATAAAGCTCCAGTGGCGATCCTACCTGCTCCACCTTCCCGTCGCGGAGAACCACGATCTTGTGTGCGAGCGTCATCGCTTCCACCTGATCATGCGTGACATAGATCATCGTCGCATTGAGCCGGTCGTGCAGGCGCGCCAATTCAATACGCATCTGCACGCGGAGCGCGGCATCGAGATTGGACAGCGGCTCATCGAACAGGAAAATCTTCGGTTCGCGCACCATTGCGCGTCCAATGGCAACACGCTGACGCTGACCGCCGGAAAGCTGTTTCGGCTTGCGGTCAAGCAATTGGTCAAGCTGCAGCGTTTTTGCAACCTCTTCCACCTTGCGATCACGTTCCGCTTTGGCAACACCTGCAAGTTTCAGCGCAAAACCCATATTGTCGCGCACATTCATATGCGGATAGAGCGCATAGGTCTGGAAAACCATGGCAAGACCACGCTCATCCGGCGGCGTATCGTTGATACGCTCACCATCAATCGTGAGGTCTCCGCCGGTAATTTCCTCAAGCCCAGCAATCATGCGCAGAAGCGTTGACTTGCCCGAACCGGATGGCCCGACGAAAACCACGAATTCGCGGTCTGCAATGTCGAGATCGACACCTTTGATGACATCAATATTGCCAAAGGACTTGGTGGCGTTTTTCAGTGATAGTGTAGCCATTTCATTCCCTTTATTTCACTGCGCCGAAAGTGAGGCCGCGCACCAGCTGGCGCTGCGTGACCCATCCGAAGACAAGTATTGGCGCGATGGCGAGCGTGGAAGCTGCCGAGAGTTTTGCCCAGAACAACCCTTCCGGTGACGAGAAGGACGCTATGAAGGCGGTAAGCGGGCCTGCTTGCGAAGCCGTCAGATTCAGGCTCCAGAACGCTTCATTCCAACAAAGGATGATCGAAAGGAGCGCGGTGGACGCGATACCCGGAAGGCTTAGCGGCAGAAGCAAATAGCGTATCTGCTGGCCGACTTTCGCACCGTCCATACGGCTTGCTTCGAGGATTTCTCCGGGCACTTCCTTGAAGAAGGAATAGAGCATCCAGACCACAATCGGCAGATTGGACAGGGTGAAGATGATGATGAGACCGGTGCGCGTATCAAGAAGCCCAGTATCGCGTGCCAAAAGATAGATCGGCACCAGCACGCCGACTGCAGGCAGCATCTTGGTGGACAGCATCCATAGAAGAAGGTCTTTAGTGCGCTTGCCGGGGAAGAACGCTGCCGCATAAGCCGCGGGCACCGCGATAATGAGCGAGAGAATAGTCGCACCCAGACTTTCAACGACACTGTTCATGGCATAGCGGAAATAATCAGCACGCTGATTGACCGCGACAAAATTCTCCAGCGTTGGCTCGAAGAACAGTTTTGGTGGTGCCACCGCGTCAATTTCCGTCTTGAATGCAGCAAGCAGCATCCAGAGGATCGGGAAGAACATCAGCAACGCCACGATCCAGCCAATGATCCCGGCAGAGACGGCAGCCTTGTTGATCTTGCGTTTTGCAGCCATCGGTCAGCCCTCCTAATTATCCAGATTTCGTGCGACAGTCCGGATCAGGAACGCGGCAACGATGTTGGCAAGGATGATGGCGATGACGCCGGCTGCGGAAGCGCCGCCGATATCCCATTGCAGGAGCGCTTTCAGATAGATGAAATAGGTCAGCGTCGTCGTGGCGATCCCCGGTCCACCCGAAGTGGTAACAAGAATTTCCGCAAACACCGACAGAAGAAAGATCGTCTCGATCATGATGACGACCGAGATCGGGCGCAGCAAATGCGGCAGCACGATATAATAGAACATTACCGGGCCTTTGGCCCCGTCCAGGCGCGCAGCCTCCATCTGTTCCCTATCAAGAGACTGCATCGCCGTCATCAGGATCAGCGCCGCAAACGGCACCCATTGCCAGGACACAATTATGATGACGGAAGCCATTGGAAACTGTGAGAACCAATCGATGACCGGCAATCCGAAACTGCGTGAAATGAAGGCGAACAGCCCGTTCACCGGATGCATCAGCAGGTTTTTCCAGATCAGCGCCGAAACGGTTGGCATGACGAAGAACGGCGCAATGACCAGAAGCCGCGCTATATTCTTGCCCCAGAAATCCTGATCGAAGATGACCGCGAACAGCACACCTAGGACGACCGATATCACAAGAACCGACACGACAAGGATCAGTGTCTTGGCGATTGCGGACCATAAGGTCGGATCGGATAACAGGAAGGAATAGTTCGAGAAACCGGCAAAACCAGTAATAAATGGATTGATGAGATTGTAATACTGAAACGAGAACCACAAGGTCATCGCCAGTGGAACGATCATCCACAGCAAAAGCAGAATGACTGCTGGAGCGAGCAGAGGTCCAGTGCGGACACTGCGACGAGACTTTGCTGCAAAGCGTGATTTTGTGCCTGCGGCCAACGCATGGTTTGCTGGCATTCGGACTTATCCTCCCCTTCCCGTTTCGGATTCACCGTGGCGAACCTCTACGAAAATCAGGTCTGCCGCCCTCCTCCTACCGAAGGCGGCAGACCTTTATCTCACGGCTACTTGATGTAACCGGATTGCGTCATGATCTGTTCGACCTGACGCTGCGCACCGTCGAGTGCCGCATCAACGCTCTGCTGACCGGCAACAGCCGACGAAATCGCCTGTCCAACCAGCGTGCCGATGGCCTGGAATTCAGGAATGGCCACAAACTGGATGCCGGTATAAGGGACCGGGTCCTTGGTCGGCTTTGTCGGATCGGCAGATTCGATGGCTTTCAGCACCGTATCCGCGAAGGGAGCTGCCTTCTTGTATTCCTCATTGGCATAGGTGGACTGGCGTGTGCCCGGAGGAACAGCAACCCAGCCTTCGGACTTGCCGACGAGCTCGACATATTCCTTGGAGGTCGCCCATTTCAGGAACGACTTAGCGGCTTCCACCTTCTTGCTCGATGCCGGAATTGCGAGGTTCCAGGACCACGCCCATGAAGAACCGTTTGGCGTCACCTCGACCGGCGCCTTGGTAAAGGCAACCTTGTCGGCAACCTGGCTCTGCTTCGGATCATAGATGCGTCCGGCAGCCGAAGTGGCGTCGATCCACATGGCGCAATGGCCGGTCGAGAACAGGGCCTGATTTTCGTTGAAGCCGTTTGACGTAATTCCGGGAGGGCCCGCTTCCTTCATCAGATCGACGTAGAAGTTAATCGCCTTCTTCCATTCATCGGAATTGATCTGGGGCTTCCAGTTTTCATCAAACCACCTGCCACCGAACGTATTGATCAATGTACCAAGGTAAGCCATGTTTTCGCCCCAGCCCGGCTTTCCGCGCAGACAGAGACCATATTGCTCTTTCGACTTGTCGGTCAGCTTGGTCGCGAAATCCTTGATTTCCACATAGGTTGGCGCATCGGGCATCTTGAGGCCCGCCGCGTCAAACAAGTCCTTGCGATAGAGCGTAAACGAGCTTTCGGCATAGAATGGCACGGCGTAAAGCTTGCCATCCACCGTCAGACCGGCGCGAACCGGCTTGATGAGATCGTCATAGCCGTAATCATCACCAAGATCATCGACCGACAGAAGCCAGCCAGCCTTGCCCCAGATTGGCGTCTCGTAACCACCAATGGTCAGGATATCGAACTGGCCGCTCTTGGTAGCGATATCGGTCGTGACGCGCTGACGCAGCACGTTTTCTTCAAGCACAACCCAGTTGATTTTATTGCCGGTGGCTTTTTCCCACTCCGGCGACAGCTTCTGCATGATGATCATGTCACCATTATTGACCGTCGCGATGGTGAGCTCTTCCGCCCACGCAGCCCCGGCCATAACTGCAACACTTGCAGCAGACGCAATAAGCCCTGCAACATAAGACTTGGTCCGCATTTCGTCTCCTCCTTTACGAATGCATAGCAAAATTCTTACATATGTAAAATTTATGGCGTGAGCTTCCGTAGCTTGTCAAGCACGGTTTTCAATTTTGCGTTGCGAGAAGAAACGACCGCTTTTGTGAACAGTTCCAAGGGCCGAAATCGCGGACATTTCCACCTGCCAAATTCACGAACCGTTGTTTTAGCATATATGGATATTCACCGCATCATTCTCTGCGAACACATTTGACTGCTTGACGTTTTGCCCCGCCTTTGACAGTTTGACGGGACTTCGCCTGGAGGAATACAACGGCGAGCGGAGCTGGAGGAACATCCTGAAATCGTTACAGAAGCGGCAACCGGGACCAGACTTTGTCCCGAGAAATCAGCACATTCCAGTTTATGCGGCGGCTTCGCAGAAAACAGCATCGTCGTGTGTACCTAGGCCGCGACAACTGACGAACAGGACGTAAAGACGTGCGCAAAACAATACGCACCATGGAGGATTTTTCGGAGTTTGTTGGGCTTTCCCGCCCGACAGTGTCGAAATATTTCAGCGATCCGTCGTCCGTCCGTCCCAAGACCCGCGAACTGATTGAAGCGGCGATCAAGCAATCCGGCTTTCGTCCCAATCTTTTCGCGGTGAACCTCAATCGACGTCGCACGACAATTCTGGGTATAATTATCCCCAACCAGCTCGATCATTTCTACATGGCGATGACGAAACGATTGCAATCGCTCGCAGAGCAACGCGGCTATCTTGCGATTGTCCTGTCATCCGATGGCAAGCCTGAGCTGGAAAAGCAGGCAATTGAAACCCTGCGTTCGCTCAATGTCGCTGGTGCCATCATCGCACCGCTTGGTGAAGAGTCGCAACATTCGACGCTGGCACGTCTCGCGGAACACGTTCCAATTGTCTATGTCGACTCTCCGCTGGACAGCACCTCACCCTTTGTCGGCACCGACAATCTCAAATCCTTCCATCTGATTGTCGATTATCTGTGCCGCTCGGGCAGCGAGCCTTGTTATTTTTCCATGCCGATGGTCAACAACAATGCAATCAAGCGGCAAGATGCGTATCGACAAGCCATGGAAAAGCTTGGTTATGAGCCACGCATCATTGACCTCGAACAAAGCCGAAGCTGGGATTTCGAACGTTATGCCTTCGAGCAGACCGCGAGAATTCTACGCGAAAAGGGACGCCTGCCGACAAGCACTGTTCTGTGCTCCAATGATCGCATCGCCTTTGGCGTAACGAGTGCACTCTGGCAGGCCGGTCTGAAAATTGGCAGACTCAAGGATTGCGACGTTCGTGTCGCCGGTCACGACAATAATCCGTTATCGGAATATACGTGTCCTCCACTCACTACAGTGGCGCAGGATTACAATGAAATCGGACGGCTGGCGATTGAGCTCTTGTTTCGAACACTGGGCGAAACAACGGATGACCGACTGGAACTTCCAGAAACACAGCGCATTCTACTCAATGCCGAAATCAAACTGCGCATGAGCGCATGAAAATGGCGGGGTAACCCGCCATTTCAGTGTTCGCTTTTTAATTCAGGCCGAGCGTCCCGCGCAGGGTAGAAAGATCTTCGGCAAGCGTGGTCACAGGACCAGCAAGCGCCTTGCGATCATCATCCGACAGCTTGTCGTAGGATTCGTAGCCGTCACCCTTCTTGTACTTTGCAAGAATGTCGTCGACAGTCTTGAAGTTGGCTTCCACCTTCTTCACGAGATCCGGATTTTCCTTTTCCAGCAAAGGCTTGAAGAGCTCGACGATTTTCTGGGCGCCATCGACATTGGCCTTGAAATCCCAAAGATCGGTGTGGCTGTAACGATCTTCCTCACCGGAAATCTTGGTTGCAGCCACTTCTTCAAGCAGGGCAGCAGCTCCGCCAACAACCTTTTCTGGCGGAACGGTGAGGTCTTTTACACGCTTCTGGAGTTCCAGCACATCTGCGTAGAGCTTGTCGGCAACCGGAGCGAGTCCTTCGGTTGAATTCTGCGCAAACAGGCCATACTCGATGCGATGGAACCCGATAAAGTCTTCCGACTTCTCGCCGTTTTCATGGTCATCGGCGCGGCTGTCGATCGAAGCGTCAAGATCGGCGAAAAGCTCGGCAATCGGCTCGATCTTTTCGTAGGAGACGCGCGATGAAGGATAAAGCTCCTTGGCCTTTTCCAAATCGCCTGCTTTGACCGCGTCAGTGAAAGCCTTGGTGTCCTTTACCAGAACGTCGAGGTTTTCCTGCACATAGACTTTGTAGTCAGCAATCGGCTGAACAAGGTCCAGCGGCGAAACTTCAGCCTTGGCTGCGCCGAAGCTGAGCGTGAGGGCAACGGCACATGCCGATGCGAGCAATGGCAGACGATACTTCATGTTTAGCCTCTCCAGATAAAGCGCATTGCGGGAAATGCGCGTCAAATCAAAAACTTGAGATGCGATCCTCACCCGCCAGCATTTTGCGGACCGCTTGCCTCCAAAAGTGCGCGCGCGTAGTAGTCCTTATGATCCTGAACACCAGGCAGCGCGAAGAAATACCCGCCCCCAATCGGTTTCAGGTATTCTTCCAGCGGCTCGCCGTTGAGACGGTTCTGGACCGTGATGAAGCCCTTCTCCAGATCGGCCTGATAGGCGATGAAGAGCAGCCCCATATCAAGCTGACCTGATTTGCTGACCCCGTTTGAATAGTTGAATGGCCGACGCAGAATGAGGTGTTGCTCGGCATTGGCATCCCGCGGATTTGCCAAACGGATATGCGAGTCGAGTGGCGTCACCTTGCCATCCGCATCCTTCGCATAATCGGGAACATCGGCTTCGGTTTTACCGTCGAATGGCGCGCCACTATTCTTGCGGCGTCCGAAAATGGTTTCCTGCTCCTGCAGCGGCGTGCGGTCCCAGCGTTCGACAAAATTGCGAATGATGCGCACAGCCATATAGCTGCCATTAGCGGCCCAGCCCGGCTCTTCATTTTGCTTCTGCACCCAAACGATGCGGTTCATCAATGCATCATCGGCGGAATCCGGATTGGCGGATCCATCGCGGAAACCGAGGAAGTTTCGTGCGCTTTCCTTCGCCCGGGGCGAATGCGGCGGTTGCACAGGAACCGTCCCTTCCTGCTTCCAGCGAACCATCAGAAGATCAGGCATGTTCTTCATGATGTCGCGCAGCGCATGGATGTTCGTGTCCGGCGTATTCGAACAGAACTGAATGACGAGGTCCCCGTGGCAGATGTCCTTCTGCAGGGCGTCGTTGGGGAAACCGGTCATGCGCTGCAGAAGTTTCGGCTTCAACGGCTTCAAACCGAAACGATCATCGAACAATGATGAGCCGAGCGCCACCGTAACCGTGAGGTTATCCGGCGTGACGACAGGTCCAAGAATACCGGAATCCGATGGCGGAAACTTCGCATCAAGCTCCGGTGGTTCTCCACCCTTCATCAAAAATTCTGCCCGCTCGGTGAGCAGTTTGAACATGCGTTCCAGTTCGGCGCGGTCACGCGCCAACACATCAAAGGAAGCGACGAGACCCGCAGCAGGGCGCGGCGTGACGATACCGGGCTGGTGCTTCCCATAAAAAGGCTGACTTTCGTGAATCTTGTCGCTTTCCGGCGCATTGGTCACGCTTTCCGAAGAAAGAGCATGGGCTGTCTGCGGGGCAAGCACGCCTGCAACTGCTCCGGCAACCCCGGTTGCACCAGCCCCGAGGAGCAGTGCACGGCGACCGGCGGAAACAGGCTCTTCTGTGGTAATCTTATCGGTTTTGAAAAATTTTCTGGTCATCAATCTACCCCAAGCTGATCGCGGAGTTTCGTAAACTGTGCAGCGAGTTGAGCCGCACCTTCCTTAATTTTCGTCTTTTCATCAGACGACAGAGCATCGTACGCCTTGTAGCCATTGCCTTCAGCACCCGTACCAAGCAGCTTCCTGATCGAAGCTGCGTCCTTGTCGATGCCTTCAAAGGCTTTCGGATCAGCCTTTATAACAATGGGGCGCAGAACATCGGCAGTCTTGCCAGAGCCTTCAAGAAGGCCAGACAAAGCCTGCAGATCGGTGTGAGCGTACCGGTCTTCACCAGCATCCGACGCCGTCGATGCAAAACGGTTCAATGCAGAAGCAGTGCCCGCCATCATGCGATCCGGCGAAATCCGAAGCCCGCGAATGCGCTCTTTCAATGCAGTGGCATCCTGCTCAAGCTTGCCAGCAACAGGAGCCAGACCATCGACGGATTTCTGTTCGAACAAACCGTATTCGATACGGTGCAAACCACCGAACGCAGGGTCCTGCTCGCGCTTTTCAAAATAATCCGCACGAGCATTGATAGCTGTATCGAGATCGGAGAACGCTTCCGACACGGGAGCAATGCGCGCATAGGCTTCTCGCGCCGGACCGTAGGCGGTTTGCGCAGCCTCAAGATTACCGCTGGCTATTGCCGTGGAAAGTGCCGAAACCGATTTCTGGAATTCGGCAACCTCTGTGGTCAGATAAATCTGATATTCAGCCAGTGCACCAATGAAAGCTGTAAGCGGAAGCTTGCCCTTTTCCGCTTCACTGGCAGCGGTCGCAGTCACGATCAGCTTGCCGCGCGGATTGGAAAGAAGCCCGCAGGTAATCTGGTATTCGCCTGGCGTCAGCTTGGCGGTGATGGTCTGTTTGAAGCCAGGAGCAATATTTTCGCGCTCCTCAAGAACCATTACTCCGTCGAGAATTTCCCACTCGACCGTACGGTCGGACTTATTGACAATTTCGAATACCGAGCGCCCGGCCGGAACGGTCAGTTCGTTCGGCTCGCAGCTTTTTGCGTTGATCGCGACCTGTATTGTGTCACCGGCTTCTGCATGGCGGGCTTTGTCCGATACACGGGATGCATAATAAAACGCAGCGCCAGCGGCGAGCAGCAACAGCACGGCGAAAGCCAGTCCGATGCGGACCAGATTGCGCGACATGGGTTCAGCAGGTTTCGGATTCGTCATTGAAATCTCTTTTACTGTGCGCTTGTTTTGGCCTGGCTTGCCGTTGCTGGTGCATTTGCAGGCATCAGAAACAGAATGAGCGCCGGAACGAGGAAGGCTACATAGGCAACAACTTCACTGACGGTCGGTGTCGCGATGTAACCGAAAATGCCAGCAAGAACTGAACCAAGCGTGCTGTCGAGCGGGAGAATATCGCTCATATCGAAAACGACCGTCTGGAAATGGTTCCAGATGCCAGCTTCGTGCAATGCCATGACCGAATTGGCGAGAATGCCTGCCGCAATGATCAAAATGAAAACGCCGGTCCAGCGGAAGAAACGGCGAAGGTTCAGCTTCAAGCCGCCTTTAAAGATGCCGTAGCCAACTGCCGCAGCTAGCAACACGCCAAGAAGCGCGCCAAGCGGTGCTGCCGCCCCTTCGCTCTGCTGGAAAGCCGCCAGCAGAAAGAAGACCGATTCAAGCCCCTCGCGTGCGACAGCAAAGAACACCATCAGAATGAGGCCGAAACCTTTATGTGTCGGTGTCTGAAAAGCTGCATCGATGGAATGATGCAGTTCCGACTTGATAGAACGGGCCGCCTTGCGCATCCAGAACACCATCGAGGTCAACACAAAAACGGCAATCAGACCAATAATGGCTTCAAACAGTTCCTGCGCCTTCTGTGGGAATTCTGCACTCAGAAGCTGCAGGATAGCGCCGACGGCCAACGACATGGCCAATGCCAGCAATATGCCGATCCAGACCACTGGCATCCAGGCACTGCGGCCAGTCTGATGGAGATAACTGGCAATAATGCCAACGATCAGCGCTGCTTCCACGCCTTCGCGGAACATGATTAGAAAAGGTACGAGCATTCCAACTATCCAAAAGACAGAGAAATCGGCCTGTCCCTCGGTCGCTTCTCTTCAAACCCGGCATGAAGCCTTCGCCATTTGGTCATCTTTTTATATCCGCACGGCCAGCGCTGCAAGCTAAATGAAGTTGACCAACGTAGGAATGTTTTAGAATTATTCTAATTATTTCAGGAGCTTATGAGTCCGTTTGTTAGCGAGGAATGATAGTCTGCCAAGTTCAGAGATGATTGCATAAGTCATTGAAAATGCACTGAAGCCATGGCCCAAGCACTTTTAGACAGCAGTTGATTGCGCACTGAAATCAAACTGATCTAGGTTTCAAATCCCTCGGGCAAACCTGCTTTCCCGGCTTGCGACGGATTAAGCCGGACATAGTCAGCTTTCAAATCTTCGGATGTCTTGCGGCTGCCATCATGGCTCCAGCCGGGAGGCGCGATCATATACATCAGGCGCTGCCGCAAGGTGAGACCTGACGAGAATACGTCTTTAAACATACCAACCCATTCGTGAAACGCCACACGCACCGGATTAAATGTGCCGACATTTTTCACGATGCCATAGCGCGGCATATCTTCCGGTAATTCCTCCACGAAAGTGCCGAACATGCGATCCCAGATAATCAGCGTGCCAGCGTAATTTGCATCAAGATAACGCGGATTGGTCGCGTGATGTACGCGGTGATGCGACGGGGTGTTGAAGATGAACTCGATAGGCCTCGGTAGTTTGTCTATGGCTTCCGTGTGAATCCAGAATTGATAGATCAGATTGAACCCATAGACGAAGGCGATCACCGCAGGGTGAAATCCGATGAGTACCATCGGCACTTGCAACACGAACATGCCCGTCATCTGTCCTGTCCACGACTGACGCAGCGCCGTCGTGAGATTATAGTGCTGACTGGAGTGGTGGTTGACGTGTTCCGCCCAGACCCAGCGCACACGATGCGCAATCCGATGATAGCAGTAGTAGCGCAAATCATCGAAGATGAAGGCGACTACAAATACCCACCAGTGCAGGCCGAGATCAAGAAAGCGGAACTGCCAAACCCAAAGCAGCGCTGTCACGGAAACGAAGCCGAGCAGCAAACCCGCCGCAACATTGCCCGCCCCCATCAACAGGCTTGTAAAAGCGTCTCTTGTCTCAAATTCGCCCTTGCGTTGCCAATATCGGATTGCCACGAGCTCAATCAGGATTCCCAGCACATAAAGCGGGATCGCAACACGCGTCACATCGAAAAATACCGGATTGCTATCCATGTCGGTTCCCCTCCCCAGACGGACCTGAAAGCCAGGCCATCACTCTTTCCCGATCCTCAGCATTACTGAAAAGAAACCGCGCTTTGGGCCAAGTAAAATCCTTCATATGTAATATCAGTTCGGTATTGCCTTTATCCTCTAGAGCAAGGACGTCTGCGGCGGTCACGCATCGCGTCAAAAAGCGGTCCCCGACGCTATGAACGAGCCCTGTGGATGCGCCACGCAACGGGAAAAATGCTGTACGACGATCATCGGTATAACAAATCTCGCCGATTTTGATTTCAGGATAGTCAAGATGAAAGCGCGCTTTGACACTTTCGTCGTCGGGAAGAATACTACGCTTAAGCCCTCCACCCAGAAAATGAATTAACAGAACCCCGAAGCCTATCCCGGCGACAACCATAAGCAGAAGCAGCCGCAAATCCATGAAATCTCCCATTCGCAGCGATGCCAAAATGTTCCCGACGACATCCTAGTCATCAACCAGTGCGAATACATCCCAAAACTTTGCGGGCCGATTTGCTAGTCGCAACCCACTTGGTATTTGCAACGAGCGATTGTTTCGATTTGGAGCACGCCGAAGCCGTAACAGGATACAAATACTGGCCAATAAGCCAAAGAACACGGCCGAAATTCGAAAAGTTTCAGAATTTTCCGAAATGGTCAAAAATTTCGTGTTTCAGGGGTTGAAGATTGGAGCAAGGTGATACATATCACAGTCACTTACCGCTGTGCCTCCTCCCATTGCGCGCGGTAAGTGTTCCCCTCTGGAGGTTTGCCCAATGTGGCACCTTCATAACTTAGCCGGACTTCTCAGTCCGGCTCTTTTTTTGCCCAAAATCTGGATAGCGGCTCATTTCACTAAAAATGTGCAACTTGTGCAACTTGCTGTTTTAAAAACACTAATTCATAAGAATCAGCTTCACTATATTCGCCACTCTGCAAATTAACTTATTCTCAGTTAATCAGCCAAATACACGTGGGTGCAACATAGAAAAAAGCGCCGCGTTTCCGCGGCGCTTTCCATCAATAGACCTACATTTTATCTCAGCCGTAGGCTGCTACTGGCGGACACGAGCAGATGAGATTTCTGTCGCCGCCGACATTGTCGACACGGCTGACCGGCGGCCAGTATTTTGCCGTCGCATCGAAATCGCCATTGATCGCGCTTGCCGGGAATACGGCTTCCTCACGCGTGTAAGGATGCGTCCATTCCGTTGCCAGTGTATCGCCTGCCGTGTGCGGTGCATTGGCAAGCGGATTGTCATCTGCTGGCCAAACGCCGTCGGCAACCTTCTTCGCTTCGCCCGCAATGGCGATCATCGCATCGCAGAGACGGTCGATTTCCGACTTCGGCTCAGACTCGGTCGGTTCGATCATCAGCGTTCCGGCGACCGGCCAGGACATGGTCGGTGCATGGAAACCATAGTCGATGAGGCGCTTGGCCACGTCTTCCACGGACACACCTGCGCTGTCCTTCAGAACACGCGTATCGACGATGCACTCATGCGCCACACGATCATGCGCGCCGGTGTAAAGGATCGGATAGGCGTCCTTCAGGCGATGCGCGATGTAGTTGGCATTGAGGATCGCAGCTTCGGTTGCCTTCTTGAGACCTACGCCGCCCATCATGCGGATATACATCCACGTGATGACCAGAATGGATGCGCTACCAAACGGTGCAGCCGAAACCGCATGCTTGGAACCGATATCCACATGGCCCGGCAGGTAAGGCACCAGATGCTTGGCAACACCAATCGGACCGACGCCCGGACCACCACCGCCGTGCGGGATGCAGAAGGTCTTGTGCAGGTTCATGTGGCAGACATCGGCGCCGATATCGCAAGGGCGCGCAAGGCCGACGAGTGCATTGAGGTTTGCGCCATCGAAATAGACCTGACCGCCATTATCGTGGACGATTTCGCAGAAAGCCTTGATGCCTTCCTCGAACACGCCATAGGTCGACGGATAGGTAATCATGAACGCCGCGAGATTATCGCGATGCTTCTCGGCCTTGGCCTTGAGATCGTCGATATCGATATCGCCATCCGGACGGCAATTGACCACAACAACGCTCATGCCTGCCATCGAAGCACTGGCCGGATTAGTGCCATGTGCAGACGATGGGATAAGGCAGATGTTGCGATGACCTTCGCCGCGTGACTGGTGATAGTGGCGGATGGCCAGGAGACCAGCATATTCGCCCTGACTGCCTGCATTCGGCTGCAACGAAACACCCGCAAAGCCGGTGATTTCGCAAAGCCATGCTTCGACGTCAGCCGTCATCTTCGCATAGCCTTCAGTCTGGGCCGCAGGCGCGAATGGATGCAGGTTTGCAACCGTATTCCAGCTCACCGGCATCATTTCTGCCGCTGCATTGAGCTTCATGGTGCAGGAACCGAGCGGGATCATTGCACGGTCAAGCGCCAGATCCTTGTCGGCCAGACGACGCAGGAAGCGCATCATCTCGGTTTCGGAACGGTGCGAATGGAACACGTCCTGCGTGAGGAAACCTTCACCGCGCCCCTTGCCGGGAACAAGAGCTTTGTCGCCATCGACCGACTTGGCACCGAACAGAACGGCGAGTGCTGCAAGATCTTCCTCGGTCGAGGTTTCGTCAAAGGTGACACCAACTGTATCCGCATCAATGATGCGGAGCAGACGACCGCCCTTGTCGGCTTCGTCGGCAATCTTCGCAGCCTTACCGGCAACTTTAATCGTTACCGTATCGAATAGGCTATCACCTGCGATCTCGACACCAGCAGCTTTGAGGCCAGCCGCAAAGCGTGCAGCAAGGCCGGCCACGCGTGTAGCAATAGCCTGCAGTCCTGCCGGGCCATGCCAGATCGCGAAAGATGCAGCCATATTGGCAAGCAGTGCCTGTGCAGTGCAGATGTTCGACGTGGCCTTGTCGCGACGGATATGCTGTTCACGAGTCTGGAGCGCCAGACGATAGGCCGCACGACCATGCGCATCAACCGACTGACCGACGATGCGGCCCGGAATGATGCGGGTCAGAGGCTCGGACACCGCCAGATACGCGGCGTGCGGACCGCCGAAGCCCATCGGAACGCCATAACGCTGCATGGAGCCTACAGCCATGTCGGCACCCCAGCTGGCAGGCGCTTCCATAATGGTCAATGCCAGCGGATCGGCAACGGCGATGACGAGGGCGCCCTTGGCTTTCGCATCGGCGATGACCTTGCTGAAATCGCCATAGACACCACGCGTATCCGGCCACGGCACGACGATGGCAGCGGTATTGTCATCGACAGTGCTGCCAGTTTCGATCTCCCAGCCGAGCGGTTCGGCGCGGGTGTTGATCACATCGACGGTCTGTGGGTGCAGTTCACCTGCAAGCAGAATACGGCTGCGCTTGTCGCGGTGGTGACGGCAAGCAACGCCGATGGCTTCAGCAACCGCAGTCGCTTCATCCAGGAGCGATGCGCAGGCAACCGGCAGGCCGGAAAGCTCAGCAACCAGCGTCTGAAAGTGGAAAAGAAGCTCAAGACGACCCTGGCTGATTTCCGACTGGTAAGGCGTATAAGCCGTGTACCAGGCCGGATTCTCAAACAGGTTGCGCTGAATGACGGGTGGCGTTTCCACACCATGATAGCCCGCGCCGATGAAGCTCTTCTTCACCACATTGCGGCCCATGATTTCATTGAGCTCCGCAAGCGCTGCATGTTCGCTCAAAGCGGCTGGCAAATCGAGCGCGCGATTCAAACGAATGGATGCTGGAACCGCCTGGGTGATAAGGGTTTCCATGGAAGGAAGGCCGAGCGCTGCAAGCATTGCGCGCTCGTCTTCCAGTCTTGGCCCGATATGACGGGCAACAAAGGGAAGAACCTGTTGCGTCATTTGTTTATCCTACCAGTTTGTCGTAACCGGCCTTGTCGAGCAGACCGGAGAGCTGGCCTTCGTCGGAAAGCTTCAGCTTGAACAGCCAGCCTTCGCCTTCTGCAGCCTGATTGATAAGGGCTGGATCGCTTGCAACGGCTTCGTTGACTTCGACCACTTCACCATCGACTGGCGCGTAAACGTCGGAAGCGGCCTTGACCGATTCCACAACCACGATGCCTTCGCCCTTGGTGGCCGTGCGGCCGACGTCCGGCAGTTCGACGAAAACGAGGTCACCCAGTTGTTCCTGTGCGTGGATCGTAATGCCGACAGTGGCAACGCCGTTTTCGACGCTGATCCACTCGTGATCTTCGGTGAACAGGATATTGGCCATGGAAATCATCCTTTGCGATAGCGATGCGGAGTGAAGGGAAGCGCCGAAACGTCAACGGGAACCTTGTTGCCGCGAACGTCAGCGAAAACACGTGTGCCGGGGGTAGCGAGGCTTGCCTCGACATAACCCATGGCGACTGGGAAGCCTGCCGATGGACCGAACCCACCGGAAGTAACTGTTCCGATCTGGCGACCGGATTCATCAAAAAGATCGGCTCCGCCGCGAACCGGCTGACGGCCTTCCGGCTTCAGGCCGACGCGCTTGGCAGATGCGCCCTTGGCGATCGCGTCCAGCACGGCTTTTGCGCCGTTGAATGCAGCCTTTTCGCGCACGGCTTTGGTGATTGCCCATGTGAGGCCCGCCGAAACAGGATCCGTTTCCGGCGTGATGTCCTGACCATGCAGGCAGAGACCGGCTTCAAGGCGCAGACTGTCGCGAGCAGCCAGGCCGATCCATTCGACGCGCTCGTCGGCAAGCAGTTTCATTGCAAGCGCACGGGCTTCATCGGCTGGAACGCCGATCTCGAAACCATCCTCGCCGGTATAGCCCGAACGGGTCATGAACCAGCCAGCCTTGGGTTCAAACCCGCTCATGAAAGCAAGCTCGGCACCAGCCAGCCCGGCATCATTGATGACGGCTTCCGCTTCCGGCCCCTGAAGAGCAAGAAACACACGGTCAAGCGGATTGACCTTAACGTCCTTGCCCGATGCGGCTTCCGTCAAATGCTCGATATCGGCATCGGCATTGCCCGCATTGGCGACAACCATGAAACGGTCTTCGCCAAGACGCGTGACGATCAGATCGTCCAGAACGCCGCCATTATCATTGAGGAAGAAAGTGTACTTCGACTGACCTTCCTTCAGCACAGTCGGGTCGAGCGGACAGGTTTCGGCAAGAAGCGCAGCGGCATCCGCACCCGAAACCTCGATCAGCTTCATATGAGAAATGTCGAAAAGGCCCGCATGTTCACGCGTATGAAGATGTTCCTTCATGACGCCCAGCGGATAGGTGATCGGCATGTTCCAGCCAGCAAAGCCGCCGAAGCGCGCGCCAGCCTGTTCATGCAAATCCTGCAAAGGCAGGGTATTCAAATGTGCGGTATCGCCCATAACAACTCCAGAGTCGCACGTGTGCCTCCGCAAAATGCGGTTGCTTCGTGCCCCTCTGTCTCAGGCCTGAGAGACTCGCATGGCTATATAGAAAGCCATACTTACACCTTCGGCGCAGGGTTTCCCCTGACTTTCCAGAGTTGTCTTACCCGTCTGCGGTTCCTTGTACCTGAGAGATTTCGGGCGATTTCCCCTTCGGCGGCCAATTGGCGCTCTCCCGCAGACAGACAGTGCAAGAACGTCATATTATATGGCGTCCCGACACCCGACGGAACTCCCTTACCCCAATCCGGCGCGCAAGTCATGTAGAATTGTTGTCTCTAACCGACGATTTCCCGGACTTTTGCGACAAAATTTTAAGCGGACAGGAGGTCCGGATTTATACTTTATTATACATGCATATTGCGGCACAGACGAGACCGCGCATTTACCGGCAACTAAATCCGTTGGACGTGCCGCTCTCCACCACATTTTGTGGAGCAGTTTTTCGGCCAGCGAATTTTTAAAGAAGTTTTAACCAGTTAGCTGCCGGAGCAGCCTGAATCCAACCGATTTGCCTAACAGGGCATCAGATTGTGATCGCATGATGACCAAGCTGCGCAAAAGGCGTGCAACTGACAAGCTTTAACGCATTGCAGCTATGCAAATCTGTCTCTCCAATTCGAAATGCTTCAAGCCTATATGCTGTTTGCAACAAAGAGATAAGATTTTACTAGGTGAGAGAAATGAACCTGATCCGCTCGTACAACAACTGGCGCCGTTACCGTAACACCGTAAACGAACTGAGCCGCCTGAGCCCACGTGAACTGAACGACCTTGGCATCCTGCCTTCGGAAATCCCGTTCGTTGCACGCAAGGCCGCTGCTCGCTAATAGCGCCTCCGGAAGGCATCAGCCTTCTTCAAGGATCGCGAGTCCCCATAACCGCGCGGTCCTACAGTTTCCAGAATATCACCGGGGTGCTTTCTCCTCCTCCCATTTCCTCGGTGATTCAAGACCGGATGTCCTCCTCCCAAGTCCGGTCTTCCCCATAAAACACCCGTCGCCTCCTCCCGCGACGGGTGTTTTCGTTTATGGGCTGTATTTATGCCTCTTGCGAGGCAGGTGTTGCCGCACCGCGTCTGTCGAATGCAATCGAGATTGCAAAGACCACCAGACCAGACAAGGCAAGCAATGCGCCGACTGTTCCCGTCGACGTCCAGCCATAGCCCCATGCAACCGCAAGACCGCCGAGCCAAGCACCGAGCGCATTGGCGAGATTGAGCGCGGAATGGTTGAGGGCAGCAGCCAGCGTCTGCGCATCCGCCGCTACATCCATCAGACGCGTTTGCAATGCTGGGACGAGTGCAAACCCGCCGCCGACCAGAAGCACGTTCAAGAATGCAGTCACAGGATGCTGCATGAGGACGGGGAATGCCAACATGACGGCCATATCATAGAGCAGTACCAGACCAACAGTTCCCATAACCGAACGATCTGTCAGTCGCGACCCAACTATATTACCAAGCACCATGCCGAGGCCGAACATCGCGAAGACGAAAGGCATCCATTTCACATCGACATGCGAAACCTCGGTAACTGTTGCCGCGACATAGGTAAAAACGGAAAACAGGCCGCCCGTGCCAATTGCACCAATCCCAAGCGTCAGCCAGACTTGCTTGCGGCGAAATGCTCCCAGTTCGCGTAGGGGTGACGCCCCCTCCTCTGCAGGCTGTTTGGGTACATAGATCGCGACCAGCACCATAGTTAGCATTGCGATCAGGCCAACGGATGCAAACATTGCGCGCCACCCGGCAATCTGGCCAAGAGAGGTCGCAAGCGGCGTCCCGCACAATGTCGCAATGGTCAGTCCCATCATGACCCGTCCTACAGCCTGAGCACGCTTGCCCGGTTCCGCCAAAGATGCGGCGACGAGTGAAGCAACGCCGAAATAGGCTCCGTGAGGAAAACCAGCGATGAACCGCATCATGTAAAGACCGGCATAGTCCTGCATGAATGCGCTTGCGAGATTACCGAAAGCGAATAGCCCCATCAGCAGGAAGAGGAGCTTGCGGCGGTCAAGCTTTGCGCCGATCACTGCAAGCACCGGTGCGCCAATCAGAACACCGAGCGCGTAAGAACTGATGAGATGGCCGCCTTGCGGTATGGTCACCTTAAGATCACGCGCGATATCGGGCAGCAGCGCCATAATGGCGAACTCACCGGTACCTATACCGAAGCCGCCGATGGCAAGCGCTAGTTCCGCCAATCGTGCAGACGAACGTAGCGAAGTTTCCGGCGATGAAGCCGAAGGCTGAATTTTGGACATGAATGGGCCTGAAGGGAATGGAGGATGTCGGACAACCCTACCACTCCTTTCAGGTAAAGGCGATACGCATTGCTGCGGCGCTTTGACGGCTCAAAACAAACGATTATCTGGCCGCGACCGCCTCGATTTCGACCTTGAATTCCTCACGTGTGAAACCGGAAACGATCATCAGCGTGGAGGCTGGCGCTGGTTGCGGGAACAGCCTGTCACGAACATCCATATAAGGACGCATATAGGCCCGGTCTGTCACATAGGCGTTGATACGCACGACATCGGAAAGGTCCATACCGCCATCGCGCAAAATACGGCGAATATTCTCGAAGCAGAGTTCAGCCTGAGCGCCTGCGTCTTCCGGCACATTTCCATCCCGCGCGATGCCTAACTGACCGGAACAGAAAATCATTTCAGCACCGGCTTTAACCTTCACGCCATGGCTGTAGGCGGCAAAGGGTGCTGCCATGTCAGCGGGCAGCAGATGTTTCAAACTGTTCATCGTGAATCCTCAAGATTTCGGCGCAGCGGCCAGCATTTCTTTCAGCCGCGCCGCCCCGGCGGCAATATCGGCCTCGGTCGGATTAATACCCGCAGCCAGCAGACGGCGCGCGATCATATGGTCTGCCGGACGATTGATGGAATCGACAGCCACAAGCCTGTCACCGGCAAAATGGAAGATGGAAAATGCATTTTCTTCCGGGTTCCCCGAAAGGATATGCCGATCAGCATCGAAGGAAAGTCCTGCCGTCTGCAGCTTCATATCGCCCTGATCAGACCAGAACCAGGCGACTTCCCGAAACGGCGCTTCGCGTCCGACAATGGTGCGCGCCACATGCTTTGCCTGATCGGTCGCGTTTTGTACCGATTCCAGCCGTACCCGGCGACCAGCATGAAAGTGATCGTAGCTCACGCAGTCGCCAATGGCGTAGACACGGCTGGCAGAAGTACGCAGGTTCTCGTCGACAATAATCCCGTTGTCGATTGCAAGTCCCGCCGTTACTGCAAGCTCGACATTTGGCACCGCACCAGTGCCGATCACGACCATATCCGCCGGGAATATCGTGCCGTCTGCAGCTTTCACGCCGATAACATGGTTATTTTCCCCCTCGACTGCCGCCACGCCGAGACCGGTTAAAAGTGTGATGTTAGCGGCGCGGCTGCGCGCTTCCACATGGGCAGAGATATGAGTTGCAACCGAACGCCCCAGCACACGAGGCGCCGCTTCGATCAGAACCGTCTTTTTGCCAAGCGCGATTGCGCTATGAGCCATTTCGAGGCCAATGAAACCGCCACCGATAATGACGACATTCTCGACATTCGGCATTGCCGCTGCGATACGGCGTACATCTTCCATCCGGCGCAGCGTAAAGACACCTTCGAGCCCGACACCTGGTACATTGGGAATGCGCGCACGTGCGCCGGTCGCGAAGATCAGTTCAGACCAGTTCAACACGTGCCCATCATCAAGCGCGACCGTCTTGTCGGCAATCGATACGGCATCGACGTGATGGCCGAACAGCATCTCGATATTATTGTCGCGATAGGTTGCTTCCGGGCGCAACACCAGGCCACCGCCTTCCGGGGCTTTCAAATAGGATTTGGAGAGCGGAGGCTTATGATAGGGAATATCGGTTTCGTCGTTGATGAGAACGATTTCGCCTGCATAGCCTTCCTGCCGAAGGCTGATAGCGGCCTGCGAACCGGCATGGCCGGCACCAATGATAATGCATCTGTCGTCCATAGGACCTCCGGAAATTTCCGCGCATCATAAACACGTCACGGCCCGTCGCGTGACCGAATAGCCACGGATTCACACCTTAATTGCACGCAATTCGAATATTTAAAACATTTAGTTTGACCGATCGGTCAGATTGTTTAGTAGGATATGTCTAACGCCCTTGGCCCGAGCGTGTAGGAGTTGCAATCTTGAAACGATATTGGTCCGATTATACGAGCGAGGCATTCTCCCGCCTCGATCGCGAGAAGCTCGTGGCGGTTCTGCCCGTCGGCGCAATCGAACAGCACGGACCGCACCTGCCGCTGGCGGTCGATGCCGCGATTGTCGACGGCATGGTGAAGGAAACAATCGCCCGCCTGCCTGAAACAAGCCACGCGCTTTTCCTGCCGACGCAGGCCATTGGCAAGAGCAACGAACACAGTCTTTATCCCGGCACGCTGACGTTCTCGGCAGAGACAATCATTCGCATGTGGTGTGAAATAGGTGGCTGCGTGGCGGCAAGCGGCGTTCGCAAGATGGCGCTTCTCAACAGCCATGGCGGCCAGATCAGTGTCATGGATATCGTGGCACGAGAACTTCGTATCCGCCACAATATGATGGTGGTGAGCATCAACTGGTTCGGTCTCGGAATGCCGGAAGGCGTCTACAGCGACCACGACGCCAAGCACGGCATTCATGCCGGTGACATGGAAACCTCGGTGATGCTGGAAATGCATCCAGACCTGGTCGACATGTCGAAAGCCCAGGATTTCCGCACTCTTACGGAAACTTTTGCACGTGATTTCAAGCATCTTGCGCTGAGCGGCGGCGCGAAGCCTGCCTGGCAGATTCAGGATATCAATCCCTATGGCGCCGCTGGCGACGCAACGCTCGCGACTGCCGAAAAAGGTCGAGCGACCATCGATTTTGCCGCCGAGCGGCTGGTCGAGGTTCTCGCAGAAATCGAACGAGCGCCGCTTTCCTGGCTCGACAATCAACCAGCCTGGTAAGGACAATGAGCGTGGCCCCCAACTCGCAAGCTTCGTCCTCTCTGATCGAGATAGACGGCGTCTACAAGCAATATGGCACTGGTGTGATGGCCGTGAGCGACATGTCGCTCACGATCGAGCAAGGCCAGTTCGTCAGCTTCCTTGGTCCATCGGGCTGCGGCAAGAGCACAGCGCTGCGTATGATCGCCGGTCTGGAATCGATTTCCGCCGGTGATATCCGCGTCAACGGCCATGCTCCCGGCAAAGGTCCTATCGGAGCGCAGGATATCGGCTTTGTTTTTCAGGAGCCGACGCTGATGCCGTGGGCCAGCGTTTTCGACAATGTCTATCTGCCGCTGCGCCTTGCCGGTATCTCCCGCAAGGAGGCGACCCCGCGCGTTGAAGAAGCTCTGGCACAGGTTGGCTTGTCACGCTTTGCCAAGGCTTTTCCACGAGAGCTCTCAGGCGGCATGAAAATGCGCGTTTCCATCGCCCGCGCGTTGGTTACACGTCCGCGTCTTCTCTTGATGGATGAACCTTTTGCGGCACTCGATGAAATGACGCGCTTCAAGCTCAATAATGACGTGCTGCGCCTCTGGCAGGAACATGGCCTGACGGTGATCTTCGTCACTCACAGCGTTTACGAGTCGGTCTACCTGTCAAACCGCGTTATCGTCATGGCGGCAAGACCGGGCCGAGTGGTTGCCGATATACCAATCATTGGTTCCTATCCTCGCGCCGAAAATTACCGCACGACAGACGCATATGCGAAATATTGCGCCAAGGTTTCCGACGCGCTGACCGCGACGCTTTCTTCTCAAGATATAGACCATTGAGGGCGGGAAGATGAACCAGATGCAAAACGAACTGCCAGTTCTCAATTCCGAACAGGATCGCCTCGCCCGGCGCGAGCGCACTTTGCGCATCATGATGCCGACATTGGCAATCATCATCGCGCTCGGCATATGGGAAGGCCTTGTCCGCTACTATCAGGTACCGCATTACCTGATCCCAGCTCCTTCGCTGGTCGCCGAGACCCTGATCAAGGACGGTCCATCCTTAACGGCATCCATGTGGTTCACCGTCAAGCTAACCCTGATTTCGCTGGCCTGTGCCATTATTGGCGGCGTTCTGCTCGGCATGATCTTTGCCCTATCGCGCCCGATAGAAATGGCGTTCTTTCCCTTCGCCGTAATCCTGCAGGTCACACCGGTCATTGCTATTGCGCCGCTCATCCTCATCTATGTACGCGATACATTTTCAGCCCTGTTGATCTGCGCCTGGATCGTGGCGTTCTTTCCGATCCTCTCCAACACGGTAATAGGATTGCGCAGCGCCGACCACAATCTGCGCGATCTGTTCAAGCTCTACCGCGCCTCGCCATGGCAGCGCCTTCGCTATCTGCTGGCACCAAGCGCTCTGCCCTATTTCATGGCCGCGCTAAAAATCGCTGGCGGCCTGTCACTGATTGGTGCGGTTGTAGCTGAGTTTGTTGCCGGTACGGCAGGCCAGAGCACCGGTCTTGCCTCGCGTATTCTGGAATCGAGCTTTCGCAACGAAATTCCGCGCATGTTTGCGGCACTTTTCCTCGTGTCGCTGCTCGGCATCGTGATTTTCCTCATCACAAGCTGGTTGTCGCGCTTCGTCCTCGGACGCTGGCACGAAAGCGAAATCCGTCGTGAGCGCTAAAATGCTGACTGGCGTCGCCATAGCCGGACGTTCCGGACACTACGACATCAAGATCGAAGGTGATCGCATCGCATCGCTTGTTCCGTCGCAGGCAGTGGATGGTGGACTTGTCACCCCGCTTTTTGCGGATGTCCACGTCCATCTCGACAAGACGTTCACGATTCAGCGTATTACAGAAAATGGCAGCGCCACAGTGGATTGCCTGTTCGACGCCATAGACCTGATGGGCACAGACCGGAAGAACTGGAGCGCGGAAGATATCCGCACGCGCGCTAGCAGAGGCATTGAGGCTGCGTTCGAACAAGGCGTCGGCGCCATGCGCAGCCATGTGGACTGGACGACACCGGAAGTTCCTGTTGCATGGCCCGTTCTGAACGAGCTGCGCGAGGAATGGAAAGACCGGATCGACCTTCAGCTGGCGGCACTTGTGCATGGTGATCTGGTGCTTGATGCAGGCTCACAAATCGCGGCCCGTGTTGCAAAAGACGGCGGCGTCTTCGGAGCGTTCTTCTATCGCAACGCCGATCTTGAAGCCAAAATCGAAGAGATGTTCCGCCTCGCCGTGCAGCATGATCTCAATCTCGACTTCCATGTCGATGAAGGTCTGGATGTCGAAGCAAACGGGTTTTCGCTGATAGTATCGGCAACCAAACGCCATGGCATGGCTGGTCGGGTGCTGTGCGGTCATGCCTGCTCGCTATCACTGCGCAAGCCGGACGAACTGCAGCGTATCCTGGACGCTGCCGCGGATGCAGGCACGGCACTCGTTTCGCTACCCACGACAAATCTCTATCTGCAAGACCGGATCGGCGGAAAGTCTCCGCGCCTGCGCGGTGTTGCACCGTTGAAGGAAGCGCGCGCAGCAGGCATGGATGTCATGCTCGGTTCCGACAATGTCCGCGATGCATTCTATCCCTATGGCGATTACGACCCGCTCGCCATTCTTCGTCTCGCAGCGCCGGTTTGCCATGTCGAGCCGCAGGACTGGCTCGACAGCATCACCACCCTGCCCGCCCGCCTTATTGGCAGCGAATGCGTGCAGCAACCGCAGGCAGGTGGCGTGGCCAGTTTTGTCTGGCACGACGCAGCAGACCTGAACGATCTCATCAGCCGCCCGCAGGCCCGCCGCGTCGTCTGGCGTAATGGCGTTGCCGTGCCTCAAATCAACGGGAGAGCCACATGAATTCTGCCGCTCCACAGCGCATCTACGACTGGGCCGCATTTCGCGCCGAAATCGATGGAATCCGCATTTATGACGACCCAAAGCAAGTCGAACTGCGCTCGCGTGATTATTTCTGGTATAGCCCAATCCTCACCGAAGATATCGGCCATTATGTCGGCGATCTCGTCGTCATCCCGAAAGATCAGGATGAGGTGCGTCGCGTAGCGGCAGCCGCTGCAAAATTGCGTATCCCGATCACCGTTCGTGGCGGAGGTACCGGCAATTACGGTCAATGCGTTCCGCTCGAAGGCGGCATCATTCTGGACATGACCAAGATCGACCGCATCGTCTCCATCGAACCCGGCAAGGTTCGCGTGGAAGGCGGCGCGCGCATTTCGCGTCTGGACGATGCCGTACGCGAAACCGGTCAGGAACTGTTGATGTATCCGTCGACCCGCCGCATCGCCACGATTGGCGGCTTCTTCTCGGGTGGTTCAGGCGGCATCGGCTCATTGCGTCACGGCATGTTGCGCGACGATGGCAATGTCTATTCGGTCAAGGTTCTGACTGTCGAACCGGAGCCGAAGATTATCGAATTGACCGGACGCGACATTCATAAAGTCCAGCATGCCTATGGCACCAACGGCATCATTCTGGAACTGGAAATCGGTCTTACCAAGGCAACGGACTGGATACATACTGCAGCCTTGTTCGATAGTTACGAGGCAACGCTCAACTTCTGCCTCAAGGCGCTAGAAGGCAATCTCGACTGCTATCTTCTGACCACTGTAGATCGCCGTTTTGCGCGCTTTTACACCAAGTTCGGCGACCTATTCCCATCCGACAAGGATGCGGTTTTTGCCATGATTGCCCCGGAAGAAATGGCTCGTTTCGAAGCGCTCGCCACTGAATTTGGTGGCAAGATTTCCTTCGCCATGACGCTGGATGAATTGCACAAGAACGGGCTGCAACCCGCTTATGAATGTGGCTGGAACCACACAACCTTGCAGGCGCTGAAAGCCGAGGAAGGCTGGACCTATCTGCAGGTCGCCTATCCGCGCCCGTTTGACGTGGACGTAGTGACACGCCAGATCAAGCGCTACGGCGAAACGCAGTATATGCATCATGAAATGGCGCGCCTTGAAGGAGAAGTGCAGATTTTCGCGCTTCCGCTTGTTCGCTTTGAAGGTCGTGACGAGATGTACCGCCTGATCAAGGAACTGGAGCAGGTTGACGGTTGCGATATCTACGATCCGCATGCCTACACCATCGAGGATGGCGGCATGAAAGAAATCGACAGTGTCCAGATCGAATTCAAGAAACTGGCAGACCCATATGGCCTGCTCAATCCGGGCAAAACGCGCGGCTGGACCGCTGACATGGCTTTGACTGATTAAAACAAGGGGAACCAAATGAAAAAGACACTGGTTGCGGCGTTGGCTGCACTTTCCATGGGCCTTTCTGCACAGATGGCCTATGCGCTCGACAAGGTGACGCTCGGCACCAACTGGCTCGCGCAAGCCGGTCACGGCGGTTTCTATCAGGCTGTCGCAGATGGTACCTATGAAAAATACGGCCTCGATGTGCAAATCGAAATGGGCGGACCGCAGGTCAACAATCGCCCGATGCTTGCTGCAGGCCGTCTCGACTTCCTGCTGACCGGAAACTTGCTACTGTCGTTCAACAATGTCGCCAACGGCGTGCCGACGACGGTTGTTGCCGCATTCTACCAGAAGGATCCGCAGGCATTGATGGCGCATGAAGGTGCGTACAAGGACTTCAAGGACCTGGCCAATGCCGAAACGATCCTGATTTCGAAGGACGGCCAGTTCTCGTTCTGGCCATGGCTCGTCAAGGATTTCGGCTTCAAGGACGAACAGCTGCGCCCTTATGGCTACAGCCTCGCCCAGTTCCTCAACGACAAGAAAGTCGTGCAACAGGCCTATGCGACCGCCGAGCCGATCTATGCAGAAAAGGAAGGCGCTAAGGTTACGACCTATCTCCTCGCCGACTACGGTTACAGCACTTACGGCAATACAATCGAAACCCGTCAGGATCTGATCGAAAAGAACCCTGATCTGGTACAGCGCTTCGTCAGCGCTTCCGTGGAAGGCTGGACCAATTTCCTCTACGGCGACCGCAGCAAAGCCTATGAACTGATCCTGAAAGACAATCCGGATATGAGCAAGGAAACGCTCAATGCGGAACTGGAGCGGATCAAGAACCTTCAGCTTATCGACAGTGGCGATACGCTTGAAAAGGGAATTGGCGCAATCTCGATGGATCGCGTCAAGGCGTTCTACGAACTCGCCCGCAAGGCAGGGATTGTCAGCGGCGACGAACTCGACATGAGCAAGGTCGCGACCGATGCCTTCGTAAACAAGGGCGTAGGGCTCGACATCAAGAAAAAGCTGGGGCAATAACCCCTCCTCAATCGCGGCAGGCATGAATGAACAACGGCGACGAGAATGACGACACCGAACTGACCGGACGGGACAAGGTTCTCGGACGCAGGCGGCGCATTCTCGGTGCAATACGGGCTGCCGCGATCGATGAATTTGCCGAAAAAGGCCTTGCGGGGGCATCCACGCAAGGCATTGCGCACCGCGCCGGTCTCACCAAGCCGC
Organism: Brucella sp. GW823-FHT04E01; assembly: GCF_058796175.1. Classification (NCBI taxonomy): domain Bacteria; kingdom Pseudomonadati; phylum Pseudomonadota; class Alphaproteobacteria; order Hyphomicrobiales; family Brucellaceae; genus Brucella; species Brucella sp. GW823-FHT04E01. The sequence continues at coordinate 364,653 of NZ_JBXAIK010000003.1, read as the reverse complement.
AACTGCACTACTATATTTCGAGCAAGGAAGAGCTTTACGAGGACATCATCGTATACATCCTCGAAGAATGGGAAGACATATTCCTCGGGGCTAGTACCGAAGATGACCCTGCCAAGGTGATCCGCCAATATATCCGCGCCAAGCTCGAATATAGCCAGAAAAGCCCCAAAGCCTCGCGCCTTTTCACCACCGAAATTGCCAATGGCGCACCTTATCTGAGCCGCCATTGGAAAAAGCACGTCGCAGCGACCCATAATGCAGTGAAACTCATCCAGTCGTGGGTGGATGATGGTCGGATCAAACCTGTCGATCCCCTACTATTTCAGATGCATATCTGGGCCGTCACCCAGCATTATGCCGACTTTGAAACGCAGGTTCGCAGCATGATGGAACTCAACAAGGACGAACCGCTCGATCTCGAAAGGATCGAGAAAGAGGTTTCGGCGCTGTTTCTGCGGGCCTGTGGATTGGAATAAAACGCGTACCGACAACCCTTTCAGCGTAATCCTTCAAGTTCCGCGATGCGGGCGGCACTGTCTTTTTCAAGCATTCTGGTCATTTCGCGAATGACCGTTTCCGCCAGCACAAAGAGCGCTGCCGAAGAATCCCAGGCTGACGGTACGGCCGTACGTCCCGCCAGAACATGACGCGCCACGCGTGCAATCGGTGAAAGCCACTGGTCGGTCACGAGGATGACTTCCACGCCTCGTGACCTTGCCGTCTCAGCCAGTTTCAAAAGACTGTCCTGATAACGACGAATATCGAAAACCACCAGAACATCACGCTTTCCCATATCGAGAAGACGGTCACGCCACACGCTCTCCTGTCCACCCAAGTGAAAGACATGCGGGCGAATGACCGTCATATGCGCCGCCATATATTGCGCAATCGGATCGGTGAAGCGCCCGCCAATCAGATAGACATTGCCCTTGGCGTCACTCAAAGCCGACACGGCCTGCCGCAACTGCTTTGCACCCAAATGCCGGAAACTTTCACGAATATTCTCAAGCGTATGTTCCACCGCCGGATAGGCTGTGTCTCGCCCGGTTCCCGGCTGTTCGTTGCGGTGGTGCGGTGATTGCAGTTGAGCCGCAAGTTCATCCTGCAAACGCGCTTGAAAATCAGGATAGCTCTGAAACCCGAGCCTGTTCACAAAGCGCAATATCGTTGGGGAGCTGACACCGGCCAAGCCGGAAAACTCCGCGACAGTTTTTAGTCCCAGCATCGGGTAATTGGCGATCAGCGTCTGGGCGGCACTGCGCTCGCCCGCTGGCATCGTGTCGATCCGTTCATTGATCAATTCCGCAACGCTTGCATGCACCGGCACAGCACTTCCCATTCCTGAACGCCCTTTTTGAATTCGGGCGAAATTGTGTTTGACAAATAATCATAGGACGTATCAAATAATCCGCAATAGCGCATAATTGGAAAAAACGTAACATAAGTTACAGCGCGGGGAACGAACAGAATGACGGACGAGCGAGAACATCGCACGGCTTCGTGCGAGCCTGTTTCTGTCTTCAACAAGGATGGGGAAAGTCCCTATCTTCTTGTCTGCGAGCACGCATCCAATTTCATTCCCGAGACTTTCAAGGGGCTCGGTCTAGAGGGAGATGCCTTGCAGGCACACATCGCGTGGGACCCCGGCGCGGTGGAAGTCGCAAGACATCTCGCTACGTCTCTCGATGCGCCGCTCGTCGAAAGCCAGCTTTCGCGACTGCTGATTGATTGCAATCGTCCACTCGACGCTCACGACCTCATTCCGGAAATCAGCGAGACAACCGTGGTTCCCGGAAATCACGCGCTCAATTCCATGGAACGTCTGGCACGTATCGATCTTTCACATCGGCCATTCCACACTGCTGTCGAACACGTGATTGCAGAGCGTGCGCGACGAGGACAGGCATCCTGGATCGTGACAATCCACTCCTTCACGCCCATCTATCGCGACGTCCCCCGCCCCTGGCCGATCGGCATCATCCACGACGAAGATGACCGGATCGGCAAGCCGTTGATCGCTGCACTGCGAAAAGATCCAGCGCTCAATGTCGGCGTCAACGAACCCTATTCACCAGCCGATCGCGTCTATTACACGCTGGAGCGGCACGCGCGTCCGCGCAATGCGCCCTGCGTGATGATCGAACTTCGCAACAATGAGATTGCCGACGGTCCGGCACAGATTGCCTGGGCCGAAAAACTCGCAACGATATTGAGGGACATTGCGAAAGCAATCGACCCTCGCAACACAGAACAGAAAGCCTGAAGGAGCGGGAAATGCCGAAGCCGATCAGACTGTTCGTCAAATATGTTGATGCAGTGAATTACTATGTCGGGCGCTTCGCGATGTATCTCTTCTTCGTGCTCGGTGCCTGCCTTCTATATTCGACTTTTTCGCGTGTTGTTCTCGGAGTACCGGTCAACTGGGTATTGGAAATGTCCCAGTTCTTGCTCTCTGCCTATTATCTGCTCGGCGGTGCCTACGCCATGCAGCAAGGCGCGCATGTGCGCATGGACCTGTTCTTTGACCGTCTTTCACCACGCAGGAAAATGATCACCGACATGATCACCATCCTGTTCATCATCTTCTATCTCGGTGTGATGGTCGCCGGTGGCATTTCATCGACCAACTACGCCATCGTTTACAGCCAGAAGAACTATACCGCCTGGGCGCCGCTTCTCTGGCCGATCAAGCTCATCATGACTGTCGGTATTCTCCTGCTGCTGCTGCAATGCGTCTCCAATTTCTTCAAGGACTGGGCCTCCCTGCGTGGACAGCCGATCAGCACCATTGCGGGTCCTGCCATTGAGGAAGGGCATCACATATGAGTTCGGAATTCATAACGCTCTTCATGTTTGCAACCATGATGGTGCTGCTCATGACCGGGCAGCGCGTATTCGGCGTGATCGGTTTTGTCGGCTCGCTCGCCGCGCTTCTGCTTTGGGGCAAAGGCTCGTTCGAGATGCCGTATAATGCCACCTTTGCGGTGCTGAACTGGTATCCGCTTATCACTGTGCCCTTCTTCGTCTTCATGGGCTACATGCTCTCGGAATCGGGCATTGCCAGCAATCTCTACCGCATGTTCCACGTGTGGTTCGGCGGCATTCGCGGCGGTCTGGCACTGGGTACGATCGGCCTGATGGTCATTATTTCCTGCATGAACGGCCTGAGCGTTGCGGGCATGGCAATCGGTGCTACCGTCGCACTGCCAGAGCTTCTCAAGCGTGGCTACAACAAGGTTATGGTAACGGGCGTCATCCAGGCGGGCAGCTCGCTTGGTATCCTTATTCCGCCAAGCGTCGTGCTGGTACTTTATGCGATGATTGCCCGGCAGCCGGTATTGCAGCTCTGGCTCGCAGGGATTGGTCCCGGCCTTCTCATGGCCGCGCTCTTTGCGATCTATATCTACATACGCTGCCGCCTCCAGCCCGAGCTCGGACCGACTTTGCCACAAGAAGAACTGGACAGGATCACATGGCACGACCGCTTCGTCGCGCTACGCGCAGGCATTCTGCCACTCGTGGTCTTCGGCGCGATGATGGGCCTGTTCCTCACCGGCGTTACCAGCCTTGTTGAAAGCTCAGCCGTCGGCGCATTGCTTGCAACGCTTGCCGCGCTTTTCACCGGACGCCTCAACAAGATTGTCTGGGAAACCACGTCACGGAACAGTCTCACCGTCACCTGCATGTTCCTCTGGATCATTCTGGCTGCACTCTGCTTTTCGTCGGTCTACGATGGCCTCGGAGCGGTGAAAGCCATTGAAAGGGTGTTGCTGAACACCTTCGATCTGTCGCCCTGGACAATCCTGATACTGATGCTGTTTTCGTTCATCATATTGGGCATGTTCCTTGATGACACGGCAATGCTGGTCATCGTGGCACCGCTTTACATACCGCTGGTCAAGAGCCTCGGCTTCAACGCCATCTGGTTCGGTGTGCTCTACACGATCACCTGCCAGATCGCATATATCACGCCGCCTTTCGGGTACAATCTCTTCATGATGCGAGCCTTGGCCCCGAAGGAAGTCACGCTGATAGACATCTATCGTTCAATCGTACCGTTCTTCTTCCTCATGGTGCTGACCATCATCCTTCTGATGATCTTTCCGCAGATCGCGATGTGGTTGCCCAACTGGTACACCGGACGATGACGATAATTACGGGAGAATACGCATAAGCCGGTGACAAGAGCCAGAACGGCCAGACCGGAACACATAAAGGGTGAACTCAAACAAGAGTGGGAGAATGGGCATGAGTGAGAATAGCAAGCTTAACAAACGCGATTTTCTCAAGAAAGCCGGGCTGACAACCGTTGGCGCGCTGGGTGCAAGCACGCTTGCAACGCCATATGTGAGGGCGCAAAGCCCAATCAAATGGCGGCTCCAGACTTATGCAGGTCCGGCACTTGCAGAGCACGTCATCAAGCCGTCTATCGACGCCTTCAACAAGGCTGCCAATGGCGAGATGGTGATCGAACTTTATACTGCCGACCAGCTTGTGCCGCAGGGTGAGCTGTTCCGCGCGGTTCAGTCCGGCACAATCGACGCCGCGCAAAGTGATGACGACTCCATGGCGTCACCAGTCGATGTCGCGGTGTTTGGGGCTTATTTCCCCTTTGCATCGCGCTACAGCCTCGATGTGCCTGCCCTGTTCAACTGGTACGGACTCAATGAAATCTGGGAGGAAGCCTATAAGGAAATTCCGGGCGTCACATGGCTCAGCGCCGGTTCCTGGGACCCCTGCAATTTCGTAACCACCAAGCCGATCCGCAGCGTTGCTGACCTAAAGGGACTTCGGGTCTTCACATTCCCGACCGGTGGCCGCTTCCTGACCAAATTCGGCGTCGTGCCTGTCACGCTGCCTTGGGAAGATATCGAAGTCGCTATCCAGACGGGTGAGCTTGACGGCGTTGCATGGTGTGGCGCGACCGAGGCTTATACAGTCGGCTGGGCCGACATCAACAAATACTATCTGACCAACAATATCAACGGCGCATGGGCCGGTTCCTATTTCGCGAACACCGAGAAATGGGACGCCGTGCCGGATCACCTGAAGACGCTCTTCAAGCTGGCAATGGACTCATCGCATTATTATCGCCAGCATTGGTACTGGTGGGGCGAAGCTCACTATCGCACCACCGGTGGGAAGCTGGAACTGACAACTATTCCGGAATCGGAATGGAAGCAGATCGAGGACGCTGCCGAACAGTTCTGGGATGAAATCGCAACCAAGAGCGAGAGAAACGCGAAGGTGGTCGCAATCCTGAAAAAATATCAGGAAACCATGCGAGGTGCGGGTGCACCTTACCGTTATGCCTAAGGATTTTGGACGCGGCACACTGTGCCGCGTCCATCACTTTTTTCCGTTCTGGAGCGAGCATAAATGGCCGGACAATTGACTTTCGATGCATTGAAAAAAGCTGTTGCGAATGATGAAATCGATACGGTTCTCGCATGTTTTGTGGACATGCAGGGACGCTTGATCGGCAAACGCTTCTACGGGCAGTTTTTCGTGGAATCTGGTTACGACGAGACCCACGGCTGCAATTATCTTCTTGCCGACGATATCGATATGGAACCAGTGCCGGGCTATGAGGCCGCCGGATGGGACAAGGGCTATGGTGATTTTGTCATCAAGCCGGATCTTTCAACCTTGCGCGTCGCCACATGGCTGGAAAAGACCGCCATCGTGCTTTGCGACGTGCTCGATCATCACGACCATCAGGATCTGGCGCATTCCCCGCGTGCTATCCTTAAGAAACAGCTCGCGCGCCTGCACGAGCGCGGCTATCGCGCCTATTTCGCGTCTGAGCTTGAGTTCTATCTTTTTGACGAGACCTATAAGACAGCCCGCGCAAAGCACTGGCAGGATATGGAAACGGCATCTCCTTACGTGCAGGATTATGTCATCCACCTGACCACCAAGGAGGAACCGGTTCTACGCGCAATGCGCAACCAGCTCGCGGCAGCGGGAATTCCGGTCGAAAACTCCAAGGGCGAATGGGGTCCGGGACAGGAAGAACTGAATGTGCGCTATGCCGAAGCGCTCGAAATGGCAGACCGCCATGTCATCATGAAGAATGCGATGAAGGAAATCGCCGAAGCACACGGCAAATGCATCACCTTCATGGCCAAGTATGATTACGGCAAGGCTGGAAGCTCCAGCCACGTGCATAATTCCATCTGGAGCGCCGATGGCAAGGAACCGCTCTTCTTTGATCCGAAAGCCCCATACACTATGACGCCGTTGATGCGTTCCTGGGTGGCCGGACAGCTCAAATACGCCACCGACTACACCTATTTCCTGGCGCCCTACATCAATTCCTACAAGCGCTTTCAGGCAGGCACTTTTGCGCCGACGAAAATCATGTGGAGCCAGGATAACCGCACTGCAGGTTTCCGCCTTTGCGGCGAAGGCACGAAAGGCATCCGTATCGAATGCCGCATCGGTGGTGCTGATCTCAATCCATATCTGGCCTTTGCAGCGCTTATCGCATCGGGCTTGCAAGGCATAGATGAACAACTGGAACTTGATGAGCCCTTTGTCGGCGATGCCTATAGTGCGGTCAAACTCAAGGAAATTCCTTACACGCTCCGGGAGGCCGCACAGGCGCTCAAGAACTCGTCGTTTCTCAAGGAAGCTTTTGGGGAGGCTGTGGTCAACCACTATGTCCACACCGCCCATTGGGAGCAGATCGAATACGACCGGCGCGTGACCGACTGGGAACTACATCGCGGTTTCGAGCGCTATTGACCCGCGTGACCGGTCCCGAAATGAATAACGCAATGCCAGACTTCAGAGGAAATTGCAGATGAGCGGCACGGCCAAGATCATCTCTCCGATAGACGGCTCGGTTTATGCCGAGCGTCCTTTTTTAAATGAGGCTGCAATCGCCTCGACGGTGGCGGCAGCGCGCGCTGCGCAAACAGGCTGGGCTCAGTTGAGTATTGCTGAGCGCGCGCGCTATTGCCGGGCCGCACTGGATGCGCTTGCCGGGATGCAGGAAGAGATTATCCCTGAAATCGCATGGCAGATGGGGCGCCCGATCCGTTACGGCGGGGAGAATGGCGGCGTGCAGGAACGCGGCCAATATATGATCGACATCGCCGAAGAGGCGCTGAAACCTTATGTGCCCACACAGAAGGATGGTTTCCGTCGGTATGTGAAGCACGTGCCGCTCGGCGTGGTTCTGGTGATTGCACCGTGGAACTATCCCTATCTCACCGCCGTCAACACAATCATTCCCGCACTTATGGCCGGGAATACCGTGATCCTCAAACATGCAACGCAGACGCTTCTGGCTGGTGAACGCTTTGCAAAAGCGTTTGAGAAGGCCGGGCTGCCCAAGGGTGTCTTCCAGAATATCGTTCTCGATCACGCATCGACCGAAAAGTTGCTTGCATCCGGCACAATTGACCACGTGAATTTCACCGGCTCGGTTGGCGGGGGGCGCGCCATCGAAAAGGCTGCTGCAGGCACATTCATGACGCTCGGGCTGGAGCTTGGCGGCAAGGACCCGGCCTATGTGCTTCCTGATGTCAATCTGGACCATGCCGTCGCCAATCTGGTCGATGGTGCTTTTTTCAATTCCGGCCAGTGCTGCTGCGGGATCGAGCGCATCTATGTTCATGAAGCAGTCTATGACCGCTTCGTCGATGGTTTCATCGACCTGACGAAGCAATATGTCGTCGGCAATCCGCTGGATAACTCAACGACGCTTGGACCAATGGCGCAGGCGCGCTTTGCCGATCTCATCCGCGAGCAGAAGGCGGAAGCGTTGCGCAAGGGTGCGAAGACCCACGTCAATATGAGCGTCGAGAATGATCGCGCGGGCTCTCCCTATGTCGCGCCGGAAGTGCTCACCAATGTCGACCACCAGATGAGCGTCATGCGTGAAGAAAGCTTCGGCCCCATCGTCGGCATCATGAAAGTACGCAATGACGAGGAAGCTCTCGCGCTCATGAATGACAGCATCTACGGCCTCACAGCTTCGCTCTGGACAGCAGATACGGACCACGCTGCCGCTCTCGGTGACCGCATCGAAACGGGCACGGTTTTCATGAACCGCTGCGATTATCTCGACCCCGCACTTGTCTGGACCGGGGTCAAAGACACTGGCAAGGGTGCTGCCCTGTCACCCATCGGCTACGGCAACCTCACGCGACCGAAATCCTTCCACCTGCGTGAGAAAATCTGATCTGAATTGAATTTCTGGAAAGCAATCGACATGACCACTTTGACTGCCAAATGGAATTTCCCCACCACCGTGTTTTTTGGCCCAGGCCGCATCAAGGAATTGCCTGCCGTCCTCAAGGCCGCTGGCATTCAGAATCCGCTCTTTGTGACTGACCCCGGTCTGGCAAAACTTCCAGTGGTGGCGTCCACGCTCGCTATTCTGGATGAAGCCGGTGTGAGATACGGGGTTTTCTCCGACGTCAAACCTAATCCGGTCGAAAGCAATCTCTATGCGGGCGTTGAGGTCTTCAAAAGCGGCAAGCATGATGGTGTCATCGCTTTTGGTGGTGGTTCAGCGCTCGACCTCGGCAAGCTGATTGCCTTTCAGGCAGGGCAGACACGACCGGTCTGGGATTTCGAAGACATTGGTGACTGGTGGACGCGCGCTGACAGCAAAGCAATTGCCCCGATCATTGCCGTGCCCACGACCGCTGGCACAGGATCGGAAGTTGGCCGTGCAGGTGTCTTGACCAACGAAGCGACCCATACCAAGAAGGTCATCTTCCACCCCAAGATGCTGCCGGTCACAGTCATTGCCGATCCTGAGCTTTCCACCGGAATGCCACCTTTCATCACTGCGGGCACTGGCATGGACGCACTGGCACACTGCCTTGAAGCCTATTGCGCTCCGGGATTTCATCCGATGGCCGATGGCATCGCGGTGGAGGGTATCCGTCTGGTTCTTGAAAACCTTCCCACCGCCTATGCCGATGGCAAGAATATTGAAGCGCGTGCGAACATGATGGCAGCGGCCGCAATGGGTGCAACGGCCTTCCAGAAAGGGCTCGGCGCAATCCATTCGCTGTCGCATCCCATCGGTGCCCTTTATGATACCCATCATGGCATGACGAATGCGGTTTTCATGCCCTATGTCCTGCTTCAGAACCGATCTGCCATCGAAAAGCGTATAGAACGGCTTGCCGATTATCTCGGCATCAAGGGCGGATTCGACGGATTTCTGGCAGCAGTCATGAAATTGCGGAGCGATTTGAGCGTCCCCAATACGCTGCCCGAATTCATCAAAGGCCTCACAATGGATGACGCCCGGAAAGACCTGATTGCCGAGATGGCTATCGTCGATCCAACCGCTGGCGGCAACCCGATTGAATTGACAAAAGAACGCGCGTTGAAGTTGCTAAATGCTGCACTCGAAGGTAAGGTCTGACACGCTGAATTCAGGCTCGGCAAGGGCCATAAAAGTAAGCATCGCACCACCTATGGCGGGGGGCGATGCATTGGGGGAGCAGGTTCTTGGGGAGGAGCCTGCTCCCTTTCATTTTGCGCAACATTCAGTCCTGCCCAAAACAGCGAAAACCCGGCTTTCCGCCTGTAGAAAAGCGGGAACAAATCGATATTTCAAGCGTTTACCTTAATCACCTAAGACGGAGGGTTGCACGTGAATATCTTCAAACAGACCTGTGTCGGTGCGTTGGCCGTGATCTTCGGAGCGACGTCCATCGCGCCGACAATGGCAGCGCCTTTGAATCTGGAACGTCCGGTCATCAATCATAATGTGGAACAGGTGCGCGATCATCGCCGCCCGCCACGTCACTATAATGGCCATAGGCCCCACCGGCCGGGATACTGGAACGGTCATCGCGGCTATCGGCATTATCGTCATGGCTATCGTCGCTATAATGACGGGTGGTGGTATCCGCTGGCAGCTTTCGGCGCAGGTGCCATCATTGGCGGTGCCGTGAGTCAGCCTCGCCCCGTTTATCGTGCACCGAGGATGTCCAACGCGCATGTTCAGTGGTGCTATAACCGCTACAAATCCTATCGCTCCTCGGACAATACATTCCAGCCCTATAATGGGCCGCGCAGACAGTGCTATTCGCCCTATTCTCGTTGATAATTGGAAACGCGCCCTTTGAGGGCGCTTTTTCATATAGTTTACGATGTGCCGAACAGAAACGTGATGAAATTTCCGGTTTCTGCGATAACCCAATGCTGGACGCCTCTCTCAAAGAGGAATAAGCAAGCCCGCGTCATAGCAATGTCGCGGGCAAAATTTTCTTCGTTCCCATTCTTTTGCGACATGACGGACAATATTCAGAACGTGGATGGTGAAAGAAATGTGCTCGACTTTCTCCACGACCAGTTCAGTCCAAAGCCGGCAGTCGCTCTTTAGCTGCGTGCATTGCGCGGGCAACAGAACGATTTCGGCACAACCTTGAGTTTGAGAATGTCGCATACCACCGCCGCAAGCCCCGCTCCTACCAATGCGCAACGTCTGGCGATGACCGCTCTGATCGTTGGCGGAATCGCTATTGGCAGCTCGCCGATCTTTGTCCGACTTTCCGAGGTGGGTCCGCTCGCAACAGGCTTCTGGCGTCTTGCACTCGCAGTTTTACCGCTTCTGCTCATGGATGGTCGCGAACGGCGCGACGAAAAGGATACTACCCCGCTCACGCTGTCCGACTGTTTGCGCCTCGCCCTGCCAGGCCTATTTATCGCTTTTGACCTCGGCGCGTGGCACTTGTCGCTGCACATGACATCCGTTGCAAATGCCACGCTGCTTGCCAATATGGCGCCGATTTTCGTGACATTGGGCGCTTGGTTGCTTTTCAAATCGCGCGTGAGCACGTCTTTCATGATCGGCCTTGCCGTCGCGGTCATTGGCGTCGTCGTGCTAAAGGGTGGACCGGGCGAGCTTCTCCAGTCCCAATCGTCCGGCGATGCGATGGCGCTTCTGGCCGCAGTCTTCTATGCCGGTTACATTCTCTCGGTTGGCCGCTTGCGCAGCCGCTTTTCCACCATGCGCATCATGCTGTGGAGCAGCGCGATTGCAGCCGTCTTTTCGCTGCCGGTTGCGTATTTCATGGAAGGTCAGATACTGCCTGCCACGCTCTATGGATGGCTTATTCTTGCAGGCCTCGCATGGGTAACTCATGCCGCAGGCCAGAGCATGATCGCTTATGCCCTCGCCTATCTTCCGGCATCGTTCTCGTCACTCACCCTGCTTCTGCAACCGGTTGTCGCAGCGTTTCTTGCCTGGACTATCCTGTCGGAACCTATCGGCATGTTGCAGGCTCTGGGCGGTATCATCGTGATATCGGGCATTTTGATCGCTCGAAGAGGATAAGGCATGAAAAAGCCCCGGTTTCCCGGGGCTTTCTTCCGGGGCTGATTACTCAGCCAGCCATTCCTTGATGCGGTCCGGATGGTCCGCGATATATTTATCGACGGCCTTCTCATAGGATGTTTCCTGCGCATCGAACATTGCAGCTTCGAGCTCGCTGATCGGAATGCTCATCTTGGTCAGCAACGAAGCAACTTTCGGATTGTCTTCCTTGAAGCCCTTACGTGCAATGGCGTCGATATGTTCGGCACCACCCAGTGCGCCTTCAGGATCGGCAATATAGCGGAGCTTGTACTTGCCGAACATCCAGTGCGGGCTCCACGAAGTTGCCACGAACCAGCCGTCGGAACGTGTGGCGCGATCAACTGTCGTCAGCATGGCCGCTTCACTCGAAATATTGAGCTTGTAGTCCAGCCCATATTTCTTGATCGCTTCCTGCGATAGACGAGTGAGGCCTGCGCCCGGATCGATGCCCTGAATTTCGCCCTTCAGCTTCTCGCGAACTTCTGGCTTCTTCAGGTCTTCAATGGAGCTGATCTCGCTTTCCGGGATGTAAGCCGGAACAATCCAACCGAGCTTTGCACCTTCATAGAGCGGGCCTAGGTCTTCGACCTTGTCCTTCACACGTGCATAGTAATCGGCGTGCGTTTCCGGCAGCCAGGCCATCATCATGGCATCGATATCGCCACGGCTCACGCCCTGATAAAGTGGGGCCACGTCCGTCTGAACCAGTTCAACCTTCTGGCCGAGATTGTCTTCGATCAGTTTCTTGGCAAGTTTGGTGACGAACTCAGCATCCGACCACGGTGCCCAGCCGATCTTCACCGGCTTGCCGTCCTGCGCAAATGCTGCGCCCATAGTCATCGTTCCCGCCACAACTGCCGCCAGACCGAATTTGGTTAGTTTGCCTAACATAGCTTCTCCTTTTCGATTGGTATCAGTTCCCATTGTTATTATTGGGTTATTCTTGGTTATTTTGGCTTTCTTTATGCTTCCTGCTTGCGAAAGGACGAGGCGGACTGAGTGTCCGCCGCCTTTCTTAAAGATGCGAGCCTTTTGAAAAATCCGGCTCCGCCCTTGCCGAAGCTCTGGGTAATGCGGTCGAGAATGACCGCCAGAATGACCACGGCAAGGCCACCTTCAAAGCCGAGGCCCACATTGAGGCGCTGGATGCCGGTCAACACTGTATTGCCGAGGCCGCCCGCACCGATCATCGACGCGATGACCACCATTGAAAGCGACAGCATGATCGTCTGGTTGATGCCGGCCATGATCGAGGGCATGGCGTTTGGAAGCTGCACCTTGAACAGAAGCTGCCGTGACGTGCAGCCGAAGGCCAGCCCGGCTTCAACGAATTCGGCATGTACCTGCCGGATACCAAGATTGGTCAGACGCACAACCGGCGGCATGGCGAATATCACCGTCGCAATTGTTCCGGGCACGGCACCGAGGCCAAAGAACATTGCTGCCGGAATAAGATAGACGAAAGCGGGCATCGTCTGCATGAGGTCGAGCACCGGGCGCACAATCGAGGCGACTGTATCGCTGCGCGCCATGGCGATGCCAAGCGGAATGCCGATCACGACAGCAATAACCGTTGATGCCAGCACCAGAGAGAGGCTTTCCATCGTGCCCGTCCACAATTCCATGTGGATGATAAGGCCCAATGCGAGAGCCGTGAATATCGCGAACTTCCACCCCACACGCCACAGCGCGAGCAGTGTAAGAATTGCGACCCCACCTATCGGCGGGACTGCGAGAAGAGCGTTTTGAATACCGTCAGTCACAAAACCGATGGCGGCTGCGATCATATCGAGCGCAGGCGTAAAGTGGTCGAGAATGTAGTTGACCACAACATCCGCCCATCCGCCGACACTGAAATTCAAATCCATGTTTTACCGTCCATTTCCGTATTTCTTCTGGATTGGACCAATTCTGCCTTCATCAGGCAAAAGGCCGTTGGCGCGCAGGTCTCAGCCCGCGCGACCAAGCGTTTCAAGCAAGGCCGATTTGCTGATAGCACCGACATAACGGTTCTGGCGGTCAGTGACCGGGACCGGCCAAGGGCTTTCCGCCACCTGTGTCAGCAATCCGGCAAGCGGCGCTTCGGCTTCGATAGCAGAGACGCTATCCAGTCTCTCGCCATCCTGCGCGACAGCACCCTTTGCCAGCGCATCACGACTGACCATGCCGCGATATGTACGGTCGGCATCGATCAACACGCCGAACGTCTTGCCGCTCGCGTCGAAACGCTCGAGCGCCGTCGCCAGCTGTTCGGGTTCAAACACGATCAGCTCGTCGTCGCGAGCCACATCAGCGGCTTTGAATACGCGGGACACGTCGACATTGCGGAAGAAGGAACGAACATAATCGTTGGCCGGTGCGGACACGATTTCGTTCGGCGTTCCCACCTGGACGACCTTGCCGTGCTGCATGATGCAGATACGATCACCGATACGCATGGCTTCGTCCAGATCATGGCTCACGAAAATGATCGTCCGGCTATGTTCAGCCTGCAACCGCTTGAGTTCGTCCTGCATTTCGGTGCGGATCAGCGGATCAAGGGCAGAAAATGCCTCGTCCATCAGAAGAATGGTCGGCTCGCTTGCCAGCGCGCGCGCCAGTCCGACACGCTGCTTCATACCGCCGGAAAGCTGATCCGGCATACTGTGGGCATATGGTTCAAGACCAACAGCAGCGAGTGCTTTCAGTGCCTTCTGGTGACGTTCAGCCTCACCCATTCCGGCCACTTCGAGACCGAACGACGCATTGTTCAGAACCGAACGATTGGGCAGGAGCGCAAAAGACTGGAACACCATGCTCATGTCGCGACGACGAAGATCGATCAGCTCGCGCTTCGTCATTTTGACGATATCGCGGCCGTCCACTTCGATGGAACCGGCAGTCGGTTCGATCAAGCGATTGAGCAGACGCAGAAGCGTGGATTTGCCCGAGCCGGAGAGGCCCATAATAACGAATACTTCGCCTTCATAGATGTCGAAGGTCGCATCATCGACGCCGATTGTTGCGCCAAGTTCGCTGTGAATCTGGGTTTTTGATTTACCTGCGCGCAATTCTTGCATTGCACGCTCCGGGTCATCGCCGAAGACTTTAAAAACGCTCTTCAAGCTTATTTTCGTCTCAGCCGGCGACTTCATACTTTCTTCCTTGTATAAAATACCATGCATTAAGTTTAACCCCGCTGTGCTGGCGGACTTAATCTCCTTTTTAACATTGATAGAACTTCATTCCAGCGCAAAGTGCCCACACGCGATCTGCGTTCCGCAAACGGTCCGCATGGAATGATTATCGATAGATTGCTTGATTCTATATAGGTCATTTCCCGACATGTCCACCCACAGCCGTGAATTCATCTGAATGATCCGTCCAGCAACCGTCCCCTTGAATGATTTTTTTGAAGGGTTGCACGACGCATTTCGAGGGCTGTTCGACACTGCCTAAAGCAGGAGGCAATCGACCAGCTTGAAGACAATAGTAGTCCCGATCCAGTCAATTACCGGAACACCCTGCGACAAATATGCTATCAGCTGCGACATCGTCCGAATTAGTATAATTCGGGATAAAAATGACTATAATTACAGAAAAATAGTGTGATTATACTGTCGCTCGGAATTATCTAGTCTATACATAAAGACGACGCGGATTGAGCAATCCGCGCCGTGATAGACCTGTTTCAAAGGCCTGTTTCTTCAACGATAAGCCATATATCCGACAAAGCCGGTGATCTTCCAGCGTGCCCCGTCGCGACGACAAAAATAAAGCGTCTGCCAGTTGAGGCGATCGATTGTTCCGTCCTTTCTGGCGATCGTTCCATCGAATTTTTTCCGTGCGAGAGCGACGTCGCCGGTAATATCGATCACACTCAGGTTGGTCGCACGAAAGATACCGTCCGCCAGAGATTCGGCATATTCCACCGCTGCACTCTCCGCTGCCTGTCGCAGCCATTCATCGCGATAACTTGCGAGCGTCGGAAAACCGGCGTCCCAATTGTCAGGATCGCGATCATTGTGCGCATGAATGCCAAGGAAGCGCACCTCATCGAAATCATCGGCCACCAATGACCAGTCCTGCGATACGAAGGCCTCGATATCGCGCCGTACAAGCATCTCCCAAATCTGCTCGCGATCCTTGTCGCCAGCAAACGGATTGGCCGCACCCTTCATGCTATCCTCCTGATTATCTTAATTTTCCACGTGCGGCGACCGGCAGGATATCGACGACATCCTCGCCCGAAACAAGATGAACTTCATCAAAGAGATTGGAAACGACGCAGACGTGGTCGGGAATAATTCGGAGCCGCTCACCAACCTTCAGACCCGCGACATCACCAACCAGCTTGCCGTGCTCCTCACTCAGGCCGATCACACGGGCATCGGGACGGCCCATCACTTCACCAAAGTCGCTCAGTCCCAGCGTATCGCTGGATAGTGCCTTGGACCCGGCATCAATGATCGCTCGTTCTGATGTTGGATGGCTGACGACCGTTGAAAGCACCGTCAAGGCGCAGTCATCCACTGTCGCCGCGGCCTTTTCGACCTGATAACGATCGAAATAGATATAGGTGCCGGGGCGATATTCGGTGACGACGCTGTCGCTGGGTTTGCGCCACATATCGGGCGTGCCGCCGCTTGAAATCGTCTCGCAGGGAAGGCCATTCGCCTCCAGCAACTCACGGGCCGAATAAAGCCATTGTTCAGCCTCGTCCGGCTTACCCGCTGCGGGATAGGTCATCAGACCACCGAAACGCAGTCCTGCGCTCTGGTCTATAATGCGTGCCAGCTCCAGGGCTTCGGCTGGCGTCTGCACGCCACAGCGCCCCATGCCCGTGTCGCATTCGACAAGCACTTTCAACGGATGCTTTTCATCAGTGAAACGCGCCGCCAGTCCTGCAAGGGAGGTTCGATTATCGACCGTTACAGACAGGGTGATGCGTTGATGCAGCGTATGAAGGCGATCAAGCTTTTCCTGTCCGAGAATATTGTAGGGCAGGAAAATGTTCGTCAGCCCGGCATCGGCCATGACTTCTGCCTCGCCTAGCTTCTGGCAGGTGATCCCGGTCGCGCCCGCTTCCACCTGCATTTTGGCGAAGAGCGGCAGCTTATGCGTCTTGATATGCGGGCGCAGTTTAATCCCCACCGCATCCGCATGGGCCTGTGCCTTAGCGATATTCGCCTTCACGCGATCAATATCGATGAGGATCGCAGGTGTATCCACCTCGTGAACGGTTTTCGGTCTGGTCATGGATCAGTCTCCCAGCGGCAAGCGCGGATCGTCTATGGTGAGCGTATTGAGGCTATGCTTGATGCGGCGCAGGCTTTCCAGCACCTTCGGGCCACGCGCTTCTGCTGTCGCCGTGGCGATCATGTCGAGAATGGCCAGCAGCGCGAAGCGTGACGATGTCGGCTTGTAGATATTGCCGTCTTCATTGGCCTGATATGGAATGAGCACATCCGCCGCCTTGGCGAGATCGGAACCGGCAGGCGTGATCGCTACCGTCTGCGCTCCATATTGCCGCGCAACCAGCACGGCCTCCACCACCGAACGCGCAAAGCCGGAGACGGAGAAAGCGATTACCGTTGTTTCATGCGTGGTGACGGCGGCATACATGCGCTGTAATTGCCCATCAACCTGTGCGCTGACCGGAATACCGAGCCGGAACAAGCGGTTCTGCATTTCTGTTGCCAGCATGGACGAGATGCCGCCAGACCCGAGACATAGCACAGGGCCACCGGCGGCAAGCCGTTCGGCCACTTTCATCAACACGCCCATGTCGAGCCCGTCGCTGGCGCGCTGGATAGCAGCAACTGCCGCATCGGTCACAGCCGTCGCTATGCGGCTTTCACGCACATCCCGCGCGGGGATTTCAGCCGTCAGATACTGCCCGCCGATGGCCAAGGCCTGCGCCAGAAAGAACTTGAAGTCGCGAACCCCGTCACAGCCAAGTGCCCGGCAAAAACGTGTCACCGTGGGTTCGCTGACACCTGCTCTGGCTGCAATTTCCGAGATTGCCGCCTTGGAAGCATAATCGGGATCAGCCAGCACGAGCGCAGCCAGCCTCCGGTCGGATTTCGATCCGTCCTGCGCCACGACATGCAGCCGCGTGATGATGTCGGCAACCTTGCTCATCGGAAATTTAAAGCGGGAGACCGCTATCCTTGTCGAAAAGATGTATGTGTTCGCTCTTCGCAGTTACAGGCACTTGCTCGCCGGGCGCAAGATGTATGCGCTCGCGAAACACAGCTCGTATAGGCTGTCCTGCAATCCGGCCATAAATATGCGTTTCCGGACCAGTCGGCTCGATCACCTCGACGGTGAGTTTCAGCCCCTTGCCATCCGGCGCGACCGTAAAATTTTCCGGTCGAATGCCTGCTTCCACCTGCCGGATTTCGGATGATCCCGCGCCAACAGCGATTTCCTCGCCCTCTCCGGTACGGAATACTCCGTCTGACACAGTTCCCGGAATGAAACTCATCGACGGCGAGCCGATAAAGCCCGCGACAAACTTGTTGGCAGGACGATCGTAAAGATCCAGCGGCGCACCGATCTGTTGAATCCTGCCCTGATTCATGACCACAATCCGGTCGGCCATGGTCATGGCCTCAATCTGGTCATGGGTGACATAGATCACCGTCGACTTCAGCCGCTGATGTAGCGCCTTGATTTCCGTGCGCATCTGTACGCGCAATTGCGCATCGAGATTGGAAAGCGGCTCATCAAACAGAAATACCGACGGTTCGCGAACAATGGCGCGCCCCATGGCGACGCGCTGGCGCTGCCCGCCTGAAAGCTGGCGTGGGTAGCGATCAAGATAGGAATGGAGATTGAGGATGGACGCCGCCCTGTCCACCTTCGCGGCCGTTTCTTCCGATTTCTCGCCGCGAATGCGCGGACCAAAGCCGATGTTTTCACGCGCCGTCATATGCGGAAACAACGCATAGGATTGAAAGACCATCGCAATATTGCGCTTTTGCGGTGGCAACTCGTTAGCCCGTTCCCCACCAATCAGAAGGTCACCACCGGAAATGGGTTCAAGCCCGGCCACCATCCGCAAAAGCGTGGATTTTCCGCAGCCGGAAGGGCCAACTAGCACAAGGAATTCCCCACTTTGAATATTAAGGTCGACATGGTCGAGGACCGTCAATTGTCCGAAAGTCTTGGTGATGCCGCGCAGAGAAACTTCTTTCATCGGTCAGTTCCCTCCGAGAATATCTTCGATGAAAGGACGGCAGCCCGCAGTCAGCCCGGCATCGACCGGAAGGATCGCGCCGGTAATCCCCGATGCGCGGTCAGAGGCCAGAAATGCTACCGTTTCCGCCACTTCACGCGTGTCAACGATGCGCCCCAGCGGATAAAAGCGCTGTAGGCGCTCCAGCACGCTCGCATCCTGTGCGATACGATGATCCCATGCGGGTGTTCTTATCGACCCCGGACAGACGACGTTGGCACGCACGCCCTTCCTTCCGAACTCAACCGCAATACCACGCGCAAAGGCATTGATTCCGGCTTTGGCAGCTGCATAAGCCGGGTTTCCGAAATGCAGGAGACCGTTAACCGAGGAAATGAAGACGAAAACGCCGTGTCCGCGCGACGCCATGGCCTGCGCCATGACATTTGAAAATCCGGCAACCGCAGTCAGGTTGAGATCGATCTCAGCGTCGATGTTGCCCTGATCCAGCCCATCGAAGGTCTCGGCACGGGTCCAGCCCGCATTGTTGATGACAATATCGGGCAGGCCCGATTCCGCTATTATCCGCTTTGCAGCCAGCTCCAGCCCGTCGCGGTCAAGCAGATCAAAGGCATGACGCGCATGAAAATCATCGCCGGTCATTGCCTCCAGTGTCGTATCGCAACCGATCACGCGGGCGCCGCGTTCAGAGAACAGCTTGACCAGCGCGCTTCCAACACCGCCACCGGCTCCGGTAACCAGCACCGACTTTCCGGTAAATTCGCCTGCTTGCTCCACGCTATTCCCCTTTTATGCGGCAGCTTTCTGCACCTGTTTATTCCCACCAGCGTAAAAGTCAAAATGTAAGTTTGCAACAAAACTTTTCGCTTGAAAGTACGGATTAAGCCGATAATGTAAGAAAATAACAAAAATAGATCGTCATCGCACCAATGCGGGGCAAAACAAGGGAACGGGAAGATGTCTATCAATAAATGGAAGGCCGGCCTGCTGGCCGGATTGAGCGTTCTGGCGCTGTCATCGGTTGCGAATGCAGGCGAAGTGCGCATGACTGTCGCGGAGTACAGCTCCAAGACCGGCCCCTACTTCGAAGAGGTCAAGAAGGCATTTGAAGCTGCCAATCCCGGCATCACGCTCAACTTTGAAGTGGTTCCATGGGATGTACTTCTGCAGAAACTGACTACCGATATTTCAGCAGGCACCAATGCGGACCTTTCGATCATCGGCACACGCTGGTTGATCGATTTCGTGCAACAGGGCATCGCCGAACCGCTCGACGGTTACATGAACGACGAGTTCAAGGGCCGGTTCATCGAGACTTTCCTGTCTCCGTCCATCCTTGAGGGCAAGACTTACGGCCTGCCGATCGCAGCCTCTGCCCGCGCTATGTATTACAACAAGGATCTGCTGGCCAAGGCAGGCGTCGAAAACCCGCCCGCAACCTGGGACGAGCTGAGAGCCGCCGCCACCAAGATCAAGGCACTTGGCGGAGAGAATTACGGTTTCGGCCTACAGGGCAAGGAAATCGAGACCGACGTTTATTACTATTACGGCATGTGGTCCTATGGGACAGAAATTCTCAACAAGGACGGCACGTCGGGCCTCAGCACACCCGGCGCGCTTGAAGCCGCGAAGCTTTACAAGTCGCTGATAGATGATGGCCTGACCCAGCCCGGCGTCACCTCCTATGCCCGTGAAGACGTTCAGAACCTCTTCAAGCAGGGCAAGGTCGGCATGATGATTACCGCGCCTTTCCTTTCCAACCAGATCAAGGAAGAAGCGCCAAACCTTAAATATGGCGTTGCAGCCATTCCTGCCGGACCGTCAGGCGCGCGTGGTACCTATGGCGTGACCGATTCCGTCATCATGTTCCAGAATTCCAAGAACAAGGAGGAAGCCTGGAAGGTGCTCGACTTCCTGTTCCAGACTGAATGGCGCGCCAAGTTCACGCAGGGCGAAGGTTTCCTTCCGGTCAACAAGGAAGAAGCGAAGATGGATTATTACGTCAATAATGCCGATCTTGCCGCCTTCACCGCGCTTCTGCCGGATGCCCGCTTTGCACCGATCATTCCGGGCTGGGAAGAAATTGCCGACATCACGTCCAACGCCATGCAGAGCATCTATCTCGGCAAGGGCGAACCTGATGCCGTGCTGAAGGACGCCGCCGCCAAGGCGGATGCAATCCTGAAGAAGTAACACTCCCCGCCTGCCCGGCAGTGCCCTCGCTCTGCCGGGCTTTTTTCTTTTCAGGGATTTTGATTGCCAATGCAAAGCCGCACCCTGCCCTATTTCCTGATCCTGCCGAGCCTGCTTCTGGCTGCGGTGGTGATCTTCTGGCCCGTGGTGCATCTCGTTGAAATTGCCAGCCATGACGTAAACCGCTTCGGGCAGCTACGCGATTTCAACGACGGCGCAAATTTCACTGCACTTTTCGCAACACCCGATTTTCTGAATGCACTCTGGCGCACCGCACTCTGGACCGTCGCCGTGGTTGGCGGGGCACTTATCGTCTCCATTCCGGTCGCCATCATCCTCAACATGGATTTCTATGGCCGTTCGGTAGCGCGGGTCATCGTCATGCTGCCGTGGGCAGTTTCGCTCACCATGACAGCCATTGTCTGGCGCTGGGCGCTCAATGGCGAAAGCGGAATGCTCAATTCCGCACTGCGCAATCTCGGTATCATCGACAGCAATATTCAATGGCTGGCGAGCGCGGCCACCGCCTTTCCAATGCAAATACTGGTCGGCATTCTGGTCACCGTGCCGTTCACGACCACCATATTTCTCGGCGGACTGTCATCCATCCCGGAGGATCTTTATGAAGCGTCGTCTCTCGAAGGCGCTAGCCTGTGGCAGCAGTTTCGCGAAATCACGTTTCCGCTGCTCAAGCCCTTCGTCAACATCGCCATCGTGCTCAATACGATCTATGTCTTCAATTCATTCCCGATCATCTGGGTCATGACGCAGGGTGGACCGGCAAACTCCACCGATATTCTGGTAACGCATCTCTACAAGCTGGCTTTCCGCCTCGGAAAGCTGGGAGAAGCCTCCGCCGTATCGCTTATCATGCTGGCAATACTCCTCGTCTTCACGGCGATCTATATCCGCCTCGCAATGCGGGGAGAACGCGCATGACCGGCTCGAAGCTGAAACGCACAATCATTGCCTGGGCCGTTCTGTCGCCGCTTATCGTGCTGACACTGTTTCCCTTCGCGGTGATGTTTTTCACCGCCGTCAAGCCTCCACAGGAGGTCCTGTCTCCAACATGGTGGCCAAGCAGCTTCCGCTGGCAGAATTTTTCGGAAATGTGGGTTCAGACCAAATTCGGGCAAGCGCTTCTGAACTCGCTTTACGTTTCGGTTATTGCTTCCGTCGGTGCCATCATTGTTTCCATTCCTGCCGCCTATGCCATGTCGCGCTTCCGCTTTGCAGGCCACGGTGCATTCCGGCAATTCCTGCTGATTTCGCAGATGATCTCGCCCATCGTTCTGGTGCTGGGCCTTTTCCGGCTGCTCGCCGCCTATGGATTGATTGAAAGTGTCTCCGCGGTCGGCGCGGTCTATATGGCCTTCAACATCGCCTTCACCGTGTGGATGCTGCAAAGCTATTTCGACACCATACCGCGCGATCTGGAAGAAGCTTCGTGGATGGAAGGCGCCGGGCGCGGCAAGACACTGATAAAAGTGTTTCTGCCGCTCTGCCTGCCCGCCATTGCCGTCACGGCAATCTTCACCTTCATCAATGCATGGAACGAATTTGTCGTGGCGCTGACCATGCTGCGCAGGCAGGAAAGCTACACCCTGCCCATTCAGGTCTTCTCGCTCGTCGCGGGGCGCTACACGGTCGAATGGCACTACGTCATGGCAGCCACCTTTCTTGCAACACTGCCGGTCGCCATCCTTTTCATCTGGCTCCAGCGCTATCTCATCAAGGGACTGGCCCTTGGAGCAGTCAAATAACCGGAGAAAATCATGTCCAGAAAACAGGTCTTCGGCGCATCACATGTGCCACTTTCCCCCGCCGTTCGCGCAGGCGACACAGTCTATGTTTCGGGTCAGGTACCGGTTGGACCAAACGGCCAGATTGTTGAAGGCGGCATCGAAGCCCAGACAAAACAGGTCCTCGAAAACGTCAAGGCCGCACTTGCGCTTGCAGGCGCCACAATGGAAGACGTGGTCAAAACCACCATATGGCTGGAAGATGCTCGGGATTTCGGGCGGATGAATGCCGTTTACGGCACCTATTTTCCAAAAGAGCCTCCCGCGCGCACCACGGTTGAATCCCGCCTGATGATCGACATCAAGATCGAAGTCGAAGCCATCGCCTACGCACCACAAAAATAAGCACGTCACCTCCCCGCACAGAGTATTTCCATGCGCATTTTCACCGCATCGCTTGCGACAGAAACCAACACGTTCTCGCCGGTTCCAACCGACAGGGCCTCGTTCGAGATGGCTTTTTATGCCGCGCCGGGCAAGCATCCGGAAACGCCGACGCTTTGCTCTTCGCCCATTGTCGCGTTGCGCAAGCGTGCGGCAGCGGAAGGGCTGACCGTCATCGAAGGCACTGCCACCTGGGCGGAACCGGGCGGATTGTTGCAGCGGCAGGCGTTCGAGGAATTGCGCGATGAAATCCTTGACCAGCTGAAAGCCGCAATGCCCGTTGATGCAGTCGTGCTCGGCCTGCATGGCGCCATGGTCGCTCAAGGTTACGACGATTGCGAGGGGGATCTTCTGGAACGCGTGCGCGCCATTGTCGGGCCGGATATTCTGGTTGCCAGCGAATTCGATCCGCATAGCCACCTGACGCCGAAGCGTGTCGAAAACCTCAATATTTTCGCGTCGTTCCTCGAATTTCCTCACACGGATTTTTATGAGCGCGGCGAGCATGTGGTCGATCTTGCGCTGGACGCCCTGAAAGGTCACATCAAGCCGGTCATATCCACATTCGACTGCCATATGATCAGTGTGTTTCCCACAAGCAAGGAGCCGATGCGCTCCTTCGTCGATCGCATCAAGGCGATGCACGGCAAAGACGGGATTCTGTCGATCTCCGTCATTCATGGCTTCATGGCTGCCGATGTGCCGGAAATGGGAACCCGCATTCTCGTCGTCACAGACAACGATCCGGCAAAGGGGGCAGCACTTGCCGAAAAACTCGGGCGTGAACTGATTGCGATGCGCGAGCAGACATTGATGACCATGTTCGACACCGATCAGGGCATCGACCGGGCGCTGGCTGCCCATGCAGCCAATCCCGCCAAACCTGCGGTGATCGCCGATGTATGGGACAATCCCGGCGGCGGGGTTGCAGGCGACGGAACCTATGTCCTTCGCCGCCTGATCGAACGCGGCATCGACAATATAGGCATTGCTACGATCTGGGACCCCATCGCAGTGACCTTCTGTCATGCGGCAGGCGAAGGCGCGGTGATCGATCTTCGTTTCGGCGGCAAGTCCGGTCCGCTTGGTGGCGAACCCATCGATGCCCGCGTGACGGTCATGAAAACCCTTGCCGAAGGCTGGCAGAGTTTTGGCCCAAGCCGCGTGACGCTGGGGGCCTCGGCGGTTGTGCGACTTGAAGGCACCGAGATCGATATCATTCTCAACACCAACCGGACGCAGACATTCGAGCCGGATATCTTCTCCAATATCGGCATCGATCCGATGAAGAAGGATATACTGGTAGTCAAATCCACCAATCATTTCCACGCAGGCTTCGTGCCGATTGCTGCCGAGATTATCTATGTCGCGGCGCCCAGCTCCTATCCGAGCAATCCGCGCACGACCAATTACCGCAAGCTCAGCCGTGCCATCTGGCCGCGTGTCGAAAACCCGTGGTGAACAAACGAAAAAAGCGCGGGAATTTCCCGCGCTTTTTTCGAGCATTTCCGGTTTAAATTAAAACATTGGAAATGCTCTATCTCTTTGTTTTTAAGCATTATCCTACGCAAAACCGCTTCGCATTTTTGCTGAAAATGCTCTAATGAGCCAGATAGGTTGAGATAATCGGCACGTAAGTGACCAGCGCCAGCAGGATGAACAGCGCCATATACATGCTGAATGCCTGGCGGGTGAAATCTCCCACCCTCACCTTCGCAATATTGCAGACCATCAGCATGACCGTTCCGACAGGCGGTGTCAGCGTGCCAATCGACAGGTTGATAATCACGATGATACCGAAATGCACAGGATCAATGCCCAGAGCCTTTACCGTCGGTATCAGAAGCGGCACCAGAACGATCATCAGGGCCGTGCCCTCGATCAGCGCGCCGAGAATCAGCAAGATCACGTTGACTGCCAGCAAGAACGCATAAGGATTGCTGGTGAAGGACGAGATCAGCTGCATAAGCGACTGGCCGGCCTGTTCAAGCGAAAACACCCATGCGAGCGCCGATGATGCCATAATGACCAGCATGACGGATGCGGTCGATTTCGCCGTTTCGATCAGCGAATCCACCACATGCGAGACGCGCATTTCGCGATAGATCACGAAGCCGATAATCAGAACCAGCGTAACGGCAACTGCACCGGCTTCCGTCGGGGTGAAGATGTTCAAGCGGATGCCGCCGATGATCGCGAACAGCAGCAGCACCGCAGGCCATGCCGAAGCAAGCGTCGAGGCAACTTCGGCGCCGCTCATCCGCTTTTCACGGCTTGGCTTGTAGCCGCGCTTTACCGATGTCGCATAAGCCGCGATCATCAGGATAACGGCGCCCAGAATGCCCGGCAGCACACCTGCCATGAACATCTTGCCAATGGAAACATCCGCAATCAGACCATAGATGATGAGCGCAATGCCGGGAGGAATGATCGGCGTAATCAGCGAGCCAGCTGCCGTCACCGCGCAGGAGAACGCTTTGTCATAGCCACGCTTGACCATTTCCGGCACCATCATGCGGGTGAGCATGGCGCTGTCGGCCAGATTGGAAGCGCTGACGCCACCCATCAGGGTGGAAACCATGATGTTGGTGAGTGCCATGCCGCCGCGCATACGACCGACCAGAATTTCCGCGACCTTGATCAGACGTTCTGCAATGCCGGTATGCGACATCACCGTACCAAGCATGATGAAGAACGGAATGGCAAGCAGCGACGTGTTCTGTGCCGGGCTGATGAAGCGCTGCACGGCAATCGCTATCGGCATCTGGTTGAAAAAGGTGAAATAGGTGAAGACCGCAATCAAAATGGCCACATAGAGGCGCATATTGAGCGCGATCAGCGCCAGCATGATGAGAACGATGGTTGTCAGGTTCATGCCTTGCCTCCCGCAAAAGCGGCGCGCAAGGATTTGAATGCGCCTGCAAACATATAAAGAGCGATAATGACGAAGCCGACCGGCACAGCGATATCGATCCAGTAATAGGAGACCCGCAGCACGTCAGTCACTTTGAACTGAGCCGCAACCGAAAGCTTGTAACCGGCATAGGACACGTAAAGCAGGAACAGTCCCGACAGGATGGAGACGATGGCGTTGACGACATCGCGCACCTTTTCCGACAGCAGATCCACGAGCATCGGAATGGCAAGATGCTGGTTGCTGCGTTCTGCGGCGACACTGCCAAGCATCACGATCCAGATCATCAACAGACCGGCCATTTCCTCGGTCCATTGCAATGGCTGATGCATCCAATAGCGCATGACGACGGCGATGTTGAACATCGCAAGCAGGATGAACAGCGGCACAGCAGCCAGCCATTCGATCAGTTTTTCAAAGTATTTCATCGGATTGAGTTCCACGATCGAGCCATGCCGCGGCAAACCGCGACACGGCATTATCCGAGTAAGGATGGATCAGTTCAGTTCGGCTTTGATCTTGTCATAAAGGCCGGGCGACCATTCCGGGAACTGGGTGTAGACCTTTTCAGCAAGTGCCTTGAAAGGAGCGCGGTCGACATCGATAATCTCGACACCAGCTTCCTTCATCTTCTCGATCATTTCATTGTCTTTTTCGATCGTCAGCTTCTGGCTGTAGAGACCCGCATCGTAAGCGGACTCATGGATCATCTTGAGCTGATCTTCCGGCAGCGTGGAGAAGAAGGCTTCGCCGCCGACAATCAGAGCAACGTTGGTCAGATAGCCGACCTTGCTCAGATATTTGGCTTCTTCCTGGAACTTCTGGCCGTAAAGAACCGAGATCGGGTTCTCAACGCCATCAATCACGCCCTGCGCCAGCGCAGGGAAGGTTTCGCCCAGCGGCATCGGGGTCGGCGTTGCGCCCATGGCTTCGAAAGTCTTGATCTGCATGACGTTGTTCGGCACGCGAATCTTCATGCCCTTCAAATCTTCAGGCGTACGGATCGGCTTCTTGGAAATGATCTGACGAATGCCGTAGAGATAGTTCGGCATTACGATGTGAATGCCCTTCTTCATCAGCTCTTCACTCTTTTCCTTGAACCAGGGACCATCATAAACTTTGAAAAGCTGTGCCGGATCATCGGTCAGGAACGGACCGTAGAGTACGCCGAGGTCCGGGTCATATTCGGCCAGAAAGCCAACGTCGGAAATGGTCACGACATTGAGCCCCATCATGGCCTGCTCGGTCACGTCCTTCTTGGAGCCAAGCTGCGAGCTTGGATAGAGTTCGAGCGTGATCTCGCCATTGCTGCGCTTGGCAAGATCATCTTTCCAGTAATGCATCACCTCATCGAAAGGCTCGCCGGGGTTGTTTTCATAGGCAACCTTGATCGAAACATTGGCAGCATAGGCGGCCATGCTTCCTGCCAGCAGCATGCTGGCGGCGATCATGCCGGTAACGAGTTTCTTCATCTTTGTCCTCCCATATGGGGTCATTAAACAATTGGCCCTAGGGCCGGTTTCCTCCGTTAGAGCGCCATGCGTCCAATTTGGACGCTTAAAGGACGCTCTAATTTCTTCAGTTTACGCATCGATTTTCCATCGATGCGTGGCAGCCCACGTCTTCCTTCCCGACGTGGAGCATTTGCTTCGATTTCAGTCGCGTTCGATGATGATCTTCAAAACGTTACGGTCGCCGTCCCAGTAAGGGAGTGCCGCTTCAGCCTCATCAAACGGAAATATCTTCGAGATCAGCTTGTCGGCATCCGCCCCAAGCTTTTCCAGATGCGCAATGACGGCCTCGAAATCGGTCAGCGTCGCATTGCGTGATCCCATGATGTCGAGTTCCTTCAGGTTGAAGAACTGCGTCTGATAGGTGACTGGCGCCTTGGAATAGCCGACATAAACCACCCGGCCCGCAAAGCCCGCCAGGTCGACAGCCTGCGTGAAGGTGATCGGCAGGCCGACCGCTTCGAAAGCAACATCCACGCCGTCGTCGTTGGTCAGTTTCTGAACCTTGGCGACGACATCCTCACCGCCCGGCAATGCGTGCGTTGCGCCAAATTGCAGCGCGAGTTCGCGCTTTTCGGCACTTGGATCAATGGCGATGACCTTGGCACCGCGCGCCAGCGCGCCGATGAGAACACCCATACCGATCATGCCGCAACCGAGAACAGCAACCGTATCACCTGCCTGAACACGTCCGCGCTCGACGGCATGGAAGCCAACCGAAAGCGGCTCGACCAGCGCCAGATGACGGGGCGCCAGTGTCTCATTGAGGATCAATTTTTCGGCAGGCAACACGATCTGGTCGGCCAGTCCGCCATTTTGCTGCACGCCGAGCGTCTTGTTATAACGGCACGCATTGAGCTGACCTTTGCGGCAGGACGAGCATTCACCGCAATTCGTATAAGGCAGCACGATAACCCGCTTGCCTTTGACATAGGCAGCGCTGACACCCTCTCCGGCTTCCATGATCTCGCCGCCGATTTCATGCCCAGGAATGCGCGGCAGCTGCACCAGCGGATTAAGCCCCTTGAAGGTGTTCAGATCGCTGCCGCAGAGACCCACGTGCCGAACCCGCACACGGACCTGACCGGCCAGCAACGGCGCTTCGTCGATTTCTGCAAAACGTGTGACGTTTTCGCTCTCGATACGCAGAGCTTTGACCATCGAATTATTCCTGTCAGTCGTCATTAAAGAAAGGGATCAGGTTACGGCGCCGACCTGCCAAGGCACGAATTCGTTGTCGCCATAGTCGTAGACTTCACTCAACGTCTTCTCGCCGGATGCGACCGCGATGATATGTTCGAAGATGCGGATGCCGGACTGTTCGATGGTCTCGTCGCCGGTGACGATACCGCCGCAATTGATGTCCATGTCTTCCTTCATGTGCTCGTACATTTCGGAATTCGTGGCAATCTTGATGCAAGGCGAAGGTTTGAAACCGGAAACCGAACCACGGCCAGTGGTGAAGCAGATCACGTTACAGCCACCGGCCACCTGTCCAGTCACCGCGACGGGATCGTAACCCGGCGTATCCATGAAAGTGAAACCCTGTTCCGTGACGGTTTCGGCAAACTCATAGACGGCCTTGAGCGGCATGGAACCACCCTTGGCAACTGCACCGAGCGACTTTTCCAGAATGGTGGTCAGCCCGCCGAGCTTGTTGCCATGCGATGGGTTGTTGTTGAGTTCGTCGCCATTGCGCGCCGTGTAATCACGCCACCAGTCGATGCGCTGCAACAGCTTTTCAGCGACCGCAGGCGTTACTGCGCGACGGGTCAAAAGATGTTCGGCACCATAGATTTCCGGCGTTTCCGAAAGAACGGTCGTGCCGCCATTGCGCACGATAAGGTCCGAGGCATAGCCCAATGCCGGATTGGCCGAAATGCCGGAATAGCCATCCGAGCCGCCGCATTCCAGCGCTACTTTCAACTTTGACAGAGGCTGTTTGGTGCGCACCGCCGAATTGACCAGCGGCAGCATTTCCTTGATCTCGGCGATCGCATGATCGATGGTCTTGCGCGTGCCGCCATGCTGCTGGATCGTCATGGTACGCAGGCGCGAGCCTTCTTCCATGCGGTAATGTTCGAGGATCGGCGCGATCTGGTTGGTTTCGCACCCAAGGCCGATCAGCAGGATGCCGCCGAAATTCGGGTGCTTGGCATAGCCCTGAATAGTGCGCGTCAAAAGGCGATAGCCTTCCGACTTGGTGTTGAGCGCACAGCCGCTGCCATGTGTCAGCGCCACGACGCCATCGACATTGTCGAAACCATCGAGACCGCCCATGCGGTTGAAATAATCGGCGATGTAACGTGACACCGTGGCCGAGCAATTGACCGACGAAATCACCCCAATGAAATTGCGCGTGCCGACACCGCCAGCACCCCGGTCATAGCCCATGAAATGACGACGCTCCGCCTCGGGCAGCATACCGCGCTCTTCAATATCGATGGAGAACTGATGCTCGTGTTCGGAGGGCAGCATGGCGAGATTCTGCAAATGCACATGCTCGCCCTGAGCGATATCCTTCGTCGCAACGCCGATCACCTGACCGTATTTCAGGACTTCCTTGCCTTCCGGAATATCGCGAATGGCAACCTTATGCCCGCGACCGATCAGTTCGCTGGCCCTGATCCCGTCAAGGCCGATCGGATCACCGGCGCGAACGGAAACGCGCGCAACGGCAACATCATCCGACGGATGCAGCAGAATAACCGGCGCAACCGCTGTATCAACGGATTCATTCATTTGTCTGACCTCACTCCCAAATCGTCCCGGCTAATTACTCGCTGGGTTCATTATCCATCCAACGCTGCTTGGACCGGTCCAGATGCGTTCGCATGGCTGCCTGCGCCTGAAGCGGATCCCTCGCTTCCAGCGCCGCATAGATGGCTTCGTGCTCGGCCAAAGCCAGAGCCCATGTATCGTTGTCCTCGAAGCGCGTCCTGATATGCGACGTCAGCGGACTATGCCGCTCGTCAAAAAGGTCGCGCACGATGCGCACCAGCACGGAATTGCCTGATTGCTCGGCAATGAGCAGATGAAACTGCCTGTCGAGCTCAATCGCCTTGCGCCCGGCATCGACATTCACCTTCATTGCGTCAATCGTTGCGCGCAACTCGGCAAGCCTTTCAGGCGTCATGCGCGCACAAGCCGTGACGACCACGCTGCCTTCGACCATTTCGCGCGCCTGCATGATTTCAAGCGGGCTCTCGCCGATGGAAGCGCCATGTAAAAGCGAACGCTTTTCCGACTCTGCCGTGACATAGATGCCCGACCCCATGCGGATTTCGACATTACCGGCGATTTCGAGTGCGATAAGCGCCTCGCGCAGCGAAGGCCGCGACACGCCAAGTTGCTGCGCCAGCTCGCGTTCAGCCGGTAGCCTGCTGCCAGCAGGAAACTGGCCGTCCTGGATAAGGCTTCTCACCCGGTCTGCAATCTGCTGATAAAGCCTGCGCGGTTCCGCAGTTGCCGTAAAATCGCTCATAGCGCTCCCAAATCCGCCTCTCCTCGAATTGGCCTTACCATATTTCCAACCGGACAGAAGCGCAATATGCTTAAAAACCCGGTTAATTGCGGCAAATCGCGCATTTCAACATGTGGAACCGAACCAATCGTTCGATAAAGAATCCTACTGGCTTGACCAATTTACCCTGCATCGCTTAGTTAAAACCACTGATTTATGGGAGAAGGTCATGCACGAGAAGCCAGCGATCCTGCAGTTCGGCACCAGCCGTTTTCTGTTGGCTCATGTCGATTTCTTTGTTTCGGAGGCGCTTTCCAAGGGCAAAGCCATTGGGACAATTGCCGTCGTGCAGACGACTTCAAACCCGCAGAGCAGCCAGCGCATCGCGGCTTTGAACGAAAGCAACGGCTATCCTGTGATGATCCGTGGGCTTGTCGACAGCAAGCCATCCGAGACGGAACATCAGGCGAAGGGCGTTACCGCTGCCTATTCCGCACATCACGACTGGGCGGCGATTCTCGACCTCGGTGCCAGCGTCGATGTGATCCTCTCCAACACCGGCGACAAGGGCTACGAACTCGACAGAAGCGATGACAGCTCGCTTCTTGCGAACCCGGATGCTTTGCCGAAGAGTTTTCCAGCCAAACTTCTGGTGCTTCTACATCACCGCTGGCAGCACAATCCCGATGCGCCATTGTCGCTGTTTCCCTGCGAGCTGATCTCGCGCAATGGCGACAGGTTGCGCTCGATCCTCATCGATCTTGCCCATAACTGGAAACTGCCGGACGGTTTCGTGCAATGGCTCGAAACCCGATGCATTTTTGCCAACAGCCTTGTCGATCGCATCGTTTCCGAACCCATCGAGCCAATCGGCGCCATCGCCGAGCCCTATGCGCTCTGGGCAATCGAGAAGGCCGATGGCCTGACGCTTCCTTGCGAACACGAAGATATCGTCGTCACCGACGATCTTGCGCGCTATGAGCATCTGAAACTCTACTTGCTCAACCTTGGCCACACATTCATCGCGGAACAATGGCTCAAGGGCAGCCGTCCGAAAGACGAGATCGTACTGGAAGCCATGCAGGACGAAACGATCCGGAATGAACTGGAAGCGGTATGGCGCGAGGAAGTCCTGCCGGTATTTGCTGCGGACGGCCTTGGCGAACAGGCCGAAGCTTACGTGGCTTCGGTGCGGGAGCGGTTTCTCAACCCTTTCCTCAAGCATCGCATCGCAGACATTGCTTCCAACCATGACGAAAAGAAGCGGCGTCGCTTCGCTCCGGTCATCGCCCGTGCGTCGGAACTCGGCCTCAATCTCGCACAGAGCCGTTTGAAGGCAGCTGTCGGCTAAGCCATTCGTTCAGTTCGATTTCTGCGCGTTCCAGCGCACTGTAATTCAGTAGTTTGCGCAAAAGCGCTACCGTCACGGCACGAGCCCGGAGATTGAAACGCCCTTCCTCCGGCTCGCCTTTCTCCTGATAAACGCCAAGTTTTTCATAGAGTTGCTGCAATCTGTTCTGGACGCTTCTCAGCGACAGATTGCGGCGGCGCGCAATAACGCGATCCGTAAGCCCCAGCGCAATATCGACCAGAATTTCATACTCACTTTCGCTGAAACCGCTGGCATGACCGAGGCTCTTTTGCTGCAGGCCGCGCACCTCGCGGTCGATGACGCATTGTGCTTCGACAAAGATACTGCGCAATGCCAGCCGCAGCTTATCGTCGGACGCCGATTTCAGCACATAGCCATAAGCCGCCCCTTCCGGCACGATGCGCGACACACCGCGCACATAGGCTTCGTCGGCATAGTTCGACCAGAACAGGATGCGCGTTTCAGGATTCTCCTTCCAGATGGTGCGGGCGGCCTCAATGCCGTTACGTCCACTCATCTGCAGGTCCATGACGATATGGGCTGCGCGATGCTGACGGGCCAGCTTCTCACCTGCCGAGCCGTTGTCGGCTTCCAGCACATCGCTGCATTCAGGCAATGCCGCACGCACAGCCTCGCCAAGATAGGCGCGATGCAATGGATCATCTTCCACGATCAGAACATGCATTTTACCCTCCCGTCTCCCGGCACATTTCCACAGGCAGATGGATCGTCACGCTGGTGCCACCGCCTTCCCCATTTTTCCTGATAGCAAAACTTGCAGAAATCAACCGCGCGCGCGTGCGCATATTGTCGATCCCATGTCCGACACCATGCCCGTCACTGGAACGTTGCATCTGGCGATCCATGCCGATGCCATTGTCAGCGACTTCGACGTGCAGGCGACCGCCCTTGTCGCGAAACGTAACCCGCAACCGGCTGGCATGAGCATGGCGGATCGTATTGTTGATCGCTTCCTGCACGATGCGGAACAGCGAAGTCGCAACTGTTTCCTCCAGCCGATCGGCCATGCCGTCGCTGCGGTCGTCCAGCGTCCACTCGATGGACGATCCACTGTCGCGCACCGAACGGTCAAGATGGTTTTCCGTCGCTTGCACAAAACCGAACAGCTGAAGAATTGAAGGCTTAGCTTCTTCAATGATTTGCCTGAGATCGTGCATGCAATGCTGCAGCCCGCGAAACAGCGGTTCAAGCTGCTCGCCCGAGAGGTCCGGTGCATGGGTAAGCCGCTCCACGTGACGCGCAAGGCGTGTCAGGTCGGCCAGCGTCTGATCATGCAAATCCATACCGATGCGATGGCGCTCTGTCTCCAGCGCTTCGGTCAGCTTCAACGCGCCGAAACGCAAGCCTTCCTCGCGAGCGCGCGCTTCCGTTTCCACGATAGCGGAACGCTTGGCCTGTTCCGCCGCGCGGATCGCAAAAAAATATGGTGCAAGCAGATCGGCAATCGACTGGGCGTTTTCCACGTCCCGCATGGTGTAGCAGGCGAGCGCGAGACTGGAGCAGCTGAGCGCGCCGATAATATCGCCCTGCGCCTTCAAGGGCACATGCAGGCGGCCTTTCAGATCATGCTCGATGATCGGACTGGAAAAGGAACCTTCAAAGTGAAAACGCTGATCGGTGCGCGCATCGTCGGTCAGAAGATGGTCGACTTCGCCGGAGAGCACTGTTCGAATGGGACTGCCCGACAACAGGGCGGGAGGATTACGGCTCCAGGCCGTCGATATGCCGCTCTCATAGGCGATGTGGAACTTGCCATCGACCATCTTGATGCAAACGTCCAGATGATCATAGGGCACGATATGCGTGATTTCCGCCGCCACCGCCTGAATAATGGAATCGAAGTCGAGTTGTCCCGCCAGCAATCTGGAAATATTCAGATAGTGGTCGAGCAACCTCTGGGGCACGAGTTCGGCCAAGCGTTTCTCCTCCAAACGCAAATTGCTCCTGAAGCACTATAATACGCCGTCACATCCTCGGCGCGTCTTGCGGGTTCCCGCAATTTTGCTGCGGGAACCCGCAAGACAGTTGCTTCATTCGGCCTTCACAGAAGGCTTGTCTTCTTTCATCCTCGCTTCACCAGAAAATTGCCCGCAAGACAAGAGCGTAAAATCGCGTCAGGTGCAGACTGGTGCCGTTGAGGAGCGGCGGTGCGGGAGGCCCGCATCACAATCAATTCAGACGATCCGAAGTGCCGGGGCGCTGCGGGTCGTACACTGGCAACCGGGAGGAAAGAATGAAACTCGCAAGAATCCTTTTCGCATCCGCAGCACTGGCAGGCGTTCTCGCCGCTGGCAGCGCGATGGCTGACACATCGTCGAAGAAGATTGCATTCTCCAACAATTATGCTGGCAACTCATGGCGCCAGGCCATGCTGCAAAGCTGGGACAAGATTACCAAGGAAGCCGTGAAGGCTGGCGTGGTGGCCGCCGCCGATCCGTTCACGACCGCAGAAAATCAGGCGACAGAACAGGCTGCACAGATCCAGAACATGATCCTGCAGGGCTATGACGCCATCGTCATCAACGCGGCTTCACCGACGGCCCTAAACGGTGCCGTGAAGGAAGCCTGCGATGCGGGCATCACCGTCGTCTCCTTCGACGGCATCGTCACCGAGCCTTGCGCATGGCGCATCGCGGTCGATTTCAAGGCAATGGGCGAAGGCCAGATCGACTATCTCGCAAAGCGCTTCCCCGATGGCGGCAACTTGCTTGAAATCCGCGGCCTTGCCGGTGTTTCGGTCGATGACAATATCCATGCCGGCATCGAAGAAGGCGTGAAGAAGCATCCGAAATTCAAGATCGTCGGCTCCGTCAATGGCGACTGGGCGGCGGACGTCGCACAGCGTGCCGTCGCCGGCATCCTCCCAAGCCTGCCGAAAGTTGACGCAGTCGTGACGCAAGGCGGTGACGGCTATGGCGCTGCGCAGGCCTTCGCCGCCGCCAAGCGCGAAACGCCGATCATCATCATGGGCAACCGTGAAGACGAACTGCAGTGGTGGAAGCAACAGAAGGACGCCAATGGCTACGAAACCATGTCGGTTTCGATTGCACCCGGCGTTTCGACGCTTGCTTTCTGGGTTGCCCAGCAGATTCTCGACGGCAAGGACGTGAAGAAGGACCTCGTGGTTCCGTTCCTCAGCGTCAGCCAGGAATCGCTCGACAAGGATCTGGCCAACACCCGGAAGGGTGGCGTCGCCAATGTCGAATATTCGCTGGAAGACGCGCAGAAGGTTATCGACGCGGCCAAGTAAGCCGGGCCTCACATAATCGAGCGATTGGGGCGGGTTTCGTTCCCGCCCTTTTCCATCGTCTATTCTTCAGCATTTCCAGCAATCAGTTGAGCGTATGACAGAAACAGCAGAGAAACGGGAGGTCGTCGCCGCGCGCAATATTCGCGTGCAGTTCGGTGCGGTGAAAGCACTGGATGGTGCCGAGCTCGTGATCCGCGAAGGCGAATGCGTCGGGCTGGTCGGCCACAATGGCGCGGGCAAATCCACCATCGTCAATGTCATCAATGGCGGGCTGTCGCCACATGAAGGCAGCGTTTCCTATCATGAGGAAGCAGGATACGGCGTAACGATGGCGCGCAAGCATGGCGTGCGCTGCGTCTTTCAGGAATTGTCGCTGTTTCCAAACCTGACCATTGCCGAAAATGTCCGCATCATGCAGCGCGACCTGACGGGCGCTGGCTGGCGCGGCAAGGCCGTCGAACTGATTTCCAAAAAGCTCGACG
This sequence comes from Brucella sp. GW823-FHT04E01, assembly GCF_058796175.1. NCBI lineage: Bacteria > Pseudomonadati > Pseudomonadota > Alphaproteobacteria > Hyphomicrobiales > Brucellaceae > Brucella > Brucella sp. GW823-FHT04E01. Next base: position 328,740 of record NZ_JBXAIK010000003.1, on the reverse strand, counting down.
AGATTTTTCCGGGCCACAAGATCGACAGCAGTGCCACCATCGACGAGCTTTCCATCGCCGAGCGGCAGATGGTCGAAATCGCCATCAACTTTACCGCGCCCGGCACTGCGCCAAAACTGGTTATTCTCGATGAGCCGACCTCTTCGCTTGATGCAGGCATCGCCGCGCAGCTCATGGCCTATGTGCGCCGTTTCGTCAGCACCGGCGGCGCGGTTATCCTGATTTCGCATATGTTGGGTGAAATCCTCTCAACCTCCGACCGCATCGTGGTGATGAAGGACGGAAAGGTGGTCGCCAACCGCGCCGCAAACGATTTCACCAATCGCAGCCTTGTCGAAGCCATGGGCAGCGTCGAGCGCGAAAAGGCTGCGCGCCGCGTTGCAAAGACCGATATGAGCGGCACGCCCGTTCTGTCCTTTGCCAAGCGCGCCAGCGACATCAAGCCGTTTCAGGCATTCAGGGGCGAAGTCATTGGTCTCGCCGGTCTTGCCGGACACGGACAGACCAGGATGCTGCTCGATCTCTACTATGCACGGCGGCCGAACTGGGTTCCGGCTCGCAATTGCGAAATCGCCTTCGTTGCGGGCGACCGCAGCCTCAACGGCACCTTCCCGCTGTGGAGCATTCTGCACAATCTCACCATCGGCTCGCTGGACCGGCTGTCGTCGGCAAAGCTGGTTGACCAGAAGCGGGAAGACGTCCTCGGCAGTGACTGGAAAGACCGCATCCAGATACGCACACCGGATATGGGTAACCGCATCCTGTCACTGTCGGGTGGCAACCAGCAGAAAGTGCTTTTCGCCCGTGCACTGGCAACCAGCGCCAACACTATTTTGATGGACGATCCGATGCGTGGCGTCGATGTCGGCACCAAGCAGGAAGTCTATGAAATCCTGCGCCATGAGGCTGACAACGGACGCACCTTCGTCTGGTACTCCACCGAAATGGATGAAATCGAACTTTGTGACCGCGTCTATGTTTTCCGCGACGGCGGTATCGTTGCGGAACTGACCGGCGAAGACATTACGGAAAAGAACGTGCTTGCAGCATCATTTGAGGGAGGTCACGAATAATGCGCCTTTCCTCTTCCTCCATCCGCCTGCTGACGCCGGTTTTCTCGCTGGTTCTGCTGCTTGCCGCCGTCTTCTACATGCAACCACGCGCCATGAGCTATACCGGGCTGAATCTGCTGTTCAATCTGGCCGTCCCCATTGCGCTAGCGACCATCGCCCAGATGCTCATCATGGCGGTCAACGACCTCGACCTCTCGATGGGCACCTTCGTGAGTTTCGTGGTCTGTGTTGCCGCAACCTATCTCAACACTGCGCCCGTCATCGGAGTGCTGATCCTTGCCGCAGCCATTGCAGCTTATGCGGCGCTTGGCGCGTTGATCCACCTGCGCAATCTGCCTTCCATCGTCGTCACGCTTGGCATGAGCTTCGTCTGGGGCGGGTTTGCCGTTCTGCTGCTGCCCTCGCCCGGCGGACAGGCGCCGGACTGGGCGCGCTGGATCATGACCGCCAAGCCGCCTTTCATGCCGATGGCCATTGTCGCCAGCATCCTGATCGCGGTCGTCACGCATTTCATCGTCATGCGCTCGACCTTCGGCGTGCTAATGCGTGGCGCGGGCGGTAACAGCCGCTCCATAGAACGTGCGGGCTGGTCTGTGACCATGATCCGCGCCGGAACCTATGCACTGGCGGCCTTCTTCGCAGTGCTTGCAGGTATCGCACTCGTCGGTCTCACCACATCGGCCGATGCCAATATCGCGTTACGTTATACGCTTCTGTCTATCGCAGGCGTTATTCTCGGCGGTGGTGAATTCGTCGGCGGACGCGTATCGCCTATCGGAGCCGTCATCGGCGCACTGACGCTGACGCTTGCCGGATCGTTCCTCTCCTTCATGCGCATTTCGCCGGACTGGCAGATCGGTGCACAAGGCGGCATTCTCATCGTGGTGCTGGCATTGCGCCTCTTCCTCAATCGCCTCGAAAAGAGGGAGAAAAAGCAATGAGCGGTCTCACCATCCTGACCAACCGTCCGTGGATATGGTCGTTCATCGCCACTGCCGTCGTCTGGATCATCACCATCCTCTTTACCGGCGGCGCTGGCGCGCACGGGCTCTCCCACGCAGCTTTCACTTTCGCGTCCTTTTCGGTGATTGTCGGCCTCGGCCAGATGTTCGTCATCACGCTCGGACCCGGCAATATCGATCTGTCGGTCCCGGCCAATATGACGCTCGCCGCAACACTGGCGCTCAAGCTCATGGATACGCAGGACGGCATGGTGCTTGCGGGGCTTGGTGTTGCCATTCTGGTTGGTGTTGCCATTGGCATCTGCAATTATACGCTGATCAAGCTTCTGCGCATTCCGCCCATCATCGCCACCTTGTCGATGAGCTTCCTGATCCAGTCCACCGCCATCTGGAGCAATCGCGGCCTGCGCGTGAAACCGCCGGAAAGCCTAGCGCAGTTCACGACATCCTCCACGCTTGGCGTTCCCAATGTCGCCCTCGTGGCGCTGATCCTGTCAGTCATTGGCTGGGTACTGTTGAAGAAGAGCATCTATGGACGCTGGATTTCGGCAATTGGCCAGAATCCTTTCGCTGCGCGCATGGCGGGCGTTCCGGTCGATGGCACCCGCTTCATCACCTATCTGCTCTGTGCAGTGCTCGCTTCGCTCTGCGGCTTTCTGCTTGCCTGCTTCTCGGGCGGTGCAGCGCTGAACATGGGCGCGGAATATCTTTTGATGTCGATTGCCGTCGTCATCATCGGCGGCACGGCGGTTGCAGGCGGTGATTCCAACATCCCTGGTATTTGGGGTGCCGCCCTCTTCATGTTCCTCATAGTTTCGATGCTCAACACCTACGGCTTCGGCGCCGGTGTCCGTCTTGTCCTGACTGGCCTCACCATCATTGCGGTGATCATCCTCGCCAGTGGTCGACGCGCCGAGCGCTAATTATCTTCGGAGTATCTCCCTTGTCTCAGACTGTTTCGATTTACGAAATCCACGACGAACGCTTCAAGCAGATGATCGTGCCGAGCGCCGATCTGGACGAACTTTATAGCGGCTGCCGCTGGGCGGAAGGCCCGGTGTGGTTCGGTGACCAGAACTGCCTTTTGTGGAGTGACATTCCGAACCAGCGCATCCTGCGCTGGGTCCCAGATGGCGGCGTTTCAGTGTTCCGCCAGCCCTCCAATTTCTCCAACGGCAACACCCGTGATCGTGAAGGACGCCTCGTCACCTGCGAGCATGGCGGTCGCCGCGTCACCCGCACGGAACCAGATGGCAGCATCACTGTGCTGGCGGACAGCTATCAGGGCAAGAAGCTCAATGCGCCTAACGACGTCATCGTGCGCTCGGATGGAACGATCTGGTTCACCGATCCGACCTACGGCATCATGGCCGATTACGAAGGCTATAAGGCTGAGCCGGAACAGCCGTCGCGCAATGTCTATCGCCTCGACCCGAAGACCGGCAATATCGATGCGGTCATAACTGACTTCCACCAGCCGAATGGTCTCGCCTTTTCACCGGACGAAACAAAACTCTACGTCGCCGACAGCGCCTATAGCCACAATGAGGATGCGCCCCGTCACATCCGCGTCTTCGACGTTGTGGATGGCGGTAAGCGCCTGACGGGCGGCACGGTTTTTTGCACCATCGACATGGGCCTGCCGGATGGCTTTCGTTTCGATACGGATGGTAATCTATGGACCAGTGCTGGTGATGGCGTGCACTGCTTTTCGCCGGAAGGGACGCTTCTCGGCAAGGTCAGGACGCCGCAAACGGTCGCCAATGTGACTTTCGGCGGTCCACGCCGCAATCGGCTGTTCATCACAGCAACGAAGTCGCTTTATGCGGTCTATCTCACAGTCACCGGCGCCCAATATCCTTGATAAAACAACGGCGGCTTTCCAAAACGAAAAGCCGCCGCTCTTTATAAGTATAATAATTCATTGAAAAAACTGCATTCGCCGCACGTCGCATTCATGCGAACCTGCCAATAAGGTTTCTTTATTTAAAACGGATCTTCCCGGCCCAAAACCGGGGCGACCCGCATATCAGAACCGTGAATGACGGAACAAATCAAAGAATGATCTCTTCTGTCCTTCAGCCTGCACTCAACAAGAAAGGCCACAGCCTTACAAGTGAATGCATGCCCTGATGCGCTGAGGCTGTATAGCGCAACCGTCAACGCGATGGAAACAGTTTGTCAACAAAACCGCTCACATTACTGTGAGTAAACTCTGAAAAAGCTACAACTTTTCATGATGTTATCCGAAAACATCAATATTAATATTAGTAATACCTATTTTATAATCCTATTTATTTCCCGTTTATTAGAAGTACCGCAGCAACCGAAACAATGACTTGCAGCCTGACCGATCATGCAGAATGTCTGAGTTCCAACGGGCGCTGACCTGGAGCACGATAGCGGATGTGACAGCCGCTGATGCCCTGATATTCGACGTCGACATCGACACCGAAGACCTCGGCGATACGCTCTGCCCGCAACACCTCTCGCGGTGTGCCGAGCGCGACGAGATTGCCCTTGTCCATCACCGCGATGCGGTCGCAGAACATCGCAGCATGGTTCAGGTCATGCAAGGCAGCCACGACTGTCAGTTTTTGACGACTGACAAGATCAAGCAACCCGATCTGGTGCCCGATATCGAGATGATTGGTCGGTTCGTCCAGAAGCAAAATCCGCGGCTCCTGCGCCAGGGCGCGCGCTATATGCAGGCGCTGCCGCTCTCCGCCGGAAAGCGTATGCCAATAGCGGTCAGCCAGATGGACCATATCGACATTGACCAGCGCCTGGTCAACGATTGCATCGTCTTCCGCCGACCATGGCGACAGGGCCCCAAGATAGGGCGTTCGCCCGAGTTCGACCGCCTGACGCGCCGTAATGCGCTCGGTTGTTCCCGCCTGTTGCTCGACCAGCGCCAGTTGGCGCGCAATCTCGCGACGACTAAAACTGTCGATGGATGCACCGCAGAGGTTCACTTCGCCCACGCGGCATCTGCGAACACCGGAAAGCAAAGACAGAAAGCTGGTCTTTCCCGATCCATTCGGCCCTATGATGCCAAGAAACTCACCTTCCGCCACTTCCAGCGAAACATCGCGCAAGATTTCGACACTGCCCGCCGACCAGCCGACATTGCATGCTGAGAGGATCATGACGACGCCCTCCTTTGTCCAAGCAACAGGGCGAAGGCCGGCGCACCGAACAACGCCGTAATGACCCCGATCGGCAGAACCTGACCCGGAATGATGATACGCGACAGAATATCGGCGACGATCATAAAGATTGCTCCAATAAGGGCCGCCGCGGGCAACAACCTGCCGTGCCTGACCCCGACCACCATTCGCGCCGCATGGGGAATGACGAGACCGATAAAGCCCACAGAGCCGACGATGGAGACCATGACCGCCGTCATCATGGCGCTGACGCCGATCAGCACCGCGTAGACGCGGCGCACCGGTATGCCGAGAGAAGCTGCGGATTCCGTTCCGAAGGTGAAGGCATCGAGCGCACGCGCATGCCACAGACAGATGGCAAGACCGATCAGACAGGCAGGCAGAGCAAGAGTGACATCGGGCCAGCGCACGCCGGAAAGGTTGCCAAGGAGCCAGAACATGATACCGCGCGCCTGTTCGGCATTTGCTGCTTTGGTGACGATGAATGACGTCAACGCGTTGAAAAGCTGTGAACCGGCAATACCCGCCAGAATGATAGCGCTGCTGCCTCGCCCCGCCCGCAGCGCCAGCAGGGACACGAGACAGAAAGCAACAATAGCGCCAATGAACGCACCCAGCGAGAGTGTCAGCACGCCAGCGCCGATGCCAAGAATGGCAACGGCGACGGCTCCAGTCGAGGCGCCGGCGGAAATGCCCAGAATATACGGATCCGCGAGCGAATTTCGGAGCAGCGACTGCAGAATAACGCCGGATATTGCGAGAGACGCGCCGCAACATGCAGCGATAACCGCACGGCTGAGGCGATAGCTCCAGACAATCCCTTCATCGATGGGTTCGAGCGGATAACCGGCGTTCCACACCCGATTGGCTACGGTTTTCGCAACCACATCGAGTGGTATCGCCGTTTCGCCTATCGCCGCTCCGAGCCAAAGGGCAAGAAGAAGCAGGACAAGCGAAAAGGCCAGGAAGAACACGCCGGAGCGGGCCCTTCCCTTCTGTTTGAAGCCTGTTGTCGCTGCCCGCGCCGTCACTTGTTCAGGTCCGAGGCGGCGATATCGGCTGCAAGTGTTTCGATGCCTTCGATCACGCGAAGCGAAGTGCTCATCGACTGCGCATCCATGTCGAAGACATGTTTGTCCTTGACTGCTGGCATCAGCTTCGTGACCGCATCACTATCAAGGAACTGATGCTTGACGGCGATGTCGTCAGCCGGATAGCGGCGGCGGTCCAGCTTTGCAGCAACGATCATCGAAGGGTCTGATTTTGCAATCGTTTCCCATCCAACCGTTGGCCATTCTTCTTCGCTGTTGATGACATTCTTGATGCCGAGTGCCGAAAGAATGTAGGCGGGCGCGCCGAACTTGCCTGCGACGTAAGGATCGGCATCGACCTGCGTGCTGGAGAACCAGACAACGGCAGACAGCTTGCCGCCAGCAGACCCAATTTTTTCGCGCGCGGCCGCTTCGCGCGCCTTCAGGTCGGCGACGAGTTTCTCGCCGCGATCCTGCACATTGAAGATTTCCGCCAGTTCGGTGATTTCCTGATAGACGATATCCATCTTGAAGGCTGCCGTACGAACACCGTCGCCACCGCCGGAATTGTCCTTGCCAACACAATCGGAAGGCGATGTATAGGCCGGAATGCCCAGTTCCTCGAATTGTTCAGGCTTCGCAACAATGCCGGTCGGCCCGACATGCCACTGAAAATCCGCCGTCACGATATCCGGCTTCTGCGCCAGAACGCTTTCGAAACTCGGATCGTTATCGGCGAGCCGCTTTACCTTGGCATTCACCTCCTCAAAACCTTTGAGAACAGGCCCGAACCACACTGCCGTGCCGACGACCTTGTCGCCGAGACCAAGGCTGTAAAGAATTTCTGCGCTGCTCTGGCCGACCGCAACCGCGCGGCTCGGTGCCTGCTTGAAGGTCACGTCACGACCGCAATTTTTCAGCGTCAGCGGATATTGCGTTTCCGCTGCCTGTGCAGCCAAACCGCCTGCGAGAAATGCAACCGCACAGAGGGCGGCGCGAAACGGCATCTTGCCGAGAATATTCATGAAAGTCCCCGAAATGATGAGAAAAAGACGCCCTGTCAGCTGACGGAAAAAATCCGATACGGAAGACGGACAGGCATATCCGGGGACATGTCGAAATCATGTGATGACGATGGAAGGATGCGTCCTGCGACGCGGAAATCTGTCATAACCGGCTCCTGCTCCGGGCATCCCCGCCCGTGACAATGGACAACACTAGACGGCAGGTCTCCTGGCTCACGAATATCTGCTGTTCATCTGCCTTCCCGCGCTTCTCCGGCACAGTGGCATGACGCTTTCAACGTCACGAGGATGAACGGCAATCCGCTTACAGTTGCGGGGGCAGCCACGGTCTTGGCCCCTTTTCGGGTCGTCCTCACCGTGTTCCCTATTAATCCCCTTCGCTCTCGGTCGGGGAACCGTCGTTACACTATTACGTTGACCCGATGTCGCCGTCAAGCAGGTCTCGATGGCTATTTCCAACACACGGTTTTCAAGCGATTCGAAAGCCCGTTATTTAAATTGCGGCCAAACTATCGTCGCATGCGCTGGCCTATTGAATTTGTTTTCGCTAATCTCCATGTAGTTTTCTCCCGCTAGAGGAGCGGGACTTTGGGGAGGTCCGCCGGGAGGCGGCACACATTCTATCTGGGAGGACATATGCGTAGATTTATTCTGGCCCTGACGTCGGTAGCGGCGTTGGCTATGGCAGGCTCTGCTTCCGCAGAAGACTACAAGGTGCTGGCGCCTGCGGCTCCGGGCGGCGGCTGGGACCAGACGGCGCGCACGATGCAGAGCGCGCTTCAGGACGAAAAGATTTCCGGCAGCGTGCAGGTCATCAACGTTCCGGGCGCTGGTGGCACTATCGGCCTTGCCCAGTTTGTGAACCAGAACAAGGGCGACCCAAGCCAGCTCATCGTCGGTGGCTATGTCATGGTCGGCGCTATCCTGACCAACAAATCGCCGGTCACGCTCGACGCCATCACGCCGATTGCACGCCTTACCGGTGAATATGAAGCCATCGTCGTGCCTGCTTCTTCCGACATCCAGAACCTTGGCGACCTTGCCGCGAAGCTGAAGGCTGATCCAGGCTCCGTTTCGTGGGGCGGCGGTTCTGCGGGCGGCACCGATCACATCACCGCTGGCCTCTTTGCCAAGGCAGCAGGCGTCGACCCGACCAAGGTCAATTACATCGCCTTCTCAGGCGGCGGCGAAGCACTGGCAGCCATTCTCGGCAATCAGGTAACCGTCGGCATTTCCGGCTATGGCGAATTCGACGCCCAGATCAAGGCCGGTACGCTGCGCATCATCGGCATTTCGAGCGACGAGCGCGTGGAAGGCATTGACGCACCGACCTTCAAGGAAGGCGGCGTGGACGTTTCTATCCAGAACTGGCGCATGGTGGCCGCTGCTCCCGGCATCACTGCCGAGCAGGAAGCTGCCATCAATGCCGATATCGAGAAAATGGTGAAGTCGGAATCCTGGCAGAAGGCTCTGAAAGACAAGGGCTGGGCGGATACTTATCTCGCCGGCCCGGCGTTCAAGGAGCAGCTTGCCAAGGACGTCGCTGCGACTGAAACCATCCTCAAGGAAATCGGCCTCGTCAAATGACAGGAACAGAACCGCAGGAAAAGCGCCGCCCGGAAGGGGCGGCGCCAGATTTCGCCGCTCTTGTCATCGCCCTTGTTCTTGCCGCTGTCGCCATCGCCATTGCCTGGTCGACAACCTATGGAAACGACGTGACGAGCTACTCGCCGGTCGGCCCGAAAACCGTTCCCTATGTCGTCGCAGCCGGATTGTTCGGCCTTGCCATCTGGACCGTATTCGAGGCGCTTCGCGGTGATTTTCCAGAGCGAGAGCATCAGGAGATCGCCCCGATGGCATGGATCATCGGCGGTCTGGCCATCCAGATGCTGACGATGAAGACTGTCGGCTTTTCCTTGTCCACCGGCCTGCTTTTCGCAGCAACCGCACGTGGCTTCGGCTATCGCAAATTCTGGATCAGCGTTCCCGTCGGCATCGTCTTCGCCTTCGTGATCTGGTTTATCTTTGCACGCGGCCTGCAGCTATCGCTGCCGTCCGGCTGGCTCGAACAATTCGTTTAGAGCATTCCCAGTTTTGACTGAAACATTGGAAATGCTCTAAGTCCTTGTTTTGTCGCATTATTCCACGCAAAACCGCTTCGCATTTTTGCTGGAAATGCTTTAAAGGCTCAGTGCCATCATGGATACTGTCGCACTTCTCGCCAACGGACTTCTGGTGGCGCTTGAACCATCGAACCTTCTTTACGCGCTGATCGGTGTCACGCTCGGCACCGCCGTCGGTGTTTTGCCAGGTATCGGCCCTGCACTTACCGTCGCGCTCCTCCTGCCCGTTACCTACAAGCTGGATCCATCCGGCTCGCTCATCATGTTCGCGGGCATTTATTATGGCGGCATGTATGGCGGGTCGACCACATCGATCCTGCTCAATACACCGGGAGAAAGCGCCTCCATCGTCACCGCATTGGAGGGCAACAAGATGGCCCGGGCCGGGCGTGGCGGGCCAGCGCTTGCAACGGCGGCCATCGGCTCGTTCATCGCAGGCCTGCTCGCCACTCTGGCGCTTGCCTTCGTCGCACCATGGGTCGTGAAATTCGCCCTGTCCTTCGGACCGTCCGAATATTTCGCGCTCATGCTTCTGGCCTTCATGACGGTCTCGGCAGCATTTGGCGATTCCACGCTTCGCGGATTGACGTCCCTGTTCATCGGACTGGCGCTCGGCCTGATCGGCATCGATCAGCTGACGGGTCAGGCACGTCTCGTCATGGGAACGCCGAACCTGCTCGACGGGATCAATGTCACCACATTGGCGGTGGCGCTGTTCGCCATCGGTGAAACCCTTGCGGTCGTGTCGAAGAAGCTTCGACCAGAGGATGAAGTCATCGCCGTCAAGGGTTCCGTCTGGATGACCAAGAATGACTGGAAACGCTCATGGATGCCGTGGTTGCGCGGCACCGCCATCGGCTTTCCAATCGGAGCCATGCCAGCAGGCGGCGCCGACGTGTCGAGCTTCCTTTCCTATTCAGCGGAACGGCAGTTCTCGAAACATCCGGAAGAATTCGGCAAAGGCGCTATCGAAGGCGTTGCGGGACCGGAGGCGGCCAATAACGCTTCGGCTGCGGGCACCCTCGTGCCGCTTCTGACGCTCGGCCTGCCAACCACGGCAACGGCAGCAATCATGCTTGCCGGTTTCCAGCAGTTCGGCCTGCAGCCCGGCCCTCTCCTGTTCGTGACCAATGCCACGCTGGTATGGGGTCTGGTGGCGAGCCTTCTCGTGGCCAATCTGATGCTGCTGGTTCTCAACCTGCCGCTGATCGGCCTGTGGGTGAAGATGCTCACCATCCCGCGCCACTGGCTCTATGCAGGCATTCTGGTTTTCGCAACGCTTGGAACAATCGGTGCGAATGCCTCCACCTCGATGCTGTTCGGCCTGCCGGTTTCATTCGAGCTCGGCCTGCTACTGGCATTCGGTGTGCTGGGCTACGTGCTGCGGCGCTTCTCATATCCCATCGCGCCGGTTGTTGTTGGCCTGATCCTCGGGCCAATGGCAGAAAAGAGCCTGCGTCAGGCATTGCAGATCAGTCAGGGCAACCCGATGGCTCTGGTGCATTCCTGGGTATCGATCGTGCTGATCGCACTGGCGATTGCAGCAGTCGTTGTGCCGATGATCATGCGCCAGCGTGGCAAGGGTGCCCTGCTGAGCCAGATGGCAACGGACGAAGACTAAAAACAAAAGCCCCGGAAACCCGGGGCTTTTTTACTCAGATACACATACGCTTACTTGATTGCTCAACCCTGAATACGACGGAACTGGTCAACGTCGATGCCAAGCGTCTCAAGGTCCTGGGCAGTAGGCTTCTGACCAGCGCGCACAGCAGCAGAAGCACGAACGGCGCTGCCGAATTGCGCGAATGCACGACCGAAACGATTATGGAAGCGGGTAAACATTTTTCTCTCCATCACGGACACTTCATTGGTCCGTGCCCATGAGATGGGGATCGCACTGACAACTTAGAAGATCGGCATTTGCATGCCAGCCATGCAGTTTCCGCATATTCCTTTCCGCTCAACTTGATCGCGATCAATGCCTTTGGCTCGCTGGCTTGCGAAGCTCTTTTCAACAAAGGAAGGAGCTAAAGAATGTCGAACACCCCCCATACACTTGGAGAAGAGTTTCCCGGCCAGCTCGACGCCATTCACGCATTGAAGGCAAAGGATGCGCATTTTGCCCGCATTCTGGAAGAATACGATTCCGTCAATGACCGCATCCACCGCGCTGAAACGAAGATTGCGCCAGTAAGCCAGGAAGAAGAAACAAACCTGCGCAAACAGCGCCTTGCCTTGAAGGACAGCATCGCCGAAGCGCTCGCCGACGCTTAATCCGTCACTCCGGCAAACTGTTGGCTCGGTAACAGCTCAGGAGGTTTTGTCCTCGACTTTGCTGTTGTCCGGGCCAACCGAGTTTTCCATCCTGCCCACCACGACCAGAACCGTGACGGCAATCAACGTCGCCATGATTGCGATATGCCAGAGGCCCAGACCACTGGCGAGCCCCACTGAGGCCGCAAGCCACATGCCGGCGCCGGTCGTGATGCCGGTTATTTTTCCGCGTGCGAAGATGATGAAGCCCGCCGCCAGAAAGGCGACGCCGCTGGTGATTGCTTCAACGAGCCGCGAAGGGTCCATCCGGATATTCTGATCGTTGAATACCGGCACATTGACCAGTTCCAGCGAAACAATCGTGAAGGTAGCGGAGGCGAGACAGACGAGCATATGGGTTTTCAACCCGGCCGGTCGCCGACGCCATTCCCGCTCCAGACCGATAATGGAACCGAGCAGTGTTGCCAGCAGCATCCGCGCCAGAACCACCGGCAAACTGATTACATTCTCATGCGTAAATTCAGCCCAGAATTGTTCCATGCTTCACAACGGGCACCATTGGGTTTGGTTCCGCTATAGACGAATGTACCAACGACGCGCACTCGCAAGCAAACGATCATTTCGCCGACGCCGGTGGGACCGATTCCGTCGTGGCGGGTGGCAGGGAGTTCTCGCCATTGGGCGTATTCTCATCGGGAGAAATAACGGTTCCGTAGATTTCGACCAGCACCCACACGACCAGTGCCGCCGCGATACTGACCAGCAGCACGATGAGAACGGGCTTGCCTTCGCGCCCCTGCCTTGCCTCAGTCGGGTTGACCTGTTTCATGGATCAAATCCTCCTGTTGGTTTCAGCGGCATAAGATTTGCCGCTACAGACCTAATGGCAGGGTAGGCTATTGGTTCCAATTAAAGCATCGAGCGCGCTATCGCATTCCTGCAATTCGCGTCAAACTGTTGTTTTTATGAATTTTTCTCAGATCTACGAACCAGCGTTTTATCGCTGATTTAAACTCGCAACGAATATATGAGAGACAATGGTACGGTCGGTTGGAACCATTCACCATATCAACTATTCCAGAATACCGCTTTTCTGGACACTATCGTATTTTTGCGCACTCATATGTGCACTCATATGTGCACTATTTTGTGGCCTAAAACACGACTGACTGCTCTTCACCGATAAAATCAACCGAATAAGCATTTTTTCTGAACTGTTCATCGAATGTTGAAGTGTGTGGCTCTTACTAGAAAGAGATATTAGTGTTGGCCTTGCAGATAGAGAGGCCACGCGTCATAAGACAGAAAAGAGATCAATGCGTGAGACGAATTAGATGAACAAGCCCGAGCTTCAATACGTAAACTTGTCTCATCTGGAATTTGATCCAGAAAACCCGCGGCTACCTGATCGACTAAAAGGGCAGCCCGATTCTGAAATTCTGAGATTTTTCGTCTTGGAATGCAATTTGGTTGAGCTCATGATGTCGATTGGCGAGAAAGATTACTTCGCCGGCGAGCCTCTCATGGCTGCTCCTTTAGGAGGAGACGGACGCCTCGTCATCGTTGAAGGCAATAGACGGCTCGGCGCTCTAAAACTCTTACAGGACACGACACCGATACCTGTACAAGAAAACCTTATACAACAGGTCAGAAATACAGCTAAATTCAAGCCGGATGTGATTCCGGTTCTTATATTTGAGAAGCGCGAAGATATTCTATCATATCTTGGCTATCGTCATATAACTGGCATAAAGGAATGGGATTCATTAGCCAAAGCGCGTTACTTGGCGCAATTGAGAAAACTCCACGATGAACATGATCACGATGCGGCCCATAAAGCTCTAGCGAAAGAAATTGGAAGCAAATCAACTACGGTTGCCAAACTTCTTACTGGTTTAAAATTATTACAGCGCGCGGAAGACTTAGGTATTTTAGATAGACTGAAGATCACTCCTGATGATATTCCTTTCTCATTACTAACTACAGGTATAGGCTGGGAAGGGATTCAGGAGTTTATTGGACTGAATGGCATCACCGATGTAAGCGCCAACGACCTAAATTCAGAACATTTTGAAGAGTTTTTTACTTGGGTTTTCGATAAGAGACATGGACCAACCGCGCTTGGCGAATCTCGTAATTTTGCCATGCTTGCACGCGTTGTTCGGAGTTCGCCTGCACTTACGATGCTCCGCCGGGGAGAACCTCTTGAACGCGCAGACCTGCTCACATCTGGCCCTTTGGAAGCTGTTCGCACCAATTTAATGGCGGCTGATAAATCGCTCCAGACGGTCCAAGAGACTTTAGCTATTGTTGAGGGATTAACGCCATCTGACGTGGAGCACGCCCAACGTGTGCAAAAAGCCGCGTCTTTCCTTGTATCTTCGATGAGGACACTCTTAACCGAGGGTAATGATGCTGACTTTTGATTTCCCTCGCGACGGCGATATACACACGTTGGCGGATTTCACCGAGATTCTTTGCCTCTTAACTCCAGATCGAATGTGCAGCCGCGACAGCCTTGCTGATTATGTGAGAGACAATAATCCAGACAAAGTCATTTCAGATGATCAGCTAGAAGACACATTTGAACAACTTAGATGGAGGACATTGGCTTTTGGAGAACGTTATCCCTTCACTCTCATAGAGCACGGGAGAGTTCTCAGCGGGGTACCTCAAACGTCTGACTCACAGAACCTGTATGTGTTCTTATTGCTGTGTGCCAATTTGCCATTTCTCGAACGTGGTGCAACTAAACCACTCACTGATGCGTTCGAGAAACTTTCGCTCGCTGCAATTCGGAAGCTTTGGCCCACAAATGCGGTCGTGAGAGCATTTGGCAAAAACGAGACCGAGTATAAAGGTGAAAAATGGCAGCGTCTCAACGCGCTTAGTAAAGATCTCGGCGGCAGTGCGTCTTTAACCAAGGAAGATTTTCGAAAGAACGATAGCGGAGATGGCGGCGTTGATCTCGTAGCTTGGCTTCAACTAGATAAGCATGAAGGGTCGCACATACCAAGTGCCTTGGCCCAATGCGCTTGTTCGCGCTCGCAGTGGGTGAAAAAACAATCTGAAATCACGCATCAACGATTAGGTAATCATTTAAGACCTAGTTACCCGTGGATGGAGATGATTTTCATTCCCCTTTCTTTTCGAGATAACCGGGGAAGCTGGGCGGTCAAGGCGGATGTGACGGCGATAATTGTCATGGACAGACTAAGAATACTTAACCACGTAGATGAAGAAGACATTAATACTTTTGAACAGCCCAACGTTCTTCACCGTTTCCTCGAAGCCCGCTTAGAACTTGTATAAGCGGATTTCACCAAATATTTGGCAAAGCCCGAGCTACAGCTCCAAACAAAGGGGGAGGAACAGCATTACCAACGACTTTGTACTTTTCGTTCAAGTTCGCAGTATCGGGAAATACCATATCTTTGGGAAATCCCTGAATTCTTGCGCACTCCAAGAATGACAGCCGTCGTGCTGGGTTGTCGGTTTCAAAAATCCATTTGTCGGTATGAATCCTCAGCAGTTTTGGACTAATGGGGTGCAGCCCAACGTGCCGTCCCTTTGCTACGATAGTACGGCTGCATTCTTCCCATCCGCGATATCTATTTCTTGAGAGATAATACCAATGAAAGTTTTCTTCGTTGAATTGTCCTTTGGGCCAGTCAGGCAAATCGCCAATTGCCTCACGTAATGTGGTGAAAGGTTTAAGCTTTGGATCGCTTTCACTGTGTGTCGGATCAGGAAACTGATAATGAATACCCTGATCTGATCGAATACCTACAATGAATAGTCGTTTACGTTCCTGCGGAACTCCATACTCTCGCGCATCAAGTATTTGAGCATTCACTCGATATCCAGCCAAACGAAACCGAGTAATTTGATTATTTAACAAGTGTCTGAAATCAGCTCGCTGCATTCCGGAAACGTTTTCCACAATGAATGCTTTCGGCTTAATTTGCCTTAATGCGCGATCAAACTCACGATACAAATAGTTGATTTTACGATCGGCTTTGCGCACACCGCCTTGACTGAACCCTTGGCACGGGTAGCAGCCAACCAAGAGGTCTGCTTTAGGAAAGTTGGTAATCTGCTGAATGTCGCCCAACTTGAATTCCGTATCAGGCATATTGGTACGATACACATCTGCTGCATAACGCAAAATATCATTAGCAAAAAGAACATCGAAGCCGGCGGCACTCAAGCCTATGTCGGACCCCCCGCAACCACTAAATAAAGATACGGCCGTTGGCATTGGTTTATCCTTTTTCGTACCTTTTCGCTTAGCGACCGGTGTCAAAGAATCAGACCGGACGGAAGCGTTTGACAAACTATAGAATACCGAAGTTAATTTGACAGAACGCAGTTGCCGTCGCTCATATCACGCTCCATGTCTGCAGTGAAGACACTCCCTAAGGCAATTTCCACGATCGCAAAATCTCGATTGACTCTTTTTCAGGATGAGAACATTTTAGGAACATCGGCGAGCGGCGCTGATGAAATCCGGACACGTTAGGTGGCGTGTGTGTCTGCTTCGCTGGAGCAGAACAATGAATTCGGTTGCGCAGGAAAATGAATACGACGACGAAATTGAAATGGTTCTCGCCTACCACAAGGGCGATGCGCGGGCCGCAATTGAGGCACTTCTGAAAGATCGGGATTTTCTCGTCAAAGAGATCGAATACGCCAGTCTGGCTATGTCGATGGGCTTTGCACGCGGTTGGAAGCCTACGGTGTTCGTGAAATGAGCGGGAGATCGCGCGGCGAACCGCCAAAGACGCTCGTCAATAAGCAATATCCGTTTCAGGTCGTGCTTTTCTTGACTGAATGGCACCGAACGAATCTCGTTCAAATGCTGGATGATCGTGAGCGGCTTGGCGGTTATCGACTATGGAGCATCGCTCGGCACAATATCACGTTGTTCAGTGTAGCAATGTTCCGGACTGAAGAAGGCCAGCAGGAGTTCATCCAGCTATATGGCGGCGTACCCTACGACCCAACGGACAAGAAATCCAAGCCGTGGGAGACGTACTTTGACCGATGAAACATCGTCCACCTTACCTGACCGAAATGCCGGTATCGACAAGGATCATGGACCTGTTCAAATGGTACGAGCTTTACGGGTTCTGTTGCCAGTGCGGGCACATCGGATCGGTTGATAGAGAGATGCTTCTACGCAAATACGGAACGCATACTTGGTTTGTGGACCTACACAGGCGCATGCGCTGCAAGGTCTGCACGACAAAAGGCTATGCGCAGTTTGGAATTACGAAAATGCCGAGGGGATAATGACTGCTTACAAAAACGACAACGCACTGGCTGGCAGAAAGAAATAGGCGTTTGCCCCACCTAAACGGGGCAAACCATCCAACTTAAAAACGAAAGCTCTTACCCGTCCCTGGCAAACCAACGCGATTCTGTTTGCCCGAGCCAGTTGCCACCACTGGGCCGGATGCTGGGGCTTGCTTGATGGTCTGCTTAGAAGTCGATACAGCAGGCGCGGACGCGAATGCCGTTCCCGACACCATGAATGCGCCAACGGCCACTATTGCTAAGGTCTTCATATGTCCTCCACTGCTGGCCTCACCAGCAATTCGCCTGAAACACAAATGGGACCGTGCAGGCGAAGTGCACGATCTGCAAACACACGACGGCAGAATCAAGTGAAGCGCTATACGGCAAATGTCGTATTTCGACGTGACTGGACGGCGCAGATAAGGATGGCACTTTCGGTTGCCAAGGCCACCGCCACGGATGAGTACTTACCCCGTTTCCAGCAAGCTATGAAACAATTGGCGCACTGCGTTGCGATGCTCAAAACCAATGCCAGGGCGGTCAGACATACTAATCCTTCCATCCACCACAACAGTATCGTCCGCAAGCCCACAAAGCGGCTGAAAGCTAGTGAGGTTCACCTCCGCGCCTCCAAGGCCTAGCGCAGCCACTACGTGCTGACAAAATTGATGGCCGCCATGTGGCCAGAATGACTTTTTCGACCATCCCTGTTTGACGTAATGGTCAACAATTTTGAGGTAGACAGGCAACCCGTAACAGTGAACAGGATCAAATACCAAGACGTCGTGATCGGATCTTAAACCACCGTGACGCGCCAACAGCTTGGCCTCAGAGAGAGAAAATAACGCTTCGCCGGCAGCAAGAGGCGGCGCGTAAATTTCGGCAATGTCAGATTGAGTATCGAAATCCAACGGATCGCAGATATCTTCGAACCACCACAGTTCTTTTACCGAGAGCGCGGTTGCGGCCTGTATCGCACTTTCATGGCTGTAGGCGTTCATTGCGTCCACAGCCAAACTAGAATAGCCATTTGGCAATTCTTTTGCAGCTATATCGATCCGCTGTAAGTCTTCCGATATTTCCCCTTTACCGATCTTGATTTTCGCATGCGTAAAGCCTCGATCAACAATCAATCGAATTTCAGTGCGCAACGAAGAATGGTCTTCGATGGGGTAAGGATATCCGCCGGCAGCGTAACAGTTAATTTGAGTCCCGGGCTCTGAATTATTGCCCAAGGTTTCGGCGAGAAAGCTGAATAGTGGGGCGTCTTCGATTTTTGCTGCGGCATCCCAGATTGCCATGTCTAGGGCTCCGACCGCAACGCAGCGTTCACCATGGCCGCCTGCCTTTTCATCAGACATCATTAGCTTCCAAGCGCGAAACGGATCGATATTATCGTTTGCGGAATTCGATAATTGATCAATGTCGGCTGCAAGTAAGCGAGGAGCGAACCGTTCTCTGATCAATCCTGACTGGGCGAACCGACCGACAGAACCGAAGCCATATCCGACGATCGGGATGCCGTTACGTAAAACATCAGTCACGACAGCCACAATACTCGTCGTTAGCAGCGACTGATGAATGCTCAAATCCGCGAAACGACTGAGATCAATCGACCTTTCTCTGATATCAACAATTCGCATTGCAAAATCCTAAATTGATCAGCCCGACTATTTGAGATGCGATACAACCTAACCCGCGCAGCTTCGCACTACAGTCAGAGTGAAAGCAACCAGCTAGACGCCAACAATAACCGCGCTATTCTTTTCGTAACGAGGAGGAGCGCATGTGCAATCTATACAATATCACCACGACACATGAGGCCATGCGCCGCCTGTTCAAGAAATTCTCGGACCTTACGAACCGTGTCGATCCGCAGATAGATATCTTTCCCGACTATCCGGCCCCTGTTTTGCGAAACATCAAAGGTGATGAGCCGGAGCTCGCAATGCTCCGCTGGGGCATGTCTACGCCCCCGATATATGTGAAGGGCGAAGCGGATAGCGGAGTAACGAATATCCGCAACCTCACCTCGCCTCACTGGTGGCGGTGGCAAGGCGTCGAAAGCCGTTGCGCTGTGCCGGCCACATCGTTCTCCGAATACGGGCAGGAACCCGACCCGAAGACCAAGCGTAAGCCGCTGCACTGGTTCGCGCTGAATGAGGAAAAGCCGCTGTTTGCCTTCGCAGGTATCTGGACAAGCTGGAAAGGCGTGCGGAAGAAGAAGGAAGGCCCGGTCGAGGTCGATATCTTTGCATTCCTCACCACTGAGCCAAACGCTGTCGTGAAGCCGGTTCATCCGAAGGCAATGCCGGTCATTCTCCGCACCACGGAGGAAATCGACACCTGGCTACGCGCTCCATGGGATGAAGCCAAGGAAATGCAAAAGCCCCTGCCCGACGCCGATCTGATCGACCTCACGCCAAGCAATGACAATAAGGAAGAGCAGCCGAGTTTATTTTAGGGAGGATAGAATGAAAGGGCCGAAGAAAGACGAGGGCTACCCGGAACGGTTTATGGACTGTCAGGAAGCTCTGGCCGACGGCCTGTTCAGCCTGATAGAAGACGCACAAGAGGCCGGATGGGATCGCATCGAAATAGCACGGGCTATCGCTAGTATGGCAAAAGGCGTCCAGATGGGAGAAACGGGAACTGATCCGGAGGAATAGCGTGGCGCTCACAGCGGAACCATTCCCCCTCCCCAGAGTTTTAATGATGCAAGAACGATAACTTCGCGCCAGTTCACCTCTACTGTCACCAGAACCATCGCGCGCAGCCCTGCCTAGCTCGTCCCTCGGCAGGGCATTTTTCAGTTATTCGCTGGGTCGTACGAAGCTCAGCGGATAGAGCGCACGGCAAGGTCGCGCACCTCATTTGTCGAGCGCGACCCCGACGCCGGTCGAAAGCGTCGGGGCTCTACTTTTTATCTCGCGTGATTAGAATTTTGGTCAGGTTCATGATACCTCCCCATTACCCCGCGCAGTTTTCGCTGCGGGGTTCTTTTTTTAAGCCGCAGAATCAATTTTTAATAAAACAAGAGCGCTACTCTTGTAAAAAGCGTTGATTAACGCTAAATGATGTCCATCGACTTTGTTATCGAACGACGTGGCTAAGATTTAAAGCCCCTCTTTTTCT
The DNA here is from genome assembly GCF_058796175.1 of Brucella sp. GW823-FHT04E01. Taxonomy (NCBI): domain Bacteria; kingdom Pseudomonadati; phylum Pseudomonadota; class Alphaproteobacteria; order Hyphomicrobiales; family Brucellaceae; genus Brucella; species Brucella sp. GW823-FHT04E01. The sequence goes on along the minus strand of NZ_JBXAIK010000003.1, from coordinate 308,646 downwards.
TTCAAATCGTAAAACTCGCAGCGAATTAATTTTCGTTAGTATTTAACCGTTCGATTTGAAGGATATTCAATATGACCAACGGAACAGTAAAATTCTTTAATGGCGGCAAAGGCTTTGGATTTATCCAACCCGAAGACGGATCTCCAGATGTTTTTGTTCACATTTCCGCAGTTGAACGCGCAGGATTGCATACGCTCAACGAAGGTCAACGGGTTAGCTTCGAACTCGTAGCTGATCGCCGTTCTGGCAAGAAAGCCGCAGATAATCTGCAAGCACTTTAGTTTTAGTGTTCAGACATTGCCTTCGATCCATGACCACGGATGTACTGGCACTGATCGTTGAGGCGATTAAAAGGTCGGGTTTTCCCGGCCTTTTTTGTTTTTTGCCCGTAAACAGAGGTTAAAACATCCAAACGGTGTTCTCGCATTGATAGGATAGATATCAGCAATTCCAATCATGTCGGCGAAGCCGATGTTACGGCGATCATATGGAGGCTTGCCCCCACCCATTCAATCCTTCACGGAAAGTGTGACCTTTCCAGAACGAGGACAAGGAAAATGCTTGAAGCAAAATCGACCGAACTAACTAAAGATACCCTTTTCAAAAAAACGTTGTCACGTACGGAAGCGAAAAACGCGATAACGGACAACGCCGCAAAAGCTATTCTCGAGACAGAAAAAGCAGCTATAGACGCCAAAACAGAGCGGCTGCGAGCTGCGCGATTAGAACATAACCGACCACCAAAGCCATAGTTAGGAATTTAATGCAGGTACTTGTAAGAGATAATAATATTGATCAAGCGCTGCGCGTGCTCAAAAAGAAGATGCAGCGAGAAGGCATTTTCCGTGAACTTCGAGAGCGCCGAGCATACGAAAAGCCATCCGAAAAGCGCACCCGCGAAAAGGGAGAGGCTATTCGACGTGCACGTAAGGATGCGAAAAAGAAGGCACAAAGGGAAGGCTTGTTACCCAAGCCTAAGCGCAAGGCACCGACCACGCCCAGGCGAAGCCAAACACCTTCTTAACAACTTTTAATTAGACCCTGCTAACCAATAAGCGCCGTCGCAGAAACGCTTGGCTATGATTTAATGAATAGCATGGTTAATGGCGTACACACGGGTGATAAGAGAACTATTCCCGAAGAATGGTCTGGAGCTCCCGCCGCGGAACCATTCCCCCTCCCCAGAGTTTTAATGATGCAAGAACGATAACTTCGCGCCAGTTCAAATCTACTGGCACCAGAACCATCGCTGGCGCAGCCCTGCCTAGCTCGTCCCTCGGCAGGGCATTTTTCAGTTATTCGCTGGGTCCGTACGAAGCTCAGCGGATAGAGCGCGGGCGAGGACATGCACCTCATTTGCCAAGCGCGGCCCCGACGCCTGCCGAAAGCGTCGGGGCTTTTATTGCTGCAGGTTGCTGACGGATAGGGGATTATGAAAAGCTCCGAAATCGAGCGGGCAATCCGGCACCTCAAATTGCGCGAGCCGTTCAGCGCCAAGACAGTTCAACGCGCTTTGCCAAATTTGGATGCCACAGAAATCGCTGATCATCTGCGGAAGAACGCAGTTAAGTTCAACCGGGCGCACAAACCTACCTACATCCGCGTAATGCGAGGCTGGTACCGACTGAATGAGCGTTAAACATCGGGGCTTTACAAATCCGATTCCCTGAATAAAATTTTGGGTGCCGATGAGACATGACTTCCGGCCCCGCGCGATCCGCTGCGGGGTTCTTTTTAGGTCACACCTTTTTATCTTGCGCCAGGACAGCCAGCACCTGATCAAGGCGCTTGTTCGTTTCTTTCAGGCCCTCACGAGTTTCATCCCGCATTTCTTTCATTCCGTCGCGCAGCTGTTTGACGTGATCGTCAAGATCGACGCGGCGAACGTACTCGTCTCTGACCCGGTTCACCCGGTCATGTAGCTGATCGTCACCGTCCTTCTGAGACTTTGCCAGCGATCGAAATGACGCAATCAGCGCACCACTGAAAAAGACAATTAGCGTGACGGCTGTACCCATTAGCCATTTGAAGTCTTCACTCATCGCCAGTGTTCCTCGCCACCTTCGAATTCGGTCATGCCTTCCACCCGCAAAGCTTTGCACCTTTTTCATTGTGAGATAGCATCGCTGATACCTCCCGATCTGTCATCGCAGCCAGAGCGGCAGGCGAAGGGCGCATAGGGGCCGATACCAGACAGAATGAGCCTTGCGGGCTGGCGCATGCCGAGAGAGCGCAGAGAGCGGTCAGTGCAATCACCTTGACCATCTCGACAGCCTTTCGCGGTTCTGCTGCGGATCGCGGCCCGCCACTGCTGCGTCAATTTCGTCCGCAACTGATCGAGCGGCAGAGCTTTCATCTTTCTGCCGCGTCTTTTCAGCGCCCTTGCCGTCTGCCCGGCCCTTCAGATACAGGCCGAACGCACCGGCAATGGCAAGCCCGATATAAGCCACCCATCCATTCGAAGCGGCGATAAGGCCAAGAATTGCTTCAAGCATGGTCGGTTTCTCCTACCTTGTACCGCAGAAGGCGAGCCTTCTTGTTGATCCGGTGGCGGTCGTACAGCCACCAGACGAACACGATGCCATTCACGATGACACCTGTAAGGGCATCGGCTGCGCCGTCATCCAGCCAGCCGCGTGCAATCAGCATGCCGCCGACAACCTGAAGGATTTGCCGAATGATCGGAATAAACAGGGCGATATCCATCATTTGCCCTTTCCAAAAATCGCGAGAATTGCCTGGAATAGATCGGCCCAGAAACCGGTTGAGATTTGCGTGGCCGGAATTCCGACTTCGGGCTTCGCTGCGGATACTGGTGTCAGAAACTGCTTGCGCTCTGCCTCACGGCGGATTGTCAGCCCCTTGAGGACCTGTTTTTTTCCGTTGACGGTGATCTTGTTCCACACAAGGAACTGATCGGCTGCGGCCTGCCTGGCACCCGCATTGAGGCGCTTCAGCAAGGTCGAGCCCTTGAAAGCTCCAGCACCGACATTGAACGCAAAGCTAACTAGAGCATCGAATTCATTCTGATTGAGCGGAACCTTAACCGCCGACGACACCGCCGCCTCAAAGGTTGCCAAATCACGAGATAGAATTTCTGAGGCCTGCGCCGCCGTGATCTTCATTCCGGCTACCACCTTTGGCGCTCCAGCTGCGGATGTGTGGCCCACGCCGATAGTCCAAATCCCGGCGCTATCCTTGTAGGCCGTCAATTCAACGCCTTCGCGCTGTTCGATGAGCTTCCGCCCTGCTGCACTGGTTTTCATTGAATTTCCCTTTCAGGCACAAGAAACCGCCTCGAAGGCGGTGCGGTGTGTCGAGTTTTCGATATCGGATACGCGAAGGCGGCGTCGATCTGAGCCTGGCTCAAGCGCCCGCCAAAAGGCGCGCGCCTCGCATACGCGAAGAACGTTGTTTTGTTCATGGGGATGTCCTGAAATTTAACGATAAGAGGCTCTTGAAACCGCCGACGCGATCACTAAATCGAAGCCGTCATTCCAACACACTTCGTTCGATCAAATGGAGGTTTCGATGAGCGACCGTTTGTTTGACAGTCCAATTTTTGTGAAGGACGGCGAATACTTAATCCAAGAGATTGCAAGCATCGAAGATGCTATTGATTTTCTTTATGAATGGCCCGACGAACAACGCGACGTCATATTTGAGGTTACGTGGAAAACCTGCTGCGATGCACAGAATGGGCTTAAGCCGGTTCACGTAGCGCGTAACGCATTCGAAGGCTTCGCGAGAAAGCGCAATCTGCTTGAACAGCCGGAAGCGGCAATGCCATGGATGATGAGCAAAGCCTCGAGCGGCGGTAGAATTCCGATGTGAGGTGGTGTCATGCACTGGTATTTTCTAATTGAAGGCACAATTCTCGTTGCGCTGCTCTGGGTCATATCAATGCTTTTCTGGGACACCAGACGAAAACAATGAACATAGACCCCCACTCATTCCGGGGTTTTTCTTGAGGATTTTGTCGTCGATGGGTTGTCCGACGAACGAGCAAGGGCCATTACCGCCTGACCTCTCCCCAAGACAAAGGTAGTTCACCAAATGCTAGTAAGATGGTCCGGCTTCGGAATGGTATCGGTTTTTGTGCTGATTGCAGGAATGCTTGGAGCAACTTTCCTACTGCGGCCATATTTCATGCAGAGCATGGCACTTCATCCCGCCGCTTACGTCGCCAACGGTATCGGTCTAATCCTCGGTGCCGCTGCCAACCTTTTTGTGGCCGCAGCTTTCAACAAGATCTCTTCCGAAACGTATCACAGCTTCATGGGAATCAGCATGATTGGATGGTCGGTTATTGGTGCCGTCGGAGGTGTAGCCCTCGCTGTGTATGGATGGACGCTATAGTCGCTGCGTCTATGATATACTTCATCAGCGTGCCCATCGTGTTCGCCGCACGTGGAGGCGCGTAGCCCCGGCGTGTTGGGAGACGTGCCGGGGCTTCATTTTATCTACAGCAGTACTACATCGATAGGAGTGCCGACCAACCTTCTGACGTGACTGGATGTTCGGTGCAGCCCCGGTGATCGCGACACGGCGCCGGGGGTTTTCTTTCATCCCGAAACAGACTGTTTACAATATGCGAGATAAACGTCGACTGGGCACCTATCATTGCTTTCAGCTTGATTTCCCAAAGTGCTCGGCCCCAGTTCAGTGAAACCTTACTGGGGCCTTATCCTTCGCCAAGAAAAGCCGCCTCAGTGGGCGGCGAGTGTGTCGAGTAACCGATATCATTTATTATACTGCGAGAAGCTCCGCCGCTCTATCCTCTCCAAACAATTCGGTCGCCATCTGAACGAGAAGAGGCCACAGTTCATGATCGGATCGGAAGGTGTTTGCTGTCAGGAAAATCTGTCGGGTGCGGAACGGCTGTGTTGCCATTACAGCATTTACTTGCTCCGCCTCGGCTTCAGTCAGGCGCTCCCAGAGGCTTACCGATGGAATGACGACAACTGACGGGCTTTCCACCGGCTCCGGTGGCGGCGGGGTTGTAAGCGTGCCGTCTGGAGATTGCCACAACGCAATACGCTGTGCATCTGCCCATTGTTCGTCGGTAACGGGAACCGCATCTAAAGGAATATCAGGGTTCCGGATTCCGTCTTCGGTCGGCGGATAGGGCAACTCGTCATAATAGAAGAGCGGGAAACCCTCCGGGCCGAACTTGATGAACTTGTATTTCATAGTGCCCTCACATCAAAAAGCCGGTCGCAGAACACCGAAAGGCACCCATGTACGGGTTGCCCTGTACGGCATCCAACACCAGCTTGAATTCTACGTAAGATCCTGTGTTGAGCCATATAGCGGCTCCCACGTTTCCTCCGGCATAGAACCGCTGCGCACTCTGCGGCCCGATGGGGGCAACGACCTCACTGTAGACAGATGATGGATTTGTACCGTTACTGACGAATATCTGCGGGATGAACTGCCCGGCAAAGCCATCGCCAATCGTAATATTCAACATGAAGAAATAGGTGCCTGGCTGGGTGATGGTAAACCTGCCGCCTGACCACCCGTTGTTGACATTCAAAGGCGCTGCCGTGAAGGTCAGATTAGTCGTGCCGTTATAGACAAGCTGATTGGCAGCGAGATGCGCTTTGAATGCCGGTCGATTATAGCCGATGATACGGCGCTGCTCGGCCGCATCTGGTGAAGCCAGAAAACTGCGCGACCATGTCGTGAGCGTAGCGACAGAAAATTCGTCCGGTCCAATTGCGTATAGAAACTGGCCGTCCGCGACTGGTGGAGCCTTTAAGAGCGCCACGCCGGATGACGTTAACTGAGACTGTTCCATTGCTCCTTCGGCGTTTGTCCGAAGAACCATGTTTGCAGCCAGCTGCAGCGCCGCAAGCTTCCCAATACTGCCGTTGGGGTCTTGGATGCCAAGCTCTGATTTATCGATGAGATCATAAAGGCCCGCAACGTTGCCGATCAGCAGCTTACCATCTTCAACACCGATGTCCGCAATCCCGCGCAGAATTCCGTTGGCGAGAAGATTGATCAGAGCCGTGCTTTTCGCCGAAAAACGGGCATTGTCTGGCTGATAGCGCATCCGATAGTTGAACGTACCGCTTGCACCCGGCCACGGCTCGGTGAACTGCCCTGTCGTGTTGGACAAGATCAGCGGATCATCGTCCGACGTACCGGCGATCACTCCGGTGAAGCCCTGTAGAAGGACGGTATCACCCTCTCGAAATGCAGCACTTCGCCAGAGCGTGTCCGTGCCCGTGAAATCAACCGATCCATTGGTTACGGTGATCGTGCCATCGGTATAGTCCGACAGAACAGCCATGAAATACCTCCCCGCGCCGTCAACGCGGTTTCCTATGATTGGATTTTGATGAAAGTCAGCGCTTCCAGAAGAGCGCTTGTACGGTCCCGACAGTATTGTTCACTGTTGTGGTTCCGCTGCTGGCCAGTACGGTTACCTGAAGCCCGTAGACGTTGTTTCCGGCAACCGAACTGAAATCGACATTGCTGCCGCCAAGGGTCAGTGTGTTGCTACCGCCCGAAGCCGTGCCGGTGTTCGAGATTATCTCTGCACCGGTGGTTATATTCAGGAGCGCCAGTTTCAGCGTCATTGAACCCGTAGACGAATAGGTTAGGGAAACATTGCAGCCGGGGATAGTCTTGTTGCCGACCGGATTGTTAATGGTCAGGGCCGCAACAGCTCCGGTTGATCCGTTCAGAAGCTGGTTGAATGAAGCGCGTGAACCGCCTGTGACTGCCCCGAAATCCAGATTGCTTGTTCCGACGACCAGATTATTGATAACGGCATTCTGTATCTGTGCCCACTGGATCGAAACATTTACGATCTTCGCCCAATCCATGACGAAGCCTTCGCCGTACATCACGTTGTTCTGGATGACGAAAGGCTTGAAGAACTCGGTACCGTTCGAAAACACGATCTGTTCAGCGATGAAGGCGATGCGCGCCTGAGTGCTGGTCACGTCAAGGAACATGCCAGCACTCTTGAAGCTGTCGGCAGTCCCGCCACGCACTTCCATGCCGATACGCGCATTCCAGCCCGATGGAGCATTGTAAGTGCCCATCCGGAAAGTGGCATTGGCTGACACTTCACCGATATTGGAGGAAAGCTGCGTGATGAGATTGGCTTGCGCCGCTACATCATCCTCGACACCATCAACCCGCACTTGCAGCAACTGAATGATGCTCGCGCCGTTCACGTCGAACAGCTGAGCATTGATCGTCGTGAGTTGCTGCCCGATGGCGCTGTTTGGCCCGGTGGCGACGAAAATGGCTTCCTCCCACTGTGCTTGAGCACTGCCGAACGTGCTTTCCAGTCTGCGGACCAGCATCTGCCGGTCCTCATAGGCATTGGCATGGTTGTCAGCAATTTGTGTCACCAGCTCCTGACTGAGACGGATCAGTTCGCGCACCTGTGGCCCTATCCAGCCGAGATAACCTTTCAGATCATCGGCCAGAGCTTCATAATCGATCGGGTTTTGATCACCTTGTGCATTCAGCGTCCGAAATGGCTTTGCCGCGGCCCACGCCACAGCACGCCCATTATCGACACGCAGGCGCGTCCGAACGAACCAGTCCGTAAGAGAGGTCAGGCCTTCGACCAGAAGAACGTTCACCACGTCCCACGTCACGAAGCGCTTGAATACCTGGTTTGGATCGTTGGCCGGCCAGTACTCGATATCGACACCGACAACAGAAATGTCATCGATCGTATCCCACAGCAGTCGGGCACCCGGTAGTTCTCCAGCTCCATCAGCCTTGACGATGGTTGGAATGACATCGAAGTTCTGCACCTCGGCCAGATACTGCGGCGGCGGGACAACGATGATGTTGGGCGGATTTGTTTCGTATGCGGTCGGGTCGAAGACCCCGTTGCTGATCTGCTGCAAAGACAGCGAGATATCGCGAGCGCCATCGGTATTGATCCCACCAAGCTGGCGGGTCAGCACCTGAAACGTGCGATCGCCATACTTGGCGCTATTCCAGCGAACCCACCGGCCTTCCTTGATCGTGTCGAGGAACTTCGGATGAACGACGATTTCCGCCGACGCCTGATAGCGAGCGCCACGAATTGCGATGTCTGCCAGCCTGTCCACCTGCCGTACATCGGTGACGGCGGCGTAAGGAATGGCGCTGGCCAGCGTTTCCCGATCTTCGGCCAGAGCGCCTGCATCGATGCGGGTTGCCGCGTCCTTCGTCTCGTAGAAATCTTCCGGTGAGACATAAGAAGCCGCAACAGTGTTGATAAGCTCAGTCCGCTTGCGTTTCGCGCTGAAGCGAAGCGGTGCACCACGCTTGATATCGTCGTCCGTGATCGTGGCAACGATTGCCTGTGGCGCGCCTGCAATCGGGAATTCACCATCAACGCGCTCAACCCATGAGCCGCACATCGCTTCTAGGATCGGCATCAGGTTGGCATCGTGGTTCGCTCCGGGACCATCCTTGGCAATCGCATGTGCACGATAACGCTTCGAACCGTCCGGCATGGATTCATCGCAGATGTTCGCAGCCTGGGTATATTCTGCCAATGGGAGGCGGCTTGCACGAACGGCCTTGCCGACCATGCGCTGGGTTCCGTTGAAGAAACCGCGCTCCAGATTGTAGATCTGGACTGGCGGATTATCGGAATATTCCCACGTGCTCTGGTCATTCCAGCGATGCGCGCCCAAACCGCCCATGGTGCTGTCCTTGCGCCAGTCGTACAGCGGAGCGCCAACGACTTCGAACAGCAACTTGGCTGGCGAGGTCAGGCCATCGCCGTTCTTGCGCAGTTCCGAAAACACGATGGCATAGGCAATGCCAGCGCCACGATGGTTCGCAGTCCAGCGACCGGCAGGGCGGGCATTATTGATCAGCGTCGGCTCTGCTAGCTGATCCATCGTGCCGTAATAGAACTTCACCCGGACGTTGTCGTGATCGTCGCCACTCGTCCCTTCGTTCGGCACAAGCCAGTATCCGTCAGCATCTTGCTGCACTAGCGAACGCCACTCACCGTTGTAGCGTACACGCGGCACAGCGGTGATACGGAAGCTGGACAGGACGAACACGTCCTGAATGAGACGCCCGCCGCTGCCGTAGCTGTTGCGATAGATATGATGACCTTCGGTCGCACACGTGCCAAGAATGACTGAACGCGGGATGTTTGCCCCGTACTGAGTTTCCAGTTCGGAAGCGCGGCTCTGCGTCTTTGGCGGAAATATTGCATTGAGAGCAAACTTAGCTGCAATGCCGAAGGCTGTCTGCGCAATACCGGCAAGGATCGGGCTTGCTGCCGCCCATGCGGCAACGCTGGACACAACGCCTCCAATGAAAGCGCCAATAGGTGCTAGGAATGGCATATGGAAGCCTCATGCACGCGCAACAAAAAAGGCCCGCTGCTGGCGGACCTTCAAAGGCGCAAATTGTAGTTGTGGTTAGCTGCCGACCCTGTAGGCCTGCTCGATATCGGTCACCGGAAAGAACGTGAGCCCGTGCGGCTGTTTCACAGCAAAGCCTGATCCACAGATGAACCCGGCCACGTATTCGTCATTGATCCGCATCACACCGACATCACCCCGGCGCGCAGAGAGGCGATTGACCGGCTCAAGCTGGAGATAGGTTTCAAACACATCCTTGACGTTCTCGCAGCCATTGGCGCGCATCTTGCGAGCCGCGCCTGCTTCCGTCTTGTACTTGCCGCGAAACTGCGAAAGCGGGTCTTCTCCGGTAACGACCTTGATCGCATCAGCTGCTGTCATCAGGCAGTCTGAAACACCCCATTTCGGGATGATCGAGACATGAGCGGTCGCGAGGTCTTCTAGCGCCCGATCCCAGCCAGTGACCCTAACCGAACTTGATTTTGAAGAATTCATTCTTGGTCCTCGCTGCGTGCTCGAAAAGCATGTCGCCCGCCGAAACAAGCTGCTGATCCTCATGCGAGGCATAACGATAACCTTCGCGGAAATTGTCGACTGCACCGGTCTCGATATTGCCTTCCAGCCAAACATTGTCGCTTTCCTCCCGGTGGTCGATAGTATCCACATAACCGTACCAGGTCGGCTCGGCGTGAAGGAAAGCGTTTGTATCTGGGTCAAAATAGAAGTCGTAAAACGTGACAGGACGGTTCTTGTAATCTTCCTGCTCGATCTGGCCCAGTTTGTCTGGGGTCAGGCCGAAGTCCGCTGCTGCAGGAAGGCGCATTGTCACCGGCTGCGCTGCGGTGCCGAGCGCATACATTGGCTCGTCGATATCGATCAGCGTATTGCCGTGATAGGTCAGACCGCCGTAACCCTGACTGCCTTTGCCTGAGAAGAAGCCGTAAATGCCGGTGCCGAACTCGAACTTCACGGCAGAGGCGATCTTGCCCCTGCCCTCGTTGAGCAATTGCTGTAGACGTGCTGGGAAAGCCATGTGATAAACTCATCGTAATACGAGCGATCGACGATTTTTGGAGGCAAGACGATGCAGCGGAATGTTCGATTGCTTTTCGTACCTGCTGCATCAATTGTCTTGGCCGGTTATGGACCACCCAAAGAATACGCTCAGCAGGAAATAGAGGAGCTCCGAACGGAAATAATCCAGTGTGTATCCAAGTTGAGTAAGGTCAAAGGGATACCACTAGACGGCAAAGCATCGATCAAACTCGTTGTCTCGGAAGGTGGAATATTTCAAGAGATTGAAGTCAGACACAACGGAGACGACGGCAACGTTACATTCGGGAAAGACGCTTCAGATCTGATTCTGGAATGCGAACCCTTGAAATCGAAATATATCGGCCCCGTGAATTTCACTATTGAGTTTCGGTAACATTCATTTCGGCACCTCAATGATTTGAAACTTTGCCGTTGGCATTACGCCATCTTCAACTTCGGTCGATCCCGGAACAATCCGGGTATTCAGAACCGGGTCTTTGAAGCGAACCGTTGCCCCGTTGGCGATGTATGACGGCACCGGCGGCTCAACGGGCAGCGTGATTGTCGCCCCTGCTGTCGCATTGGCAGTCACTCGATGGAGGCTGTGATAGGCTCCAGTCGTGAGCGAAATCAAATCGCCTTTCGTCATCGTCAATCCCACAGTCACGCCGCCAATCAGTAGGGTTTTCCCATTGGTGACCGACGTCAGCGAACCATTGTCAGCCGGAACGGGGCTATTCGGATTGCTCCAGTAGGCTCGCGGCAACGATTGCTTGCCGAGAACCGTGTAAACAATCGTCTCCATGCCGTTCTGCGCTTGTGCAAGCCAGCCCTCGAACTCGGCCAAGCTTTCATCATACATTGGCTGGGTTTCGATATTGACCGTCCACCACTCATCACCGTTCTGAATCATTGATATGGCGCGTTCACCATACCGAGACATGGAAATTGGCTTGTTCAGTCGTGGACGGCCAGCTTGATACTCGATGAAGGCAGGGAGGCTGATACTCATTTCGCATAACCTCTCTGGTTCACCTGACGCAGATCACGAGCGGCACGAACGGCGCCGCCCTTGTCGTATTTCTGAATACCGGCCTTGAAGGTCTTCACAGAACCTTCCTCAACTTCGCCCTTGATATAGTTCTGGAAGTTTCCATCGTTCACGAAACGGGTTTCCGTGATGATACGAACAGTCTGCTGACCGCCGCTAACAGCAGCCTCTCGAACACTCGGCAAGGTGGAGCGAGACGGCATAGAGACGACATTCCCGTCGACCGGACCGCCATAGGCAAAGCCGCGCAACTTATTATCGTTCATCGCCTGCAACCACGGCCCGAATGCCTTGGTTGCTTGGGCATTCATGACGAATTCGCCGTTAGAAAGCCAAGCCGGAATACTATCAGAGGTCGCGGAGCCGGGACCGGATACGTAGCCGCCGCTTGCAAGCCGCAGGCCTGACCACGGGTCTGCCGATTTTCCGCCGAACAACCCGCCTAAGAGGCTGCCAAAGCCGCTTCCACCAAAGAGCGAATCTATCCCGCTATCGATCAGAGCATCCGCAATCTTGGTGATTGCATTTACCGCAGCGTCCGCAAGTGAACCCCACCAACCTCGCCCATTGGCAAGTCCATTCGCCATATCGGAGAAGAAACCCTTCGTCGTATCCTTAGCGAAGTTAATCGCATCTTGGGTTTTCTGGATTGCAGATTCCAGACCCGCCATGGTCCCCGCAAGCATCTTGATATAGTCGGCCTGCTTCGGTGTGAGCTCTATACCGTGCTGTTGAGCCTGATTAAGCAGATCCTGTTCATACCGAAGAGCGTTTGCCGCTTCTTCGGTCATGCCAAGGGCCTGCTGTTCGACCAGAAGTGACGCTATTCGCCGATCAGCACCGTCAATGATGTCCTGATAATATTCGGCGTCGGTCTTGCCGTGGCGCCCCTTCTTACCCTTCTTCGTCTTTTCATCGACATCGGTAAGACCCTTGGCAAGCTCCCTCAGCTTGTCCGCTGCGGTAGATGCCCCACTTTCTATAGCGGAGTACATATTACCGACGTAATCAGTCTTTTGCGCGTCCTGAATGGATTTTAGGACGCTGTTGTCAAATGCTTGGGCCTGACCTGCATAGGGGTTTTCGATTTGGCTAATCTTGTAGTTACGTAATGGGCCAAGATCCGGAAACTGTGGCGCACCAGAACGATCCAATCCCAGGGCATCAAAGCCGTTCCGTAGGGAACCATTGATGCTTATAATCATGCCGTTCACAAGACTTACAGTCTCGCGCACCATGTACTGGATGCCACCAAGAAAATTATTAGCGACCTGAACGGACAGATCAGCAAAAGCCCCTGGAAGGGCAGACCATCCGTTCACAATCGCATTATAGCTGCCGACAAAAGCAGCCACGATAGAATTTACCCCGCTCTTCGCTGCTCCGACGATATCAAAGCCAATGATCTTGGTCAGTTCATCGCGGAATATGTTTGCGGCTATAACGGCTGCTGCAAACCCAGCAACCAGAGCGGTGGCAGGATTAGCGAGCGCGAACGATGCACCCATGCTGATCGCAGCTACAGAGACACGGCCCATCCAAGCGATCAGATTTACCATGCCCGCGATGACGCTCGGCGCATAGATCAACGCGAGTGCCGCAGCTGCAGTAGTAGCATATGGCGCTATAGCCTTCAGGTTATCCGCTAGGAAAATCAGGGCTTGCGAAGCGCGCTTTGGCCAATCCACCATCTGCAGGCCAGCCGCGGACAACGACACAAGGCCGATGGTCAAGAGGCTAACTGGCGAGATGACGGACATGAATGCCGCGCCGAGCCCGCGTAACGGGTTCTCCATCGTGCTGATAACCGCTGCCAGCTGAGTGCCCTGTTGCAAGCCGATCTGGAATGCACCCATACCCATTTGAGCGGAAACCGCGATATCCTGAAACTGTGCTGCGATATTGGCCGTATTGAACTTGCTGGCAGCTCTGATGTTGTCATTGGCCGCTACACTGGCCAAACGTAGCGATTGCTGCGCTTGCCGCGCGGCACCTGCAACCCGTTCTAATCCGGCTTCGGCACCATTCATTCCGGCTGAAAGCCGCGAAGCCGCTGACGCTGCACCAGAACTGGTCGAGGAAAAGCCATTTACTGCCGCTTCCGCCCGCTTAGCAGCACCGGACATCTTATCGAGCGAACGAGTGCCTTTCTCGACCTGATCGCTGCGGACTTCCAAGCCGAGAGTAGCGATATCAGCCATGTTGCGTTCCTTTCAGGCGAAAGCTATCGTCCTCGCCACCTAGAAGGAGACGGGGCATGAAGTACATATTCATCGGGGCAATGATTGCGGGGCTCTGGGCCAGCACGGCAGCGGCTGAAACCGCAGACTGTGGCAACCTTAATTCTCAACTGCTCACGATTAAAGATTGGTCAGCGAAACCTGGGGATTTCGGGAGCGTGTCCGTCAGTATGACGCTACAAAGCAACAGCGACAAACAAATCCGCATGCTCAAAGCCGTCGCACTTTTCGTTGATCCATTTGGCGAGAAAATCGCAAACCTTGCTCTCGATCCCGATACCGTAATCAAACCCAAAGCCGTCCTAGTCGAAAAGGGAGCCTGGAGCGCGGCCCGTCTGGCAAAAGTCCGCCCTCAAGATGTCACCGCTAAGATCTGCGTTTCCGCCGTCCTGTACGAAGATGGGTCGAAGGAAGAGTTTAAATGATTAGGTCAAGTGTTTTAGCATTTGCATTGACCTTAGCCGCCCCCGCTATTTCTCAGCCAATTGAGGTGGCACCGGAAAAGAGGGAACAGCTACAAAAGTCATTCACACGCCTCATCTTTGCAGATCAATGTAATAAGCGGCTAGACATGCCGGAAATCGTTGAGGACGCTAGACGAGCATTAATCAATTTTCTGACCCTCGCTGAAGTGGAGAACCCCGAAGAGACTGCAAACAACGCTGTGAAGAAACTTGCAGATCAACCGCAGGAAAAAGAGCAAGCCAATTTCTCGCTATTCAACCCGACCATGTGCGGGAAGTTGGCCTCGTCCTTGAAACAAGAGTTAGGAAATTAGGAGCGGCCCTGGGGAGGCGCTCCGTTATGCTGACAACATCCGCCACCACACTACCCACCCTCGAACCACGCGCTATAATTCCCCGAAAGAGGGAAACCACATGAAAGCACTTATGACCGCCTGCTTTGCACTGCTCGTTCTTTCTAGTTGCGCGAGTAATCAATCATCGAATCAAACAAACAAAGAAGTCCGGTGCCAACAACTGCTCAGCCGGACTAACTATGCGGGCATACTTGAAGCTGAGCGGGCTCAGGCACAAGCCGAAGCGACACAGTTGGGCTGTTATTAGTAACGCACCGCCAGCTCGACACTTGCCCACGACTCGGCTTTGATTGGCTGAGAAAGCAAAGGGGCACGCAAATTGATCACACGCGGGGCGTTACTGTCTATATTCGTATTGGTGGCTTCCCTATGTGCGGGAAGATGGCTTCATCGTTGAAATAGGAGTTAGGGAACTAAGGGGGGCAAGCTCCCCCTTATCTTTTCTGCCGATCCATTGAGTTTATGTCGTCATGATTCCCTGCAAGATGAAGGAGATAGACCCTATCCCCTTCACGCGTCATCGCGATTCTTATTCGAATATCCGCACGAATTGTGAAATACTTCGACCCAGTGCGCTTTTTGAAATCCAGGTCTTTGTGACTCGGATCGGAGCGAAACAATTTAAGTGCCGCTGCCACCAGCTTTTGCTGATCTACTGATAGACGCTGGACTGACTTTTTGAACCGATTGGTATAGTCAATTTCCATCATTCTGCGGCGACGATCCGATCAAACCAGCTATCGAAATCGTCCCCGGCTTTCAATACATGCCCCGTAGGCTTGTTCTCTGGGTCATATTCGTCCGCTACTTGCCACAGTTTTTGACGAATCTGAGTTAGATATTCCATCTGAAGGTGGAAAGCCTCATCAGTTTTTTTCCTGATGAGGCGGGCGATCTTTTTATGCCGCGGAGAAACCTTTTCGAGCAGGCTAAGCTTTGGGTTCTCTTGGATATCCATAAAACTCCGTCGCGCGCTAACCTCAACTTCATCCATTTTTTCATAAAGAGTCGGCAAGGCTTCATCAAATATGAACGCAATGGAGGCACCGGTACCTGTCTGACGATCAAGTTCCTCTGCCTTGTCAAGAATGTCGCGTAACTGCTCAATCGATATGAGAAGATTTGATCGCCAGATTGTAATCTGTCGTTTGAAAATCTTCAAAGCTTGAGCAAAGTCGGCCATTGGATCGTCAGCTTCACTGTTCGCACGAGCAACAAAAGTCGGAGCCGCCGGCAAGTTTGCCGAAAGCCCTTCAAACTCCTGTTGCAGTGCCATCAATCCCATAGCAATCTCCTTCTCGCTATATATGGATCAACGAAACACATTTGTCACCTCCTACCCCTTCTTCCGTTTAAACCCGCGCAACAGCGACGCAACGCCATGGCCATCGCTGGCTGGCGTTTCGTTC
This sequence comes from Brucella sp. GW823-FHT04E01, assembly GCF_058796175.1. Taxonomy (NCBI): domain Bacteria; kingdom Pseudomonadati; phylum Pseudomonadota; class Alphaproteobacteria; order Hyphomicrobiales; family Brucellaceae; genus Brucella; species Brucella sp. GW823-FHT04E01. The sequence goes on along the minus strand of NZ_JBXAIK010000003.1, from coordinate 292,738 downwards.
TTCAATTGATCGCTGGATTTCGTTTTCTGCCCTGCCCGCGTGACAGCGAGGATGGCGTTATCCAATAAGCAGATCATTTCGATCTCCCACGCCAGCATAGCGATGCCATAAAGTCGGCAATACGCGTCAATATCGACGTAGGAGATAGGGTTGGCAGCCATGCCGACAGATCGCCTCGAATTGAGGTCGAGAAACCATTCCCAGACGTGCCGTAGCTCTCCTGGGAAGTCAGGCAGCACAGATGGCCGACGTATGGCGAATACGGCCTCACCGAACGATATCAGGTCGTTGGCAAGGCCTTGATGAAAGCCAATTGGTTATCCGCTGCAGAATCGATCTGCTCAGCAATGAACCAGAGATCGGGATTCGACAGAACAGTACGAACGTTCTCCTTCGTGCATTCGATCGGCTTTCCGCCACGTTCGAACCCTTCCCAAGAGAGCACAGCAGCCACCATCACGTCGATTGCGCGCTCTTCGACTTCCTCAACGGTCTGGGTTTTCTTTGGGTTGCGCTTCTGGTCGCGGATATTGGCATTGGCCAGGCGCCGCTGAACATCACGAACGCGCTGCGACTGATACGACGCAACACGAACTTTCATGCCCAGCTTTTTGCCGGTGGTCGGGTGAACGATATCCACCTCGAATCCTTCGTCAAATGCCTTCGCCGCGCCGTCAAATACTGACAGATCCATCTGTGAGTTTCCTGTTGATACGTCTGTGGAGAAACGGTTGATAAGCTGTTGGTATTACGGCGTTCCGGCTGTGGCTTCTTCTTCAAACACAGCGGTCGTAATGCCGAGATTGAAAGCCGTGGTGACCACATCGTCAGCTTCGCCGTAGCTTTCCTTGGCCGACTGTACGAGCGCGTGAAAATAGAACTCGGTCGGGGTTCCGGTTTCATCTGGCGCATCGTTCGCGATGATACGGATAGCGTAAGCCAGATTGGTTTTTTCAGCCGCCCTCAGCGCGATCTGGCCGGCGTCGAGAGGATCACGACCACACACCAGGGCGAGAACGCCAGCATCCCGAGCACCCTTAAGATGGCGCACCCGGGCATCCGACAATGACGTGAAGGTCACGTCATTGGCTTCGTCGCCGAATTCGCCGAGGTTCTGGACCTCGCCAACCGGAACAAACGCCAGAGCCTTATATGCTGTGATGATAGCGGCCTCATTGGCACCGGTTACGGGAGTTGCAGGCCCGATAGCAATCGTAGAGCCCGAAGCAGTTGTAATCATGGGTCTTCTCCATATGAAAAAAGCCCCGGATCGGGGCTGTTAACGGCTCAGGCCGGATGAAAGTTATGCGAAACAGTCGTATGAGATCGTCACCGGCACTTGCCAGTGCGTCTCGTCGCTGAACCCTCGCGCGATGTCGGGCGCCTTGGTGATGCGAACGGACAATCCGTCTTTCGGCAGCATAAGGTCCGTCGGGAAATGTTCGGCCACCTTCCCTGCATTCTCTGTCGAACTTGTTGTGCCACCGTTCAGCGGCAGGAATACGTCAATCTGAAGAATGCCGCGTCTTTGGTGCGGCTCAGTCGACCCGACGAACCGGCGGCGCGATGTGTTCGGGACATGTGTCACGCGCAAATATCCCGTCGCAGGCCGCTGGAACGCGATATTGGGCCAAGCGACCGGAAGCGCAGGATTAAGCACCAACGAAGCCACACGCTCGAACAGAGCGTTTTCTATACTCTTCTCGATAGTCATATCAGAGCTTGAGCCTTTGCTTCACTTCTTTGGCTTTGGCGGCAACGATTTCCTCCCACCACTGAGCGATGAGCGTTACCCACGGGCGGGGAGCCGAACCTTTGGCACCGTAGTGCACATAGGCCGCATAGTTCGCCGTGTAGCCGAGATAGATCGTATCGCCGAGATCAGCGCTGTTGATCACCAGAATGACTGGCTGCAGATCAGGAGGAACCGACCCGCCGGGATTGTCACGATACAGCCTCGGCATGGCTTCACGCGATGCCATCAGAGACGCACGAAGATAGCCGGTTCGCCGGTATTTCTCAGACGATGGCTGGTCATAGACCATGTCAGACAGAAGCTTATCCATCTGGCTGACTAGCTCCTGCGCGCTCTCTTTGAACACGACTTCTAGCGCGCCATCGACCTTAACGGCCCACTGTCCGACGGTTGCAGCAAAAGACTTGGCCATTATTCCACCAACTGAGCGACGAAATCGATCTTGTATTCGGCGATGCACTTGCATCCGATCTTGTGCCGAGCCGGAATGCCTGGCGCATGCGGATACATAATCAACGTCCCGTCAGGCGCGACAAAAGGCTGGTCATATCTGACCTTCTGGCCTCTCATCGCCACGTGCTGCGCTCTCGGGTGCTCCTGCGGTGTATGCCGCCAAGTCTTGGTGACGATGTCTGCCGAAAGGTTCCCGTTATCGATCTGCTGACGAAAAGCGATGTCTTTGGCCGCTGCCATCGCATCGAATGTTTCATTCAGCGCTATCGTATCGGCGCGAAGTTTCAACAGACCCGCACTGTATCGATTGGCGATCCTGTCCACGACATCCGCCGGCAACGGGGTTTGCTCTTTGAGCGCCTTCATCACCGTTCGGTCAAATCGCTTATCCCGCCGGCCGCGCTCCAGGTAGTTCCGCAACAGCGCAGGATCGCCGGACAGCAGTTCATCGCGAGCGCTCTGGACGAACCGGGCCAGTGCTGCCGTCAGACCGATAATCCCACCTTCTCGCTTTCCAGTAGCCCGATTCACCGGCCCAACGATGGATTTTGCGGCCTTCGTCGGGTTGTCGCCTCGAGCAAGGCTCTCCGTCAGAGCGGTGCGGATGCTTTCGACCTGATCAGCGACGATTCCCGAAACAAGGCTTGCTGAATGATCGCGTAGCCAGTTTTCAGCAACGACATTTCGCGCATCCCATCGAATAACGACGGTGTGGCCCTCTGGGTCTTTGAGAGCTGGCATGTTGGATACAGTGTCGACGCCGCCCGCGTTGAACGCTTGACGTAGAGCCTCTTCGAGCGGATTGAATGCCGCCTCTTCAATGAACATTGCATCAATCGCGCCGGATATATCGCCCTTCTCCAGCCGTTCAACGACCCTCCGAAGGACAACGTTGGACCGGATATCATCCACGGCTGCCATAAATGCGGCGCGCAGAATTGGCTCGTATGTCGCGATAAATGCTTCAACCCGCTCGCGGGGCGTGAGACGCTTGAGCATTTTACACTCCGTGATAAACAAATGTGTGGGGAATCATTTGGGGTGATAGCGTGACAGAATCCGGGCTCGAACCTATTACTACGGCAATAGATCCACTCAGCTGGGCTGATTGGTTTGTGTCCGCCCCTGTTATGGGCTGGGTTACCTGGATCGGCTTTATTCTAACTTTCGTTGGGCTAATCTTTGCGATTTATCAAGCAACTGCTGCCAAGCGCGCTTCTGTAGCTGCCAAAACAGCCGCGGACGCCCTTAAATTGCGCATTGATGCATCTAACGCCGCCTTTGCTAGCGGTCAGCTAATTGCGGTCTCCAGCGCTATCCAAAATAACCAATTCTCGGTCGCACAAGCGTTGTTTGACCCAATCAAGAGAAGCTTACATATACAGTCTCTGCACGCCGAATTTCTCGAGTCTGACGCTCAAGATCTGAAACGAAGACTTGGAATTGTTGACTATCAATTGATCCTCGCGATTGAACCCAATCAGAAGTTCAATCGCGTTTCACTTACTAAGGCAATTTCTGGCGTGATGGAGATCAGTGCCAGATGGGAAGCCGTGGCCCAAACAAAAGCGAGTGCACAGCTATGAAATTATCCGAGCTAATAATCAAAATAACCGAGGCCACTGAAACAGGGAAGTTCGAATGGACAGAACAAGCGCACGAAGTTTACGTTTGTAAGCTAGGAAATGTGGTAGCCGTGACGCGCCAGTACGTTGATGATGATACCGGCGAGCTGGGTTACACTTTTGCTATTCATAAGAATACCTACTATGCCCCCGACTCCACGAACTTCCTAGATTCAGAGTATGGCGATAGGTACTCAGGACGGTTTACTGAACTTGAACGAGCATACAAAGCCGCAAGACGCAGCGCTCTCAAGCTGAACGAGACATATGACGAAATTTCTAATCTCATCGATAGTAGAATGAGATAATTATCACGACCTAGTTTGAAACTCGAAAAGCACGATGATGCCCGCCGGATTGAGTGGCTTTGCCTCGACGATCGTGCTGACAACACCGCCGATAATAACCTTATCGGTTGTCGTCGGTTGGATTGTCAGGCCCTTGGTGGCGACATAAACCTTCTTGTCGGTCGACTTGATCAGTGTCCCGTCTACGTCTTTCTGGTCGTAATCCAGCGCGACAAGAGTGCATGGATAGTCGGTATCGCTTGTGCCGGGGTTCCACGGAACGCCTGATGTCTCAGTACGCCGGATAGCGCCAGTCTGGCCGAACTTGTCGATCAATCGGTTCGCAGTGGCTACCGAGCGGGCATAATTGAACTTGGCCATTATGGCGCTCTCCAATGGATCAAATCCCCGACCAAATGCGTTGAAAAACATCGGGAACCGAAGGAGGACAACATGAACGTCGCAAACTTGCAGCTCGAGGGTCTGTGCCTCGCTTTCGCCGCGATCAATCATGCACTGGTCGAGAAGGGCATTCTCTCTCAGGTTGAGATTGACGAAGCCCTCAGACGGGCCGAAGCAACCGCTCGTGGAGATGATCGCTTTGTTGAGGACTTAAATCCGTCCAATCGCGATGCAATCTGCTTTCCAATCAGGGTTCTTCAAATCGCCAATACTACCGGCGCAGAACGTCCGTGGAACTTCACCGAACTTGCCCGTTTGGTTGGCGAAACGAAGCAGCCATATAACGATATGCTTTAGGCTCTTGCTGCCGATCCGAACACACCGGGGCCCTTGCCGCGGGTGAACCCGGCAAGGATGCCGTCGACGATGCTCAAAACGGGTAGAACATCGGAGGCTCCACCGTTCGTATCCTGATAAGTGGTCGAGATTGGCCCCACTACCTCCTGTTTGATCGCTTCGGCTGGCACGTAGTCAGGCGAGAGGCTTCCCGGTGCGCTCAATTCCCGCCAAGCGGCTTCGCACAGCGCGTTCTTGATCCGTTGCGGTATCGTCGTGCTCGGCAACAGCGCGCCGCGCCACACGGCGTTCTTTCGAGGCCATTCCAGTGCTTGCTCTACCGTAGCGGGTTCACCGATGAACCGTTGACCATAGGTTCCGTCTAGCCATGTCGTGCCACGACGCAAGGATTGCTCAAGTTCGGCATCGGTTTTACCTTCAAGGTCATAGCCGACTTTTCCGCAGTAGGCCTTGAACTCGTCCAGATCGACGTAGCTGTCAGCGTCAGGATCGCCAGGAGTGGTGATGAGTGGCATCAGTTCAAACCTCGCGTTTCCTGAAATGCTGAGAGTAAGCCCTGGAATATCGCCTGTATCGAATATGCCTCGAATTCTGGCGACGGGTCTTGCTCACCAATGTCATTGCGGATTGTCTGCCAGACGTGAGTAGCCTCATGGACAAGAAGGCCGGTGATTTCAGTAATCGACCGTTCATTCTCGCTCCCGTCGCGGATCGTGACGAGGACAACCACCTTCCCGTCATTGGTGAAAGTGGTGCATCGCCCGTCTGTATCTGGATAGGGTTCCTTGCAGTCCAATCGTTTCATCTCGCGCTTCCATGCCTGCTTTGAAGGGCAGAAGCCGAAATAGACTGGTTGCCAACCGCGATCACACCAAATCACGCGGTCTTTGTTGCTCATTCTGCGCTCGCCGCCGCATTCAGTTCGTTGAACTTGTCGATCAGCGTTTCAAGCTTGGCTGAAGGATGCGGAGCCTTGCCGGTTGCGGTTTCAATCGCCGCCCGAAGCTGCTCTTCACTGAACTGGTTGCCGCTGTCGGTTCCGATGCCATCAACGGTAACCTGTGATTGCTGAGCTGGCGCCTTCTCCCGCTTCTTGTGCGGATTGATGATCTTGGTGTCTTCCGGAGCAAACCGGGCATCGACAATCTTCATTCCGTTTTCACGGAGAGACTGCTTCATCTTGGCCGATACCGGGTGAACGACATAGGCGATCTTCTGTTCTTTGGTCATGTGGAACCCTCGAATGAGAAAGGGCGAGCCTGAGCCCGCCCGTGTTGCCTTACTGCGCAGCACCAACCGCGAGAGTGCCCGCCGTGTGCTTGATCGAGGTAACGACCTTGTCCCAGTTGCTGCCCGTGGCGAGTTCGGCATCGGTCGGAGACTTGCCGCCGTTGGTCTCATCCCAGGTGTAGCCCTTGAGGCCCAGACCGAAGGTGTAATCGATCTGCAGGGTCGTTTCGATCCGCTGCTTGCCGTTCGTGGTCTGGATATTCGAGATGATATCCCGGCTATCCGTAATCGTGGCTGCGCCAGCAACGAGTGAAAGGACACGACGCATTGCCGGATCCTCGCCAGCCGCTGCAGTGAAGAGCGCCGGAGCATCGGTGATAACCGAGATCTTGCCCAGAATGTCGATCACGCGGACAGTTCCAGCCTGGAACAGCTGCTGAGCGTTGGCGATGTTCTGGCCGATGAACCCGTGATAGGTCGCACCGTCCATAACCTGCGCAACGAGCAGACCGGAATGATCGCCGAACAGCGCATGGCTGTTGTTGATTGCCGCATAGGTCACCGGACCAGTTGCGGACACATCAACGGTCGTATCCGCACCCTGATTGCTGATTGCGGCAACAAGAGCTGCAATAGCCGTGTTGAGCTGGTCCTGAAGCAGTGCCTCAGCAAAGTTGCGCGAAGCCACTTCGATGCCTTCAGCGGTCGGCTTTTCAAGCCAGGTCATCTGGGAAGGCTCATAGCGAACCGGGCCGAAGCCGCCGGCAACCTTGACCGAGGTATGCTTCTGTTGGGTCAGATCGGTCGCAGCCTGATCGGCATTGGCCGCATAGCGGTCAACACGACGACGGGCCGAATGGATCGCCGCGTAAAACGATTCCTGGAGGAAATCGCCTTCGAAGCCTTCCGTGGTCAGACGGATTGTACCGCCGGAAGCGGCATTGAACTTGTTGACCATCTGGGCCAGCGTTTCGATGGTGGCAGGCATGAAGTACTTGTTAAATACCTGCATCTGGGAAAGAGACATGAGGTTTCTCCTGTGCTTGTCTCGGGATTTAATGGGTTGGTAGGCTTCCCGCCTGATGCATGCCGCTTCTCATCCCGAGACAGCAGCAGAGAGATTTGAGGGGATTAGCGCCTCAGTTCGGGGAACTTCGAAGCGATAGCGGCTGCGCGCTCTTCCTTCGATCCGCCGAAATTACCGCGTTGCGGAGCATTACCGCCGCCACCTGCGCCCGGTTGTTTACCGCTGCCCGACTGGCCGGAACCTTCAAAGGCGCGTCCGAACGCATCCGATTCCTTCATTTCGGCAACCAGACCAGAGATATCCATCGGCGTACCCTTGGAATCCGCGATCTTTGCGTTGCCGTCCTTGTCAATCACCTCGACCGTAAACTTGCCGTCGACTTCCTTGACGCGGGTATGAGCCCGTACGTGAGGAAGAAGCAGTTCCACCGATCCCTTGGCTTCGGCCAGCGCAGACGTTGCGGCCGCATCGATAAGCAGGCCCTCAACGGTCTTGGTCAGATGCCCGATACGCTCATCACGGCTGGTAAGCTCACCAGTGTGCTTTTCCAGAAGCTGTGCCTTGGCGGCCTCGAACTTCGTATTGGCGATCTTGTCGGCTTCCTTGGCAGGGTCGATGCTGGTCAGTTCTTCAAGCTTTGCCAGAGCCTCACGAGCCTTGTCTGGGTCAAGGTCCTTGAACTTGATCACATCGCGCTCAAGACGTTCGCGTGTCGTGCGCTCCTTGCCGAGTGCAGTCTTGAGACCATTCACGTCTTCAAGTGCGAAGCCGTCGACACTCTCGACATCAAGAATGAACTTGCCATCCTTCTCGACATAGAGAGCCGAAATTGCGTCATCGATACCGTCAAGCGATGCCAGAATTGCTTTGAGAGCCATGTTTATCCATCCCGGATAGTTGTGCGCGTCCCGCGCATTGAAAAAGGCCCGGAAGGATGATCCCGCCGAGCCGTGTGAAGTCAGATTGTTCGTTCGACTATTCCGCCGGCTCTTTCACCGGTGGAGTGACGGCAGCGGTCAGATCATCCTCGGTGTCGTCAGCGGGGAGTTCATCCATGATCCGCTTTTCCTCTTCGTCCGCGTCGAACTCGGGCGAAAGGATGCTTCTGCGCTTCATTTCCTGCCAGAGCGTCTGTGTGCTAAGCTTGCCGCGCTCGTTCATGGTCAGAAGCGTGTCAGGCGCCTTGTCCTCGCCGAGTTCGATTGCGAAGTCAGTATTCACGTAAACGGTCGGCTCGAGCTTCACCTTCAGCCACATCGATGTGAAGACGTAAGCCCGTTCCAGACAGTCCTTGAGCATGAGAGCCCATGCCTGTACGGCACTGGCTGACTTCTGGGAAGCGAAGGCGGCTGCAACCTGCGTGATCCCGCTAGTGCCCGCTGTAAGCGGCTGACGACCAAGCTCGCGCATCTGTGTCTCGGTCTTGTCCACGTCTTCCGAGAGGAACTTTAGCGACGAGGCCGAGGGTTCGATGAACTGCCACTGCCCGCTCTTCGTGCCATCTGGCGTCGGAGGAGCATAGAGAACAACCGATGGCCCAATCGGCGCCATGATCGGCTCGCCGTTCTCATCTACCGGCGGCGTCACACCATTGCCCGCAAGCATCGGAAAGGCGGTCAGTTCCTTGGCTGACTTGAGATTAGTTTCCTGCTGATAATGCTCGACCTGCAATTCAGCGACGTTTCGCATCGGCGGGCGAATGCGCCATGTTGAGCCTTCGCGTCTGCCGGTGAAGAATGGCACAAGCGCGATCACACCAATCGATATCGGTCCTTCCGCGATTAGTGACCAACCTGCGTCCGTCTTTGTGCCTTTTTCCCAGATTTCATACCGGGCAGGCCCATATTGACCACCTTCGAGTTCATCCCGGATCAGGATGCGAACACGATCGATGCACTGTTCCTTGCCGACGCTGTCTCGCTGGGTGATAGGCTCGTATATCTTGGCGTAGGTGAACTGTTCCTTGCCGTTGATTACCTTGCTTTCGACCCAGAGCATGTCGGTAGCGGGGATATTCAACCAACACGGCCGGGCACCCATCCGCTTCTCATCGGCAAGCGTGGCACCCTGCGGAACAGTCGGATAATCGACCAGTATCCAGTCAATGGCGTTGTGAATGCCGTTGAAGAACACCGTATCGGCAAACACATGCAGATGATTGCCGCCACCGTCGATATCCTCGGTCACAACCTTGATCGCTTCCGGCACGGTATCGTTGGCGAGCGTCACTTCCTTCGAAAACGGCTTGGACGCCAAGTTCTCCACGATATCCGAATAGATGTCAGTGAACTTCGAGTTCGCCAGACGATAATCGTAGTTCGGGTCACTCTCATTGGGAAACTGCGGAAGATAGGATTTACCAGCTTTCCGCATGGCGTCGACGCCACCGCGGATCGCCGCAACCTTCGTCCAGTAGCCGAGCATCGCCTTATAATCGGCTGATGTAGCGAGAAAATCTGTATCAGCCATTTATCCGTCCATAGGTTCCGAAGACAGCTTTCGGCATCTCAGCACCAAGCATCAGTTCAGTGATTGCCCATACAAGGGCGTCGGCACGGTCAGGCGATCCATCACCCACGTAACCGGAGGCAGTGAAGTTGCACATCTGGTCTTCAAGATCGGGGAAAATGCCCACGTGATGCACTTTGCCTTGCTCGTACAAGGCGCTGATCGGCTCGGCTCGAACGGCTTTGCCACGACTGGCAACAACTTCCTTGAAGGCAGCCTTCTTATCGGCGGTCGCCACCGTGAAGCGCACCATGTCGCCGCCGTAGTTCCGCTCACCGACAATCCGGTCAGCCTCGAAACGGTGATAGAGGTCGACTGCCCGCCTGCCCCATCCTTCCGGCGACAATTGGCAAGTGCCGTCCTCGAGAATGTATGAGTGACCATCTACCCCACGACCTGCGACAACAATGCCGATGTCGTCGCCACCGTCATCACCCCGCGTACCCGAGGGGTCGACAGCAACCACAATTCGAACAAGTTCCGGGGCCTGCTTCACGCGCAGGCTGTCTATACCCGGCATGATTTTGCCATCGGCAGCCATGCGGTCATCCAGCGCCCACAAGGCGCCGTTGACTTCACTTGCCCATTCACCCGCTTCAAAACGAAGCCGCTTTGCTGCCGACATCGAGGCCAGCACGTCGAAATACTCCGCCGGCAGGTTATCGGCATTATCGGACGGGTTTACCTTCATCTCGACGTAGTCGTCGGGATTGGGAAGCGCCTCTTTCGTGCCAGGCTTCATCTTCGACCGGAATAGCTGAAAGCTCCAATGCAGTTTTGACGGCGGGTTACAGTCGAAATAGGCCTTAAGCGCCAGATACTGCCGTCCGGTGGCTTTCGCTATTTGAGCGGCGAGCTCACACTTCTGGGCCAGGCGGGACATTGCGGTTTCCACCGATGCCCACGGAATCTGACTGCTTTCATTGAAATAGAGGGTTGCGTATTCCTGCCCGAGAATCTTCTCAACGCGCTCCTTGTCGTCCAACCCCGCAATCCAGACCTGAGAACCGTTCGGTAACTCGACATAGAAGTCAGTCTTGTCAAACCGCACGCGCAGCGATGGAAAGCACAGTTTCAAAACCTTTGGCAGCGTATCGGACCAAACCGAGGTCTTGGCATGGTTGAACCGGAAACGGAAAATGACATGCCGAGAGCTTGGCGCATTGATTGCCCGCTGAATGATGGCTCGGACAAGTACGAAGGTCTTTCCCGACCGGGAGCCGCCGCGCAGCATGATGTTGCGCGCAGGACCAGCCAAAAGGCGGTTAGCCTGTCGTTGTTTCTCCGTAAGTTGAATTGAAGCCATGTCTCACAGTTCAGCATCCTCTTGCGACACGGTCAGCGAAATCTCGCCTGAATGCTCGTGCTTCTCGATGAACATCCCAAGGTGCTTGCCGATGTCGACAAGCGCCGCCTTCTTATCGTGCAGCTTCAGCTTAATCCCGCCGGTTGAATTCTGGCTGATCTCCGCAATAGCCGCCGCCGTGTCGTCGTCAATCTCGTCGCTCGAAACGAGCTGCACGTTGTTCGTGATCACGTTCTTGATGACCAGCACGTCGCCGCCACCGGGATTGTCTTCCTCGGTTACGAGCGATCCTTGCCATTTGATGGCTTTACGGATGTCCGAGAACCCGATCTTGGCGAGTTCTGCGAGCACTCGCTCTTTGGTGATCGCAAGCTTGTCGATGGCCTTTTCAGTGGCCTTGCGCTCTACCGTTTGCTCCCATTCGAGAAGCTCACTCACGCGTTTTGAAATGCTTTGTTTCCGCTTTAACGTCGCTGCATTCCCGCGGTTCGGTTTAAAGCCTGCCATCCGATACGCTTCATCAGCCGTTTTGCCCTTGGCGAGCTCTTGCGCAAACGCTTCATGACGGGCATTTTTCAGAACTGGCATGGGCTAACCTTGGGAGGACGAAATGGCTCTACGTATCGCAAGACCGCACTTTCGCATCGGAGAATTTGACGGCGGCCAGTGTTTCATCGTTGTGGAACCGCACTCAGGCGACGATCTGAATATGTTTCGGGGGCACGTCAATCTACGGCTAGCTAACGGTATTTCGCTTGAAAAGGCCCGTGAAATATCCAACTACCTCAACGAAAACATCGAAGGGATAGCCGAGCAGGACGGTTAAGCCACGCATATATCTCAACCCTATACCGGGGAAACAGACAGAAACTTCTGAGAAGCCGGGCCGAAACCCCATCTTGTTTCAGCATGAGACTCAGGGTTCTATCTCGTCGTTAGTTTACCGGAGGGGATCATGTGGTGGATCATTGGGGCGGTTATCGGCATTATTGGCAGTGCCAGGCAAAATATTCGACATTCGACTACGGGCCGTTTCGAATTTAACGCGACCGGGATTGTTGCCTTAATCATCAGTGCCGCTCTGTCAGCATTATTCTTCGGCGGCATTGCGTGGTTATTTGGCTACTAGCCCTTCGCCTCCAACACGGCCAATCCAGTAAAGCTCGCTGATAATGCGGCGGCCTTCATCGCCCAGCCATTTGTGCATATCGTCCAAGTCTCGGTTAAGAGCGTCAATGTCGATCACAAGACGGCTCGGCGCGGACATGTCGACATCAATGAGAATGCTCTCGCCCGGGGTCTCACCCATGAGGTAACCCACCTTACCCTTCAAAACGCCGCCGGTAGCCAGTGGCTTCTCCGCCCTTGGCAGCGCCATTGCAGGAACGGCAGCAGCTACAGGAGCGAGGCTAAGGAATTTGAGGAATGTGCGTCTACGCATGGTCAAATCATTGAATTTCGGATTATGCTATAGGAAGGCGTCGAATAAGGAGACATCTTGGGACATTGGGGACGAATTATCACAGCAGCTATCGCCACCGCTACACTTGCAATAGCCAGCTAGTACACGTTTCCATTAGGCGTCCTTTTACCGATCGCCCTTCTTTTGATGATCTATCGGGAATGGGTTACTCGGAACCCAAAGATTTAATGCCGATCTTGCCCACTTACGCCGCATTATGAGGATGACTTTTGGGATTGCATAAATTTGGCTCGTTGTTTTAAATCTGCCTCTTAATGTTTGTAAAATTAGTTTGGTACGAATTTACATGAAGAAAGCTCTAATCGCTCTACTGCTGTTATTATCCAACCAAACGGCAATTGCTGATGGCCGAGAACCTAGGTTTTTCCCCGGCGTTTCAAAGGAAGAGTACATGGCAAATCTTGCGGATTCCTTTGCAGCCCTTGTTTATTGCCCCTCGCTCGATTTGAATAATGATTATATTGATAGCCTCGGTGAAAACCTTGAATATATAAAGCCTATGCAAGACCCAACCTTTGATAAGCGCATGACAAGCGCCATGAACAACGGCGCGATGGATGTAGAAATTTTCTGCAAAACCGCAATCGATCGATTTCATAAAGATACTAAACCGAGACCGACCGTCGCTCCTTTTTTGAAGGATATGGACGACTAGCGCATATCGTTCTCCGATTATTGAAATGAAAAAGCCCGCTCTATGGCGGGGTCGGGACTTCAACCAGAAATTAAGCTGTTCAATTCAAACTCGCCCGCATGGAGCAGGAAGATTTTCAAGCTAATTGGCGCGGGGCCAGACGATACCAGTTTGACCAGGAGTTTCGGATCAAGACCGAACTTCTAAAAGATCGTGATCGCACCTGGCTGGATCGCTTGCCCGTGCTTGGTTTTATATTGCTGGTTGCTGTTGCCAGTGCGGCAGCATTTGTTGCTATGTTGATGCTTTCAGCGCCGCCGTTCTGATTTGGCGCGAGCCGACTTCCACGGATCTCCGGGTATATCGCTCCCGGTGCTTGGCGTTGAGGCATTACACCTCGTTCATGAACCAATGCCTGTGCATCCGAGTTAAGAAGGCGCCAACAATTGGATAGCCCGATGCGTCACCAATCACTGAGTCAATGCCGCAATGGGGACAAAGGGCCGTGTCATCGTCATCAACCCATTCTGTGATTGCACCCGGTTCGAATATTTCCAGACAGTAGAAGCACCCGCACTTCCCGCTGGCCTCGATCTCAGGTCGGTGATGGATGGAACGCTTATGAGCTTCGATAATATCCACTATTGCAACAACCTTGCCGTCAATTTCCCTTATAAAGCGCCCCTAAAGCCGCGTATTGGTGCCCATCCGCTATGCAGAGGGTTTCATTCCCTTAGCCTAAATGCCTGCCAAGAATAATTGTGATACCTGCAACCAACACGATTACCGCCATGTATACGAACTTGAACAAGGTTGGCATTGGCAGTTTAAGGCAAAGATACGCCACAGGCGCACAGATCAGCAATGTGAAGGCCGCTAAAAATGCGGTGAACATCGGCTCGCCTAAAACAACAAAGCGGCCCGAAGGCCGCTGGATTCTTATCAGGACGCTATTTTGCACCCTGAAACTATGCGCAGATTATTCTGCTTCGCCCGATGTGACAAGACACTTATGCGACTTTCTTACGAGTTTGTGTGAAAAAATGTCGATGAAGTGCATTACAAGCGAGACGAATATCCCCTAACATGTGAGGTAAGTATTGGTCGTTCTCAAGCATGAACTGCACGGCAGCGAATAGGTTCGAGTTTCGTGCCTCAAGCTGAGCCTCTTCAATGGCCCTCCGCGCATCGCTATAGGCTTGTTTTGCCCGAGCAACCCATTTCTCGTAATCGTCTGGATCAGATGTTCCGACGGTGCCTGTTTGGTCGTAATGAGCAGCCGGAGAGCATTCGGCCTTGCGCCGGTCATTCAGCACTTCACGATAGCGCTCGGCGGCGTCGTACTGGCTTGTGCTGATGCCTTCCGACTTGTCGCGTTTATAGGCCATGTGAAGCCTACCGAGATTGTCGCTTGACAAATCCGAAAGCGCTTCCGATGCTGTCATGCCGAATATCCTCATCCTCGCAAGCTGGGCGACTTTAGCTGGCGGCTCCTTTGCCCTACTAATCTGACCAGAAGGCGTGCGAAGAGCTCCCTCCTTCTTCGGCCTTCCGCGTTTCGCCTTCATCTTTGCCGCTTTGGTTTTCGCCATGTCCATTCCTCGCTGACTTGGGGTTAGTCTTGATCGGGATCGTCTCGGAACTCGCCGCACCAATGATCCCGTTTTGTCAGATTTGAAGTTGAGCGCGGCAATGAACATGAAGCCATGCCAAGTCCTGCCGCCGCGTCGTGGTTCTGGTTAGGAGGAAAGCGGACACACTCGCCAACTGTCGCACTCATCCAACGCCAGTGATCGCAGCCAGCACAGCAAGGGCCAGTCTTTGCATAGAAAGCGTCGATGCTTTTCTGCGTCTGGACTTCTGCAGGTAGGTTGCTGCCCATGTAGAGCATTGCTCTCTCCTATGCCGCTTGCTCGCTGTGCCGCTCGAAACGGGCTTTCTTACGCGTCTCATGACTTCGAATAATGTGAATACGCCGTTCAACTTCCTGCTCAGGGACGTGGAGAATGGCCGCAATCTCAAATGTGTCTTTGCCGGATCGAAAGAGCCACAACGGGCAAGTGCTCCGGCTAACTGGGGGATGGTTTGTCATGCCGCCTTTCCCGCTTGTTTGAACGATCCGGTTGAAACCGGTTTCATGGTTTCCAGATCGAGTTCATGGCCGTTGGCTGCTGCCGATGCCTGCAAGCGCGCAATGGCTGCGTCATGCTCGTTTTCCGCAGCCTTCTGCTCCTGCATGGCCGCCCGCGCCGACTGCCACCTTTCCGTCGCCCTCGCCCGGCTTTCTGGCGTCCAGTGACCGCCGTTCATAGCGTCCAGCATTTCTTTCTGGTCCTTCAAAATCCGCGCCCGCTCGGCATCACGCGACTGAGCTTCGAGAATAGGCTTCATGACCTTGTTGCACTCTTGGCGCAACTCCGGGGGAGAAGGGAGAAAGGCATGACCAAGCGAGCCCTGCAAAATCAGCTTCATTGCAGTTTGCAGACCGTGGCGGGATACACCTTCGAGGGCGAGATAGTAGCCCGCGATGTTGACCTGATCGTTAGCCGAAGCCCTTGAGGGCAGGCTTGAAAGCAAGGTCAAGCACTCGAACATTTCCTGCTCGGTGGCCTTCGTCGTGAAATCCTCGGTTTTCGCTAACTGGTTCATCTTTCAAAACTCCAAGTCGCCTTGCTTCGTCGCGTATTGCATCCCCGATATTTCGGGGCTTTGGAGGTGGTTCTTTGCGTTTCAAGCCGTCTCGGTTGTCGTATCGACCTTCCAACAGCGCCGTGAACGAAGACGGCTGGAGGAGAAAATCCAGATCAGCCCTCCAGCCACGGTCGTTCTGTCCGGTGCAGAAATCACTTGCCTCGACCTTGCCGAGAGCTTCGAGCCAAACAGCCATGCCGTGCTGGCGAACCATGGCGGCAAGTTTCCGCTGGCGAACTGGCGTCAAAACCCGCACCGAGGCCAACCCACATCGATCAGCAACGGCGTGATAGGCGTCCAAGGCTTCCGAAACACCGGACCCAGTGGGGGAAGAGCCCCCTTTAGGGGGCGAAGGGGGATCGATAGGGGTTTGTTTTTTAGGGGGTGTGGGGGAGCTTTTTTCAGGGGAAAGGGCACCACCGTCTGAAACGTCTTGTTCCGTCTTATTAAGTCGCTTTTCAGACGATTTAAGACGCTCGTAATAGCGCTTATTGCGCTCCTGCCTCTTGGTGTGCACCACCCCCGGCGAAAAGCTATCTTCCATTTCTGCTATAGCAGCAACTATCTCATCATGAGACATGTTCGCGGCAAGCATGTGTTTAACGGCTGTGGCGATTACTGACATGATCACCACCCACGCAATGCCCAGCTTAGAAGCTGGTCTGTTGCTGCCCACGGATCACGCCACAATTCGGAACCAGTGAAGCGGAACACATCATAACCGAGGCTGCTTAGCTCTCTATCACGACTGCGATCCTTGGTTGCCTGCTCTTTCGTGCGCTCATGGAAGTCATGTCCGTCACACTCGATCACAAGCTTGCGCCAGTGAGGCGGCATATCCACGCGACGGTGGTTCACATGGAATTTCCCGAAGGTCCATGCACTCAGAACAAAATCAACCCGAAACTGTTCTATCTGAACCTGAGGCTGCAAAATCAGAGAGATTCTATATTCTGGCTCTGTAAAGAAGCCAGCAGCAGCAGCTTCATTGTGAGGGATTAGAACTTCTCGAAATTCAGAAACGCCGTAATGGACACGATTTACTAAGGCTGCGCATAGAAGGCGTTCTATTTCGCTGTCGCCCACTACCCACTCATCAATCTCCTCAAACCCTTCCAGAACGGCAGCGATCGTCTGCTGACGTAAAAGGTCAAAACCATAGAGCTTGCTTTTCTTCATGCCGCCTGCGCCTCCTCGGCACTCTGCAGGATAACGACGCATTCCTCTTTCAAACCGGCGTCCCACGTCATTGTGAGGCGTTCGCAGAGGCTGTCGTTCTTGATGACCTTGTAGTGCTGGAGAACGTCCAGAAGCGCTTTCATGCGGTTGTCGAGGTCCATGCGCTTATGCGGACGCTTCAAGGCAACCTGAATGCTGAATGGGCCTTCGATGAAGCCGTTCTTCCCATTGAGGAAATAGCCGCAGTCGCTGCGCCACTTCGCATATTCCGGCGAAAGGCGGCGCGCCTTGCCCCATCCAACGTAAATATCCCAGACAGAAGGTGGGAATGGGAGCGCAAGCTTGATCATGCCGCCCCACCTTCTGCCTTGCGGCGGTCAATCTCGCTTTCGATCAGTTTGACGACCTGCAAACGATGCTGACGAATACGCTCATGCTGCGCGATCCACACATCTGGACGCGGCGGCTTGGACGTGCGGCCTTTGCGAAGCAGGTCATCCATCGACCGCACTTCGCCTATGGCGATATCGTGCATCTGGCGCAGGGAGAGCATCAGGGCCTCACGCTATCCGATAGGTTTGCGAGCCACCCGGAAACAAATCGTCTCCAGTTGCTGCTACAAAGCCATTTTCGATTAGCCATTTCCCCGAGGCTGGCCCCACTGACTTGCCGTCTGGCAGTGTGAAATAAACGAAACCACCGCCCTTTATGGCTTCTTCTGTCTGCGATACCTCGCGAGCAAGGGTTGCCCCCCCATAGAGACGGCCGAGAGCCGGTTTCACGTAATGCGGTATTTTCTGGGCTTCCATTACATCCTCCATGCGAGATAGACGCCGATCAAACAGACCAGCACGATTGTTAGGAGAGTTGAGAGAACAGCGACAGCGACAGGGTTCATTTCTCACCCTCCTCGCGTCGTTCGAGCTGTTGTCTTGGATGTTTTCTTCGCTTCACGAACCTTCGCCAGAAGCTGCGAAGCCTCGCCCATAAAATCCTCCATATCAGCATCGACGTTCACCGCCTTTTCGAGTTCAAGTTCGTGTTGCAGGCGAGCAATGTGCTTTTCACAGAAGTCGAGATATGCGGCTCGGATGCGGGGGAAGACTTCTTCATTCACCGACTTTGCGCGGCGAATTCTGAGGTTGTTGAGTGTCCAGAAGGAAATCCGGTAACGGCTACTCAGGCGCTTCAAAGCTTCTGCTTCATCGCCCCAACCTTTCGACTCTTTCTCAACCATTTGGCGCACATATCTGCCCGCCGTCTCGCACCTACTCATAGGCAAGCGCTCCGATTTCAATTGATGTTCGATTGACTGAATTTTTGAGTCCGTCATGCACAAAGCCCTTCGCTAAGTTCCTGATCAGAGACGACCGGAACCAGACAGAAGGACGGACATGGAGCACATCGGGCATGCAGCATGGCGCGTTTTGCAGAACGCACGAAAAGCAGCAATTGCCCGAGGAAATGACGAAGAAGCGGGAGAGCGTGATCCTGCCTTGTTCAAGGTTGCGACGGGTAGTTACCCGGACACGCGCCAGAGCGCCGCTTCTCCTACCGTGGGAGAACGCTCTGGACTTGAAAGAACGCGCAAAAAGCGCCCCACGGGTTCGTGAATTTGAGATTGAGCGGGGCTTGTTCCTCATCGCCGCCCCTCGCTCGAAAAGGGAGCCGCGCCAAGCTTTTTGAAGGTGGCGCGGCTTTCTTCGTCAGTGTGGGAGGAGTTCACCAACGAATGAAAATTCTGCAATGCATGTGCATGCGTGCGACCGCTCGCGCTCCTGCCGGTCTTACGGCAAGAGGCGATGAATGTTCCATCATGGGTTGGGAAAACGGTCGCAGTCATGGCTTACGACATCCCCAGAGCGTCCATGTAAAGCTGAAGCATCGCTTCTTCTTCCTGACGCTCGTGGTCTTCCTTCTTGCGAAGGCGAATGATTTCCTTGAAGGCCTTGGCGTCGAAGCCGCTACCCTTCAGTTCCGCGACAATTTCTTTTTGATCGTCGCTGATCGTCTTCTTTTCTTCTTCAAGGCGCTCGTAACGCTCAATGAAGTCTCGAAGCTGGCCAACGGCAATCGTCTGCGCTTCCGATGTAATATCGTCGCTCATTATACGGTTCCTGATAGGGTTGGTGGTTGGTCGACTGTTTTCGCCTCTTTGCGCGGACGCTTGGGAGAAGGAGGCTCAAAAAACCAAGCATCTTCCCATCTAATTTTTCGTTCGGACGCGGCCGCACGGATGGCCCGCATCTCATCCAGAGATGGTGCGACGCCATTCTCCCACCTAGATATCGTTGCCTGCGTTACTCCTGCCAAAGCAGAAAATTCCGTCTGGGTGAGCTTGAAGACATTCTTTCGGATGTGTCGGAGCGTGTTCATAGTTGCGTATATTATACGCATACGTATAGAATTCAAGCGGAAGATTATACGCGCTCGTATTTTTCTTTTTGCTCGCAATGTGGCTAGCTACCGCTATGAGAAAAATTGACTTTTATCTTCGATCTATCCTCAAGGAGACCGGCTGGAACCAATCTCAGTTGGCCGAGAGGCTTGATACGACGCAAGCGACAGTAAGCCGATGGCTGAAGGGTTCCGAACCCGAAGGGCACAGGCGCGATGCTATCGTTTACCTGTACAACGCGGTCGTTAAGGCTCCTGAAGCATCTGAAGATGAGGGAAGCGTTGTTGCCGTTATGGGTTATGTAGGCGCAGGTGCCGAGATAGAGCCAGATTTCGAACAGACACCGCCAGATGGCTTGGATCAGATACAGGTCCCGTTCCCGCTGCCGGACGAAATGATTGCTTTTCAGATACGAGGCGACTCTATGCTACCGGTATATAAGGATGGGCATATCGTTATCGTCTATCGAGATCAGAAGCGACCACTTGAAGCATTCTATGGTGAAGAAGCTGCTGTGCGCACTGCCGATGGGAAACGCTTCATCAAAACCGTCATGCGTGGCGTAAACGGGGTAAATCTTCTCTCCTGGAACGCAGCGGCAATTGAGAATGCCCAATTGGAATGGGTCGGGGAGATATTCGCCGTTCTGCCGCGCACCTCTATTCGTCACATCGAACGCAAAGGCGGCATTCAGGGGCGGTTGAAGATCGCTTAAGAATGGTGTCAGAAAATGTCTAAAGAGAAACCTCCCCGCGAAAAGCAGCCCGCGCCCTGTGCCGGATAAACCGAGTGCCAGAAGACACAAAATTCGAAGGTCGTCCGATGTGGGAAAGCTATCTCGATGAGGTGGATACAGTGCTGAAATCAGCGCTTCCAATAGAAGAGTTTGAGAGATTAGCAAAAAATGGCGACTGATTTTCAGGCGGAACTTTTCAAATTATTGAAGCAGCAATATGAAGAGCAAAAATCCCTTCGAAAGGATCAGATCGATATAATGAACGGTCTAATCCAGATATTGGCTGCACTGGTTAAAATACAAGGAAAACTTCCCAAAGAAGACGGCTCTTTGATAAAGGAAGAGATTGACCAACTTTCCTCGTCGCTAGATGTTATCATTGAGAGAAACATAAAGAAGTACGATGACCAATAAAGCTCCCATCGATATTCGGTTTCTCGAAAAACGCCTAGACCTATTGCGTCAACACGAAACATCATCCTTGAAATCCGGCGATGGCGGTGGCACATTTGATGACATGGAAGCACGCGTTTCTAAACTCGAAAGCCTTGCAGAGGATACACGCAGTACGCTTGAGAGCATACAGCGCCAGCTCGCGCGCATTGATACCAAACTCGATGGCAAGCCTGACCAAGGATGGATCATCACGTTATTAATCGCGGTTTTTGGACTTTCGTTTGCTGTGATAGCCGCTACGGCTGGTATATTCGCACTGATAAAATAAACCTGACATCTTATTCCTAACCAAATGCAAAGCCCCAGTTAATGCTGGGGCTTTTATTATGCGCGATTATACGGCAACGCAATTATTTTTATACGTTCACGCATTTTCTGTGTTGACGTTTATACGTATGCGTATAATATACGCCTCAACAAAACAAGGGGAGACACCCGAAATGGACCGCATGACCCGGACGATTTCTTACTGCAAGTCCGACTACGTGACGTTTGTCAACGAAACCGTGACGGGAACGCGTAGCGAAATCACCCGCCGCGCTCTTTGCAAATCGTGGGTGCTGTCTCATGCGGTCAACGTGCTCGGTGATGACGGTTTCCCAGACGAAACGTTCGGCGACTGGGGGTCAGTGAAGTGTCACGACGAAGACCAGTATTTGCGCGCTTGCATGAGCGAGGACTGAAATGAAGCCTTACAAATTC
Organism: Brucella sp. GW823-FHT04E01; assembly: GCF_058796175.1. Classification (NCBI taxonomy): domain Bacteria; kingdom Pseudomonadati; phylum Pseudomonadota; class Alphaproteobacteria; order Hyphomicrobiales; family Brucellaceae; genus Brucella; species Brucella sp. GW823-FHT04E01. Next base: position 271,508 of record NZ_JBXAIK010000003.1, on the reverse strand, counting down.
TCAGACGGGCCAATGCCTATCATCGTCTACGCGGAAACCTTTGCGGAGGCGCAGAAAATTTTCAAAGACCGCATGTCAGGCAAAAACTAAGCCTTCCGGTTTCCGCCCGGAAGGGCGGTTTCCCGAATGCTTATTCGAGGAACAGATTATGCAAACCTCAATCCAGACCACATTCAACGACCTTGCACAGGCTCTCACGTGCCTGAAAGCAAGCGCACCAAAGCCGGTACGTGAAGCCGCCCGCCAAAAGCGCGTCATGCATCTTGCATGGTCCATTTACCGCGCAAAACAGGCTGCGGAACTCAAGGACATTGAACTGTACCGCGCCGAAGCTACGCCGGAGCAATTCGAGCGTTGGTTTAAGCGGAACACGTCATTCAACGCCAAGCAGTTCGGCTACGCTCTTCAAGACGCTCATCGCGCCATTTCCATCGAAGAACTTGGCCCGGTTTTCATCACGACCAAGCAGAGCTTGTTTATCGGCTCTGACAGCCGGTGGAGGTGAGAGACATGGCCGAGACAAAGTTTACGCCCGGGCCGTGGGACTTTGAACCGTCCGGAAAAGAAGCTGGATATATTGGCTTCCCAGATGGGTCAGGGTTCTACGCTGCCATTCATGAAGGTGATGGGCATCTGATCGCCGCAGGGCCTGATCTTTATGAAGCCCTTCAAGGGGCAATCGGAGCGCTTGAATACAGCGTCGACTGTGCCCGAGATGACGGCAACAACTCGGATATCGATTTTGCGCAATCGAAGCTTGATGCGGCGCTGACTGCTCTCGCTAAAGCCAGAGGTGAAGCAAATGGCTGATCACCTCACCGGAACCGAAGTCAAGCGGCTGATCGCAGAGATTGAGCACCGTCTCAAGACTGATCCACACGTCCCGACCCGCCGCTATCTCGCTGAAAAGCTTTTCGAACTCACCGACCTTCTACAGGAACAGGAAGGAATTGCAGCATGAGCAATGTTTCTCACGCTCTAATCCGTCAGAAAGATGCAGCCAGGATCATCATAGCGCAGCTTCGTGAAGCGGGAATGGATGATGAAGATAGCGTTGGTATCGCGATTGAAAGCGAAACCAATCTTCTTGAGGTTATCGCAGAGGCTCTTAACAAGGTCGATGAAAATGACGTTCTGGACGCTGGCCTAACATCAAAGATCAACGATTTTACAGAACGCCGCTCGGCCATACGCAAGCAGACCGACTTCCTTAGAACCTCGATTGAGCAGGCAATGCTCATCGCAGAGCAGGAAACTATGCGTCTGCCTACAGCGACCCTGACCTTGCGCAAGGTGAAACCGGGGACGGTTATCGAAGCTGAGGCGGATATCCCTTCTCGGTTCTGGACGCCGCAAGAGCCTCCAGCGCCCAAGCTCAACAAGAAATCACTGCTCGAAGCGCTCGAAGCTGGAGAAGTTATTCCCGGCGCGCGCCTCGATAACGGCTCTGTGAGCCTGACTGTACGGAGGAAGTAATGGGAAACGTTACCGTTCTCGAACATACGCCGAAGCAGATCGCACTCGTTAAGCACACGATTGCCAAGGACTGCAATGACGACGAATTCAATCTGTTCATGGAGGCAGCGCGGTCTTATGGCCTCGACCCTTTCCGCAAGCAGATTATGCCTCTCGTTTTCGGCAAGAACGCCAAGGATCAATCCAAACGGCGCATGTCGATTGTCGTCTCTCGCGACGGTCTCCGCGTCATTGCTCAACGCTGCAAGAACTATCGGCCAGCATCGGAGCCGGCTGAAGTTGTCTTCAACGATGAACTGAAATCGGCAACGAACCCAAAGGGCATTGAATACGCCCGCGTTTATCTCTGGCAGCAGGACAACAAGGGCGAGTGGTTCAAGGTCGTTGGCGAGGCTTATTGGGATGAATTTGCCCCGCTCAAAGATGAGTGGATTGATAATCCTGAAACTGGTCGCGGCGAAAAGACTGGACGGCAGATGCTCGACACTTCGGGCAACTGGGCGAAAATGCCAGTCGTAATGATAACCAAATGCGCCGAGGCTCAGGCTTTGCGTGCTGGCTGGCCAGATCAATTCAGCGGAATCTATGTTGAGGAAGAACTGGATCGCGCAAAGACGCTCGATCTAACGGCGTCCGAAATTGTCGCCCATAACGAGCAGGAAGAGCGTGCAAAGCGCATCGGTGCTCACAACGCAATTACCGTCACGTGGGGCGATGGCTGGCAGCTGGAAAATGTTCCAGTGGGTGAGTTTGCAGACCGTGCTGCTGACTTCATCCGATCTTCCAATCCCGAAGACGTTCGACGCTGGCAGGACGCAAACAAGCAACCTTTGCAGGCATTTTGGGCTAAAGCCCCTTCCGATGCGCTTGAACTGAAGAAAATCATTGAAGCAAAGCTGGCCGATAAACCTGCTCGCAAGACAGGAGAGGCAGCATAATGTCCAGCGCTCCTATCCTCCTCTCATGGGATGGAGAGGCCTTCTATCCAGCCTCCCCTTATTGGGCATCCCGCGCAGATCGCCAATTTGTCGTTGGTGAAACTTACAAACTTGTCGAGCACCACGATAGATCAGAAGCGAGCCACAATCATTATTTCGCTTCCATCAGCAATGCCTGGAACACGCTGCCGGACCATCTTTTGGCCGAGTATCCGACTGCCGAGCATCTGCGCAAAAAGATGCTGGTCAAATGCGGGTTTGCCGACGAACGCACCGTAGTGTGCGGCAGCAAGGCGGAAGCCGAGCGCGTAGCCGCATTTATCAAGCCGATGGACAACTACGCTGTCGTGATTTTCCACGAAGCCGTTGTGAAGGTCTACACCGCGCAGAGCCAAAGCCTCAAGGCCATGGGCAAACGCGAATTTCAGGAAAGCAAAGAAGCCGTTCTTGCCGCAATCGACAGGTTGCTAGGCGTGGAACCCGGCGCAACCGCGAGGGCTGCAGCATGATCCCCTCTTTCATTGCAAAATTGTTCAACTGGCTTTTCCCCGAACCGGAGCGCCGCGACCTTCAGGCCGAGATTAACGCCAAGATCGCAGAAATCGAGACGGCCAAGCGCCAGCACCGCCCACGAAGCCACCTTTACGACGAACTTAACGGCCTGATGGCCGAGCAACTGGCCGAAGAACTCGGCTACGCGAGGCATTGACATGGCTGCTGCATTCAGAATGCCACGATATGACACTGCATTCTCACTGGCCCCGGCGAAGGGGAAGAAGCGCCCGCGCATTGAGAATGGCAAACATCTTGCTTGGGTAAGAACCCTTCCGTGCATCATTACCGGGCAGTATGGAGTTGACGCCGCTCATGTCCGTTATGCCGCTCCACATCTTGGGAAGCGGGAAACCGGGAAGGCTGAAAAGCCGGATGACCGCTGGACGGTTCCGCTCTCACCGGAAATGCACCGTGAACAGCATTCCATGAACGAGCAGGACTTCTGGCAAAAGCACAAGATCGACCCGTGCCAAGTGGCGATGGCCCTGCATGGCGTATCTGGCGACGACGACGCCGCCCTTGTCATCATTCGGAACGCGAGGATGCGCCGATGAAGGCGGTCACTCTCATTCAACTACCGGATGGCAGCAAACGTGGTTAACCCCGGGTCCAGTCAATCACAGCCAATCACGCGTGACCGCATTGAGCGTGCGATGGATGCGCTTGCCCAGTGGATGGTGCGACTTGGCCCAGATGGCGTTAAATGCCTCCCAATATATGAACGCCTTGAGCGGGAGCTGGAAACACTTTCATCCACAGAAAGCAAGATGGCTGAAATAGTGGCTAGAGCAAAAAACGCGCGCCGTTTACCTGGCGCGCGTTGACCTCTTTAGATTGGCTTGAAAATACTCTGAGGATCGTTTGACTTTAATCGCGACCAGAATTCGATAGCGTATCTATCGGTCATTCCAGCAACAAAATCACAGACGATGCGGGCCTTTTCATACTTTCTTCGGGCACTCGTATACATTTCTCTGACGTCGCTGGGCATGAGTAAGTCCCCTTTATCGCCGATTAGCGCTTCAAATATTTCCGTTACAAGCTGATCTCCACGAAACTCTCCCATTTTCACACGAGGAGAAAATATAGCTGAGTAAAACGTATACTGTTTTAAGACCTGTTGCCGTATCCTAAGCTTTCGTGGAAGGCTAACTGTACTCAACTGGGGACAGTCTTCATTGTATTCTAGTTGAACGTTTGTAATAAAATCATGAACGAGACCCGAAGATAGACTCGTCCGCTCGTAAGCATTCTGGCAAATTAACTGAGTGGCCTTGTAAATATCAGCGAATTCTTGCGTCCGCGATTTTTTTTCTCTTTCTTCTTCCGCTTCAGCATCCACTTGGTCGAAACCAAACACCTCTCCAAATACATCCACAACGTCTTGTGATTGAATAGGCTCGCCAAGCTCCCTTGATACCTCCTCCGAGACTCGCTCTAAGAGTTCACCATTCTCAGAAAATACGCCTGCGGGAGTAACGAACTCAGCTTTCAAGCAATCTTCCAAGTCATAAACGGAATATGCAATATCGTCAGCTAAATCCATAATTGAACATTCAATTGTTTTAAACTTTTGCCCCTCTGGCATCTGATATCCATTCAGTACAGCTGCCTTTATACGAGCAACAATCTGACTTTCAGTGTAGTAGTAGCCTTTAGCGGGCTTCTTATGGGTTTTAGCCCGCCGAGCAGGGATCAACTGATCATATTTTAATGCAGCAGCAAGGGTGCGGTAACAGAGATTAAAGCCAGCTCTAAAATCGCCCCGCTCTGCGACGTCGTATTTTCGCTTTTTCTCCAGTCTTGTAAGTATTCGAAGCGTTTGAGCGTTCCCTTCAAACCCGCCCAGACGCCGCATCGCACGATCAAGCGCTCTTTCCCCGTTGTGCCCAAATGGGGGATGTCCTATATCGTGTATTAAGCCCGCGGTTGCACATATCGTTGGATCGATTTTTACCTGCAAAACGCTCTTATAATTGTAGTTTAGCTGCTCAGCGATACCCTCCGCTATCTGGGCGACTTCTAACGAGTGAGTCAGCCTGTTCCGGAAGAAATCAGATTCGTTCGTCGGAAAGACCTGTGTCTTACCCTGTAAACGGCGAAAACTGGCGCTATGAATGATCCGACCGTAATCTCGGCTGAACCCGTCACGCCAGTTTCGCTCTTGACCGTCTTTTTTAGGTACTTCTCTTGCTCTATCCCCCGCAGAATACATTTCTAGCCCTTCTTCAAAGAATTTGCTAATGCACTTTTGAGCGGCCCCGGTTTTCTCGATACATTCTGCTCACGCTCTAGTCTTTCGGTTCTTAGCCGTAAAGCCTCTCGTACCGCCGTATTTTCTTTCCGCACTGCCTTCAATGCTTGTAACATCGCCGTACTGGTCATGTGTAGCTCCCTCCATAACCTAAATGTGAATGTCTAAGCTTAGCTAATTGCTGTGATCCAACTATTTTTGGATGCGCGTAGGAACGCCCGCTCGCCTTACTACATCTGCTATGTGGCTAGTCAGCCCCACATTACCATTTAATAGAATGCCTTCGTCAGGCGAAAGTTCGGTTAATAAACTTCGTAGCGCCTCAAGCCCGTCACGAATGTCGAAGTCTCGCCAATTCTGCGCCTCTCCGGGTACGATCGAGTGCCCTTTAGAAGCGCTGCGACCGTGATGCAGCTGCAAAACCCAAACATTTGAACCATCATACGCCCATTCGAAACGAACCGGGCCCAAATGCCGCTTTACATCGTTGGCGACACGAAGGACTTGCATTTGAACATTTTGCGGCAACGACTCAGGTTCGTGTTCACCTTGCATAAAACGGTCGCCATATCCTTCAACACCTTCGATTACAACTTTGCCATCAGCTGTCTCAATGCATGCACCGGACCAGCTTGAGTCAATTGATTGTTGTGAAAGCACTGATGCGACGGCTTCGCTTTCAGGATCCTCTTGTTGAAGCAATCGGAAGGGATCTATCCAGCCCAACACGGTCGTAAACTTACCCGGCACCTGTTCAACGGGGCATGTTCTGAGCCAAACATCGCCAGAACTGGTTTGCCTACCGAAAGAAAAAGGAGCAACTCGCCGACCGATTACCGTTGTATAAGGAACCAATTCCCCACACAGATGAGCCATTAATAGTCCATAAGCTTTATCACCAATGAGTCGAGAAAAATCATTTGGCCAAGTGATGATCGATGAGGAGCTTAATGGATTCGCGTGTTCTTCATATTCCCAAAACAACAGATGAGACCTTCGCCAACCTGCTTTTATCGGGTGGATACTGAACTCAACACGCGCTGACTTTTCTTTCGGAAACTCTATTCCAAATCCGTAGACTATGCTCAGCAATCGCTGCGCCCAATCTCTCGGAAGAGAAGCAAAGCCGGGCTTCTCAACTCCTCTGGGAGTAGCATCTGGCCGGAATTCCACTACATCACCAAGAACGACCCCCGAAACACCTCCGTCAGAGACGTTGATTGTTTCGTTCAATATGGTGAACGCCCCTTCCTGAGAAAGGCGTTCAAGATGGAGTTCAATAAGCCGTGCATCTGTAAGCCCGTATATAAACTCCCGGCTCTGCATTTCATTTGCGTTATAGCTACGGATATTAACCATATGAGAATTGCTCGCATTGAGCAAAGACCCAACCGCAACTGCCGTAGACTGAAACCGATAGTTTGCTTCAAATCCCCTGACCCGACAAAACTGCTGGATTGGACCGAGCTTCGCAGGGGAAAAACTCACAAACTGAGCAACATTGTGAGTTCTGGCCAATTGATCAAGACTAGCGTCTTTACGAAAAAAAGCCATTTAAGCCCCGAGAATGTGAGAACAAAACCAGAATACTAATCATAAACATAACAACTAAGCATTGATTCGATAAGGCCACTTTATCCTCCCTGTCGCTCACTTCAGTTATATGATCGACGCATCAAACGGCAGCGCAATCTTCTGCAGCTCATTATGGCGCCATTCAAGGGAACCGCCCTCCCCATAATTAGGCCGGTCGATGGTGTGCCCCATCAACGACCGGCGCAGTTCTGCATCCAGACCAGCTTCCTTCATCCGATCTTCGAACGCATGACGAAACGAGTAGATCTTATGCTTGTCGGTTGGGAACAGCCCGTTGTTCTTGAAGAACTTATTCAGCGTGTTCGACATATGGGTTTCTTTATGCCGGTAACGCGGAAATCCCCCACCGTGCTTTTTAAACACTTCAACAGCTATCCCAACGAGCGGAATAATGCGCTTGGATGATTCCGTTTTGATTTCCCGCTTGCCCTCGCCATCTTCGATAGCTGTTACCTCTATGTAGGGCAGCTTATCGTTCGCGTGGATATGCTCAGGACGAAGGTTGCATATCTCGCTGGGGCGCGCGCCCGTCTCGATCATAGCGAGCACAACGCCTCTCGCTTCATCATTCAGACCAGCCAAGGCACCCTTTTTGAGGATACTATCTTTGATCCAGGTGGCGCTGAAAGGCGGTCTGGATCTCTTTTTCTCGATAAAACCGAGATCTGCGAAAGGGTTCTCGCGGTTCCTTTCACCATTGTGCGTGAAGTAGCGACCGTAGAGAATTTTCAGATCCGACAGGATCCGGTTGCCAGCCGTCGCTGTGTGCGTGGCTTCCCCTTTGTCAGGGGCTATCCGCTTCAACCAGAAATTATAGACCTTGAGCGCGTCAGCGCGGGTGATCTCATCAATGTGCTTATCTTCATTCAACTCGACAAAATAATTCACCGCCGACTGCTTCTGCTGCACCCACTTGCGGCGCTGCGCCTCGCTCTTGTCGCGGAGCTGGTCGGCTGCAATCTGAGAGCGATAAATCTTGAACGCCTGATTGATCGTCACCTTTGGCGCATCGACGGTACCCAGAATGGCGGCGGCCTGCATAACCGGGGCACTCGGCGCGAGGATGGTCTCAATGCGCTTGAGGATCTTATCCAGCGGCTCGGAAGCGATTTCCCTTGCCGTATGAAATGTGAAGCCTAGAGCTTCCACGCGCTTAACTGCAGCGTCGTATTTCGCTCTGGCCTCGTCCTTGTCGCCGCCCATGATGAGCGAGGCCCAAAGCTCGCCATCTGCCTTTTCGAGCAGATCACGCTTGGATCGCGCAACGACCAGATCTGTCGTTTGCATTGACTGTTTAATGATGGGAGAGCGAGAATCGAGCGTTCCGATGGTTCCCGGTACGCGACGGCGGTAATAGTAAATGCCCCTGATTTTGGTCAGATGACGGTCTGCACTGCTATCGTCAATCTTGCGCCCCATAGGCAGCTCCACATATGCAATCCGGCAATTTGTGCACCCATAAGTGCACCCGTTTGTGTCCGCATATGTAGCCAAATTTTCCGCAAGCAACAATAGCCTTACAGCGCGATTGTCATTTCTCGCTGTAAATTCAATGTCTTATAGTGATGGCCTGAAAGTGAAATTGGTACGGTCGGTTGGAGTTGAACCAACGACCTCAGGAGCCACAATCCTGCGCTCTAACCAACTGAGCTACGACCGCGTACCTTTGTGTCGGCTGCGTGACGCTCTGGCGTCGCCGACAGGGGGTCACATACGGAGAATCGATCCATATTGCAAGTGATTATAGCTCTCTTTTTTGAGAAATTCCCAATTGCGGGGTTCAATATCAAATCCTGCTGTTAACGGTCACCGGCTGGTAACCATTATAGGTGACCGGCTGTGCACAACCCGGATATTGGCCCGAGCCTGTAAAATTGCCTTTCCCGTATTAACTAATGAAACAGAAAATGCAGCCCATACCAAATGGCAATGTGGACCCGCGCCCATAAGAGGCTTATTAACAGGGTGTTAACGAGCACTGCGGGCGGTCGAAAGAACAGGTAAGGACAGGTATGTCAGGATCATACCCCTTCATCGATATTGCCGCGCTGGATTCTATCCGCGAAGGCTTTGCAAAGGGCGATGCGCAGCTCGTGCTGAAGCACGACCTGTCGGCAGTGCTTTGGGTCAACGGCCCCGGCGCGCAGCTTTTCGGCTTCGATCGCGTGGAAGACATGATCGGCGGCGGCCTTGATCTGCCCATCGCCACACGCCGGCAGATCGCCTCTTCGAACAGCAATGCGGAGGGTGAAACCCGAACCGTTTCCGTTCGCCTCGGCGGCGGACTACGTTCCGACCTTACCCGGTTCAGCGTGTCGCATATTACACTTCCCGACGGCGTGTCCGGGCTGCTGCTGACTGCCGATGGCAAGGACACAGAAGCTGAAGACATCATTTCCGGCCTCAGCGACGACAGCACGCATATTGCGCTGATCGACGCGAACAGCCGGGTGATTGCCGCAAGCCCGCGTTTTGCTGTGCTCGACATTTCCTCCACGACACTGGAAGACCTTGTCATCGAAGCTGCAGATGCGACCGACCGTATCGTCAAGCGCCGTATCCGCGCCGGAAAGCATTCCGTGCCGGGAGCGATTACGCGGCTGACCGATACACCGCCCATGCATCTTCTTTGCATCATTGGTGATGCTCCCGTCGCGACATTGGAAGCACCCGCTGCTCTGCAGGGTGAAGCCGAAGAAATTCTGGAAGAGATACTTCCAGAGCCTGTGGAGAGCGCAAATACTGAAGATGCTTCCGCTGATCAGCAGAAGCCCCGCAGTTTTGTGTTCGAACAGGATGCTCCGCCCGCGCGCTTCATCTGGAAGGTGGGACCGGACGGCACATTCAGCGAAATATCGCCGGACCTCGCCGCCACGATTGGGCCGAATGCGGCTGATGTCGTCGGGCGTCGCTTTGCCGATGTGGCCAATGTCTTCGGCTTCGACCCTGATGGCAGTATTGCGGCGCTGCTGGACAAGCGTGACACATGGTCGGGAAAACGGTTGATGTGGCCGGTGGAAGGCACGGATTTGCGCGTGCCGGTCGAGCTTGCCGCCCTGCCCGTTTATTCGCGCGATCGGGAATTTACCGGTTTCCGCGGCTTTGGCCTGGTGCGTCCGGCTGAGGCCGAAAAGGACCCGGAAAAAATCGGACTGGTGCTTGCAGGCGGCATTCCGCAGGCGCGCAAGCCCGTCAGCGAACCGGTCGAAACGGCAACGCCTGTCGAAGACGACGATGTTCTGGCGCTAGGCGAAGAAATTGCCAATGACGACAGTCCTGTCGCAACGCTGCCCAAGCCGCCGCTGGATATCGCGCCAACACCGGGACGCCGAGAATCCGATAAGGTGATCAGCTTACTGAACGCTTGCGCAGAAGAGAAAGTGGCTGCGGACCAGGCACGGATGCTTAAAGAACGGGAGCGCGAAGAGCGTCCCGAAGGCGGGCTGACCAAGACCGAGCGCAACGCATTTCGCGAAATTGCTGATCGTCTGCGCAAGCAGGGTCTTGCCAATTCGCGCGCCGAAACCGAAACGGTCGCCATATCGGACGAGACCGTTATTGACAGCTCGCAGCCGGTCGAAAAGACCGAAGTGAAAGCGTCGCTCATCGACGAAGTTAGCGCCGACGAAGCATCACTTCCGTCATCCGGAATGGCCTATGGAGATGAAACGGCCCTGCTGGCCAATCTGCCTGTGCCGGTCATCATTCATTCGGGCGATAAGATCCATTACGTCAATCAGGCCTTGCTCGATCTCACCGGCTATGAATCGCTTGATGATATTCGCGGTGCGGGTGGCGTCGATGTGCTGTTCAACAGCGAAAGCGACGATGGCGAAACGCGACAGGGTATGGTGTTGCGCCGCGCCAATGGCAGTGAAGAACCTGTCGATGCGCATCTCAACGCCATTTCCTGGCGCGAAGGCCGCGCACTCATGCTGAGCCTGATGCCGGTGGCAGCTGCACCGGTATCCGTTGAAGCCGTTGCGCCCCCCGCTGAAGCGCCGGTTGCGATCGACAAGGACGACGAGAAGCAGGCACTTGCGGATCATGTCGAGGAACTGAAGACCATTCTCGACACGGCGACGGATGGCGTTGTCCTTATTGACCCTGAAGGCCGCATCCGCTCGATGAACCATTCGGCCTCCGCCCTCTTCGGCTATGAACGCGACGAGACGGAAGGCAAGTTCTTCTCGATGCTGTTCGCCATCGAAAGCCAGCGCGCCGCCATGGACTATCTGCACGGACTTTCCGGCAACGGTGTTCTAAGTGTCCTCAATGATGGGCGCGAAGTGATCGGCCGCGAAGCCAAGGGCGGCTTTATTCCGCTGTTCATGACCATCGGCAAACTACCGCACACGCGTGGGTTCTGCGCCGTTCTGCGTGACATCACCCAGTGGAAACGCACCGAGGAAGAACTGACCAATGCGCGCAAGGAAGCTGAACGCGCTTCAAGCCAGAAAACAGAGTTTCTGGCACGCATCAGCCACGAAATCCGCACGCCGCTCAATGCAATCATCGGTTTTTCCGAGCTGATGGCCGATGAAAAGTTCGGCTCCATCGGCAATGATCGCTACCGGGATTACCTGCGCGACATCAACCGTTCCGGCAATCACGTGCTGGCATTGGTCAATGATCTGCTCGACATTTCAAAGATCGAAGCTGGCGCTCTCGACATGCAGTTTGAAGCGGTCTCACTCAACGATGCTATTGCCGAAGCCATTGCACTGATGCAACCGCAGGCCAACCGCGAGCGCGTCATCATCCGTTCGAGCTTCCAATCCAACCTGCCCGACATTGTTGCCGATACGCGTTCAATCAAGCAGGTAGCCCTGAACCTTCTGTCCAACGCTGTGCGCTTCACGGCTCCGGGCGGTCAGGTGATCGTGTCGACAAGCTATGAAATGAACGGCGATGTCGTGATGCGGGTGCGCGATACCGGCATCGGCATGACCAAATCCGAGGTCGAGCAGGCACTGAAACCATTCCGGCAGGTCAACGCGCTGGAACGCCGCAAGGCCGAGACCGCGAAGGACTGGCGCAGTGAAGGCACCGGGCTGGGCCTGCCCCTGACAAAAGCCATGGTAGAAGCCAATCGGGCGCAATTTGCCATCGATTCCACTCCGGGACACGGAACGGTGGTCGAGATTGCCTTCCCGCCCACACGCGTACTGGCTGACTGATCGGCACCTTGAAAGACTAAAGAACCTCCCCTTGCGGGAGGTTTTTTCATGTCCTGATTCAACACAAAAAAAAGCGCCGGACGAACCGGCGCTATCAGAATCTCAGAGACAAAGGACACAAAAGCAATTCGCAACGGAGCACCGGAAACGGCAGCTCGATCATCACTCAGTGTTGCATTCCTTATCGCGTGAAGCCGGTTAACGACGCCTTAAGTTCTTCGTTCAGAATTTACGCATTAGTAGCGACTGTAAAATCAGGGTTAATTTCCGCGCAGCAATTGATTAACCATAGGAAAGAAGCAGCGTTGTTGATTTGATTCCGTTCTCTGCAACCGTAGACGACTTATCATAAAACTAGCGTCTTTGCTTTGACCCATTGCTGGTTTACAGCTTGAAATACGTCGCGCAAAAGTGCTCAGCAGTTTTGCGATAACTATATGCAAAAAACGAATACCAGAGGCGCGGCGCGAAGAAAAAACGTGGCGTGTTTCTATGAAACTTCACTGATTGGATGGTTGATGCGCTGGCCCCGATTTACGCGCCTCATAATTGCGCTCGTCATTCTCTGCGCCGCGGCTGCAGCAACCTTGCTGGCCGTGGTGCCTTTTATCGTCTCTACCGATGCCATCCGTATCCGCGTTGCACAGGAAATCAGCGCCTGGACCGGCTATAGCGTTGAACTGCGACAAGCCCCTCGCCTGAAGGTGTTCCCCGTTTTGCGCGCATCGTTGAACGGCGTGACGCTCAGCAAACTTACCGATCAGGGGCAGAAGCCACTCATGAGCGCTGATCGCATCGATGTGGAGCTTTCTCCGCTCGATGCCATCATGGGACATATCTCGTTTTCCGAAACGCAGATCGTCCGTCCGCATGTGAACCTCGACGGACCGATTTCGAATTTCTCACAGCTCCTCGACGCCATCGCCAATTCCAACGGACGCCTCGGCACCGCGATCCGTGCGCAGCGCGCCCTGCAAAAAGACGGTTCCGGAGATAATGCACAGGCAACGCAGCAGGCTTCACAACCGTTTGGCCGTGTCGTGGTTCGTGATGGGACGATTGCCTTCAACCGTCCGGATAGCGAGCCGGAAATCACCAGTGACGAACAGATAACCGATGTCAACGCAACGCTGGAATGGCCGCGCACATCGAGTGCCGCAACGCTGAAAGGCAGCGCCAAATGGCGCGAAGAGACCTCCCAGTTCAGCCTGACTGCCGCACAAGCGCTGCCGCTTCTGGCGGGCGGCACATCGGATGTGACCGCAAGCCTGACCGCCAATCCGCTAAGCCTCACATTTCAGGGCAAGGCGAATATTTCCAAGGATCGTTTTTTCGAAGGAGATCTGACTGCCAAGACCCCGTCACTCAGCGGCGCGGTGCGCTGGCTCAGCCTTCCGCCAATTGCGGGCAGCGCCGAAATCGGTGCATTCTCGCTGGAATCCACCATAACCGCGACGCCGAAACGGCTGAAATTCGCCGATGTGGAAATGACCGCCAGCGACAGCCCGGCCAAGGGCGTGATCGAGATCGGTCTGGAACAGGAACAGCCTGCGGTAACCGGAACACTGGCTTTCGACAAGCTTGACCTTGGTCGCCTGTTTTCAGCCTTCATTCCACTGCCCGACAGCGGCGCGCGCTCGCCGAACGAGCGCAACAATCACGACCGCGACGTGGTCGATACGAGCTTCATTGATCGCGCAGAAGTCGACCTTCGCCTTTCCGCGCAGAGTGCCACGGCGGGCCCGGTGAACATGACGGGTGTAGCTGCTGCGGTTCAGATACGAGGCGGACGTGCCATCTTCGACATCGGCGACGCCAAAGCCTTCAACGGCATCATGCAAGCCAATGTGCAGATCGTGCGTGACCTGAAAAGTGCGAGCGGCGAATTGCGTTTCAACGCCTCAGATATCGACAGTTCGCAGTTCTTTACGGCACTTGGCTTCGACAAGCCTTTCGTAAGCGGCAAAGGCAATGTTTCCCTGTTCATGAAAGGTCCGGCCAATCGCTGGTCCGGCCTTTTGACCAATGCGCAGGGCAATGTTTCCATCCAGCTCAACAATGGTCAGATGCAGGGCTTTGCCGTGCAGGATTTTCTGACCAAGGCGCAGAGCCAGCGCTTCTTCGCTCTGGAGCGGAAGGAAAACGTCGCGCTTGCCTTCAATCGTCTGGATGTGAAAGCCAATCTTTCCGATGGTGTGGCGACGCTGGAAAATGCGCGTCTCGACACTTCCGATGGCACGCTGACGCTGGCAGGTATTGTGCCTTTCGTGGATCGCAGTCTGGCGCTGAGTGGTGAAGTCGTTTTCCCGAACAGCCAGCCGCAGCAGCCACAGGAAGGCAGCACAGACGGTCAGGATAGCCAGCCGCCAGCCGAAACTCCGCCCGCCAAGCCGCCGCTCAATTTCTTCGTCGGCGGCTCGTGGGATCGGCCATTTATTTCACCGTCATCCATGGGAACGGGGCAGTAAGCCCCGTTTTTCATTATCCCATACGGAATGCCGCCTGCTCGTCGCGGCGGCGCTGCACTTCGCGACGCTTGTTGACGACCGAGGCGATGATGACACCAATGGTCACCAGCGCGATCAGGATTGTACAGACAGCGTTGATTTCCGGCGTCACACCAAGGCGCACCTGGCTGTAGATCTTCATCGGCAGCGTGGTTGCGCCCGGACCGGAGGTAAAGCTTGCAATCACCAGATCGTCGAGCGACAGGGTGAATGCAAGCATCCAGCCTGAAACCACGGCAGGCAGGATGACCGGCAGAGTTACCTTCATGAAGGTCGTGACCGGCGGCGCACCCAGATCCATTGCCGCTTCTTCCAGCGAACGATCAAAGCTCACCAGACGCGACTGCACGACGACCGCCACGAAACACATCGAAAAGGTGATGTGCGCAAGCGTCACCGTCCAGAAGCCACGGTCGAAATTCATCGCCACGAACAGCAGCAGCAATGAAAGACCGGTGATGACATCCGGCATGACCAGCGGTGCGTAAACCATGCCCGAAAACAGGATGCGTCCACGAAAGCGCGTATAACGTGTCAGCGCCAGCGCTGCGAGCGTGCCCAGAACAGTGGCAATCGTTGCGGACAGAAGCCCGACACGGATCGTCACCCATGCCGCATCCATCAGCGCCTGATTGCGAAACAGCTCGACATACCATTTGGTCGAGAACCCTGCCCAGACCGTGACCAGTCGGGATTCGTTGAACGAGTAAATCACCAGCAGAACGATGGGCAGATAAAGGAAGGCAAAGCCCAGAGCCACCGATGCGATATTGAAGCGGGACCAGTTGTTCTGCATCCTATTTCCCCTTTTCCTGTGCCCGCGCCTGCGCCTGCTGGAAAATTACGATCGGAATGATCAGCAGGATCAGGAGCACCACGGCCACCGCCGACGAGACCGGCCAGTCGCGATTGGAGAAGAACTCACTCCAGATCGTCTTACCGATCATGAGTGTCTGCGAACCACCGAGAAGGTCCGGAATGACGAACTCACCTACGGCCGGAATGAACACGAGGAAGCAGCCCGCAAGCACACCTGCTAGCGACAATGGGAAAGTGATCTTCCAGAAAGCGGCGAACGGTGTGCAGCCGAGATCCTGTGCCGCTTCGATGAGCGAATAGTCCATCTTTTCCAGCGAGGAATAGATCGGCAACACCATGAACGGCAGATAGGAATAGACGATCCCGATGAAGATGGCCGTATCGGTATTGAGAATATTGAGCGGCGTATCGATGACGTTGAGCCACATCAGAAACTGATTGAGCAGGCCTTCCGGCTTCAAAATGCCGATCCATGCATAGACGCGGATCAGAAACGAAGTCCAGAACGGCAGGATCACCAGCATCAGCAATGTCGGACGGATTGTCGTCGGCGCGCGCGCCATGCCATAGGCCATCGGATAGGCGACAAGCAAGGTCAGGAAGGTGGAGATAGCCGCAATGCGGACACTGGACAGATAGGCTTTGTAATAAAGCGGATCATCCAACAGCCAGAGATAATTGTCGAAGGAGAGTTGTTTGATTTTCTCCCACGTTGCTGCGAACCCCTGTGCCAGATCGAAAGTTGGCATATAGGCCGGGATCGCCATCGCGACTTCCGACAGGGAAATCTTGAAGACGATGAAGAACGGGACGAGAAAGAATACCAGCAGCCAGAGATAAGGCACTGCGATGACGAGACGGCTGGCAATGGAAGCGACGAGCTTCTGCATGGTGCCCTCCTCAGGCGGTCAGCACCAGACCGGCATCGGTATCGAAGGAAACCCAGACGCGCTCGTCATAGGTCAGCGGATTTTCCGTCTTGCGCACGGCATTGAGGCTTGCAGCCTTGATCGTGCGCCCATTTTCGAGCCGCACGTGAAACACCGTCATATCGCCGAAATAGGCAATATCCCAAAGCTCGCCTTCCACCGCATTGACCGACGCATCGTCCGGCTTTTCGCGTGTGATCCGCGTCTTTTCAGGACGCACCGCATACCAGACCTTCTGGCCCGGATTGAGTTCTTCGCGAGTCTCGGTCTGAATGTGGAAACCGAATTTTTCGGTAGCGATCTCGGCCTCGCCATTGGCGGCTTTCACCACTTCGCCTTCGATGATGTTCACATTGCCGATGAAGTCGGCCACGAATTTGGAGCGCGGTGCCTCATAGACTTCCGCCGGCGTCGCCACCTGCTTGATACGGCCCTTGTCCATCACCGCGATGCGGTCGGACATGGTCATTGCTTCTTCCTGATCGTGGGTGACGACCATGAAGGTCATGCCAAGCTTGACCTGCAAATCCATCAGTTCGAACTGGGTTTCCTCGCGCAGCTTCTTGTCGAGCGCGCCCAGCGGCTCATCCAGCAGCAACACCTTGGGGCGCTTGGCGACAGAGCGGGCGAGCGCCACGCGCTGACGCTGGCCGCCAGACAACTGATGCGGCTTGCGCTTGCCATATTGCTCCAGCTTCACGAGCTTGAGCATTTCAGCGACGCGCGCATCGATTTCCGACTTCGCCATGCCGTCCTGCTTGAGGCCGAAAGCGATATTATTCTCGACCGTCATATGCGGAAACAGCGCATAGGACTGAAACATCATGTTGACCGGGCGCTTATAGGGCGGGATGCCGCGCATATCCTGGCCGTCGAGCGTGATGCGGCCCGATGTCGGCTCCTCAAAGCCTGCCAGCATGCGCATCAGCGTGGTCTTGCCACAGCCGGAAGCGCCAAGCAGCGCGAAGAACTCGCGGTTGAAAACATTGAGCGAGAGATCATCGACGGCGGTAAAATCGCCGAATATTTTCGTCACATTCTCAAAAGAAATGAAGGGCTTGGCCGCCGGATCGTTCCAGGGCGCAAATTTGCGGCGAAAACTGCCAAAAGATTCCATTCCGTTCCCCTATCCGATCTACCCGGAACCAAAAGCCTGTCTATAAAGCGGGACCGCTCTCGATAATTTGCTGTATTACAAGACGCAGAGCGGCCCTCCGTCTGCACAGTGGGCCGCTCTTCACGATGTCGGGCGGGACATATCGGTCCCATAGTATTTCGGCTCTTACTGGCCGGTGACGATCTTGGTCCAGGCGCGGGTGACCACGCGCTGGGTCTTGGTGTCATAAGGCGTGGGCACGAACAGCTTCTTCATGACGTCTTCGGTCGGATAGATTTCCGGATCGTCAAGAATTTCCTTGTCGATGAACTCCTGCGACGCCTTGTTGCCATTGGCATAGAACACGTAGTTCGAAGCCTTGGCAGCCACTTCCGGACGCATCATGTAGTTCATGAATTCAAGCGCTTCCGGCACATGCTTGGCGTCTGCCGGGATCGCCATCTGGTCGAACCAGATCAGCGCGCCTTCCTTCGGGATCGAATAGCCGATCTCGACGCCCTGCTTTGCCTTTTCAGCGCGATCACGTGCCTGGAAGATATCGCCCGAATAGCCGATGGCCATGCAGATATCGCCATTGGCCAGCGCATTGATATATTCAGACGAGTGGAACTTGCGGATATTCGGGCGGATCTTCAGATAAAGGTCCTGCGCCTTCTGCAGATCGTCCGGCGACGGCGAATTCGGGTCGAGACCCAGATAATTCAAAGCCGGGCGCAGCATTTCGCTGGCCGAATCAAGAAGATAGATGCCGCAACCTTTAAGCTTCGCAGACTTTTCCGGGTCGAAAAGCACGTCCCAGGAGTCGATCGTGTCGGTGCCGAGCGCTTCCTTGATCTTGGCCTTGTTGTAGCCAATGCCGGTCGTGCCCCACATGTAGTTGACGGAATATTCGTTGCCCGGATCGTAGGTTGCCGCGCGGTTGGAGATTTCATCCCACATGTTCTTGAGGTTCGGCAGTTTGTCCTTGTCGAGTTTCAGGAACACCCCTGCCGGAATCTGACGGCCAAGGAATTCGCCCGATGGCACCACGAGATCGTAGCCGCTGCCACCGGCCAGAAGCTTGGTCTCCAGAATTTCGTTGGAGTCGTAAACGTCGTAGACGACCTTGATCCCGGTTTCCTTGGTGAAATCCTTGAGAATGGAGTCGTCGATATAATCCGACCAGTTATAGATATTGACCACCCGCTCCTGCGCGCTCGCGGAAAATGTGGCAGCCGCTACAAAGCCCGTCACGACGGTCGTTGCCAGAAGGAAGGATTTGATCCCCATCATTTGCTCCAATCTGCACGATAAATTCCGGTGCAGGTTCAAGGTGGATATACTGTTTCTTTATTGCACTTTTTTAGATTGCACAGCATTCGTCAACAGGGTCGTGACAGGACGAACATAAAAATTGCATCGCAGGACCCACCCGCCCCCATCCGTGGGGCAATAAGATTTGGGCTGTGCTGAGTCGAAAATGGTGGGGCTTGAGAACCGGAGCGGAGCGTACTTTTGGGTACGTGAGCACCGGAAGCGAAAAGCCACGCCATTTGCAGGCCAGCAAAGCCGAAATATCGCGCCCCTACTGGAAGTCAAAGGCCGATAACCCCGCCACCATCTCATCCAGCCCGAGCGGACGTGTCAGCGGTGGCTCGGCACGAGTGATGCAGCCCTGCCTTTCGCACAGACGACAGGCCGGACCGATCTCGGTATTGCCAGCCTTTGAAAGTGACGCGCCATAGACCGTGTCGCTCCCCGCTTCCAGCGCACAACCAAGCAACAGCGCTGTCCGGCGCGGACGCTCGCTGAATGCGCCCTGCGGCCCTTCCAGCGTGCGGGCAATTGTCAGGAAAGCCGAGCCGTCCGGCAGTTCCGCCGGTTCCACCAGCACCTGCCCTGCCTGAGCGAAAGCCGCATAGACCGGCAGCTTGGGGCATTGACCGCCGAAGCGGGTCGGAAAACCTTCCGCCCCTGCAACGCGCAGGCGATTGCCCGCATGGTCGATTTCCATCACGAAGAAGGGCTGCGCACTTGCCCCCTGTCGCTGCAAGGTAGTCAGTCGGTTTGCCGCCTGCTGGAATGAAACCCCGAAACGCGTGCGTAGCACATCGACATCATAACGGGCCCGCACGGCTGCATCGCGAAACTGGCGATAAGGCATCATCAAAGCCTGCGCCGCATAGCGCGCCAGTTCGAACCGCGCGATGCGCTTGGCCTCGCCCGACGACAGTTTCAAGCCTTCCGTCTCTGCGCCGATCACCACCTGCATCCGGATCAATGCCGCCTCCATGGCAATTTCCTGCAACTGATCGAAGGGCGACAGACGCTCCGAAATAAACAGCCGCTGCGAATGCCGGTCATAACGCCTGCGCCAGTTCGGCATGGTGGCGACCGGCAACGTGCGAACCGTGATGCCATGCTCGCGGCGCAGCCAGTCCTTCAAGGCGCTGGGTAAATCCCCGTCCGGCTTAAGGAGGGTGTAAAAGCTCTCCGCCTCTTCCTCGATACGAGGATAATGGTTGGCCCGCCGCGCCATCACATCGCGCACTTCATCGAGCGGCAGGCGCGTCGCGGAAAGCTCAGCCCCGCTTCCCTCATGCGACAGCAATTGCGACAAATCGGACAAGCGTTGCTGCTGCTCGCGATAGGCACGGTAAAGTTTCATAATGCCGACGGCAGCATTGGGCGCGGCCTCGCCGATTTCGACCAATTCCTGATCGCCCGGCAGTTCACCGGTCAGAAGTGGATCGGAAAACACTTCCTTCAGCCCCGTGATCGTGGAGCCGCTTTCGGCCTGAAGACTGTCGAGGTCGAGCTTGTAAACACTGGCGAGCTTCAACAGGAGCTGCACCGTCAAGGGCCGCTGGTTGCGCTCGATCAGGTTGAGATAGGACGGCGAAATGCCAAGCGCCTCGGCCATCGCCGTCTGGGTCAAGCCTCGCTCGTTGCGGATGCGCCTGATGCGTGGGCCGGCAAATATCTTGCGTTCGCTCACCTGATCCTCCCGACCCATAACGGCAGTTTTACAATTCATGACAAAATAGCTGTAAAATTCAACTTTGACAAGATTTACAAATTTACAGTGCCATCCAGTCAAAACTCCGACAGCATTACCTCAATTATAAGCTCTTTTTATTGGTTTTTCTGGCGCACTAACAATCTCGATTGTAAATCTGGTCACAGAAAGAGCGCAGACAAATTGCTCTTCCAGAACCAGTCCAAAGTGTGAGGAGACACCGAAATGACAGATTTTTACAGCCTTATTCCTTCGGCACCAAAGGGTCGCTTCGACGGCATCCAGCGTGCGCATACGGCCGAAGATGTAAAAAGGCTGCGTGGTTCGGTGGAGATCAAGTATTCGCTGGCCGAGATGGGCGCCAACCGCCTCTGGAAGCTGATCCATGAGGAAGATTTCGTCAATGCGCTGGGCGCGCTTTCCGGCAATCAGGCCATGCAGATGGTTCGCGCCGGACTGAAGGCAATCTACCTCTCCGGCTGGCAGGTTGCAGCGGATGCGAACACGGCTTCGGCCATGTATCCGGACCAGTCACTCTATCCGGCGAATGCCGCCCCGGAACTGGCCAAGCGCATCAACAAGACGTTGCAGCGTGCCGACCAGATCGAAACCGCCGAAGGCAAGGGACTTTCGGTCGATACCTGGTTTGCCCCCATCGTTGCCGACGCTGAAGCAGGATTCGGTGGTCCGCTGAACGCTTTCGAGATCATGAAAGCCTTCATCGAGGCGGGTGCAGCAGGCGTTCACTACGAGGACCAGCTTGCCTCGGAAAAGAAGTGCGGCCATCTTGGCGGCAAGGTTCTGATCCCGACGGCAGCGCACATCCGCAACCTTAACGCGGCGCGCCTGGCTGCTGACGTGATGGGAACGGCAACGCTGGTTATTGCCCGCACGGATGCGGAAGCCGCCAAGCTTCTGACCTCGGACATTGACGAGCGCGACCAGCCCTTCGTCGATTACGATGCTGGCCGTACGGCGGAAGGCTTCTATCAGGTGAAGAACGGCATCGAGCCATGTATCGCCCGTGCGATTGCCTATGCGCCCTATTGCGATCTGATCTGGATGGAAACATCCAAGCCGGATCTCGAACAGGCCCGCCGCTTCGCGGAAGCCGTACACAAGGCACATCCGGGCAAGAAGCTCGCCTATAACTGCTCGCCGTCGTTCAACTGGAAGAAGAACCTCGACGATGCCACGATTGCCAAGTTCCAGCGTGAGCTGGGCGCGATGGGCTACAAGTTCCAGTTCATCACGCTGGCCGGTTTCCACCAGCTCAACTTCGGCATGTTCGAACTGGCACGCGGCTACAAGGACCGGCAGATGGCAGCCTATTCCGAATTGCAACAGGCGGAATTTGCAGCCGAAGCCAACGGCTACACCGCGACCAAGCATCAGCGTGAAGTCGGCACCGGTTATTTCGATGCCGTGTCAC
The DNA here is from genome assembly GCF_058796175.1 of Brucella sp. GW823-FHT04E01. Lineage (NCBI taxonomy): Bacteria > Pseudomonadati > Pseudomonadota > Alphaproteobacteria > Hyphomicrobiales > Brucellaceae > Brucella > Brucella sp. GW823-FHT04E01. The sequence continues at coordinate 249,707 of NZ_JBXAIK010000003.1, read as the reverse complement.
TCGCAATCACCGGCGGCCAGTCTTCGACCACCGCCATGAAGGAATCGACTGAAACAGCACAGTTCAGACCGGCTGCTGAATAACAGCCCGGCGACAAACAGGAGGAACAGTTCCATGAATTCGCCAGCACGCGTCAAGGAAAGAGCAGAAGAACAATCTTCAAGCATGACCACGGATCAGCAGACCGTTATCCGTATGCTCGCCAACGATCTGCATCGCCTCAACTACACCGTCATGAAGGCGGTCGAGGCAGGCGTTTCCGTGGAATTGGTCCGCTCGGCCCGGCATCATGGTGGCGACGGCAACTGGGGTGACCTACTGATCCCAGTCATTGTCACCCACGACAAATGATGATGCTCCCGACTATCGCCGTCGCCGCCATGTTCCTTCATTTTGTGTGCCTTCGGCAGCACG